>NZ_CP136995.1:0-601955 GCF_033110285.1 Ottowia sp. SB7-C50
CTGTGGCCTGCGTGCCTGGACATTCTGGCGCAGGAACTGCCCGAACAGCAGTTCAACACCTGGATCCGACCCCTGTCCGCCCAGCTCGCGCCCGACCAGTCCCGACTGACGCTGTGGGTCGGCAACCGGTTCAAGCTGGACTGGGTGCGTGCACAATACGCCGCACGCATTGCCGCGGTGCTGGAGTCGCTGCACGGCCAGCCGGTGCAGGTTGAGTTAGCGCTTGCTCCTCGTGCAAACCCCGTCAAACCGGTGTCTTATGAGGTTCGTGCGCAAGCTGCCGCCACCGTCACACCGACAGCCGAAGAGCCTGCCCCGCCCCCGGCCGACGTGGGCGACGAGGCGGCGGGCGGACAGTTTCGCAACCGCCTGAACACCGGGCTGACTTTCGACACCCTGGTCGAGGGCTCGGCCAACCGCATGGCACGGGCGGCCGCGCTGCACGTGGCGGGCGCGCCGGGCCAGTTGTACAACCCCTTGTTCATCTACGGCGGCGTGGGCCTGGGCAAGACGCACCTGATGCACGCCGTGGGCAACCGGCTGCTGCAAGGGCGCCCCGGCGCCAAAGTTCTCTACATCCATGCCGAGCAGTTCGTGTCGGATGTGGTCAAGGCGTACCAGCGCAAGGCGTTCGACCAGTTCAAGGACCGCTACCACTCGCTTGACCTGCTGTTGATCGACGACGTGCAGTTCTTCGCCAACAAGGACCGCACGCAGGAAGAATTCTTCAACGCCTTCGAGGCGCTGCTGGCCAAGAAGAGCCACATCGTCATGACCAGTGACACCTATCCCAAGGGGCTGGCCGACATCCACGAGCGGCTGGTGTCGCGCTTCGACTCGGGCCTGACGGTGGCGCTGGAGCCGCCCGAGCTGGAGATGCGCGTGGCCATCCTGGTCAGCAAGGCGGCGTCCGAGGGCGCCGAGATGCCTGAAGAGGTGGCCTTTTTCGTCGCCAAGAACGTGCGATCCAACGTGCGCGAACTGGAAGGCGCCCTGCGCAAGATCCTGGCCTATTCGCGCTTCAACCAGAAGGAAATTTCCATCCCGCTGGCCAAGGAAGCGCTGCGCGACCTGCTGTCGATCCAGAACCGCCAGATCAGCGTCGAGAACATCCAGAAGACCGTGGCCGACTATTACAAGATCAAGGTCTCGGACATGTACAGCAAGAAGCGGCCGGCCAGCATTGCGCGGCCGCGGCAGATTGCCATGTACCTGGCCAAGGAACTGACGCAGAAGAGCCTGCCCGAAATCGGCGAGCTGTTTGGCGGGCGCGACCACACGACGGTGCTGCACGCGGTGCGCAAGATCGCCGCCGAGCGCCAGCAATTGACCGAACTCAACCAGCAGCTGCACGTGCTGGAACAGACCCTGAAAGGCTGATGCCGGGCGCCCGCCCGCACGCGGCGCACGGGCGGCAAAACAGGCGACAATAAAGGGTTGTCCGGCGCCCGGCCTTGGCAGGCGTGCGCAAGGGCCATCACGACGAGGAATTCGAGGAAGACATGATCGTTTTGAAGACCACCCAGGACAAGCTGCTGTCGGCCCTGCAGTCGGTGTCCGGCATCGTCGAGCGGCGCCACACGCTGCCGGTGCTGGCCAACGTGCTGTTGCGCAAGAGCGGCGAACAGACGCAGCTGACCACCAGCGACCTCGAAATCCAGATCCGCACCGCGGCCGAACTGGGCGGCGACGGTGGCAGCTTTGCCACCACCGTGGGCGCACGCAAGCTGATCGACATCCTGCGCACCATGCCGGCCGACCAGACCGTGAGCCTCGAGTCGCAGCAGAACAAGCTGGTGCTCAAGGGCGGCAAGTCGCGCTTTACGCTGCAGACGCTGCCGGCCGAGGACTTCCCGCTGGTGCAGGAGGCGCCCAACTTCGGCCCCGCCTTCCAGGTGCCGCAGAAGACGCTGAAGAACCTGCTGGACCAGGTGGCGTTTGCCATGGCGGTGCACGACATCCGCTACTACCTCAACGGCATCCTGTTCGTGGCCGAGGGCAGGCAACTCAGCCTGGTCGCCACCGACGGGCACCGCCTCGCCTTTGCCAGCGCCACGCTGGACGTCGAAGTGCCCAAGCAGGAAGTCATCCTGCCGCGCAAGACCGTGATCGAGCTGCAGCGCCTGCTGTCCGACGCCAGCGTGCCCGAAGGCCAGGACGCCCCGATGATCGAAATGCAGTTTGCCGCCAACCAGGCGCGCTTTCGCTTCGGCGCGATGGAGTTCGTCACCAAGCTGGTCGAGGGCAAGTTCCCCGACTACAACCGCGTCATCCCCAAGAACCACAAGAACAGCGTGACGCTGGGTCGCGCGCCGCTGCTGGCCAGCCTGCAGCGCACCGCCATCCTGACCAGCGAAAAGTTCAAGGGCGTGCGCCTGAACTTCGAGCCCGGCACGCTGCGCGTGGCGTCCAACAACGCCGAGCAGGAAGAAGCCACCGACGAACTCGACATCGACTACGGCGGCGACTCGATCGAGATCGGCTTCAACGTCACCTACCTGATCGACGCGCTGTCCAACATGAGCCAGCAGGACATGGTCAAGATCGAGCTGCAGGACGCCAACAGCTCGGCCCTGATCACCCTGCCCGACAACGCCCACTTCAAGTACGTGGTGATGCCCATGCGCATTTGAGAATGCTTCTATTTTAGGAGCATTCCGCGCCGACAACCCGCCGCCCATGGCGGGTTTCGGCATTAAAGAGAGCGAGAGATAAGCCTGATGACCGACACCCAACCCACCCCCGATACCCCGCAACCCGACGCTCCGCGCGCGGCCGAGGGCTACGGCGAGGGCGCCATCCAGATCCTGGAAGGCCTGGAAGCGGTGCGCAAGCGCCCCGGCATGTACATCGGCGACACCAGCGACGGCACCGGCCTGCACCACCTGGTGTTCGAGGTGGTTGACAACTCCATCGACGAGGCGCTGGCCGGCTACTGCGACGACATCGTCGTCACCATCCACACCGACAACTCGATCAGCGTCACCGACAACGGCCGCGGCATCCCCACCGGCGTGAAGATGGACGACAAGCACGAGCCCAAGCGCTCGGCCGCAGAAATCGCCCTGACCGAGCTGCACGCCGGCGGCAAGTTCAACCAGAACAGCTACAA
The DNA here is from genome assembly GCF_033110285.1 of Ottowia sp. SB7-C50. Taxonomy (NCBI): domain Bacteria; kingdom Pseudomonadati; phylum Pseudomonadota; class Betaproteobacteria; order Burkholderiales; family Comamonadaceae; genus Ottowia; species Ottowia sp. SB7-C50. The sequence continues at coordinate 3,113 of NZ_CP136995.1, forward strand.
GGTCTCGGGCGGCCTGCACGGCGTGGGCGTGTCGTGCGTCAACGCGCTGTCGAGCAGTCTGCGCCTGACGGTGCGCCGCGACGGCAAGAAGCACGAGCTGGAGTTCAGCCGCGGCTTCGTGCAGGATCGCCTGATCGAGACGGTGAACGGCGTCGAGATTTCGCCCATGAAGATTGCCGGCGACACCGACAAGCGCGGCACCGAAGTGCGCTTTCTGCCCGACACCGAGATCTTCAAGGAAAACGCCGAGTTCCACTACGAAATCCTGGCCAAGCGCCTGCGCGAACTCAGCTTTTTGAACAACGGCGTGCGCATCCGCCTGCTCGACGAGCGCACGGGCAAGGAAGACGACTTCTCGGGCGCCGGCGGCGTCAAGGGCTTTGTCGAATTCATCAACGGCGCCAAGAAGGTGCTGCACCCCAACGCCTTCTACGCCACCGGCACGCGCCCGGCCGATACGTATGGCGGCATCCCCGGCACCGAGATCGGCGTCGAAGTCGCGATGCAATGGAACGACGCGTACAGCGAGCAGGTGCTGTGCTTCACCAACAACATTCCGCAGCGCGACGGCGGCACGCACCTGACCGGCCTGCGCGCGGCCATGACGCGCGTGATCGGCAAGTACATCGAGCAGAACGACCTGGCCAAGAAGGCCAAGGTCGAAGTCAGCGGCGACGACATGCGCGAAGGCCTGTGCTGCGTGCTGAGCGTGAAAGTGCCCGAGCCCAAGTTCAGCAGCCAGACCAAGGACAAGTTGGTCAGCAGCGAAGTGCGCGCGCCGGTCGAGGACATCGTCGCCCGCACGCTGACCGAGTACCTGGAAGAGCGCCCCAACGACGCCAAGATCATCTGCGGCAAGATCGTCGAAGCCGCGCGCGCGCGCGAAGCCGCCCGCAAGGCGCGCGAGATGACGCGCCGCAAAGGCGTGCTCGACGGCTTCGGTTTGCCCGGCAAGCTGGCCGACTGCCAGGAAAAAGACCCGGCGATGAGCGAAATCTACATCGTCGAGGGCGACTCGGCCGGCGGCTCGGCCAAGCAGGGCCGCGACCGCAAGTTCCAGGCCATCCTGCCGCTGCGCGGCAAGATCCTGAACGTCGAGCGCGCGCGCTACGAAAAGCTGCTGACCAGCAACGAGATCGTCACGCTCATCACCGCCCTGGGCACCGGCATCGGCAAGACCGCCGCCGATTCGGGCCGCAGCGGCGCCGACGACTTCAACATCGACAAGCTGCGTTACCACCGCGTCATCATCATGACCGACGCCGACGTCGATGGCGCGCACATCCGCACGCTGCTGCTCACCTTCTTCTACCGCCAGATGCCCGAGCTGGTCGAGCGCGGCCACATCTACATCGCCCAGCCGCCGCTGTACAAGGTCAAGGCCGGCAAGGAAGAGCTGTACCTGAAGGACAACGCCGCGCTGGACGCCTTCCTGATGCGCGTGGCGCTGAAGGACGCCGTGGTGCACGGCGGTGGCGACGGTGCGCAGCAGATTTCCGGCGACACGCTGGCCGAGCTGGCACGCAAGTACCAGCTGGCCGAAGGTGTCATCGAGCGTCTGTCCGTCTTCATGGACGTCGAGGCCCTGCGCGCCATCGCCAGCGGCGTGGCGCTGAACCTGGACAGCACCGAAACCGCCGAAGCCAGCGCCGTCGCGCTGCAGCAGCGCCTGGCCGACATGCAGGCCAACGGCACGGCGCCCCAGGTCGCCAGCGAATTCGACGCCCGCACCGACAAACCCATCCTGCGCATCAGCCGCCGCCACCACGGCAACATCAAGAGCAGCGTCATCACGCAGGACTTTGTGCTGGGCGCCGACTACGCCGCGCTGGCCGAAGCCGCGCACACCTTCAAGGGCCTGCTGGGCGAAGGCGCCAAGGTCACGCGCGGCGAAGGCGAGCGCATGCGCGAACAGACCGTCTCCACCTTCCGCGAAGCCATGCTGTGGCTCATCAGCGAAGCCGAGCGCACCACCGCGCGCCAGCGCTACAAGGGCCTGGGCGAGATGAACCCCGAGCAGCTGTGGGAAACCACCATGGACCCCGCCGTGCGCCGCCTGCTGCGCGTGCAGATCGACGACGCCATCGAGGCCGACCGCGTGTTCACCACGCTGATGGGCGACGAGGTCGAACCGCGCCGCGAGTTCATCGAGACCAATGCGCTGCGCGCCGTCAACATCGACGCGTGAGTCAGAAACTGCTCGAAATTCAATCGAATTCCGCGCAGCCGCTTATCTGCACTGCATTTTCAGCTATTACATCAATAGCTAATCAGCGCGCGTCGACACCGGCATCAGCTCGTAGAAGTCCCAGCCCGCGCTGCGCCCGCCCAGGCAGCCGGCCAGAAAATCCTCGATGCGGCGCGCCTGGGCCAGGCGGTTGCGCCATTTGCCGGTGCTGTGGCCTTCGTCGGGAAACACCAGGTAGTCCACCGGCTGGCCGCGCGCGCGCAGGGCGGCGACGACGACGTCCGAATCCTGCTTGAGCACGCGGATGTCGTTGGCGCCGTGGATCACCAGCAGGGGCGCGGTGATGCGGTCCAGATGGAATACCGGCGATGCGGCGCGCAGCGCGGCGCGGCCTTCGAGCGTGGCCGGGTCGCCGTAGAAGCGCGTGAACCAGTGCCGGTTGCGCCAGAACGGCGGCCATTGCTCCATCAGCCGCGCCCAGTCGGCCACGCCCACCAGATCAATGCCGCAGCGCCAGTCGTGGTGCTTCAGGATCAGCTGCTGCAACACCGAAAACCCGCCGAAGCTGGCGCCCAGCACCGCCATGCGCGCCGGGTCGGCGATGCCCTGGTCGACGGCCCATTGCGCGGCCTCGGCGATGTCGCGCTGCACGCGGTCGTGCGTCTGCAGCGCGCCGGCCATCATGTGCTCGCGCCCGTAGCCGGCCGAGCTGCGGTAGTTGACGCGCAGCACGGCGTAGCCGCGGTTGGCCAGCATCTGACCCATGCCGAAGCTGGCGCGCGACCATTGATCGCGCGTCCAGGGGCCGCCGTGGATGTTGACCACCAGCGGCACGCGGCCGGCCACGCCGCGCGGGCGCATCAGGTAGCCGTGCACGGTGCGGTCGTCGCTGGTGGTAAAGCTGAAGGGCTCGTCGCGCACCAGCAGTTGCGCGGCCTCGGGGTCAGCGCGGTCCAGGCGCGTGACCTCGCCGCTGGCGCGGTCCAGCAGCAGCTCGGCGGCGTCGAAGTCGTCGGTGGTGCGCACGATCAGGCGCCGGTGGTCGTCGGGCGAGCTTTGCAGTTGCACCACGCGCGGCGGGTGCGCGATCAGCCCCGCGTTCAGCGCTTGGCGCGCGGCGGCTTCTATCTCGGCGCCCAGCGCGGCGTCCAGCCACTGCACGCGCGGCAGGCCGGGCTCGCTCAGCGCGGCGACCGGGCCGCCGCTGCCCTGCAGGTAGACGCCGGACTGCAGGTCGACCACGCTGTCCTCGGCCAGCAGTTTCTCTTGACCGGTGGCCAGGTCCAGCTCGAACAGCGCCGCCTTGTCGCGGTCGAGCCGATGCACGACCCAGGCCTTGCCGGCGCGCGGGTCGAGCCGCTGCACCGAATACCACTCGAACGGCGCCACCGTCTTCAGCACGCGCCAGCCGCCGCCGGGCGTGGCCAGCTCGAACACGCCGTCCGAGCCATCGTCCGCGCCCAGCTTGCGCCAGCGGCCGGCCAGCTGGCGATCGGTGCCGATCAGCCAGCCGGTCACGCGACCGTCGCTGCGCGCCACCTCGCGCACGGTGCGCGTGGCGGCGTCGGCTTCGTACAGGCCGAAGGTGGCCTTGTCGCGCCGGTTGCTGGCAAAGAAGAAGCGCGCGCTGCCCGGCTCGCCGCGCGCCACCACGGTGGACCGCGCGCCGGGCCAGGGCGTGACCGGCCACGGCGCGGCGGCCGGCGAGCGCGTGTCGACGACGTGGATCTGCGTCGCCTCGTCACCGCGCGGGTCGCGCACGTAGTAGGCGTGGCGGCTGTCGGGCAGCCAGCCGTAGGTGCCGCCTTCCAGGTCGCGCCGCGCCAGGTGGCCGGTGGCAAAGCGGCGTGCGGCGCTGTCGGGCTGGTCCACGCCGCGCGCGGCGAGGCCAGCGTCGGTGCCGACGACGCGGAACCACAGCAGTTGCTGCCCGTCGGGCGACAGCGCAAAGCCGCCGTGGGCGTCCACATTGGCGACAAAGCGGCGCATGGGCACCAGCGGCGCCAGCGACGCGTCGGCCTGCGCCGCCTGCAGCGCGGGGTGGCTGGGCGCGGTAGCGCAGCCGGCCAGCGCCAGCGCGGTCAGGGCAAGACAGACCCGCGCCAGCGGGCGCCGGGCGATGGCCAGCAGATTCATGAAAAGCTCCTCCAGCCCGCGATTTTGCGGCGCGCGCGGGTGGCCGGCGCAGTTTTTTTGGGCTGCTTCAGCGCTGGGGCGGCTGGCCGCGCATCACGTCCAGCGCCAGGCACAGGTCCTGCCAGGCCTTGGCTTTTTCAGGCAAGGCACGCAGCAGGTAGGCGGGGTGGTAGGTGACGATGACCGGCACGCCTTCGTACTGGTGCACGCGGCCGCGCAGGCGGCCGATGGGCTCGGTGGTCTGCAGCAGCGACTGCACGGCAAAGCGGCCCATGGCCAGGATGATCCTGGGCTGCACCAGCGCCACCTGGCGGCGCAGGTAGGGCTCGCACTGGGCGATTTCGTCGGGCTGCGGATTGCGGTTGGCGGGCGGGCGGCATTTCAGCACGTTGGCGATGTAGACGCCGGCTTTCGAATTCTTTTGGCCCCCTGCGCTGGATGGATCAGCGTCTGCAGCTATTGATTCAGTAGCACCGACGACCTGCCGCGACAGCCCGATGGCGGCCAGCATGGCGTCGAGCAGCTTGCCGGCCTGGCCGACGAAGGGCTGGCCCTGGCGGTCTTCGTTCTCGCCCGGTGCTTCGCCGATGACCATCCAGTCGGCCGCGCGATCGCCGACGCCGAACACGGTCTGCGTGCGGCCTTCGCACAGGCCGCAGGCGCGGCAGGCGGCGACGGTGGCTTCGAGCTGCGGCCAGTCCATGTCGGCCACGCCTTCGGGGCGCGGGCCGAGCGCGGGCGCGGCGACGGGCGCTGATGTGCGCGGCGGCGGCGGCGTCCCGCGCGGGGCGGCGGCAGGGGGCTGCGCGGCGGGGCGAGCGGCGCGGGCAGGTGGCGCTTCGGCATGCGATGCGCCTTCAGCGCTTGCCACATCAGCGCCAGCAGCTACCGATTCAGTAGCATTCTGCACCACCGGCGCCGCCTTGGGCAGCCACAGCTTCACGCCCATTTCGGCCAGCATGGCGCGCTGGCGTTCGTCCAGCTCGTGCAGGCTCATGGCGCGTCCACCAGCCGCAGGCTCATCACCACGGCGTCTTCGCGCAGACCGTGGCCGGCCGGGTAGTAGGCCTTGCGCTGGCCCACGCGCGCAAAGCCGCGCCGCAGGTACACCTGCTGCGCGCGCGTGTTGCTGGCGCGCACTTCCAGCCACAGCCATTCGGCGCGGCGCGCGCGCGACCACAGCACCAGCGCGTCCAGCATGACCAGCGCCCAGCCCTGGCGCTGCCACGCCGGTGCGACGGTGATGTTGAGCAGGTGCACTTCCTCAAACCCCGGCATGGCCACGAAGTAACCCAGCAGTTCGTCGCCGCCCAGCAAGCACATGGCGTTGTGGCCGGCCGCCAGCGTGTCGGCGAAATTGCCGCGCGTCCACGGGTGGCTGTAGACCGATTGCTCAATGGCCAGCACGGCGTCCAGCCGCTCGGGCGTCATCGGCTCGAAGCGCGCCTCCAGCGCCGGCGCGAGCGGCGGCCAGGCGGATGGGGTGGCGGAACTGAGGACGGCGCTCATGACGATCAATCAGACCGCGTCAGCGCGGCAGCCCGGCGGCGCTGCGTTCAGCGGTGGTTTGCGCCACTTTATCGCGGATGTAGAGCGGCAGCGCCTGCTCGGCCGGCACCGCGTGGCCGGCGGCCAGCAGCGCGGGCGCCAGGTCGAGCAGCGCGGCGGCCGTCGGCAGCACGTCGGCACGCGGCAGCGCGCGCACGGCGGCGGGCAGGCGGGCGTCGTACACCGCCGCGGCATGGCCGGCCAGCAGCGTGCCGGCGGGCGGCGCGGCCAGGGCCTCGGGCGGCAGCACGGCGGCATCGCCCAGCGCCTGCCAGCCGGCGGCGGGCGAAAAGGCGTATTCGGCCGCATAGACCTCGCCCATGCGCGCGTCCAGCAGGGCCAGCACGCGGCGCGCATCGTGCGCCGCGGGCTGCGACTGGCGCGCCGCCTCGGCCACAGCCCGCAGTGTGTCGACCGGCAGCACCGGCACGCCCGCGCCCCAGGCCAGCCCCTGCGCCACCGCGCACGCCGTGCGCAGGCCCGTGAACGAGCCCGGCCCGCGCCCGAACACAATGGCCTGCAGATCGCCCAGCCCCAGCCCGGCCTGCGCCAGCAGCGCCTGCACCGTGGGGATCAGCGTGGCCGACGACTGCGCGCCGCCCGCGCCGGTGTGCACAAAGCGCTGGCCGTCGGCGCCGCGCTGCACGGCGACCGACATCTGGTCGGTGCTGGTGTCGAAGGCCAGCAGGTTGTGTTGCACCGCGGTCATGATTGTTTCAGCGCGCTGGCGCTTGTCTGATCTGCGTCGACAGCTATGGTTTTAATAGTGTTCTGGCGCGCCGCCCGCACCCCGAACAGGATGCCCGCCGTGACCAGCGCCAGGCCGGCCAGCAGGTTCCAGCCCAGCGGCTCGGCCAGCAGCATCACCGCGCCCAGCGCCGACAGTCCCGGCACCAGCGCCGTGATCATGGTCGATTTGACCGGCCCGAAAGCCCGCACCATCTGCACGAAGGTGATGCCCGAAATGACCACCGACCCCACGCCCTGAAACAGCGCGTGGAACAGCAGTTCGCCCCACGGCGCGCTGCCCAGCCGCGTCGGCAACAGGCCGGTGGCCGTCAGCAGCCCGAACAGCGGCAGGTAGGTGAAGCAGGCGAACACCGTGATGGCGATGGTGGCGCGCACCGCATCCAGCGCAAAGCGGCGCGCCAGCACGCTGTAGACCGACCAGCAAAACGCCGCGCTCATGAAGATCAGGTCGCCCTTCCACACCTCGCCGCCGCCAAACGCCGACAGCAGCCCTTCGCCGCCCACCAGCACGTCGCCCGCCACGATGCACGCCAGCCCCAGCGCGCGCGCCGGCGTGATGCGGTCGCCCAGCAGCAGCGCGGCCAGCAGCGCCGTCCACAGCGGCAGGCTGCCCGGCATCAGCACCGACGCGTGCGCCGCCGGCGCGTAGAAGAAGCCGGCGTAGCAAAGAATGGCGTAGATCAACCCGCCAAACAGCCCGCACAGCACCGTGGGCCGCAGCGGCAGCGGCGAAAAGCCCCACAGCGACGACGTGGCGCCCGCGCGCCGCGCCAGCCACCAGCCCCAGGGCACCAGCACCACGCTGGCGCCGACCACGCGCAGCAGCGCGATGTCGAACGGCAGCAGCGTGCGCGCCGCCGCGGCGCGGCCGATGACGATGAAGCCGGTCCAGATGGCCACCGTGACGACGGCCGCCGCGATGCCGACCGTACGGGGGGGAATGGCGCATGCGCCCGATTATCCGCGTGCCCCGCGTTTGCTGCGGGTGCGGGGCGATGCGGCGCCGCCCGTGCAGCGTAGCGCGGCGACGCCCTAGACTTGGCGGGTGATGCTCCGTTTATCGACGTTTTCGACGCTGGCCGCCGCGCTGCTGGCCGCCCCCGTTTTCGCCCAGTCGCCGCTGCCGGCCGACATTGCCCAGGCGCTGGCGCGCGCTGGCGTGCCGGCTTCATCCGTGTCGATGGTGGTGGCGCCGCTGCCGCCCCCGCCGGGCACGGTGGCGCGCGCGCCCGAGCCGGTCAACCCCGGCGGCGAGCGCAACCCCGCACCCGCCGCCGGCAGCGGCGCGCTGCCGCCGCCGCGCCTGTCGTGGCAGGCCGACGTGGCGATGAACCCGGCGTCGGTGATGAAGCTGGTGACCACTTACGCCGGCATCGACCTGCTCGGGCCCGGCCACCTGTGGCGCACGCGCGTGTACACGCAGGGCCCCATCAGCCAGGGCACGCTGCACGGCAACCTGATGATCCAGGGCGGGGGCGACCCCAAGCTGGTGCTGGAGCGCCTGCAGGACCTGCTGCGCGCCATCCAGGACAAGGGCGTGCGCCAGATCGACGGCGACATCGTGCTGGACAACACCATCTTCCGCCTGCCCGCGCACGACGCCGCCGCCTTCGACGACGACCCGCTGCGCCCCTACAACGCGGGGCCGGACGGGCTGCTGATCAACTTCAAGGCGCTGATCTTCAAGTTCGTGCCCGACCCGTCCAGCCGCCGCGTGCGCGTCGAAAGCGAGCCGCCCATCGCGCGCGTGGCCATTCCGGCCGACGTGCCGGGCGCTGGCGGCGCCTGCGGCAACTGGCGCGGCCGGCTGGCGGCCGATTTCAGCAACCCGGACGCGGTCGTCTTTGCCGGCAGCTACCCGCTGGCCTGCGGCGAGCAGGCCTGGGGCATTGCCTACCCGGCGCCGGCCAGCTACGCGCCGCGCGTGGTCGACGCCATGTGGCGCGCCGCCGGCGGCCAGCTGACGGGCCAGGTGCGCTGGGCCGACAAGCCCGTCACGGGCCAGCCGCTGGTGACGGGCATTTCGCTGCCGCTGGTGGACGTGATCGCCGACATCAACAAGTTCTCCAACAACGTGATGGCGCAGCAGCTGTTCCTGACGCTGTCGGCGCGCGACGGCCGGGCCAGTTTTGCCGAGTCGCAGAACCTGATCCGCCGCTGGTGGCGCGACCGCTTTGGCCTGCGCGCCACGCCGGTGGTCGAAAACGGCTCCGGCCTGTCGCGCCACGAACGCGCCACCGCCGCGTCGCTGGCGGCGCTGCTGCAGCAGGCGGCCGGCCACCCGCACGGCGCGGCGTTCGAGCAGTCGCTGTCGATTGCCGGTGTGGACGGCACGGTGCGCCGCATGGCCGCGCGCAACCCCGGCTCGCAGGCCATCGGCAACGCGCGCCTGAAGACCGGCACGCTGCGCGACGTGGCCGCGGTGGCCGGCTATGCCTACGGCCTGTCGGGCCGCAATTACGCGGTGGTGGGCATCATCAACCACCCCAACGCCGGCGCGGCGCGCCCGGCGCTGGACAAGCTGGTTGAGTGGGCGGTGCGGGACGCGCCATGACGCCCAGGAAATTCAGCAAAATCTGCCGCTTGCGCTGGCTGGACAAGCGCAGATAGCTATTGTTTTAATAGCTGATGCCAATGATCGCAGCCCCGCCCGCGCCACCGTGCTAGAAAGGGTCTTTGCGCCATCCACGGAGCCATCGCCCATGAACCCACCCACCATCACCCGCCGCCAGGCGCTCGTTGCCGCCGCCGCCTCGTCGCTGCCGCTGGGCGGCTGGGCACAGTCGGCCTGGCCCGACAAGCCGATCAAGCTGATCGTGCCCTTTCCGCCCGGCGGGCCGACCGACACAGCCTCGCGCATCACCGCGCAGGCGCTGGGCGACCGGCTCAAGCAGTCGGTGGTGGTCGAAAACCGCGCCGGCGCGTCGGGCAGCATTGGCCAGCTCGCTTTCAAGGCCATGCCGCCCGACGGCCACGCGCTGAACATGCTGGGCAGCCCGGCCATGCTGGCGCCGCACCTGTACAAGAGCGCGGCCTACCACCCGGCCAACGACTTCGCGCCGGTGGCCATGGTGTACGACCTGCCGATCGTCATCGTCGTCAACCCCACCGTGCACCCCAAGATCACCGACTGGCCCAGCCTGCTGGCCGAAGCGCGGGCGCAGGGCGGCAAGCTGAACTACACCACGTCCGGGCCGGGCAGCGTGGGCCACCTGACGATGGAAATGCTGAAGAAGCAGGTCGGATTCGAGATGCAGCACGTGGCGTACAAGGGCTCGGCGCCGGCCATGAACGACCTGCTGGGCGGCCAGGTCGGCGTGATGTTCTCCGACCTGATCGCCGCGCAGGCGCACATCAAGACGGGCCGGCTGCGCGCCATCGCGCTGGGCGCGCCGCGCCGCATCGACGGCCTGCCGGAGATCCGGACCATTGCCGATCAGGGCGTGCCCGGCTTCAGCGCGGAGCCGTTCGGCGCGCTGCTGGCGCCCAAGGGGACGCCGGCGTCCATCGTCGAGCGTCTGAACGCCGAGATGAAGGCCATCCTGGCCGAGCCCGACGTGCAGGATCGCCTGATCAAGGCAGGCTGCTACCCGCGCTACATGAGCGTGGCCGACACCGCCGCCCGCATCCGCACCGACTTCGACCGCTTCGGCAAGGTGGTGCGGGACAACCGCATCACGGCGGATTAGCGCCTGCTCAGCGCCCAGGCGCCGCAATGCGCGCCGCCACCGCCTCGCCCATCTCGGTGGTCGAGGCGTTTCCGCCAAGATCCGGCGTGCGCGGGCCGTGCGCCAGCACGTGTTCGATGGCGTTCAGCATGGCGTCGTGCGCCTCGGTTTCGCCCAGGAACTGCAGCATCATCGCCGCCGACCAGATCATGGCGACCGGGTTGGCGATGTTCTTGCCGTAGATGTCGGGCGCCGAGCCGTGCACCGGCTCGAACAGGCTGGGGAAGTTGCGCTCAGGGTTCAGGTTGGCGGAGGGTGCCAGGCCGATGGTGCCGGTGCAGGCGGGCCCCAGGTCGCTCAGGATGTCGCCGAACAGGTTGCTGGCCACCACCACGTCAAAGCGCTGCGGCTGCAACACGAAACGCGCGGTGAGGATGTCGATGTGGTGCTTTTCGACCGCGATCTGCGGGTATTGCTGGTGCATGGCGTCGGCGCGGCCGTCCCACCAGGGCATGCTGATGGCGATGCCGTTGCTCTTGGTGGCGACGTCGAGCTTCCGGCGCGGGCGCGCGGCGGCCTGCTCGAAGGCGAACTTGAGCACGCGGTCGGCGCCGAAGCGGCTCATCACGGTTTCCTGGATGACGATTTCGCGCTCGGTGCCGGCGTACATCACGCCGCCCAGGTTGGTGTATTCGCCCTCGGTGTTCTCGCGCACCACCAGAAAGTCAATGTCGCCCGGCTTGCGCCCGGCCAATGGGCAGGGCACGCCCTCGAACAGGCGCACCGGGCGCAGGTTGATGTACTGGTCAAACTCGCGGCGGAATTTGAGCAGGCTGCCCCACAGCGAGACGTGATCGGGCACCGTGGCCGGCCAGCCGACGGCGCCGAACAGGATGGCGTCCTGTTTTTCCAGCTGCGCCTTCCAGTCGTCGGGCATCATCTGGCCGGTCTGCGCGTAATGGTCGCAGTTGGCCCAGGCGATGGGCGTGGACTGCAGCGTGAAGCCGAACCTGCGCTGCGCGGCGTCCAGCGCACGCAGCGCCTCGGGCATCACTTCCTTGCCGATGCCGTCGCCCGGGATGACGGCGATGCGGTGCGTGCGGGGGGCGGGGGTATTCATGGCGTTCTCCTCGGAGCGGCAAGCATAGCGCGGCGTGGGTAATCCCTAGCCCGCTGGCGGCCGGCCGTGCCTACGATGGCGGGTTCACACCCGAGGAGTCATCCGTGCAATTCAAGCCCTTTCTGAACTGGAAACTCTCCGCCCTGGCGGTGGCCGTGGCGCTGTCGGCCTGTGGCGGCGGCGACGACAACCCGCAGGGCCTGAGCGCCGTCAAGGTCATCGGCGATTCGCTCAGCGACAGCGGCACCTTCACCGCCATGCAGGGCGGCCCGCGCATCTTCAGCGTGCAGGGTTCGGCCGACGAGCCCAACGTGATCTGGACCGAACGCGTGGCCAAGGCGTACGACCTGAAGCCGCTGTGCCCGGTGTACCAGTTCAATGGCACCGAATTCTCACGCAACAGCACCGCTGGCTGCACCAGCTACGCCGTGGGCGGCGCCCGCATCAACAACCCGGCGACCGCGGGCGGCGCCGCGGCGCCCTTCTCCGTCATCCGCCAGTTGCAGGACGCAGCCACCAAGGGCTGGAGCGACAAGGACCTGGTGCTGGTGGACGGCGGCGGCAACGACGCGGCCGACCTGGTGCGCGCCTACCTGGGCGCCGCCACGGACAAGGGCGCCGCCTACAGCGCGCTGCTGGCCACGGTGCTGCCCGCGGCCACGCTGCAGACGGTGCTGGCCGGCGCCAACGGCCCGGAAAATGCCGGCGGCGTGTACATGCAGGCCCTGGCCGACAACCTGACCGCCGCGGTTCGTACCCAGGCGCTGGACAAGGGCGCCAAGTACGTGCTGGTGTCCAACGTGCCGCCGATCACCTACACCCCGCTGTTCCAGAACGTGCTGGACCAGATCGCCGCGGCTTCGGGCGGCGGCACGGCCGGCGCCACGGCGCGGGCGCAGGCCGAAGGGCTGTTCAAGGCCTGGGTGAACGCCTTCAACCAGAAGCTGGCCGCCAACTTTGCCAGCGAATCGCGCGTCAAGGTGTTCGACCTGGCGGGCAACTTTGCCGACCAGATGACCAACCCCGCCAAGTACGGGCTGAGCAACGTCACGCTGCCGGTGTGTGGCGCCGACTGGGTGACGGTGGTGCCCAAGCGCGAATTCATCCAGTGCACGGCGAGCGCGCTGTCGGCCACCACGCCGCCGCCCGGCGCACCCGCCGGCACCGGCTGGTGGCAGCGCTACCTGTTCTCCGACGGCTTCCATCCCACGCCCTACGGCCACCAGCTGTTCGGCGACGAGGTCATCAAGCTGCTGCAGACCAACAACTGGCTGTGACGCGCGGCGCGCGCGCATGAAAAAAGCCGGCCCGCGGGCCGGCTTTTTCGTGGGCATCGACCCGCCGCTTACCAGCGCGTCTTGAAGCGGAAGTAGGCGTTCTCGGCGTAGTTGTCGGCGCCAAAGTGGTGCTGCGCGCGCGGCGTGTAGTGCAGGCCGTCGGCGAACAGGTAGGTGTTGTAGTCGGTCACCTTCACCGTGGACGCGGTGCAGGTGGACGCATCGGGCGTGGTGCACACCGGGTCCTTGCCGTTGTCGAACTGGTAGTTCTGCGGCTTGCCGTACATCAGCGAGAAGAAGAACGCGGCGTCCAGGTACAGCACGTGCTGGCCCAGGTCGACGATGTTGGTCAGCACGGCCGAGTTGAAGGCGATCGACAGGTTGTTGATGGCCGCCGGGTCGCTGTTGATCGAGCGGCCCCAGGGCGTGTCACCCAGCAGCGGCACGCCGGTGACGGTGACGTGCGTGCCGCCGGCGGCGACCACGCGGCGCACCTGGTCGGCCAGCGCCTTGCCGGCGTCCTTGGCGGCCTGGGTGCTGGCGTCGGAAATGCCGTGGGCGGTGACGGCGGCCACGATGTCGTGGATGCCGCCGTTGACCATGACCACGTCGTCCGTCGGGTGCAGCGTGGTGCGCGCCAGCAGGGTGTCGATCTGCGACTGCACGCTGGGCGCGCCGGCCGGGTCGGCCGCCGTCACGCGGGCGTGGGCCTGCGCATAGCCCCAGCCGCCACCCTTGGCCGGGGCGATGGTCTGGCTGTAGTGCGCGGCCAGGTCCTGCACCCAGTTGGTGGAGCCGTCGTTCACGGTGTAGAGCGAGCCACCCTGGCCCACGTCCATGAAGCTGTCGCCCACGGTGATGAAGCGCTTGGGCTGCAGGTTCGACACGACCGAGCCAGAGCCGCAGGCGGCCAGCAGCGCCAGCGCGCCGGCGCAGGCCAGGCCGCGGGCAGTGCGGCGAAACCAGGATGCGTGCATGAAAAACTTCTCCTATAGCGGGGCCACGTAGTTTAACGACGCGCCGCGGGCTGCGCGCGCACGCTCAGCCCGCGGCGGCGGCGCGCTGCAGGCGGTCGCGCACGCCGTCCCAGGCGGCGTCGGGCGGCGGCGTTTCAACCCAGATCAGCCGCACACCGGCGGCGTCGAAGTCGCGCAGCACGGCAAACAGCTGACGCGCGGCTTCGCCGGCGTCGTCCGGCATGCGGCGCAGCAGCAACGCGCGCGCGGCCGGACGCAGCGGCGCGCGCGACCAGACGGCGATGTGCCGCGCGTCGGCGCCCAGCACGTCGAGCGCGCTGCGCAGCTCACGCGCGTCCATCAGCCGCACGCGGGCCGTGGGGGCGTAATGCGCCAGAAGCGTGCCCGGCGCTTGTGGGTCAGGCGCCGACAGTTCATTTTTTAATAGCAATCGCTGCCCGGTGACGCGCTCGATGTCGGCGCGCGCGATCTGCCCCGGCCGCAGCAGCACCGGCGCGCCGCGCGTGCAGTCGATGATGGTCGATTCGATGCCGACGTCGCACGGCCCGCCGTCCAGCACCCGCAGGGCGTCGCCGAATTCCTGCGCCACATGCTGCGCCGTCGTCGGGCTGACGCGGCCAAAGCGGTTGGCGCTGGGCGCCGCCAGGCCGCGCACGCCGCGCGTCGCGCAGGCCGCCAGCAGCGCCTGCGCCACCGGGTGCGACGGGCACCGCAGCCCCACCGTGGTGTGCCCGCCGGCGGCGGCTTCGGCCACGCCGGCGCGGCGCGGCAGGATCAGCGTCAGCGGCCCCGGCCAGAAGGCATCGATCAGCGCCTGCGCGAAGCCCGGCACCTCGGCGGCGAAGTCGCCCACCTGCGCCGCGCTGGCGACGTGCACGATCAGCGGATGGTCCGCCGGCCGCCCCTTGGCGGCAAAGATGCCGCGCACCGCCGCCTCGTTGCCCGCGTCGGCCGCCAGGCCGTACACGGTCTCGGTCGGCAGGCCGACCAGCTCGCCGCGCACCAGCGCGTCGGCGGTGGTGGTAATGGCGGCGGGGTCGTGGCCGTCGAGGATCATGGTCACGGTGTCAAGCGCACAACTGGACAAAGTCGCGCACGGTCAGGATCAGGGTGGATTGAAATCGTTTCAGAACGAGCAGATCCTGGTCGCCCGTGACCAAGACGCGGGCGCCACCTGCAGCCGCGAGCGACAGGAATTTGTCGTCATTCGGGTCCCGGCAGGCCTGAACCGCGAGGTCGACAGGAATAACTTCGCACATTGACCGATAAAGCTGAAGGAAGCGCAGGCGATCATCCGGTGCGCGGTAACGGTCGAACTGGGCCCGCCCCACGATGCGCGCCAGTTCGTCCATCGTTTCTTGCGAGGCGATGGGTTGACCTACCTGGCCAGCCCATGTCAGCGCCTGCGCCGGCAGCGACTCGGGCTTGAGCATGGCGCTGACCAAGGTGCTGGTGTCCAGCACGATGCGGTCAGCGGAGCGCATCGACCATGGCGTGGATGTCTTCGTCGCTCAGTTGTTCGGCGGCTTCCACGCGCTCCAGTTGGCGCAGGAAGTCGCTCATGCGGCGGGCGGCGAGGGCACGCTGGCCAGCCAAGGCTTCTTCGACACTCATCATGACCACCACGGGGCGACCGTATTGCGTCACCGTCACCGGCTCGCGCTTGGCCGCGTCTAGCACAGCGCCAAAGCGCGTCTGCACTTCACGGGAGGGCAAGGTTTTCATGTCCATGATCCAAATCATGGCCATGTTAGCTACAAATGTCAATGGCGGGCGCGCCCGTTCATCAAAACGCCTCCATCCCCAGCAGCGCCGCGGCGCGCGTGGCGCGGTCGCGCACGCGGGCGGCGTCGGGGCCGGTGAAGGTCAGGTGGCCCATCTTGCGGCCGCGGCGGGCCTCGGTCTTGCCGTACAGGTGCAGGTGGGCGCCGGGCAGCGCCAGCACCTCGGCCCAGGGCAGGGCGCGCGGCGCGCCGGCGGGGTCGAACCACAGGTCGCCCAGCAGGTTGAGCATGATGGCGGCGCTGTGCTGGCGCGGCTGGGGCAGCGGCAGGCCGGCCAGGGTGCGCACCTGCAGGTCGAACTGCGAGCTGTCGCACGCATCGACGGTGTAGTGGCCGCTGTTGTGCGGGCGCGGCGCCATTTCGTTGACGACCAGGCGGCCGTCCTGCAGCACGAAGTACTCGACGCACAGCACGCCGACGTAGTCCAGCTCGTTTGCTATGTTTATAGTAGCTTGCTGCGCTTGCGTGGCCAGCGCCGGCGGCACATTTTCTTCATAGACTTCGGTGACCGACAGGATGCCGGCGCGGTGCAGGTTGCGCTGCACCGGCAGGCTGACGACCTGGCCGTCGCGACCGCGCGCGACGATGACCGAGCATTCGAACGCCAGCGGCAGCATCTGTTCCAGCACGCAGGCGACGCCGCCCATGCGTGCCCAGGCGGCGGCCAGTTCGTCGCGGGTCGTGACGCGCGCCTGGCCCTTGCCGTCGTAGCCCAGACGTGCGGTTTTCAGGATGCCGGGCAGCAGCGCGGCGTCCACGGCGTCCAGGTCGGCGGCGGTTTCGATCACCGCATGCGGCGCCGGCGCCACGCCGCTGGTGGCGGCGCAGCGCACGAAATGGGCTTTTTCGCGGATGCGGTCCTGCGCAATGGCGACGGCGTCGGCGGCGGGCGACACCGGGCGCGTGGCCGCCAGCACGGCCAGCGCCTCGGCGGGCACGTTCTCGAATTCGGTGGTGACGGCCAGCGCGCGCGCGGCCAGTTCGCGCAGCGCGTCGGGGTCGCGGTAGTCGGCTTCGATGAAGTGGTGGCTGATGCGGCCGGCCGGGCTGGCGCGGTCGGGGTCGAGCACCACCGTCTCGTAGCCCAGCGACTGCGCGGCGTGCACGAACATGCGGCCCAGCTGGCCGCCGCCCAGCACGCCCAGCATGACGGGCCGGCCGTCGATCAGGCTGCCGGGCAAAAGGGGAAAGGGGACAGGCATGGCAATAACTTCAGAAGGCCGTGGCCCAGGCCCTGTCAGCGGGCGCCGTGACCGGGCTGGCACCGCGCACCGACGTTGTCCCCCTGCAGGGGGAAGGCGCGACGCGACTCAGGGGAGGCCTCGTCATGTCGGCGGCAGCGTCATGGCGCGCGCGGCCGCGGTCTGCTCGGCACGGAAGGTGTCGAGCCGCGCGCGCAGCGCCGCGTCGTCGCTCGCCAGCATGGCCACCGCGAACAGCGCCGCGTTGGCCGCACCGGCCGTGCCGATGGCGAAGGTGGCGACGGGAATGCCCTTGGGCATCTGCACGATGCTGTGCAGCGAATCGACGCCCTGCAGGTGGCGCGACGCGACCGGCACGCCCAGCACCGGCACCACCGTCTTGGCGGCCAGCATGCCGGGCAGGTGGGCCGCGCCGCCGGCGCCGGCGATGATGGCGCGCAGGCCGCGCGGCGCCGCGCTTTCGGCGTAGGCAAACAAATCGTCCGGCATGCGGTGGGCGGACACCACGCGCGCCTCGTGCGGCACGCCGAACTGCTCAAGGATCTGCACGGCGTGCTGCATGGTGTCCCAGTCGCTGCTGGAACCCATGACCACCCCTACGATGGGACTCGTCATGTGGCTTCTTGCACAATGGCTGTTGGTTATCCCGATTTTGCCCGCATCTGAACACGATGATCGACGTCACCCTGCAAAACTTCGAAGCCGAGGTGCTCCAAGCCTCGATGAACGCGCCCGTGCTGCTGGACATCTGGGCCGAATGGTGCGGCCCCTGCAAGCAGCTTGGCCCGGCGCTGGAGCAGCTGGAGGCCGAATATGGCGGCCGCTTCATCCTGGCCAAGCTGGACGCCGACAAGGTGCCGCAGATCGCCGGCCAGCTGTCGCAGATGCTGGGGGGTGCGCAGCATTCCGCTGTGCGTGCTGTTCAAGGGCGGCCAGCCGGTCGACGCCTTCGTCGGCGCGCAGCCGGCGGCGCAGATCCGCCAGTTTCTCGACAAGCACGTGCCGAGCGAAGGCGCGCTGGCGGCCGAGGAAGAAGTGAACGAGGCCGAGGCGCTGCTGGAATCCGGCGACACCGAGGCCGCGCTGGCCAAGCTGGCCGACGCGCTGGCGCAGGACCCGGGCAACGACGACGCGCGCGCCGACTACGCGCGCCTGCTGATCGCCACCGGCGCCACCGAGGAAGCCGCCGCCGTGCTGGAAGAGCCCCTGAGGCGCGAGCCGCTGCCGCTGCGCTTCGAGGCGCTGCGCCGCTGGCTCGACGCGATCCGCTTTGTGCAGCAGCACGAGCGCGGCAATTGGCCCATCCCGCAGTTCGACGACCTGATCGCCCAGAACAAGCGCGACTTCGACGCCCGCTACCAGAAGGCGCAGGCGCTGATGGCCGAAGGCCAGTGGACGCAGGCCATGGACGAGTTGCTCGAGATCGTCATGCGCGACAAGAAGTGGAACGACGAGGCCGCGCGCAAGACCTATGTCGCCATCCTGGAACTGCTGACCCCGCCACCGCAAAAAGCCGGCCCCGGCGCGGCCGGCAAGAGCGCCGGCGGCATCGAGCTGACCGGCAAGGCGGCTGCGGCGGCGGCGCACGATCCGCAGTCCGAGTTGCTGTCCGGTTATCGGCGCAAGCTGTCGATGGCGTTGAACTGAAAACCAGAAACCGGACGCGAAGGGCGCGAAGATTTCGCGAAGGACGCGAAAAATTCAGAAAGAGGCGTCGAACGCTTGGTTCCGGTTTCCCCTCAGGACCACAAAACGCCGTCACTCCCGCGCAAGCGGGAATCCAGCAAGGGCAAAAAACCTGAGCACTGGATTGCCGCCTACGCGGCAATGACGATCTGGTGCGCGACGCGTTCAATAAGCCATGCTTGGCTTTGTATTTTTCGCGTCCTTCGCGTGTCTTTGCGTCCTTCGCGTCCGGCTGTTCGATTCAGCCTGTGGTTCAGCGAACGCCCGCCACGCGCTCTGCCAGCGCCAGATACTCGCCCACCGGCACCTCCTCGGCGCGGCGCTGCACGTCGAAGTCGCCTGAAAAGCCGCGCGCCTCCAGCCACTTGCCGAGCGAATGCCGCAGCAGCTTGCGGCGCTGGCT
This sequence comes from Ottowia sp. SB7-C50, assembly GCF_033110285.1. NCBI lineage: Bacteria > Pseudomonadati > Pseudomonadota > Betaproteobacteria > Burkholderiales > Comamonadaceae > Ottowia > Ottowia sp. SB7-C50. Next base: position 21,852 of record NZ_CP136995.1, read on the forward strand.
GAAGGCGACCTGCACCAGTTCGGACAGCAGGTCGGCATCGAGCGGCGCGAAGTCGGCGCGCGGGACCATGCGCACCACGGCCGAATCGACGCGGGGCGGCGGGTCGAACGCTTCGGGCGGCACGAACAGCACGTTTTCCATCGCGTAGCGCCACTGCAGCATGACCGACAGGCGCCCGTAGTCCGACGTGGACGGCGCGGCCACCATGCGGTCGATCACTTCCTTCTGCAGCATGAAATGCTGGTCCTGAATTTGCGCGGCGTAGGGCAGAAGGTGGAACAGGATGGGGCTGGAGATGTTGTACGGCAGGTTGCCGCAAACTCTCAATTTAATAGCGCCCAGCGCTTGCTGCACCTGCGCAAAGTCCACTTTCAGTACATCGGATTCGATGACATCGAGTTGCGGGTGCGCGCGCAGCCGCGCGGCCAGGTCGCGGTCCAGCTCGATCACCGTCAGCCGCCCCAGCCGCTCAACCAGCGGCTGCGTCAGCGCCGCCAGGCCCGGCCCGATCTCCACCATCGGCTGGCCGGGACGCGGGTCGATGGCGCGCACGATGGCGTCGATGATCGCCGGGTCGGCCAAGAAGTGCTGCCCGAAGCGCTTGCGCGGAATATGTTTCATGCCCTCAGCGCTCGAAACCCGCATCGAATGGCTGCGGCGCAAGCCACGCCAGGGCCGCCGCGGAGCGGGCTTGACCCGGCCGCTGGCGGCGTCCCCCCCCTTGGGGGGAAGGCGCGCAAGCGCCTCAGGGGGCGGCTCATCTCGGCGGGTCGCGGTATTCGACGTACGCGCGGCCGCGCACTTCGCGCGCCCAGGTCTCGAAGGCTTCCTGCGCCTTCTTTTCGCGCAGCATGTTGCGCGCCAGCTGGCGCTGCTCGGCGGCGGTGAGCACCTGTTCGCGCCGGCCGTCGACACGGATCACGTGCACGCCGAAGCGCGTGACCACCGGGTCGCTGACTTCGCCGGGGTTGAGGTTGTTCATGGCCTGCTCGAATTCGGGCACGAACTGGCCGGGCGGCACCCAGCCCAGTTCGCCGCCGTCCTGCGCGCTTTCGTCCTGCGAATATTCGCGCGCCAGCTGCTCGAAGCTGGCCTGGCCGGACACCACGCGCCGCTTGATGTCGGCCGCGCGCTCGCGCGCCACGCGCTCGCTCTGCGTCGGGCCGGTGCGCAGCAGGATGTGGCGCACCTGCGTCTGCGGGATCTTCACCTCGGGCAGGTCGTTGTTCTGCTTGCGCTCCAGCACCTTCAGCACGTGAAAGCCGGCGTCGGACTTGACCGGGCCGACCACGTCGCCCATGCGCGCGCGCTGCACGCTGCGCTGGAACAGCTCGGGGTATTGCTCGATCGGGCGCAGGCCCAGCACGCCGCCGTCGCGGCCGCGGTTGTTGGCGTCGGAATATTCGGTGGCCAGCTTGGCGAAGTCTTCGCCGCCGCGCGCGCGGCGCGCCGCTTCGTCGGCACGCGCCTGCAGGCGGGCCTGTTCCGCGGCGTTGGCGCCTTCGGGCACGGCGACCAGGATCATGGCCAGGTTCAAATCGACCGCGCCGGCGCGTGCGCCGGTCTGTTCGCGGATGAAGCTGTCGACCTCGGCATCGGTGACGCGCAGCTTGGGCTCGATCTCCTGCTGGCGCAGGCGCGCCAGCAGCACCTGGTTGCGCACATCGTCGCGGAAGTCCTTCACGGCGATGCCGTCCTGCTCGATGCGGGCGTACAGCTCTTTCACCGAGCTGAGCTGGTTCTGGCGCGCGATCGACAGCTCGGCCTGCGTCAGCGCCGCGTCGTCCACCTTGACGCCGATTTCGCGCGCGTACTGCAGTTGCGCGCGTTCGGCGATCAGGCGCTCCATCATGTCCTTGCGCAAATCGGCACCGGCCGGCGCCGGCATGCCGCGCTCGGCGATCTGCCGTTGCGCGCGGGCCATGCGGGCGCGCACCTCGTTGTTGGTGACGGGCTCGGTGTTGACCACGGCGACGATGTAGTCGGCTTCGCGCGGGCCGGCCGTCGCCGCCGGGCGCGCGGGCGCCGGTGGCGCGGCCGCGGGTGCGCTGGGCGGCGCGGCGGCAGGCGCCGGAGCCACGGCGGGCGCGGCCTGGCGCGCTGCCGGCTTGGGTGCGGGCTTGCGCGCGGCTTTTCGCGCCGGCTTTTTGGCGGCGGACGGGCTGGGCGAGGCGGCGGGCGCGCTGGCGCCGGTCTGTGCCTGTGCGGGCCAGGCCAGCGCCACGCACGCCGCCGACACCGCAAGCCAGCGGGCGTGGGCAAGGCGAGAAAGAACGCGAGACATCTGTTTTCTCCTTAACGCACCGCACGCATCACGGCGTGCGCGGGGCGGCGGGCGCGCCGGACTCGGGGCTCATTCATATTCGGTGAAGCGGCTGGGCGGCGTGACATCATCGCGCAGGTAACGGTAGCGCGGAATGGTGTTGCGCAGCCGGCTCAGCGGGTCGCTGCCCAGGCGCGACAGGCCGACGAACTCGATCTGGAACAGGATGCGCTTGGTGGACGAGGTGATCGAGCTGTGCAGCTTCTCGACCACCAGCCGGCCGATCCAGCAGCCGGCATCGTATTCGATGCCCAGCAGCCCTTCGGTCAGCTGCCGGCCGTGCAGGTCGTAATTGAGGCGGCCGACGCTGTACCAGTCGCTGCGGCCGCAGCTGCCGCCACTGGCGCGCGCGGTGGAACCCAGTTCGCCCCGCCGGCCAGCCCGCTGGCTGAGCGGCCACTGCCAGCCGACGTCGACCGATTCGCTGTTGAGGTCGCGCTGGTGGCGATAGGCCATGCTGACGGTGCGATACGGGCCGGGCGAGTAGCGCCCCTGCACGGTGGTGCGGGTGCTGGTGCGCGTGTCCAGGTTGTACTGCACCACCGTGTCCAGGCCCCATTGCGGCGTCCAGTTGATCGACGCGCCCAGCATCAGGTCCGACCAGCCGGGCGTGGTGGGCGCGCCGCCCGGCATCACCACCTGCTGGCCGCTGAAGCGGTAGCGCTGGGCCACGGCCAGGCGCACGGCTTCGGCGCCGGTTTCGGGGTCGAGCAGGCGCGTGGTGAGGCCGCCGGTGACCAGGTTGTTGTCGACGATGCGGTCGTTGCCGGCAAAGGCGTTTTCGGCCCAGATGGTGGCAAAGTTGAAGTCGTAGGCGCCGGTGTCGTACACCGGCAGCCGGCTCTGGTCGCGGTACGGCGTGTACACGTACATCAGGCGCGGCTCCAGCGTCTGGCGGAAGGCGCGGCCGAAGTAGCGGGCGTCGCGCTCGAACACCAGGCCGCCGTCCAGGCTGAAGGTGGGCAGCACGCGGCTGGCGCTGCTGCTGCCGTCGGCGAGGGGGCCGTCGAAGTTGTACTGCGTGGCGTGCAGCTGCAGCTTGGGCGTCAGGAAACCCCACGGCCGCGTGAAGGGCCGCGCCACCTGCGCCTGCACAAAGGCGCGGTCGGCGTTGACCTGCCGGGTCAGCAGCGGGTCGGCGTGAAAGCGCGTGAAGTCACCCACCACCGAATAGTCAAACCCGCGGTCGTTCAGGCGGCCCCAGCGCGCCACCAGTTGCGGCAGGCGGTCGTAGGGCGGCAGGATGGGGGCGTTGACGTCCTGCAGCGTCTGCCACTTGACGGCGCGCGCGTTGAACGAGAAGTCGCCCCGGCCCCACGACAGCATGCCGTCGTTGGCCAGCAGGCGGGTGGTCAGCGCCACGCCGTTGCGCGTGAAGTCGCGCCAGTAGTCGTTGTCGCTCACGCGGTTGAGGTTGAGCCCCACGCCCACGTTGCCGATGCCGTCGATGCCCGTGTCGTGCGACCCGTTGTGGCGCACGAAATAACCCCAGCGGTTGAGCCCGCCGCGCAGGCGGTCGTTGGGCATCCAGTTGGCGTTGAGGCGGCCCTGGTAGCCGACTTCCATGTAGCGGAATTCGCCCTGCACATCGACGCCGCGGCGCGTCATGATGCCGGGCGTGACGGTGGCGTCGCGGTTGGGCGCGATGTTCCAGTAGTGCGGCACCGCCAGGTTCAGGCCGCTGCGGTTGTCCAGCCCGATCAGCGGCGGCAGCCAGCCGGACTTGCGCTGTTCGCCCAGCGGAAAGCTCATGGTCGGCACCGGCAGGATGGGCACGCCCTTGAATTCCAGCACGGCGCCGTAGGCGCGGCCTTCGTCGTCTTCGCGGTCCAGGTCCAGCCGGTCGGCGCGCAGCAGCCAGTCCGGCCGCCAGTCGGCGCCGTCGCCATAGCGCTCGCAGGTGGTGTAGGTGCCCTGCCAGACGCGCGAACGGTCGCGGTCGAGCATGTCGATGCGCTCGGACGCGCCGTGCGCGCCGGTGGCCAGGAAGCGGTAGGTCGGCTGCAGCAGAAAGCCTTCCATGGCGTCGAGCCGCAACTGGCCGGACGTGGCGGTGTAGCGGTCTCCCTCGGCGTTGACGCGCGCGCCGCCGGTGAGGGTGGCGGTGTCGGTGGTTTCGTCGTACACCAGCTTGTCGCCGAAGGCCACGCGGCCGGGCTGGCGCAGCTCGGCGCGGCCTTCGATCACCGTTTCCAGATCGGTGCGGCCGGTGATGCGGTCGCCATACACCACGGTGGGCGGGTTGACGTTGTCGGCCAGGTCTTCGGCCAGCAGCGGCGTGGCGCGCAGGGTCAGCGGTTCGGTCTGCGCCAGCGCCGGCCCCGCCAGCAGGGCGAGCACGGCCCAGGCCACGGGACGCAGCCCGCCGCGAAAGGGCGCCTGACACAGCGAAAGGGAAAGCGGCGAAGCCTGCACTGCGGATCGGTCGGAATGGGCGGCCAGCCCGCGCGACCCGGGTGGCGGCGTGCGGGGCACGCTGGCGCGTCGGGGCGATGGCTCGCTCTAGAATCGATTATCCATGAGCGACGCGACACCGGCCCCACTGTCACCTTCCGTTTCCGCTGCGGGCGCGCCAGGCCCCGCGCCCACGTGGGCCGACCCCGCCCGCCATGCCGCCTTTGACGCCTGGCTGGCCGGCGTGGCCGGACCGCAGTCCCTGCAGCCCGCCAGCCTGCGCGTGGCCTCGGCCGACGCCAGCTTCCGGCGCTACCTGCGTATCGACACGCAGGACGGCGGCAGCCGCATCATCATGGACGCGCCGCCCGCGCACGAGAACTGCGCGCCCTTCGTCCACGTCGCCGGGCTGATGCAGGCGGCCGGGCTGAACGTGCCGCAGGTGCTGGCGTGGGACGAGCCCCACGGCTTCATGCTGCTGACCGACCTGGGCGCGCAGACCATGATGGCCGCGATCGACCCCGACCGCCCCGAGGCCAACCGCCCGCTGTACGAGCAGGCGGTGGACGCGCTGCTGCGCTGGCAGCAGGCCTCGCGCCCCGGCGTGCTGCCGCCGTACGACGAGGCCGTGCTGCGGCGCGAGCTGGCGCTGTTTCCCGACTGGTACCTGGCGCAGCACCGCGGCGTGGCGGTCGACGGCGCGCTGCGCGACACGCTCAACCAGACGTTCGACCTGATCGTCGCGCGCAACCTGGCCGCGCCCAGCGTCTACGTGCACCGCGACTTCATGCCACGCAACCTGATGCTGCCCACCACCCCAGGCGGCGCGCTGGGCGTGCTGGACTTCCAGGACGCGCTGTACGGCCCCGCCACCTATGACATCGCCAGCCTGATGCGCGACGCCTTCCTGACGTGGGACGAGGAATTCGTGCTGGACATCACCGTGCGCTACTGGGAGCGCGCCCGCAAGCTGGGGCTGATGGACTTCGAGGACTGGCACAGCGACTTCGGCAGCTTCTGGCGCGCCGTCGAATGGATGGGCCTGCAGCGGCACCTGAAGGTGGCCGGCATCTTTGCGCGGCTGACCCTGCGCGACGGCAAGCCCAAGTACCTGGCCGATGCGCCGCGCTTCATCGCCTACATCCGCCACACCGCCGGCCGCTACCGCGAGCTGGCACCGCTGCTCAAGGCCATCGACCAGATCGAGGGCACCGAGGCGGTCAGCGGCTGGGCGTACGGGCGGGTCTGAACGGGCGCGGCTTCACGCCGCGGCCCGCCGTTGATCTTTGAGCGAATGTGTGACCTTGCGCGCTCCAGACAAGCGCCTGCAGCTATCTTATATATAGCAAACCACCAGCCAGGCAGCGCTGCCATTGCGCCGGACAGCGACAAATAGCCCGCGCCCCACGCCGGCGCCATGCCGCTGATCTACCATCGCCGGCATAGCAACCAAGAGGAGCGCGAGGATGGGCCTGTTCGACTGGCAAGAGAAACCCGTGTCGGTGCTGCAGGGCGGCGGCGTGATCGCCCCCGACGAGCGCCTGCCCTGGCCGCAGACGGCGGCCATGGGCGTGCAGCACGTGATCGCGATGTTCGGCGCCACGGTGCTGGCGCCGATCCTGATGGGGTTCGACCCGAACCTGGCGATCTTCATGAGCGGCATCGGCACGCTCATCTTCTATTTCATCACCGGCGGCAAGGTGCCGAGCTACCTGGGCTCGTCGTTCGCCTTCATCGGCGTGGTAATTGCCGCCACGGCGTACGCGGGCAAGGGGCCCAACGCCAACATCGGCGTGGCGCTGGGCGGCATCATCGCCTGCGGGCTGCTGTACACCGTGATCGGCGCCATCGTGCAGGCAGCGGGCACGGGCTGGATCGAGCGGCTGATGCCGCCCGTGGTGACCGGCGCGGTGGTGGCGGTGATCGGGCTCAACCTGGCGGGCATTCCGGTCAAGAACATGGCGGCGGGCAACTTCGACGCCTGGATGCAGCTGGTCACCTTCGTCTGCGTGGCGCTGGTGGCGGTGTTCACGCGCGGCATGGTGCAGCGGCTGCTGATTCTGGTCGGCCTGCTGCTGGCCACGGGGGTCTACCTGGTGCTGACCAACGGCATGGGGTTGGGCAAGCCGATGGATTTTTCGGGCATCGCGAACGCCGCCTGGATCGGCATGCCCAAGTTCACCGCGCCGGTGTTCGAGGCCAATGCGCTGCTGCTGATCGTGCCGGTGGCGCTGATCCTGGTGGCCGAGAACCTGGGCCACCTGAAGGCGGTGACGGCCATGACCGGCCGCAACCTGGACCCGTACATCGGCCGCGCCTTCATCGGCGACGGCATCGCCACCATGGTGAGCGGCAGCGCCGGCGGCACGGGCGTGACGACGTATGCCGAGAACATCGGCGTGATGGCGGCCACGCGCATCTATTCGACCGCGGTATTCGTGGTGGCGGCGCTGATCGCGCTGCTGCTGGGCTTCAGCCCCAAGTTCGGCGCGCTGATCCAGGCGATTCCGCTGCCGGTAATGGGTGGCGTGAGCATCGTGGTGTTTGGCCTGATCGCCGTGGCGGGCGCCAAGATATGGGTCGACAACCAGGTGGACTTTTCCGACCCGGCCAATCTGCTGACGGCGGCCATCACGCTGGTGCTGGGCACGGGCGACTTCACGCTGAAGTTCGGCAGCTTCGCGCTGGGCGGCATCGGCACGGCGACGTTTGGCGCGGTTCTCCTACACGCGCTGCTGCGGCGGCGTTCGTAAGATGCCTGTTTTTGACTAACGAACATCGGAGATCGCTTGATGATGACCAGTCCCCGCTTCCTTCGCCTTGCCGTCGCACTGGCCGCTCTGGGCGCCGTGGGCGCCTGCACCACCACGCGCAGTGACAGCGCCACGCCCGTCGCCCGCGCGCAGGCCGAGCTGCGCGCCACCACCACCGCGCAGCCCGTGGCGGGCAAGCCGGTGCAGGGGTTGATCCGCTTTGCGCAGATGACCGACGGCGCGGTGCGCATCACCGGCCAGGTCAACAACCTGGCGCCCAATGCGCGCGTGGGCTTCCACATTCACGAAAACGGCGTCTGCAGCGGCGACGGCACGGCTGCGGGCGGCCACTTCAACCCGACCGGGCGCCAGCACGCCACCCCCGGCCAGGGCCACGCCGGCGACCTGCCCATGCTGCAGGCCGACGCCACCGGCAGCGCCACCGTGCAGTACGTCAGCCACGACATCCAGCTGACCGGACCGCAGAGCATCGTCAACCGCGGCCTGATCGTGCACGCCAGCCCCGACGACTACCGGACCCAGCCCACCGGCAACGCCGGCGCCCGCGTGGCCTGCGCGGTGATTGAGCCGGGGCATTGAGTTTTTTGCCGCGCAGTGGCAAGCCGGCTGCGCGGCATAGAGACAGCACCGCCAGCGCGTCTGGCGCCTTGGCGAGTGGCCTTTTTGACTCGCAACGCATGGCTGGAAATAGCGTGAACAGGCCCTAATTCGTCCATCGCCCGGCAAGGCTGCGCTGAATGCGCAAATCGCGCCGCGGCCACCGGGTGTCGCACCAACGCGGCTGACGGCTATTCGCCCGCCCGTTTCAACCGCTCGCTCTTCCAATACACATCGTCCCCCGCGCTGCCATCCGGCCGGTGCCGGTTGAGCACGCGGGACAGCACGAACATCAGGTCGGACAGGCGGTTGAGGTAGCGGCGCGGGGCGTCGCGCACGGCCTCTTGCTGGCCCAGGGCGACGACGGCGCGTTCGGCGCGGCGGGCGACGGTGCGGCAGATGTGGGCCTGCGCGGCGGCGCGGGTGCCGGCGGGCAGGATGAATTCCTGCAGGCGCGGCAGCGTGGCGTTGTAGCGCTCCAGCGCGTCGTCCAGTTGCGCCAGCGCGTCGTCCTGCAGCAGTTCAAAGCCGGGGATGGACAGCTCGCCGCCCAGGTTGAACAGCTGGTGCTGGATGTCGATCAGCAGCTCGCGCACGTCGGCCGGCATGTCGTCGCACAGCAGCAGGCCGATGTGGCTGTTGAGTTCGTCGACGTCGCCCATCGCCATCGGCCGCGCGCTGGCCTTGGAGACGCGGGTGTTGTCACCCAGGCCGGTGGTGCCGTCGTCGCCGGTGCGGGTGGCGATCTGAGTCAGGCGCTTGCCCATGCTTGGTTTCTCACTTTTTGATAGCTGACTGCGCAGCACTGGCGGCCGCTCGCAGCCCCAAAAGATATGAATCGACGCCAAAGCCGCAGATCTGCCCGCGTGCAATGTCAGCGATGTAGGAGTGGTGGCGGAACGGTTCGCGCGCGTGCACGTTGCTCATGTGCACTTCGACGATCGGGCATTTCAGGATGGCCAGCGCGTCGCGGATGGCGACGCTGGTGTGCGTCCACGCGCCGGCGTTGATGACGACCGCGTCGGTGCCGTCGCGGTGCGCCTGGTGGATGCGCTCGCACATGGCGCCCTCGTGGTTGGTCTGAAAGCACGCCACCGTCGCGCCCAGTTCGCCCGCCAGCGTCTGCAGCGCCCCGTCAATGTCAGCCAGCGTGGCGGTGCCGTACTGGCCAGGGTCGCGCTGGCCGAACATGTTGAGGTTGATGCCGTGCAGGACGAGGAGGTTCATGGTGGACTTTTTTGCAATGAAGGAAATGGTCAGACCAGCGGCACCGTGAGCCGCGCCAGCACGTCGCGCGTGTCGGGGCGCACGCCGCGCCACCAGGCAAAGGCCTCGGCGGCCTGCTCGACCAGCATGCCCACGCCGTCGGCCACGCGGGCACAGCGCGCCGCTTGCGCGGCTTTCAGAAACGGCGTCAGGCCCTTGCCATAGACCATGTCGTAGGCCAGCGCGGCCGACGCGAAAGCGCTGGCGGGCACGGCGGGTGCTTCGCCGCTCAGCGATGACGAGGTGGCGTTGATGACCAGCTCGAACGTGTCGCTGGCGGTCAGATCGGCCAAGCCGCCGCCTTCGACCACGCAACCGCCCAGGTGCGGGGCCGCTTCGCGCGCCAGGCCGGTCGCCTTGGCGGCGGTGCGGTTGGCCAGCACCAGCCGCGCCACGCCCGCGCGCGCCAGCGGCAGCAGTGCGCCGCGCGTGGCGCCGCCGGCGCCCAGCAGCAGCACGCGTTTGCCGGCCAGCGGAAGGCCCAGGTTGTGTTCGATGTCGCGCACCAGGCCAATGCCGTCGAAGTTTTGCGCCTCGATGCGCTCGCCGTCGAAGCGAAGCGCGTTGGCCGCACCCGCCAGGCGCGCGTCGTCGCTGGCCTGCGTGGCCGCGGCCAACGCCTGCAGCTTGAACGGCAGGGTGACGTTCAGTCCGCGCCCGCCGGCGGTGCGGAAGCTGGCCAGCGCGCGGTCAAAGCCGCCGGGTTCGGCGCCGCCGTCGATCATGTCGTACGTCATGTCCTGGCCAGTGGCCTGCGCGAACAGGCCATGGATCAGCGGCGATTTGCTGTGGGCGATGGGGTGGCCGATGACGGCATAGCGGTCGGGCATGGGCAATCCGGGATGAAAGGCACGCCCTGCAGGCGCGCGGCACGCCCGTCATCTTATGCTGCCGGTCGCGCCGCCACCGCGTGGCGCGGCAGCACCGTGAAGGCCAGCACCACCAGCACCACGCCCGCCAGCAGCAGCGGCAGCACCATGGGCCAGGGGCCATAGGGCATCTGCGGCCCGACAAACAGCGCGGCGGTCTGCCCGGCGCAGAAGGCGCACAGCATCATCAGAAAGCCCGACCACGACACGGCGCGGCCGGCCAGCGCGGGCAAATCCTGCACCGCGCCGGCCTGCCCGCAGGGCTGGTGGATGCCGTGACCCAGCACATAGACGGCGTGCCCGGCCAGCAGCGGCCAGGCCGCACCGGGCCACAGCAGCCAGCCCGCCACCTGCATCAGCCCGCCGCTGACGCTGGACAGCGCCCCCAGCTGCACCGTGCGCACGGCGCCCCGGTGCCTCAGCAGGCGGCGGCACAGCTGTGTGCTGGCGATGTACACCAGCGAGCCGCCGGCGGGAATCCACCCGTACAGCGCCGGCGACAGGCCCAACAGCGTGATGTAGACCATGGGCGACAGCAGCAGGAAGCAGAACACGCCGGCATAGCTGAAGGAGGAAACCCCCGTCCAGACGCGAAACGGCCCGTTGGTCAGCACCTGGCGCACTTGGGCGCGCGACGATTCGGGAACCGCGGCGCTGGCGCCACGTGCGCCCAGCGTTTCGCCAAACCAGCGCCAGCAAGCCACGCCCAGCAGCGCGCCGTACACGCCCATCGCCACCATCACCGCGCGCCAGCCAAAGGTCTGCACCATCCACGCACCGGCCAGCGGCGAGATGAGCGCCACCACGCCCAGGCCGCTCAGGCCGCGCGCCATCACCTGCAGGCCTTCGCCGGCGCTGAACAGGTCGCGCACGGCCGCTCGCGCACACACCAGGATGGCCGCCATCGCCAGCCCTTGCGCCGCGCGCAGCGCTGCCAGCGCCGCCGTGCCCGGCGCCCACGCGCAGGCCAAGGCGGCCACGGTGTACAGCGCCAGGCCCAGCAGCAACACCGGGCGGCGGCCCCATCGGTCGGCCAACGGGCCAAAGCCCAGTTGCGCGGCGCCGAAGGCCAGCACGAAGGCGGTGAGGCTGGTGCTGGCCGAGCCGAGTTCGCGCGCAATCGCCGGCAGCGCGGGCAGATAGCTGTCGGTGGCCACCGGCTGCGCGGCCAGCAACAGCGGCAGCAGCGCCGCGAACAGCGCAACGCGCGAACGCGGCGCCGGCGGCATCAGTAGCTGATCCGCGCGCGCTGGCGCAGTTCGTCGGCGCTGGCGCCGGGCCAGCCAAAGAAGTCCAGATAGGCCGGAATCTGCTCGAACAGCATGTCGGTGCCCACCTGCACGGGACAGCCCTTGGCCATGGCGGCTTGCAGCAGCGGCGTGTGCTCCGTCTTCATCACCACTTCGCCGACGAAGGTTGTGGAGGCGATGCGGTCGACATCGAACGGCAGCGGGTCGCCGTCCTTCATGCCCAAGGGCGTGGCGTTGACAATGGCGTCGAAGCCGGCCGGGTCGTTGGCGCCGGTGCGAACGGTCAACTGCGGGTAATGCTGCGCCAGCCGGGCGCCCAGCGTCTCGGCCGTGCCGGGCCGCGCGTCGTACAGCATCAGCTCGGCCGCGCCGGCCCCGGCCATCGAAGCCGCAATGGCCGAGCCCACGCCGCCCGCGCCCGACACCAGCACGCGCGCGCCACGAAAGCTGCGGCCCTTGCGCTCGGCGCCGCGCACGAAGCCGGCGCCGTCGAACATGTCGCCGATCAGCCGGCCGTCGGCGGCCTTGAGCACCGCATTGCAGGCGCCGGCAATGCGCGCCGCCGGGCTGGCCTCGTCCACCAGCGCCAGCGTGGCCGGCTTGTGCGGCATGGTGATGAGCGCGCCGCGCACGTTGCTCATGCGCAGGATGAGCGGCAGCGCGGTGGCGAAATCGTCGGCCGTCACGCCCATGGGGATGACGGCGGCGTCGATGCCGTGCGCGTCAAACCAGGGGTTGTAGATCATCGAGGCCTTGAAGCTCTCGGTGGGAAAGCCGATGTGGGCAATCAGCGTGGTCTTGCCGGACAACATGGTGGGCGTGGCGCGCGGAGGCTGGTCTCAGGCCGCGGCATGGGCGTGGCCGGCCAGCGAACGGGCGCGCTGGCGCTCGTATTCGGCCTCGGGCACCGGCTGGGCGTTGGGGTTGCCCAGGTCGTTCATGTGCACGCGGAAGGTCTCGCGGGCGCTGAGCGCGGCCAGCGCGGCGATGACGGTGATGCCGAAGGCAATGGCGCCCACGGTGAACCAGATATTGGTGGACCCGGGCGGCGCCACGGCCGTGAACAGCGCCGGCAGCATGGCGGTGACGGCGGTGCCCAGGTTCTGCGAAATCGCCATCGCCGATACGCGGGTGCGGGTGGGGAACAGCTCGGGATAGAAACTGGGGAACACGGCGTTGTAGCCCTGGTAGACCACGCCCCACATCAGCAGCGACATGGCCACGGCCAGCGGCACGTTCCTGATGCTGATGGCGTACAGGTAGCCAAACGCCAGCAGCCCGGCCAGCAGCGAGCCGACGATGATAGGCGGGCGGCGGCCGACGCGGTCCGACAGGTTGCCCACCAGCGGAATCACCAGCACCGCCAGGATGTTGCCCAGCACGGGGATCCACAGGTACACGTCCTTCGCAAAGCCGATGCCGTAGGCCGGCTGCACCGCGTAGGCGGCGCCGAAGATGGTGGCGACGACCGGAATCACGTTCATCAGCGACATGCAGATCACGCGCAGCATGTCTTTCCAGCTGTACTTGAAGGCGTCGACGATGGGCGAGCGGGCGCTGGCCTGCTGCGCCACCTTGTCGGTGAAGGCGGGCGTTTCGTGCACCTTGCGGCGGATGATCCAGCCGGCGATGATGACGATGAAGCTCAGCAGGAACGGAATGCGCCAGCCCCAGCTGTTGAACGCTTCCGGCTCCATGTAGTGCGCCAGCGGCAAAAAGACCGCCGCCGCCAGAATCTGCCCCGCCTGCACGCCCTGCAGCGTGAAGCTGGCGAAATAGCCCCGGCGCCCAAACGGCGCGTGTTCCAGGATCATGGAGCTGGCGCCGGAGATTTCACCCGCCACCGCAAAGCCCTGAATCAGCCGCATCAGCACCAGCAGCGCCGGTGCGAGCAGGCCCACCTGGTCGTAGGTGGGCAGCAGGCCGACGGCGATGGTCGAAAAGCCCATCAGGAACATGCACCACAGCAGCACCTGCTTGCGGCCGCGCGTGTCGCCCAGGTGGCCCAGCACGAAGGCGCCAATCGGCCGCGCCACGTAGCCCACGCCGTAAGTCGCCAACGAAGCGATGATGGCAATGGCCGGATCGCCCTTGGGAAAGAACACTTGCGGAAACACCAGCGCCGCGGCGGTGGCGTAGATGAAGAAGTCGTAGTACTCCAGCGCCGAGCCGATCCAGCCGCTGGCGGCGGCCTTCTTCGACTGGTGCTTGCCGGTGGGTTCACCGACGGGGGTGGTGCTCATGCTTGTCTCCGGTGGGTGGCGGCGGCCTTTTTGGACGCTCGGGTGGGTGGCGCGCCGTGTCTGGCGTGGCGCGAATGTACGGCGGCACCCCGCGCGACCGGTAGGTGGCGCCGTGCGGCGTTGTGCGATAGTCGGACGAAGATGTGCGAAGATCGATCGCACCTAGGGTTTACACCGAGTGCCGCCCGCAGCGCGCGCGGCGCCGCTTTCGTCACGGAGCGCGTTCATGTCCAAGCCTTCACCCTCCGCGTCACCGGCGCCCGACGCCCTCGGCGCCCCCCACGCTGCAGCCACGCGACTGGATCGCGGGGCTGGAACGAGGCCTGGCGCTGATGCAGGTGTTCGACGAAGCGCACCCGCGCATGACGGCGGCCGAAGTCGGCAAGCGCGCCGGCCTGGCGCGCACGGCGGCGCGGCGCTACCTGCTCACGCTGCAGCACCTGGGCTTCGTGGGGGGGCGACGGCAAGCTGTTCTGGCTCACGCCGCGCGTGCTGCGGCTGGGGCAGGCGTATCTCGAATCGGCCCGGCTGCCGCGCATCGTGCAACCCTTCTTGCAGCGCGTGACCACCGGCACCGCCGAAACCGCCTACCTGAGCGTGCTGGATGGCGACGACATCGTGTTCATCGCCCGCAACGGCCCCAACCGCAACATGAACACCGGCTACGTGCTGGGCGCCCGCGCGCCGGCGCAGGTGACGGCCGCCGGCATGCTGCTGCTGGCGCTGCGGCCCGACGCCGAGGCGCAGCACTGGCTGGCCACGCACCGGCCGATGGTCTTCACGCCGCACACCATTGCCAGCACCGACGTGCTGTGGGCCGAATTCCTGCGCATCCGCAACCAGGGCTGGGCCTTGTCGGAGCAGCAGCTGGACCTGAATTCGCGCGGCGTCGCCGTGCCGCTGCGCGAACGCCACGGCAGCGTGGTGGGCGCGCTCAGCATCACCATGCCGATCGGCCGCGAGAAGGGCGACGACGCCGTGGCCCGCACCCTGCCTGTGCTGCGCGAGACGGCGCAGGCGATGCGCGAGCTGATCTGAGCCGCGGGGGTCCAGCGGACGCATCGCGCCACGGCATATTCAACACCGTGCACATCAAAAATGAGCCGCCAGCGCTTGCCAAATAAGCGCCGACAGCTATTATTTTTGAAGCAACCATCGAACTGCGCAGAACCAGCGATGCCCTTACACTGGCTGATCGATGCGCACCACACGCGCAGGAGATTCCGCCCATGAACGCCCCCACCCCGCTCGCCCACGTCACGCCCGAGATCAAGCCGCGCCCCGCGCCGCCTGCGCTGATGGCGGCGCTGAAAGAGCGCTTTGGCGCGGGCTTTTCCGAAGCCATGGCGGTACGCGAGCAACACGGGCGCGACGAGTCGGCCTTTACCACCGTGCCGCCGCCGGCCGGCGTGGTGTTTGCTGAAAGCACGCAGGACGTGCAGGACGCCGTGAAGCTGTGCGCCGCGCACCAGGTGCCGGTGATTCCGTACGGCGTCGGCTCGTCGCTTGAAGGCCATCTGCTGGCCGTGCAGGGCGGCATCAGCCTGGATGTGTCGCGCATGAACCGCGTGCTGAGCGTCAACGCCGAAGACCTGACCGTCACCGTGCAGCCGGGCGTGACGCGCAAGCAGCTGAACGACGAGATCAAGAGCACCGGCCTGTTCTTCCCCATCGACCCCGGCGCCGACGCCAGCTTGGGCGGCATGACGGCCACGCGCGCCAGCGGCACCAACGCCGTGCGCTACGGCACCATGCGCGAAAACGTGCTGGCGCTGGAAGTCGTCACCGCCAGCGGCGAAGTGATCCGCACCGGCACCCGCGCGCGCAAGAGCAGCGCCGGCTACGACCTGACGCGCCTGTTCGTGGGCAGCGAAGGCACGCTGGGCGTCATCACCGAAGTCACGCTGCGCATCTACCCGCTGCCCGAGGCGGTGTCGGCGGCGATCTGCAGCTTTCCGACCATTGCCGACGCGGTCAACACCGTGATTCAGACCATCCAGCTGGGCGTGCCGATCGCGCGCGTGGAACTGATCGACGCCCACAGCGTGCGCGCCGTCAACGCGCACAGCAAGCTGACCCTGCGCGAAGAGCCGCTGCTGCTGATGGAATTCCACGGCTCACCGGCCAGCGTCAAGGAGCAGGCCGAGACGGTGCAGGACATCGCGCGCGACCACCACGGCGACGACTTCGAATGGGCCGACACGCCCGAGGAACGCACGCGCCTGTGGACGGCGCGGCACAACGCTTACTTTGCCGCCGTGCAGAGCCGCCCGGGCTGCCGCTGCATCACCACCGACACCTGCGTGCCCATCAGCCGCCTGGCCGACGCGCTGCTGGACAGCGTGCAGGAGGCCGAGGAAAGCGGCATCCCCTACTTCCTGGTCGGCCACGTGGGCGACGGCAACTTCCACGTCGGCTACCTGATCGACCCCGACGACGCCGACGAACGCGCGCGCGCCGAAGCGCTGAACCACCGCCTCGTCACCCGCGCCCTGGCGCTGGGCGGCACCTGCACCGGCGAACACGGCATCGGCCTGCACAAGATGGACTTCCTGCTGCACGAAGCCGGCGCCGGCGCCGTGGCCATGATGCGCACCATCAAGCAGGCGCTGGACCCGGACAACATCATGAACCCGGGGAAGGTGTTTGCCGTGTGACGCTTGGCGCGATGAGCGCTTGGGCGTGCGCGCGTTGAAAACCGAAGACCGGACGCGAAGTACGCAAAGGATTCGCGAAGGACGCAAAAAAAACAGCCCCAAGAATTTTTCTTGGTCTTCTTCTGGGTCCTCTGCGTCCGGCCGCTTGATCTGTTTTGGCGCACTAAGCCAGCGCATTAATCAAGCCTTTTTAGCTCCGCGCCCGCGCCAATCAAGCGCCTCTCGCTATTGTTAGCATAGCGCATCAACCCAAATCGAACGGCCGCGGAGCAGGCCAAGCGCGGAACGCCGCGGAAGGGCTTGGCCCGCCCGCTGGCGTTGTCCCCCTTCCCGCGCGCAGCGCGGCAAAGAAGGGGGAAGCGGCGCCAGCCGCTCAGGGGGATGCCCTTTATTTCCCCAGCGCCTCGCGCGTAACCGAATCCATGCGCCCGGTGGGCCGCAGGCCGCGATCTTTCTGGAAGGCAGCCAGCGCCGCCTGGGTGCGCGCGCCGGCCACGCCGTCGACGGAGCCGGGGTCGTAGCCCAGGTCCTGCAGCCGCTGCTGCACGTCGCGCATGGTGCGCACCTGCATGGGCGGCAGCGACGCAGGCCGGGCGGGCGCCGGCGGGGGCGTGACGGCGGGGGCCGGTGCAGGCACGACGGCCGCTGGCGCGGGCGGGAGCTTGGGCGCGGCGTCAGGACGGGCCGGTTCGGGGGTCGAGCAGGCAGCCAGCCAGACGGCGGCCAGCAAGGGGGCGGCGTGTTGAAACTTCATGCGATCCTCAGGTGGAGCGGGCGCGGCGCAGTGCGCAAGTCGGCACGGCCGCATACTGCGGCAGGATATATATCGGATGCGAAAGTAGCACTAACAAGCAGTCAGCACAACATGATTCCACGATTCAAAACGCATTATACATCTGCAGCATGTCACTTCAACCGCGCTGCCGCCTCTGAATAAAACTCATTATGCGGATATTTTATCCGCTCTGCCGAAATAACATCTTTCAATTTGCGCTTAAAGGCCGGGTTCGAGTTAAGTTGATTTTGCTCCGACGCATTCATATCCATGATCCATGCGAGAATTTTTCTGGGATCCTGACCATCCTTCATTAACTGCTGCTCAATATAGTGCATGGCTGGCTGACCCGTTTCAACCGCGCTCACATTGGCACTCGCCTTCATCCAGGTCGCATACTGAGCCAGTTGCAACGCGCCGACGCTTGATCTGGTTTCATCAAAAACAGGTTCACTCTTGCCAAGTATGGCCTCCAACAGTTTTACGCTGTTCCCATCAACGAAATAAGGATTCGCGCTCGCATAGCTTGCTATGATTGCTGCGCTAAATCTATTTTCGGATTTCAGGATTTTATCAAAAATAATAGACCTGGCCTCGGCCGGAGCAATAACGGACAAGTGCGCCATGTCGCCATAGTACCGGTCGTCATCTATAATATTTTTCCTGTGCGCATTTGATAAAACACTCAACGAATCATCAAAATAATCAAGCCTCGAATAGACCAGCACAATAGCCTCTTGAACCTCGCGATTTTCATTTGCCTCAAGCGACTTCAGCAATGAATTGCGGGCGAAGTTCTTTATTCCGAAATCTCGGGATTTTGTATATTGCTGACCCAACAATTTTGCTGCGGCCTTCTTTTGATCGACGCTGCGGGACGAACTTAGAATTCCGCTAAGCTTTTGGATATTTGGATAGGATGCTGGCAAGCCTGATGCGCCGCTTTGGCTCAATACATCCACATCTGCAGAAGCGCCAACCCTGCTGGACACAAGACCATCCAGCATACGCTGAGCTAACCGGCCGTCTGACAAATCGCTTGCGATTGCATTCGAACTAACGAGCGCATTTACCATAGCAATCACTGCTGCGCCCCCTCTGGTAAGATGGCGCGCGCTGGTGTTCAATCGAGTGAGAGCCATCTTTATAGACTTCTTTTGGCCTTTGCACTAGCAAGCCCGGCAAATCAGTGGGCGCTAAATCCTGCCCTTCATGTATGCCGTGCCCAACGTCTCGTGCCCTGGGGACACAGTCGGCTAAGCACTCGGACGATTAAGCCGTGCGCTGGCACCTGTGGGGTGAGCACGCGGGTGGCCTATCTCCCGCTTTCCGGGTTCGAGAGCATGGACAAGCAGCCGAACCGGTATTGGGGCATGAAACCAGGGCAGTGCGACGAGCGTTAGCGCAGGTCACGTCTCGGCCGACCGCGTCAGCGGCCGTTCAACGGCGGCGGCGCGTGTTGGACCGGGGCGCGTTCTCGGGGGTGTAGGTCTGCGATGGTGCGGCGCCGCCGTCCACGCCGAGCCGGCCGCCGCCGCCCAGGCCCTGGCCCTGCACGCGCTGGGCGCGGTAGTTGCGCACGGCGCGCACCATCTGGTTGTAGGCGTCCATGAAGGCGGCGGTGATGACCTTGCCCTGCGGTGTGTTCTGGTAGCCGCCCAGGCCGCCGCCGGCCACGCCGCCGAACAGCGCGCCCATGCCGCCGAAGTCGGTCTTGGAGGCGCTGCCTTCCGACGCCGCGACCTGCACGCCCGAGCGGTTGTCGACCAGCGTCAGCATGGTGGACGCCTCGCGCGTCTTGGTGCCGGCTGCCACAGCGCCCAGCAGGCCGCCGCCACGGCCACCGATCAGGCCGCCCAGCGCGCCACCGATGCCGCCGGTGTTGCCTTCGCTGAAGATGATCTCGGGCGACATGCCGTAGTCCGACGCGACCATCTGCCCGCCGCCGAAGTTGCTGCCGCCGCGCATCTGGCCCGAGCCCATCAGCTCGCGCTCGCGGTTCATGGCGCGCATGCCGGCGGCGCCGCGCTCGACCACCACGAAGCAGTTGGACTGCTGGATCAGCAGGCGCAGCAGGTTGGCGGTGGGCGGCAGGCGGTATTCGTTGCGCAGGATGGTGTACCAGCCGGCGTGTTCGTTTTCGACCAGCGACACGGTGCCCAGGGGCGACGCGCATTTCTCCAGCTGGGTGTTTTCGCCCGACGCGCTGGCGCCGCCGGCGGCGCCGGTGGCCACGGTCTTGGCGTCCTGGCTGCCCATTTTCATGTTGGTGGTTTCGCAGCCCGCCAGCAGCACGGCGACGCCCGCGGCCGCCAGCACGGCCCATTTATTTTTCTGCATCTTGATCCACTCCAGTGAAGATTCGCGTCCCGCTGCGGCGCGCAGCGATTGGACCGGTCGATACAAGATGATACGACTTGTCGATGACCAATCCATCCTCTGCGCGATGGATTGCGCCGCCGCGCACCACCAAAAATGGTTTCAGCGCTTGCCTGTATTGCGGATTACGCTATAAAACAGATAGCAAATGGCGTCAGTTTGGTGCCACGCCCAAAGCGCGCACGGTGTCGACGTCGAGGTAGCCGTGCACCGGCAGGCCGCGCGCCTGCTGGTAGCGCGCCACGGCGTCCAGCGTGGGCGCGGCCAGCACGCCGTCGGCGGCGGCGGGGCCGAAACCGGCCGCCTGCAGCGCGCGCTGCACGTCGCGGATCTTGTCGGGGTGCGTGTTGGTCTCGCACATGACTTCGCGCCGCTCTTCGCGCGCTTCGGCCACCTTGACCTGCCAGGTCAGCGTCTCGTACTGCGCGGGCACGTCGACCCAGCGCGTGCTGGCGGGCTGGTCGATGACCTGGCGCGTTTCGGTGCGGTAGACGGCGGGCACGACTTCGTCGCGCACGCCGGCGGCGCGCGTCACGACCGGCCGCTGCATCGGCTGCACCAGCGCGGGCACGGCGACCTGGCGCAGGCTGGCGGGCTGGTCCAGCTCGTAGCGGGTGACGGCCTGGTATTCGCCCGGCTCGGGCACGGCGCGGGTAGTTTCGGCGCGCACCAGCACCTGCGTGGGCACGGTCTTGTAGGTGGCGGGCACCAGCACGGTTTCGGTGCGGGCGGGTTGCACTTCGACGCGGCGCTTGATGGTGCGCACCGCCGCCGGCACGTCGACCACGCGCACGCCGGCCGGCTGCTCGGGCACGTAGCGGGTGACATTGCGGTATTCGGCCGGGATGCGCACTTCGCGCACCCAGCTGTCCGGCCCCAGGGCGCGGTCGATCTGCACGCCGGGCTGGCTGGCCACCGCCGCCGCGCGCACCAGCCGCTGGCCGCTGGGCGTGGCCACCAGTTCGCCGCTGGCATCGAACTGGTAGCCCAGCGCGCGGGCGCGCTCGAAGTCCACTTCTTGCCGATAGACGCTGTGGTAGACGGCCGGCACCGGCACCACGCGCTGCGTGGCCTCGCGCAGCACCACCTGGCGCGTGACGTTCCTGTATTCGGCCGGCACGGCGACGTCGCTGGTGGTGGCGGGCGCCTTCAGCACCTTGCGTTGCACGGTCTGGTACTGCGCCGGCACTTCGACCAGGCACCACACGTCGTCTTCAAACTGGCTGTTGTCGGCCGGCGTGGCGCCGATGTCGACGATGCCGCGCGAGGCGCCGCCGCTGGCCGCCGGCACCAGCGTGCGGCCGGCCACGTTGTAGCCCTTGAACTGGCCCGCCGGGTCGACGATGAACCCGCGCAGCGGCACCACCTCGATGGCCTGGCCCACCCAGGCGCGGCCACGCCGCCATTCGCGGTAGGGCTCGCTGATCTTGACCTGCTCGGTGACGATTTCGTACGCGGCCGGCACCTCGACCTTGCGCACCGTGGCCGGGCGCACCTCGACCGGCTCGACCACCGTCTGCATCACGGGCGCCACCGGCTCGACGCGGGTGGTGGCGTCGGCGCGCAGGCGCTGCTCGGCCACCGGGCGCGTGGGCAGGCGCACCGGCACGTACTGCACGACCTCGGGGCGCACCAGCACGCGCTCGACCTCGGTGCGGTAGCGCGTCGGCACGGCTTCGGTGCGGGTGGTGGCGGGGCTGACCTGCACCGTCTCCTCGACCTCCTTGTAGACGGCCGGCACCACGCGCTGCACGGTGTGCTCGGGCACGTCGACCACGCGGCGCATCTCGGTCCGGTACACCGGCGGCAGCACCTCGACGCGGGTGGACGGCGCCTTGGTCTGCAGCTGTTCGGTGGTGGTCCTGAACGTGGGCGCCACCGGTTCGTCGCGCGTGCCGGCGGGGCGCAGCACCACGTTCTCGGTCACGCTGCCCAGCTCGGCCGGCACGGCCACCTGGCGGCGCGTCTCGGGCTGCACCAGCACCTGCTCGGTGACGGCGCGCCAGGTGGCGGGCACCACTTCTTCGCGGCGCGTGGCGGGGGCGATCAGCACCTGCTCGCTGCGCGTTTCAAAGCGCGCCGGATGCAGGATGTTGGCAAAGCACTGGTTGGGCGACGGCTGCGGCGCCACCACCTGCACGGCCACGCTGGGCGCGGGCGGCACGGGGCGCGGCAGATGGCCTGAAAAACCGTTGTCGCACTGCGCCATGGTCACGCGCAGCGGCTGGCCGGCGGCGTCGCTGTACAGGTTGAGCCGCATGTCGGGGCTGAACGGCACCCACTTGCCGACCAGCTCGGGCGTGATGTCCGGGCGGCCCTTGACGTGGCGAATCCCTAAGTCGCACGCGCCGCGCGCGTAGTCGGCGGCACTGTAGCGCAGGCCCGCCGCCTGCGCCGTGGCGCTGGCCAGTTCGCGCAGGGCGATGGTGCGCACCGCGGCTTCGCCCTTCTGGCGCGCCGGCGGCCGCGTGGTGACCGGCTGGTAAAAGCGTGCGCTGCCCGCCTGCACCGCCGCATCGCATTCGGCCGCGCTGTCGTAGCCGACGTTGCCGTGCGCGTCGGTCACCATGCCCGCGTGTGCAGCGCCGGCCAGCAGCAGGCCACCGCCCAGCAATGCGCCGCGGCGCAGGGGACGCGCGCGGTCTGGAGGGGTCAAAGACTTTTTCATGGCAGCAATTTCCTCGCGCTTCGGGCGCCGGCCAGCCGCAAGCGTGCGGCCCATGTACAAATGGTAACCGCTGGTGACTGGCTCGCGTGCGCGGCGCACTCCAGCGGCGGCGTGCGGGAGCGCCGAGCGCCGCCTGCAAACCCGAAAAACTACACTATTGATAGCATCCTGCGCTGGACAGGCCTGCGCTCAGGGCCTAAAAGACGCTTATCTCGCCTGGTGCCCCAGCACATCGATGCGCGCCGGCGGCAGGTTGGCCAGCACGCGTTCGCGCGCCTGCCCGACCAGGCCAGCCGCCTGCCACAGCGACGGCCCGCGCATGGCGTAGGTGAATTGCAGCAGGCGCCCACCGGGCGCCAGCACCTGCGCGCCGGCGTGCAGGATGCGCTGGCGCACCGGCAGCGGGATCGACAGCAGCGGCAGGCCCGACACGATGCAGCGCACCGCCAGCGGCGCACCGCCCTCGCCGCGCGGCCAGGCGGGCGATTCGGCCAGGCGCGGCAGCTCGGCAGCGTCGCCATGCACCACATGCACCTGCGGAAAGCGGCGCGCCAGGTGCGCGGCCAGCGCGGCCGACTGCTCGACCACCACCAGCCGCTGCGGTGCCACGCCGCGCGCCAGCAGCGCGGCGGTGATGACGCCGGTGCCGCCACCCAGCTCCACCACCAGCCCCGGCGCCGCCGGATCGACCCACGACGCCATGCGCTGCGCCAGCCGGGGCGAGCTGGCGCACAGCGCGCCCATGGCCGCCGGCTGGGCCACCAGCTCGCGCAGAAACAGCGATTGCGGCGACCGCGACACCGCCAGGTCCATGGCGCGGCGCACGCGGTCGACGCTGGCACGGGCGGCCCGCACGGCCAGCGCGGGGCCGGCGTTGCCGCCGCCGCCCTGGCGCGCCAGCCGGGCGGCCAGCGTGCGCAGGCCGGGCGGACGCGTGGCTCGTGGATTCTTCAGGCGCATGGTGGGCGGTGGCGGGCGGAAAAAGCCGGCAGCTTAACGGCTGGAAATCCAGCGACCTGAAAAACCCAAATCCGTCATTCCCGCGCAGGCGGGAATCCAGAGACGGCCGCTGCCTGTGCCAGCGTGGATTCCCGCCTGTGCGGGAATGACGAGGACACGCAGCAGCTTCAAGGGCAAGGCTTTCGGATTCATCACGCGGGCGGCGCTTGTTCAGGCGCCGCCGAGGGCGCGCAGCCGCTCGATCAGGCCGTTCAACTCGTCCAGCGAGCCGAACTGGATCGCCACTTCGCCGGTCTGTTCCATGCGCCCGGCGCGCTTGGCGCGCTTTTTCACGCGCACCTCGACCTGCGCTGTCAGCAGGTCGGACAGTTCTTCTTCGACGCGGCGCACGTCGCCCGGCTTGTCGGAGCCGCCCTGCGCCGGCTTGCGCGGCGCCGTCAGGTTGAATTCGGCACCCAGGCGCTTGACCAGCGCCTCGGCCTCGCGCACCGACATCTTGCGTGAGGTGACCTGGTTGGCGGCGGTGATCTGCGCCGCGCCCTCCAGTCCCAGCAGGGCGCGCGCGTGGCCCATGTCGATGTCGCCGGCCATCAGCATGGTCTGCACCGGCTCGGTCAGCTGCAGCAGGCGCAGCAGGTTGCTGGCGGCGCTGCGGCTGCGGCCCACGGCCTGCGCGGCCTGCTCGTGCGTCAGGCCGAATTCGCCGATCAGGCGCTGGATGCCCTGCGCCTCTTCCAGCGGGTTCAGGTCTTCGCGCTGGATGTTCTCGATCAGCGCCATGGCGGCGGCGGCCTCGTCGGGCACGTCGCGCAGCAGCACCGGCACTTCGGTCAGGCCGGCCAGGCGCGCCGCGCGAAAGCGGCGCTCGCCGGCGATGATTTCGTAATTTGCTCCGCTATCAATAGCGCCATCCGCAGCACCAGAGCGCGCAAGGCCCTTGCCGGATGTCAAGCGCCGCACCAGGATGGGCTGCATGATGCCCTGCGACTTGATGCTTTCGGCCAGCTCGTACAGCGCGCCTTCGTCCATGCGCGTGCGCGGCTGGTACTGGCCGGGCCGCAGGTCGGCCAGCGACATCATCATGGGCGTGCCCGCCGGCGTGGCGGCTTGCGCGTCGTCGGCCGCGCCGGGCGACAGGCTGGGGCCGAGCAGCGCGTCAAGGCCGCGCCCCAGGCCCTTGGGTTTCTTGGTGACCATGGCGGATTATTGCCTGCCCGCCATGCCCTGCGGCTTCAGGCGGCCTGCCAGCGCCGCGATCAGCGCGTCGGTGGGCCAGGTCTGCACGCGCGGGCCGAAGCTGGCGATGTTCGTCAGCGTCGCGTTGTGGTGGGCAATGACCTGCTGCGGCGACAGCACCGCGTTGCCGGCCGAGGTGTGCGCGTCCTGCGCCAGCAGCACCGGCCAGCCCAGCGCCAGCGCGCGCCGGCAGGTGGTGTCGACACAGAATTCGGTGTGCATGCCGCACACGATCAGCGTGTCGGCGCCGTGCTGCTGCAGCTGCGCCGCGAGCCCGGTGCGGTGAAAGGCGTCGGGCGTGGTCTTGCGCAGGCGCAGGTCGGCGGGCTGCGCGTGCAGCCCGTCGGCCAGTTGCCAGCCGCGCGTGTTGTGGCGCAGCGTGCCGTCGTCCTCGTGCTGCACCCAGATCACCGGCGCGTCCGCCGCCCGGGCGGCCACCGCCAGCGCGTTGATGCGGTCGATGACGGCCGGGCCATCGAAGGCAGCGTCGGGGCCTTCGCACAGGGCCTGTTGCAGGTCGATGATGAGCAGGGCGGGTTTCATGGCGGTCCTTGAATCGGCGATGCCGAACCATAGCGCGCTAGGAGTCTGCGCGGCAGAAGGAGCGTCGGCTGCAACGCGCGAGAAAACGGTCCATCGCGGCGCTACCTCCGGCACCCATAGCCCAGCTATGGGCTTGTCGGTATCACCACGCTGTCCTCGTTTTTCGCACGTTTCGCTTCGACGCCTTCTGCCGCGCAGACTCCTAGGCGCTCATCGAGTGTGCCGGTGTGCAACTCGAACAGGTGGTTGTCGAAGTCGTGGAAGTACAGCGACTGCCCCTCGCCGGCCACGCGCGGGCGCGGCGGACGGATCTCGGCCCCGATGGCGCGCAGCCGCGCCTCGTACTGCGGCAGTTCGGCCTCGGTGACCGCGAAGGCGACGTGGCGGTAGCTGCGCTCGGCCGGCGGCTCACCGTGCATGGCGACCAGCCACAGGCCGTTCAGGTCGAAGAATTTCTCGCGCGAGAGCGAAAAGTTGCGGCCGGCGCTGTCATACACCTCGCGCGCGCCCAGGCCGTCGCAGAAGAAGCGCGCGGCGCGGTCAAGGTCGCGCACGATGAAGGTCAGGTGGCTGAGCGCGCGGATGCTCATGGCGCCCGAGCCTGCAGCGAGCGCAACAGGTCATGCCCCTCGTACCAGTCGCCCAGGCCGGATTCGGCGTTGATGTGACCGCGCGCGCCCTGGCTGACGAAGTCGCTGCCCCAGTCGGCCGCCAGGCGGCTGGCCGATTCGAGGCTGCCGAAGGGGTCGTCGCTGCTGGCCACGACGATGCTGCGAAACGGCAGGCGCTGGCGCGCGGGCGGCGCCCAGCCGGGAATCTGCTGGCGGTTGTCGTCGCGCTCGATGTCGGGCGGCGCCACCAGCAGCGCACCGGCCACGCGCCCGGCGTGGCGCGAATGCGCGGCCCACCACGCGGTCAGCAGGCAGCCCAGGCTGTGCGCGGCCAGCAGCACCGGGCCGTCCTGCGCCAGCACCACCTCTTCGAGCCGCGCCGTCCAGTCGCCGCGCAGCGGGCGCATCCAGTCGTGCTGCTGCACGCGTTGGTAGCCGTAAAGCTGCTCCCAGCGGCTTTGCCAATGCGCGGGGCCGCTGTTCTGCCAGCCGGGCAGGATCAGGACGGGGCGGTTCATCAGATTCATTGGGTTTTCAGCCTGGTCACGGCGCGGCGCGGCAGGCGCCAGGCGCGTTGCTCCACGCCCTGCCACAGCGCCCAGGCCGCGCCCAGGCTGGCCAGCCAGGCCACGCCCAGGCCCAGCACGGCCGTGCCCGCGCCATGCGGCAGCCAGCGCTCGAACGCGGCGTTGACCAGCAGGCTGACCGGGTAATGCACCAGAAACAGCGCGTACGACACGCTGGCCAGCCACGCCACTGTGCGCGCCGAGCGCAGCGCCGCCAGCCACGCGCGCCCCGGCTGCCACAGCAGCACCAGCGCAACAACCAGTGCCAGCGCCAGCCGGTCGCGCCATTGCAGCCATAGGCCGGCCACGCCCAGCGCCACGATCAGCGCACACCAGCGCACACGCTGCCCGTCGCGCGCGCCCCACGCGGCCAGTACGCCCAACCCATAGGCGCCGATGAAGTACGTGGCCCAGGCGTCGCCGCCCGGCGCGCGGTTGAACAGTGCAATCGACGCCAGCGCCAGCGCCACCAGCAGGCCGACGCTGCCGGCCACGCGCCAGCGGGCAGCCCCGTCAAGGCCCTCGCCACCCGCAGCAGGCTGTCGCCACAGCGCCGCCACGCCGGCCAGCGCGGCCAGCAGCGCAAACAGCTGAAAGTCGATGGCCACGTACCAGACGCCGGCGCTTAGTGCGGGCTGTTCCAGCACGTCCTGCAGCAGGAACAGGTGCGCCAGCAGTTGTGCCACGGTGGGCGCGGCGGGCGTGTCGGCGTCGGCCATGCCCTGCCGCGCCAGCGCCGCGCAGGCCAGCGCCAGGGCCAGCGCGGCCAGGTACAGCGGCATCAACCGCTGCCAGCGCTGGCCCACGCGACGCGGCCAGTCGGTCAGCGTCACGCGCGGCTGGCCGGGTTGGGGCCACAGGCTGCGCGCCGCCAGGTAGCCGGCCATGACCAGAAACACCTGCACCGCCAGCAGCGCGCGCTGGTCGAGCCAGTCCGCCACCAGCGGCAGCGCCTGCCGCGCCCGCGCTGCCAGCGGGCCGTAGTGCACGAGGTGATGCCAGACGATGAGTTGCGACGCCAGCGCCTTGCCCCAGTCGATCCAGGGCTCGGCGCGGCTGGGGTCGGCGGGCGTGTTGCTCATGTTTTTATAGCTGTTAGCGCTTTCACAGCAAGGGCAAGGCCGGCTTTTGACCGAGAATCTCAGTCGCGCATGCCGCGCGCCACCATTTCCTCGGCAAAGGCCAGGAAGGCCTTGCTGCCCTTGGCCGACGGGTCGAACACCACCCCCGGCAAGCCGTAGCTGGGCGCCTCGGCCAGCCGCACGTTGCGCGGGATGAGGGTGTCGAACACCTTGTTGCCGTAGTGCGCCTTGAGCTGGTCGCTGACCTGCTGCTGCAGCGTGATGCGCGGGTCGAACATGACGCGCAGCAGGCCGATCAGGCGCAGGTCGCGGTTCAGGTGCGCGTGCACCTGCTTGATGGTGTTGGCCAGGTCGGCCAGCCCTTCGAGCGCGAAGTATTCGCACTGCATGGGCACGATCACGCCCTGCGCGGCGCACAGGCCGTTGAGCGTCAGCATGCTCAAGGACGGGGGGCAGTCGATCAGCACGAAGTCGTAGTCGGCCTGGACCGGGGCCAGCGCATCCTTCAGGCGGCGCTCGCGGCGTTCTTCGCCCACCAGTTCGACCTCGGCGCCGGCCAGTTCGCGGTTGGCGCCCAGCACGGCGTACGGCGCACCGGCTTCCTTCAGCTTGTCGGGCACGGTGGCGGCTTCGGCGATGCTGGCCGATTCCAGCAGCACGTCGTACACGCTGAGTTCCATGGCGCGCTTGTCCACGCCCGAGCCCATGGTGGCGTTGCCTTGCGGGTCCAGGTCGACCATCAGCACGCGCTGGCCGATCTTGGCCAACCCGGCGGCTAGGTTGACGGTGGTGGTCGTTTTGCCGACGCCGCCTTTCTGGTTGGCGATGCAATAAATTTGGGCCATGTCGCGTAAGTGAGTGCTGACGTGAATAGGATTACTTGCTGATCGCCAGCTTGACGCCGAAGCCGAGCAGGCACGCGCCCGCCAGCTTGCTGAGCATGCCAGACATGCGCGGGCTGGCGCGCACGCGTTCGGCCAGGTAATGCGCCAGCAGCGTGGCAACCAGGCCGTAGAGGAAAGTCAGCACGGCGATGGTCACCGCCATGGCGGCAAAAGTGGCCAGGCCGGGTTGCTGCTTCGGGTCGATGAACAGCGGGAAGAAGGCCATGTAGAACACGATGGCCTTGGGGTTGAGCAGCGTGATGAAGAACGACTGCTTGAAGAAGTGGCGCGGCTTGAGCTGCAGCACCGCGCCCTGCCCCGGCTTGGCCAACAGCATGCGCACGCCCAGATAGGCCAGGTACGCCGCACCCAGCCACTGCACCGCCGTGAACGCCGCCGGGTACGCCTTGAGCAGCGCCGCCACCCCCGCCACCGCGCACCACAGCAGAATCTGGTCGCCCGCAATGATGCCGAAGGTGGACGCCAGCCCGCCGCGCACGCGCCCCTGCGCCGTGCTGGAAATGATGGCCAGGTTGCCCGGCCCCGGAATGGCCAGGAACAGGACGATGGCGGCGACGAAGGCGGGGTAGTCGGTGATGGCGGGCATGGTTCAGCCGTGTTCAAGTGGAGGGCGCGCGGCGCACGGCGAACGACCCGAGGTAGCCGCAGGCGGCTCCGACGATTGTAAGAAGCAAGCCCAGCGGCCACTGTGCCCCCAGGCGTTCTGCGCCCGAGAAAAGGCCGAAAAGCGACACCAGCGTCAAGCAAATCAGCCCGCCGACGCCGGCAGCGATAACCCGCAGCCCCGCGCCCGGCCGCAGGGTCAGAAAACTGAGCGCCGGAAGCATCAGCGTGAGCGCCGCCACCACCCCCACCAGCGTGCCCAAGCTGAGCATCGCCAGCGTCAACGCCACCATCGATGCGGGCCAGACACCAGACTGCATACGCACGAACACGGGCCACAGCAGCGCCAGCACCGGACCGGCCCAGAGGCCGCTGCGCAGGGCCACGCGGAAGGCAGGCGACTGAAAGAAGCGCTCGTTGGCCATGTCAGTGGGGGGGCGCACACGCGCATCCAGATCAGGCAGCGATCGGCATCCAGGTCGGGTACGGTGAGTTGTTCCACGTGAAACACATCGATGGCGGGCGGCAGCGCGGCCATTTCGTCTTCGGGATGCTTGCCCTTCATCGCCGCCCAGACACCACCGTCGGCCAGCGCACCTTGCGACCACGCGGTGAAGTCGCCCAAGGTGGCGAAGGCGCGCGAGGTGATGACGTCGAACTTGTCAACAACCGCCTCCACCCGCCCATGCCGTCCGTGAAGATGGGCCAGCCCCAGCGATCCCGCCGCCTGCTGGATGAACGCGGCCTTCTTGGCGACCGCATCGACACACGTCACCTCAACTTCCGGACAACAGATGGCGATGACGACACCGGGCAAACCACCGCCCGACCCGACGTCGAGCAGGCGGGTCGCCCTGCCTTGGGTGTGGCGGCGCAGCGGCGCGATCACGGCGAGGCTGTCGAGCAGGTGGTGGGTCAGCATCTCGGCCGGGTCGCGCACCGCCGTCAGGTTGTACACCTTGTTCCACTTTCCGAGCAAGTCCAGATGGCCCAGCAACTGCTGGACTTGCGCATCGGTGAGCGACAGACCGAGCGCCTGCGCCCCTGCCACCAGGCGGCCACGCAAGGGGTGCGCGGTCATGCCGGCTCAGCCTGCGGTGCGGAGGCAAATCCCTTGAAGCCGCCCTTCTTCAGGTGGATCAGCAGCAGCGAGATGGCCGCCGGCGTCACCCCACTGATGCGGCCGGCCTGGCCGAGCGTGTCGGGACGGTGCTTTTGCAGCTTTTGCCGCACCTCGATGGACAGAGCCGGGATTTGCAGGTAATCCAGTTCTGGCGGCAGACGCAGGCTTTCGTAATAGGCGGCGCGCTGTACCTCGTCGCGCTGGCGGTCGATGTAGCCGGAATATTTGGCGGCAATTTCCACCTGCTCAATCACGGCGCCGCTCAGATCGCCGAGTGTTTCACGTGAAACATCCGTGCTGGCATGCCTGCCATCGGCCAGACTCATCAGCGTGTCGTAGCTCACTTCCGGCCGGCGCAGCAAGTCAAACAGGTTGTGCTCATGCTCGATGGCCTTGCCCAGTACACGCTCGGACTCCGCCGCCGGCAGGTTGCGCGGGTTCACCCAAGTCGATTTCAGCCGTTCTGTTTCACGTGAAACAGCGTCACGCTTGCGGCTGAACGCGTCCCAGCGCGCGTCGTCCACCAAGCCCAGCGCCCTGCCCGTTTCGGTCAGGCGCATGTCGGCGTTGTCTTCACGCAGTTGCAGGCGGTACTCGGCGCGGCTGGTGAACATCCGGTAGGGCTCGGTCACGCCCTTGGTGATGAGGTCGTCGACCAGCACGCCCAGGTAGGCTTCGTCGCGGCGCGGCAGCCACGATCCACCGAAGTCGTCGGTGCGGCCGTCAAGCTGGCGGCACTGCAGCGCCGCGTTGATGCCGG
Organism: Ottowia sp. SB7-C50; assembly: GCF_033110285.1. NCBI lineage: Bacteria > Pseudomonadati > Pseudomonadota > Betaproteobacteria > Burkholderiales > Comamonadaceae > Ottowia > Ottowia sp. SB7-C50. Next base: position 52,436 of record NZ_CP136995.1, read on the forward strand.
CGAACAGCCCCTGCGCGGCGGCTTCTTCGTAGCCCGTGGTGCCGTTGACTTGGCCGGCGAAGAACAGGCCCTTCACGTCGCGTGTCTCAAAACTGCTTTTCAGGGCGCGCGGGTCGAAGTAGTCGTATTCGATGGCGTAGCCGGGCCGCAGGATGTGGGCGTTTTCCAAGCCCTTCATCGACCGAACCAGCGCCAGCTGGATGTCAAACGGCAGGCTGGTGGAGATGCCGTTGGGGTACACCTCATGCGTGTCCAGCCCTTCCGGCTCCAGGAAGATCTGGTGGCTTTCCTTGTCGGCAAAGCGGTTGATCTTGTCTTCTACGCTGGGGCAATAGCGCGGCCCCACGCCCTCGATCTTGCCGGTGAACATGGGGCTGCGGTCAAAGCCCGAGCGGATGATCTCGTGAGTGCGCGCATTGGTGTGCGTGACCCAGCACGACACCTGCCGCGGGTGCATGGCGGCCCGCCCCATGAAGCTGAACACGGGCATGTGCGAGTTCTGCCCGCCCGGCATGCCGTCGCCCGGTTGCTCCTCGCAGGCCGAAAAGTCGATGCTGCGCCCGTCGATGCGCGGCGGCGTACCGGTTTTCAAGCGGCCTTGCGGCAGCTTGAGTTCTTTCAGCCGTGCCGAGAGCGACACCGCCGGCGGATCGCCCGCCCGCCCCGCCTGGTAATTGTCCAGCCCCACGTGGATGCGCCCGTCCAGAAACGTGCCCGCCGTCAGCACCACGGTGCGGCCTCGAAATGCGATGCCCACCTGAGTCACGGCACCCACTACGCGCTCGCCCTCAATCATCAGGTCGTCCACCGCCTGCTGGAACAGCCACAGGTTCGGCTGGTTCTCCAGCCGGCGCCGGATGGCGGCCTTGTACAGCACGCGGTCGGCCTGCGCGCGGGTGGCGCGCACGGCCGGACCCTTGCTGCTGTTGAGAATGCGAAACTGAATGCCGCCCTCGTCGGTGGCCAGCGCCATGGCGCCGCCCAGCGCGTCCACCTCCTTCACCAGGTGGCCCTTGCCGATGCCGCCGATGCTGGGGTTGCAGCTCATCGCGCCCAGCGTCTCGATGTTGTGCGTGAGCAGCAGCGTCGCCGCGCCCATGCGCGCGGCGGCCAGGGCAGCCTCGGTGCCGGCGTGGCCGCCGCCGACGACGATGACGTCGAAAGTCTGGGGATACATCATGATGCGTCTGGCTCCCCAATCAGCTCGGTCTTCAGCCCCACCGCGCGCGCCACGGAGGCCTGGCGTCGGTCGGCCGTCACAAACAAATCCACTTGCGCCTGCTGGGCCGTGGCGATGTGCAGCGCATCCATGGCGCGCAAGCGCGCCGACTCCATGGCCGCAATCGCCAGCATCTCAACCGCCGGCCCAAAGGCCTGCGCGGTGAAGCCGCCAAAGTCGCGCTGCACCACGGCGAAGATGCGGGTGTAGTCCGCCAGAGTCAATTGGCCATCGTGGCGCTGCCGGTTCAAGGCCGAGGCAATTTCTGCCTTGCAATGCGGCGCCACCACAATCTCGTCGGCCCCGTCGCTGATGGCCATCACGCGGTCATGGCCGGGCTCGGTGTCGTAGCGCTTGTACAGCGCCGATGTATCAAACAGCACGCGCATCACCAGCCGCTCTCACGTTCTTCAATGATGAGTTGCGCGCCTGTCTTGCCGTCGGGGCGCTGGATATTCAGCGGCTTGAAAGGCTGTTTCCACACCGGCACCGTTGCCTCGTCGGGGGTCGGCTTGACGGGATTCAGCTCCGCCACCGGCTTGCCATGCCGCAGGATGCGCACGGTTTCGCCCTTCTGCACGCGGTCGACCATCTCGGCGGCGCGGGCGCGGAATTCGGTCACGGACACGATCTGCATTTGTACAAACTCCAGAATTTTGTACATTTTAGCCGATTCGGTCCGCGCGTGCTGGCGTAGGTTGCAAGTCTTTCGAATGCTGGCACCATGGGCACGCAACACCAAGGAGACAAAACATGGCCACCCGAGCCCCCGCGGCGCCCGCCGTCGCGCCCAGCCACGCCCTGCCCTCGTACCTGGACCCCAACCACCTCGGCCCGTGGGGCACCTACCTCCAGCAGGTCGATCGCGTCACGCCCTACCTGGGCCCGCTGGCGCGCTGGGTCGAAACGCTCAAGCGCCCCAAGCGCTCACTGATCGTCGACGTGCCGATCGAGCTGGACAACGGCACCATCGCGCACTTCGAGGGCTACCGTGTGCAGCACAACACGTCGCGCGGCCCCGGCAAGGGCGGCGTGCGCTTTCACCAGGCGGTGACGCTGTCGGAGGTGATGGCGCTGGCCGCGTGGATGTCGATCAAGAACGCCGCCGTCAACGTGCCCTACGGCGGCGCCAAGGGCGGCATCCGCGTCGATCCGCGCACCCTGTCCACGGCCGAACTGGAACGCATGACGCGCCGCTACACCAGCGAGATCGGCATCATCATCGGGCCCACCAAGGACATTCCCGCGCCCGACGTCAACACCAACGAAAAGGTGATGGCCTGGATGATGGACACCTATTCCATGAACGAAGGCGCCACCGCCACCGGCGTGGTCACCGGCAAGCCCATCACGCTGGGCGGCTCATTGGGCCGGCGCGAGGCCACCGGCCGCGGCGTGTTCACCGTGGGTTGCGAGGCTGCCAAGCACATCGGGCTGCCTATCGAGGGCGCGCGCGTGGCGGTGCAGGGCTTTGGCAACGTGGGCGGCATCGCCGGCAAGCTGTTTGCCGAGGCCGGCGCGCTGGTGGTGGCGGTGCAGGACCACACCGGCGGCGTGGCCAACGACAAGGGCCTGAACGTGCCCAAGCTGCTGGACCACGTCGCCAAGACGGGCGGCGTGGCCGGTTTCAAGGGCGGCGAAGCATTGAAGGACGGCGAATTCTGGTCAACCAAGTGCGACATCCTGATCCCCGCCGCGCTGGAAGGCCAGATCACCAAGGCCAACGCCGGCAAGATCAAGGCCAGGATGGTGATCGAAGGCGCCAACGGCCCCACCACGCCCGAGGCCGACGACATCCTGCAAGAGCGCGGTGTGCTGGTGGTGCCCGACGTCATCGCCAACGCCGGCGGCGTGACAGTGAGCTACTTTGAATGGGTGCAGGATTTCTCCAGCTTCTTCTGGAGCGAGGACGAGATCAACCAGCGCCTCATCCGCATCATGAAGGAAGCGTTTGACGGCGTGTGGCAGACCGCGCAGCAGCATAAAGTGAGCCTGCGCACAGCCACTTTCATCGTGGCGTGCACGCGCATCCTGACGGCGCGCGACTTGCGGGGCCTGTACCCCTGACCCGGCGTGAAAATGAAAAAGGCCGCTGTCCGGACCGGACGCGGCCTTTTTCCACCGTCATTCCCACGCAGGCGGGAATGACGGCGGGGTCAGGTCATTGGGCGAACCGCCCACTGACCCTTCAGACGCTTACTTGACCGCCCGGCCCACCGCCTTGCCGCCCATCAGCGCCAGCACCAGCATGACCGCAGCCACCACCAGGAACAGCACGAACAGCACCTTGGCGATGCCCGCGGCACCGGCGGCCACGCCACCAAAGCCCAGGAAGCCGGCAATCAACGCGATCACGGCAAAAATAATGGCCCACTTCAGCATGATGAAACTCCTCGAAAAGTTGAAAAAATGGATCGGGGCGCCTGCCGCCCTTGCCGCCTTCCTCGAAAGACGGGCAGGCGTCCCACGCACAACGCAATGATCGTCGCCGCCCCGCGCCGCGCGTGTCCGCCCCACGCACCACGCCCGCGTAGGAAAGGGGGAACGCCCCGCGCCGGAACCTGCGCCGATTGCTATTTTTTATATAGCTGCCTACACAATATGGGCAAGCGCCAGAGCCTGATTTGATCCAAGATTCCGCCCCGCCCGCCTGCCGCCCCGGCTGCGCCGCCTGCTGCATCGCGCCGTCCATCAGCTCGCCCATTCCCGGCATGCCGCTCGGCAAGCCGGCAGGCGTGCCCTGCGTGCAGCTGGACGAAGCCCTGCGCTGCCGCCTGTTCGGCCAGCCCACGCGCCCTGCCGTCTGCGGGCGATTGCAGCCCTCGGCCGACATGTGCGGCCCCGCCGACGACGGCGGCGCCCATGCGCGCCTGTACCTCACGCGACTCGAAGTCGCCACCGCCCCGCGTAAGCTGCCGACACCCATCTGAAGCAGGAGGCCCCATGCAGATCCCGTCCATGAAAGCCCTCGTCACGCCCGAAGAATGGCAGCTGCGCCGCGACCTGGCCGCCTGCTACCGCCTGGTGGCGCTGTACGGCATGAGCGACCTCGTCTTCACCCACATCAGCGCCAAGCTGCCCGCCAGCGTCACCGGCGGCGAGGAGCACTTCCTCATCAACCCCTACGGCCTGCTGTTCGACGAAATCACCGCCTCCAGCCTGGTCAAGGTCGACATGGCGTGCAACAAGCTGCACGACACGCCCTTCCCCGTCAACCCGGCCGGCTTCAACATCCACAGCGCCGTGCACGCCGCGCGGCCCGACGTCACCTGCGTGCTGCACACCCACACCCGCGCCGGCGTCGCCGTCAGCGCCCAAAAGGCCGGCGTGCTGCCCATCAGCCAGCAAAGCACCTTCGTGCTGGCCTCGCTGGCCTACCACGACTACGAAGGCGTCGCCTTCCGCCCCGACGAAGGCCCGCGCCTGCAGTCCGACCTGGGGCGGGCCAACTTCCTCATGCTGCGCAACCACGGCCTGCTGACCTGCGGCGCCACCATTGCCGACGCCTTCCTGGCCATGTACACGTTTGAGAGCGCCTGCCGCATCCAGGTCGACGCGCTGGCCGGCCAGCAGGGCATGGACTCGCTCACCCCCGTCAACCCCGCCATCCTGCATGGCGTCGCAGAAGCCATGCGCGTGCAGACCGGCGGCCTGGGCGGCGCCTTCGTCTGGCCGACCATGCTGCGCCGGCTGGATAGGCTGGATCCGTCGTACCAGGACTGAGCGCGCGCACCACGCGGGTGGATTTTGATACGCTGCGCGTTGCGCGGGCCAGCGATTCGGACCCCATGACACGGCCGCCAACGTCTGCAGGATGGCGCATTGAGCTATGATTTTGATAGCTAACTGCCGCGTCCTGTTGCGCGCTGCCGGCCCATTTGATTCACCTCCACCACCAAAGCCTCCCCATGAAGCTCTACTACTCCCCCGGCGCCTGCTCGCTGTCGCCGCACATCGCACTGCACGAATCCGGCCTGGCGCACGAAGCCATTGCGGCGCCGACCAAGACGCACAAGCTGCCCGACGGCTCGGACTACTACCAGGTCAACCCGCTGGGCTACGTGCCCTATCTGGTGCTGGACGACGGCACCGCGCTGCGCGAAGGCCCGGCCATCGTGCAGTACATCGCCGACCAGGTGCCCGACAAGAAGCTGGCCCCGCCCAACGGCACCCTGGCGCGCTATCAGTTGCAGAGCTGGCTGAACTTCATCGGCACCGAATTGCACAAGGGCTTTTCGCCGCTGTTCAACCCCGCCATGCCCGACGAGGCCAAGGCGCTCAGCAAGGAACGCCTGCTGGGCCGCCTGAAGTGGCTGGAAGGCGAGCTGGCCGGCAAGACCTACCTGATGGGCGACGACTTCACGGTGGCCGACGGCTACCTGTTTGTCGTCACCAACTGGGCCAAGCCGATGGGCATCGACCTGTCGCCCTACCCCAACCTGGTGGCCTACCGCGGCCGCGTGGCGGCCCGCCCGGCGGTGCAGGCGGCGATCAAGCACGAGGGCCTGCTGTAAAGCCGCGTGCCCGGTGGCCGGCGCCGGCCACCGGGCGTTTTATTGACCCGCGTAGTAAGGGATGAACAGCCGGTTGGCCTGGTGGCCGACGGTGCCGATCCATTCGCGCGTGAAGCGCTCGCCAAAGCGCTTCAGGTACGGCGCCAGGTGCAGCGGCGTCGGGTTGACCTGGATCTGGTTGCGCTGCAGTTCGGCCATGGCGTCGGCCGACACCTTCTCGCTCAACTGCCAGCCGCTGTCTTCGGCGGCCTGCGCGGCGCCCAGCACGGCCTTTTTCGTTGCCTCGTCCAGCGCGTTGAAGGCCTTGGTGCTGACGAAGGTCAGGTTCTTGGGGAACCACGCGCGCACTTCATAAAAGTACTTGAAGCGCTGCCACACCTTCATGTCCACGCCGGTGGCGCTGGAGGTGATCATCGAATCGATGTTGCCGTCGGCCAGCGCCTTCACCAGCGGCGGGCCCACCGGCAGGTCGACCGGCGTGGCGCCCATCAGTTCGGCAATGCGCACGGTGGTGGGGTTGTAGGTGCGCATCTTCATGCCGCGCATGTCCTCGATGCCGCGGATCGGCTGCACCGAATACAGCCCCTGCGCCGGCCACGGCACGGCAAACAGCAGCTTCAGGCCTTTTTCGGCCATCTGCTCGTCCAGCATCGCGCGTTGGTGCTTCCACAGCCGCCGCGCGTCGGCGTGCGAGCCGACCATGAACGGCACGCTGTCCACGCCCGCCACCGGAAACTCCTTTGACAGCGCGCTGCCCAGCACGTTGCCGCCTTCGACCTTGCCGTCGCCCACCGCCTTTCGGATGTCGGCCATGGCGAACGGCTGGCCCAGCTCGCCCACCTTCACCGCCAGCTTGCCCTGGCTGGCCTTGGTCAGGTCGGCGGCAAACTGCGCCAGATGCTGCGTCATGAACACGTTGGCCGCGTAGCCAGGCGCCAGCGTCCAGGCGGTCTGGGCCTGCGCCGCCGGCAGGGCGGACAGCGACAGCAGCGCGCCGGCCAGCCCCAGGCGCAAGGCGCGCCGCCGGTTGACCTGTGGACACAGAGCAGATGAAGTGGGCGCGGACATGAAGCTTTGGGTACGTAGTTTGTTGCATATGCTACAGCCAGTTGCACGCTTTTCGGTGCACCGCCGTCAAACGCTACTACGCAAGTACGCTGCCGCGCGGGTGCCCAGGCGCCCCTTCAATCGTCGCCGCCCGCCAGCGGCCGCTGCCGCCACGCCAGCAATGCGCCCAGCCACAGCGCCGCCGCCGAATACAGCAGCCCGCGCGCCAGCCCGCCCGGGCCGTCGGCGATCCAGCCGACCACGGTGGGGCCGACGATCTGCCCCGCCGCAAACACGATGGTGAACGCGCTGATGCCCGCCGCCCACTGCACCGGCGGCAGGTTGTGCCGCACGAAGGCGGTGGTCGACGCCACCACCGACAGGAACACCGCGCCAAACAGCAGGCCCGACGCCAGCACCAGCGGCCAGGCGCCCGTCAGCGCCGGCACCAGCGTGGCCACGCCCAGCAGCGCGTTCAGCAGCGCCAGCGCGCCGCCGCCGCGCGCGCGGTCCAGCAGGCGCGACCAGATGCGCGCCGACGCCACCACCGCCAGCCCCAGCAGCGTGTAGAAGGTGGTGATGGCCGCCGCGCCCTCGCCCTGCTCGCGCAGCAGCGCAATCACGAACGTCATGTAGCCGATGTAGCCCACGCCAAACATCAGGTAACCCGCCAGCGCCCAGCCCATGCGCGCCAGCGGCACCCGTTGACGAACGTTTTGGGCTGCTGGCGCTTGCCCAGACTGCGCAGACAGCTCCTGTTTTTGCAGCGTCAGCGCCGGCCGCGCCAGCACCGCCGTCGCCGCAAGGCAGGCCAGGGCCAGCGCCCACCACGCCCAGGCCCAGCCGTGCGGCACGTTCGCCGCCGCCTGCAGCAGCGCCGGCACCGCCAGCGCCGACAGCACGATGCCCCAGCCCGTGCCGCCGTAGTACAGCCCCAGCAGCAGGCCCGCCTGCGCCGGCGACTGCGCGCCCAGCCGCGCCGCCAACAGCCCGCCCGCCACAAACACCCACGCGCTGGCCACCCCCGCCAGCAGCCGCTGCACCAGCAGCGCGCCAGCGTCGGTCAGAAAGCCGCACGCGCCCATGAACACGCTGGCCGCCAGCGCCCCGCCCAGCAACACGCGCGCCACGCCCAGGCGCCGCAGCAGCGCCGGCGTGCTCAGCGCGCCGATCAGGTAGCCGGCCGCGTTGGCCGTGTTCATGGCCCCGGCCAGCGTGTAGCTCCAGCCCAGGTCGTCCCGCATCACCGGCAGCAGCAGCCCATAGGCAAAGCGCGTGATGCCCAGCGACACGGCGGCGCCGAGCGACAAGGCCAGCGCCAGCCACAGCAGGCGTTTGGTCGAAAAGGGCGCGGTGGACGACATGGAAATTTCTGAGAAATCTTAAGCGTTTGGTATTCAATTCCCGCCAAAAAGCGGAAAATTAAGGCGACAGGGAAGCGAAAGCAGAACATGCGCTCGTTCATTCGAAAAGGTACGTTTAAGGTACGTTTAATTCGTGTGCCCACGTGCAACTGCAGTTTGGCAGATTCGCCGAACCGGGTCGCCCGCTGCATGGCATGGCGCACGCCTCGGCTCCGGGCTTGTCCTGTGCCAACCCCCGTGCGTTGCCCCTCCGCCGACGGATCGCCAACCCGCCATCGCGCGCGGTGTGGCTGCGGTCCGATGGCTCGATCGCCCACCCTTGGCATTGGCGGTCGCCTTGGCCACCTCCAGCAAGCCGCAGCGCCATCGCCTCAAGCGCGCTACCCACACATCCACCGACCGACCGATGAGGTCGCGCCAGTTGGCGCATCCGAAGGGTGGCTCGGTCATTTGTCCACCCAGCCCTGTTGCATTCGGCTGATCGGCACTCTGCGCCCCATTGGCCGGCCTCGTTGACCCAAAATGCACCGAAAGCCCATGAAAACGCACACCCTGCCCCATCAAACCCGCGCCATCGCCCTGGCCGTGACCCTTGGCCTGGCCACCCTCGGCACCGCCAACGCCGCCACGATTTCGCTGACCCAAAACGGCCAGTATTTCAACGGCTGGTCGCTCAGCAACATCCTGCCCGACCCGGGCTTGCTCAATATTGACCCCGCAGGTGGCGGCTACAACTGCTTCTCGGGTCCACAAGACCTGCCGACCGGCACCGTGATCAAAGGAACGCTCGGCCCATTGAACTATCAGGTGACGGCGCTGACCCCGGCCACGCCGCCCGCCGACAACCAGTGGCAGATCTGCAACTGGTACTGGGGCAGCTACATCCCCAGCGGCAACAACACCACCGGCCAGCCGGGGTCGGTCAACTACAACAAGGGCACCTACGACATCGTGGCCGACCGCCCGTTCGTGCCGGGCACGCTGATGGCGTTCCAGGACATGGACGCCGTGGAGAGCGCGCTGCTGACCTTCAAGGACTGCCAGGGCAATGTGGTGGATCCGGTGGCGTTCGACACGCTGGTGCTGTCGTCGCTCTACACCTCCACCACTGCGCCCATTGCCAGCTCGCAATACGTCGGCGGCAGCACACCCGCGTGGAAATTCCAGTCCCAGTCGCCGTCGGGCGTGCCCAACGTCAGCATCGGGCTGCTGATGAATGCGCCCCACATCTGCTCCATCCATCTGGTGGGCCCAACCATCGGCGGCAGCGGCGGCACCGCGTTCTTCTTCGCCGCGCCGCAGGCCACCACGCTGACCGTCAACACCACCATCACCGGCGGGCCGGCCGGCTTCAGCGCCGCAGTGCCCGTCGGCGCCACCTGCACCGTGGGCGATGCGAAGGTGGACATCAGCGGCATGCTCAGCCCGCAGCCGCCGCAGCCGACCACCGCCTCCGCCAGCACGCCTGGCCAGGTGGTGTTTTCCAACATCCCCATAGGCGCCCAATGCACCGTCAAGGCCGTCGGCTACCCCGACGCGCCCGCACCCTACGCCTGGGGCGCGGCGCCGGCCGATGCCGTGGTCACCCTCGGCGCCACGGCCGCCAGCAACACGGCCACGCTGACGCGCGCGCTGTCCTTCGCCGCCGTCTATCCCCAGCCGGACAAGGGCATATTCCAACCCAACCAGGCCAGCACACCGGTGGTCAACGTGACCGCCAACGACTTCGTCAACGGCGCGCCAGCCGCGCTCGGCACTGGCGGCAACGCCACGGTGAGCCCGGTCGGCAGTTGGCCGGCTGGCTTCACGCTCGATCCGCAGACCGGCGCGGTCAACGTCGCCCCATCCGCGCCCGCCACGCCGCAGGTGCTGAGCTACGAACTGTGCGATCGCCTCGTGCCCGCCCATTGCACGCGCACGACCGTGACCCTCACGCCCGCCGTCACCGCCGTGCCGGCACTCGGCCCCTGGAGCTTGCTGGGGCTGTTGGGCCTGCTGGCCGCCACCGGCGCGCTGCGGCGCCAGCGCCGCAGCTGATTGCCGTCAACAAGCGCTTTTTTTGCCGTCCTCCAGCACGGGTGCGACCGCACCCGCCGAGGACGCCTGGCGCACAATGTGTGGCATCTGCTTTAGCTTGTTTCTGCACCATGTCCACTCTGTTTTCATCCACCCGCGTCGGCGCCATCGAAGTCGCCAACCGCGTCGTCATGGCCCCGCTCACGCGCAACCGCGCGCCCGAAGGCATTCCCACCGCGCTGATGGCCGAGTACTACGCCCAGCGCGCCGACCCGGTGACGGGCGCCGGCCTGATCGTGAGCGAAGCCACCGCCATCAGCCCGCAGGCTCAGGGCTATGCGGACGTGCCGGGCCTGTACGGCACCGAGCAGCTCGACGGCTGGAAGAAAGTCACCCAGGCCGTGCACGCGCAGGGCGGCAAGATCGTCTGCCAGCTGTGGCACGTGGGCCGCGTGTCGCACCACCTGCTGCAGCCGCACAACGCCGACCCGGTGGCGCCGTCGCCCATCCGCGCCGAAACCAAGACCTACCTCATCGACAAGGACGGCAGCGGCCACTTCGTGCCCACCAGCCTGCCGCGCGCGCTGCACCGGCATGAGATTCCGCCCATCGTGCACGACTACGCCGCCGCCGCGCGCAACGCCGTCAAGTCGGCCGGCTTTGACGGCGTCGAAATCCACGGCGCCAACGGCTACCTGCTGGACCAGTTTCTGAAAACCGGCGCCAACCAGCGCACCGACGACTACGGCGGCAGCATCAGGAACCGCGCCCGGCTGATGCTGGAAGTCACGCGCGCCGTGGTCGACGCCGTGGGCCACGACCGCGTGGGCATCCGCCTGTCGCCCGTCACGCCCGCCAACGACATCGTCGACGCCGACCCGCAGCCGCTGTTCGACTACCTGCTGCGCCAGCTGGCGCCGCTGGGCCTGGCCTACGTGCACGTCATCGAAGGCGCCACCGGCGGCCCGCGCGAGGTCGAAGGCCGCCCGTTCGACTACGCCAAGGCCAAGCAGGCCTACCGCGACGCCGGCGGGCGCGGCGCGTGGATGGTGAACAACGGCTACGACCCGCGGCTGGCCGAAGACGCCATCGAAAGCGGCCGCGCCGACCTGGTCGCCTTCGGCAAGGCCTTCATCTGCATGCCCGACCTGACCGAACGCATCCGCCGCGGCGGCCCGTTCCAGGGGCTGGACAAGGCCACCATGTACGGCGGCGGCGCCAAGGGCTATACCGACTACCCGGCGCTGGCCGACTGAAGCTCCTGTTTTGATAGCTGCTTGCCCTTGTCCAGCAAGCGCTAGCAGCGTTTTTTGATAGACCCTGCATCACCTGTTTGCCAGGTACAGATTCAACAGCCGGACGCAGAGGACGCAAAAATTTCGCAGAGCACGCAGAAAAAACCAAAAAAATCTTTTGGCTGTTTCTTTTGCGTCCTCTGCGAATCCTTTGCGTCCTCTGCGTCCGGTATTGGGATTTCGGTTTCCGGCTGTCTCCGGGAATCTCCGACTGTCCACACTCCGCGCGTTGCGGTTTCATCGTCGCTTGCTGATTCCACCCAGGCCCGCCCATGACCCGCATCCTCCGCTTTGCCGCTTTCACCCTCGCGCCGCTGGCGCTGGCCGCCCTGGTGGCCGGCTGCGCCGCGCCGACGCCCGCACCGAAGGCCGCCGCCGCGCCGGTCGGTGAAATCAAGGGCACGGCCTGGGCGCACACGCCGCAGTCGCTGGCCGCCAGCGTGCAGAACGCCGCCGTGGTGCTGCCCGCGCAGGCCACGGGCGGCACCGTCTACTCCGGAAAGTGGAGCGCCATCCCCGCGTCCACCAAGGGGCCCGTGCCGGTGGTTCTATTCCTGCACGGCTCGTCGGGGCTGGGCTTGAAAGCGATTGGCGACTGGCAGCAGTGGCTGGCCGCGCAGGGCATCGCCAGCGTGGCGCCCGACTCGTTTGCGCTGCCCGACCACGTGACCTACAAGTCGCCCATCGACAAGGCCAGCTACGAGCGCATCCACGCCCTGCGTGCCAGCGAAATCGCGCCGGCGCTGGCGGCGATCCAGGCCGCGCCGTGGGCCGACCGCACGCGCCTGGTGCTGGCCGGCACCAGCGAAGGCGCGGTGCCTGTCGCCCGCTACACGGGCAAGGAATTCGCCGCGCGCCTGCTGTTTGCCTGGAGCTGCGAGCCGAACTACTTCGTCACCGAGCCGCGCAACGCCTTTGAGCCCGACAAGCCGGTGCTCAACGTCATCAGCAGCGTCGACCCGTTCTTCTCGCCCAGCAACACCTGGCTGGGCAACGCGCAGGCCAAGGGCTCGTGCGCCGACGCGCTGAAGGACCACAAGAACGCCGTGATCGCCCTCATCCCCGGCGCGCCGCACACGCTGCTGACGCTGCCGCCGGTGCAGGCGGTGACGGGCGGCTTTCTGCGCAGCGTGCTGGCGCGCTGAGGCGTCAGCGCAGCGCCTTCGCGTGGTGCGCGAAGTGGTCGCCGATGAAGCTGGCGATGAAGTAGTAGCTGTGATCGTAGCCCGGCTGCAGGCGCAGCGTGAGCGGGTGGCCGGCTTTTTCGCAGGCGGCCTTGAGCAGCTCGGGCTTGAGCTGGCCCGCCAGAAACTCGTCGCCCTCGCCCTGATCGACCAGCAGCGGCAAGCGCTCCTTGGCCGATGCGATCAGCTCCACGGTGTCGTGCGGCTTCCACGCCGCCACGTCGTCGCCCAGGTAGGCCTTGAACGCCTTCTGGCCCCAGGGCACCTGGGTGGGCGCGACGATGGGGGAGAACGCGCTCACGCTTTGATAGCGGCCGGGGTGGCGCAGCGCTAGCGTCAGTGCGCCGTGGCCGCCCATGCTGTGGCCAAAGATGCCGCGCGCCCGCGTGGCGGGAAAGTGCTGCTCGATCAGCGCGGGCAGTTCTTGCACCACATAGTCTTCCATGCGGAAATGCGGCGCCCAGGGCTGCTGCGTGGCGTTCAGGTAAAAGCCCGCGCCCTGGCCCAGGTCGTAGGCGTCGTCGTTGGCCACGCCTTCGCCGCGCGGGCTGGTGTCGGGCGCGACGATGATGAGGTTGTGCTCGGCGCCGAAGGGTTGCGCGCCGGCCTTGGTGATGAAGTTCTGCTCGGTGCAGGTCAGGCCCGACAGCCAGTACACCACCGGGCACTTTTCGCCCGCCAGCGCTTTCGGCGGCAGGTAGACGCCGACTTTCATGTCGGTGCCGGTGCTGCGGCTGGCGTGCTGCCACACTTCCTGGCGGCCGCCGAAACTGGCGTGGTGTTCGATGCGCTGCATGGATCGACTCCTTTCGATAGCTATAAAAAAAGAAGCTGCCGGCGCTTGCACATCAAGCGCTGGCAGCCGGTTTTTACCTGAACAATCAGGCGACGTAAGTGCCCTTGGCCTTGGCCGCGTGGGTGGCCAGGGCGTCCATCAGCGGCGGGTTCAGGCAGTCGTAGGTTTCCAGCCCCTTGGCCTTCAGGCCGGCGCGCACGTTGTCCATCTGGCTGGCGGGCGTGCCGCCTTCGATGCACGACGAGACGAACGCGGCAAAGCCGGCCGGCGCCCAGCCGTCATCGCTGGACAGTTCGGTGTGGATGAAGTCCAGCCCGTAGAACGGGTGGCCCGTATTTTCGATGCGGCCGAACATGTGCGTGCCGCAGGCGCTGCAGGCGTGGCGCTGGATGGCGGCGGACGCGTCGACCACCTTCAGCTTCTCGCCGTGCGCCGTCACCGTGACCTTGTCGCGCGGCACCACACCGACCACCGACAGGTGGGCGCCGGCGGGCTTCCAGCACTTGGTGCAGCCGCAGGCGTGGTTGTGCGCCACCTGGCTGTCCACGCGCACTTCGACCTGATCGCTGGCGCAGCGGCACTTGAGCGTGCCGCCGGCAAAGCCGTCCTTGGCGGGCTTGAGGCCGTTGTCGATGCTGGGATGAAGCGAAACGCCCATTTTTTGTCTCCTCGTCGAACCGCGCGGATCGGCCGCGCACCGTAATTCCGTTCGTGTCTTCAAAAGGCCGCGGAGCAGGCCACGCGCGGCAGCCGCGGAAGGGCTTGGCCCGCCCGCTGGCTGCGTCCCCCTTCAGGGGGAAGGCGCGCCAGCGCCACAGGGGGTCAGTAATGAACTACGCTGCGAATCGACTTGCCCGCGTGCATCAGGTCGAACGCTTCGTTGATGTCGGTCAGCGGCATGGTGTGGGTGACGAAGGGCTCCAGCTGAATCTTGCCCGCCATCGCGTCCTCGACCATGCCCGGCAGTTCGCTGCGCCCCTTCACGCCGCCAAAGGCCGTGCCCAGCCAGCGGCGGCCGGTCACCAACTGGAACGGACGCGTGCTGATTTCCTGCCCCGCGCCGGCCACGCCGATGATCACGCTCTGGCCCCAGCCGCGGTGCGCGCATTCCAGCGCGGCGCGCATGACCTGCACGTTGCCGATGCACTCGAAGCTGTGGTCCACGCCCCAGCCCGTCATGTCGACGATGACCTGCTGGATCGGCTTGTCGTGGTCCTTGGGGTTGACGCAGTCGGTGGCGCCAAAGGTCTTGGCCAGATCGAACTTGCCCGGGTTGGTGTCGATGGCGATGATGCGGCCCGCTTGCGCCATCTTGGCGCCCTGGATCACGGCCAGGCCGATACCCCCCAGGCCAAACACCGCCACGCTGTCGCCCGGCTGCACCTTGGCGGTGTTCTTGACCGCACCCAGGCCCGTGGTCACGCCGCAGCCCAGCAGGCACACCTGCTCGGGGTTGGCCTGGGGGTTGACCTTGGCCAGCGACACCTCGGCCACCACCGTGTATTCGCTGAACGTGCTGCAGCCCATGTAGTGGTAGATCGGCTGCCCGTTGTACGAAAAGCGCGTGGTGCCGTCGGGCATGACGCCCTTGCCCTGCGTGGCGCGCACCGCCGTGCACAGGTTGGTCTTGCCGCTCTTGCAGAACAGGCACTGGCCGCATTCGGCGGTGTAGAGCGGAATGACGTGGTCGCCCGGCTTGACGCTGGTCACGCCTTCGCCCACTTCGACCACGATGCCAGCGCCTTCGTGGCCCAGCACGGCAGGGAAGATGCCCTCGGGATCGTCGCCCGACAGGGTGAAGGCGTCGGTGTGGCAGACGCCGGTGTGGGTGATGCGGACCAGCACCTCGCCGGCCTTGGGCGGTGCCACGTCGATCTCGACGATCTGCAGGGGTTTGCCGGCTTCAAAGGCCACGGCGGCGCGGGATTTCATGGGGTCTCCTTTCGAGGCTTATTTCAGGTAGGTCTTGACGATGGACACCGTCTCGTCGATGGCGGCGTGCACGCGCGCATGCTCGGAATCGGGCGCGTCCGAGCCATCGCAATCCGCGTGGCCGAAGCTTTCGTACAGATGCCCTTCCAGCACGTCGGCCATCAGCCCGTTGACCGCGCCACGCATGGCCGCCAGTTGCTGCAGCACCGGGCCGCAGTCGGCGCCTTCCGCAATGGTGCGCTCCAGCGCCTCGGCCTGGCCACGGATGCGGCGCAGACGGGTGATGGCGCGTTTCTTGTCTTCGGGGGAATGGGGCATGGTGCTAGAGCCTTGATACTAAGGGGGAGTTTAAATCGCCCGGCGTTTGCTGGTCAATCCGTGTAAATCAACTCGCCACCCACAACCTAAACGAGCCTGCCACCGCGCGCAAGGATCACAGCCAGCACGCGACGGGTTAACCCTTGGCAACACCCCTACCACTTTCGGCTACATTTTGGCCAACATACTTATAGGGGTTACAGCATGACACGAGGCCGCGATATGAAGTGGGCGGGATGGGCTCTGGCGTTGGTGTGGGGCATGGGACACGGGTTTCACGCATCTGCAGCGACCGTGACGACGCCAGCGGGCACGATCACGGGCGCCAACGATGCTGCCGTGACGGATGCCTGGTATCGCACCAACGTTCGCAGCGGTGGCACCACCGGCATCACGGCTGACTACCCGCGCAGCGGAAACGGTTCGGCCTATCTGTACGGCATCGGCACGGGCAGTCCGAGCCCGGACAAGGCGGACTGGAAATACGTCAGCTCGGCCCCCACCGGCTTCGGCCCGCTCAGCCAGCTGACGGCCCTGAGCTACGACTGGTACCGCGACGGCAGCAGCACCGTACCGGACCACTTCCATCCTTCCGTGCGCATCACCCTGCAGGACGCGACAGATCCCGCCATCCGTCGCCGGTTGATTTTCGAACTGGCCTACAACCCGGCCGTCGCGCCTGTCGCCACCAACGCCTGGGTGACCCAGCCCGTGACCGACGCGTCCGTGGTCTGGAACACGGGCAACTCGTACCCCACCTTGGGCGCGTGCAAGGCCGCCACCGCGGCCACCGATTGCGATGGCGTGCTCGGCAGCGACCTGGTCATCGGACTGGAGTTCGGCATCGGATCAGGTTGGGCAAGAACGGCCACCGAGTTCTTCAAAGGCGCGGTCGACAACGTCGTGCTGACCATGAACGGCCAGGAAGTGCTCAACGCCAATTTCGAGCTGCCGCCGCAGGCCACGGTAGCCTGCGCGCCGCCCACGCTGTCCGACGCCACGGCCGAAGTGTCCACGTGCACGGTGACGTTGACGGCTGCGGCGTCCGCGGGCGGCCTGCCGGTCACCCTCACGCCTCCCACCGCTGACGCACGCTTCACGACGACCTGTGCATCGCCGATCACCATCGCCGAAGGCCAGACCACCGCCACATGCACCATCACATCTGTCGCCAATACCGCCGTGGGCGACGGCGACGCCGTGGTGACCCTGGCCCTGGCGGAAGGGACTGGGTACGTGCTGGGCACACCCTCGTCGGCCACCGTGACAATCCAGGACAAGTCGGTGGCAACGCCGACGCCGACCGAACCTCGCACGCCGGTTTCAGTGCCGACGCTGTCTGAATTCGGTCTGGCTGCCCTCGCCGCAGCACTGGGCGCAAGTGCCATGGTGCGCCGTCGCCGCCGCAAGGCCTGACGCTGCGTTGCCTCCACGACAGCCTGGCAGGCCGTCCTGCCAGGCTGTTTTGTTTGCACCGCTTGCAGGTGCAACGCACTGACCGCAGTCGCCCCGCGCGACCAAAGACCGCTCACAAGCCTGCGGCGGCAGATGACACGGCGATGTCATTCGCGTGGCGTATAAACGCCATCTGCTGAATCACCCCCCGGCAAGCTTGGCGCTTTTTTGTTGCCGGGCGCTGTTGTGCATCACCCGTCATGCCGCCCCGTTTTTCCCTGCGTGCTCGCCGGATGACCGCTTTCTTCGCGGCCGCATGGCTCGTGGGCGGCTCGGCACTCGCCGCCGACGCCGGCACCGATGTTGCGCCCGACGAAGAATCGAACCTGCACGGCCAGGCCACCTATATCCGCCAGTTCAAGCCGTCATTCCCATCGCCTTACGCGGGGCCGCACAGCCTGAAGGGCGAGCGCGAGGCCAGTTATTCGGTCACCGCCAGCGTCTTCGCCGGCTGGCGGCCGTGGGCGGGCGGCGAGGTGTACTTCAACCCCGAGCTCGCCCGCGGACAGCCGCTGTCGGGGTTGAACGGCCGTGGGGGGCTTTACCAACGGCGAGATGGCGCGCTCGTCGGGGCCGCACCTGCGGCTGTACCGGGCGCGGCTGTTCGTGCGCCAGACCTGGGGCACGGGTGGCGGGCGCGAGGTGCGCGAATCCGGCCCCAACCAGTTGGGCGGCGCGGTGGACAAGGACCGTTGGGTGCTGACCGCCGGCAACCTGTCGGTGACCGACATCTTCGACAACAACGCCTACAACCACGACCCACGCACGCAGTTCCTCAACTGGTCGCTGCTGACGCACGGCGCCTACGACTTCGCCGCCGACGCGCGCGGCTACAGCTGGGGCGTGGCGCTGGAGCGCTACTGGGGCGACTGGGCGCTGCGCGCGGGCCGCTTCATCCAGCCGGTGCAGCCCAACCAGCAATCGCTGGACCTGCGCGTGCTGCAGCACTATGGCGACCAGATCGAGCTGGAGCGCGGCCACACGCTGCTGGGCGACGAGCGCCCGGGCCGCGTGCGCCTGCTGGCGTTTCGCAACCGCGCGGTGATGACGCGCTACGACGACGCGCTGGCGCTGGCCGCGCGCACCGGCGGCGTGCCCAGCCTGGACGCGGCGCGCGGCGGGGCGCAGGTCAAGTACGGCTTCGGCCTCAACGTCGAGCAGGCGGTGAGCGCCCACGTGGGCCTGTTTGCGCGCGCCAGCTGGGCCGACGGCGGCACAGAGACCTATGCCTTCACCGAAATCGACCGCTCCGTCTCGGCCGGCGCACTGGTGCAGGGCGGCGCGTGGCAGCGCCCCAGCGACACGCTGGGCATCGGCTGGGCGCGCAACAGCCTGTCGCGCGCGCACCGGCAGTACCTGGCCGCGGGCGGCATGGGCTTCTTCCTGGGCGACGGCAAACTCAACTACCGGCCCGAGCAGGTGCTGGAACTGTTCTACCACCTGCGCCTGCACAAGCACCTGGACATGGCGCTGAACTGGCAGCACATCCGCCACCCCGGCTACAACGCCGACCGCGGGCCGGTCAATTTCTACGCGCTGCGGTTGCATGCGAGTTTTTGAAGATCTTTCTGGCCCACGCGCTTGATAGACGAGCGCAGGTCGCTATCAATTCAAAAGCGCACACCGACGCTCAATCGCCACTGGTCGTCGGCCGTGAAGTTGGTCTTCGGGTCGTAGGCCAGGCGCGCAAACCAGCGTGGCCAGTCGTGCGTGGCGGTGAAGCCGGCGCGCGTGATCATCTGGCCGTCCACCCGGCCGCGCTTGAGCAATGCATCGAGCGTCAGCCGGTGGCCTTCCGCCAGCGGCTGGCGCCAGGTCAGGTGAAGGTGGCGCTGGTCGGGGTTCTGCCGGTTGTCGCGGATGAAGCTGGCCGTCAGGCTGCGGCCGTCGTCGGCGCGCCAGGCGGCCATCAGCGTCCACGCGTCGTTGGGGTCGAAGTTGAGGTTGTAGTACGGCCGCAGGTTGGTGCGCCCCAGCCCCGCGCCCAGCACCCAGGTCTGGCCGGCCTCGACGTTGACGCTGCCGCCCACGAAGCCGCCGCTGGCGTACTGGATGGACGGCTGCACGCGCACCACGCTGCCAAAGCTGTGGTCCCAGCCCAGCCGCGTCTGCGCCACGTCCAGCCCCGCCGCGCGAAAGTGGCCGATCCACGCGTTGCCCCAATCACCGCTGGCGCGCAGGTTGGTGTCCACGCCCCAGCCGGCGGTGCTGAAGCGGTAGGCGCCCAGCGTCAGCTTGAAGGCCGGTTCGTCGGCCGCACGGGCCGGGGTGGCGATGCCTGCGGCGCTCCACGCGAGCAGCAGGCAGGCCCTCATTACTCCTGATTTCATAGCTGCGTGCACTGATCAGGCCAGCGCTGCCTGCTCTTTTGGCTTCTTTTCGCCAAACCACGCCACGTACAGCGCCGGCAACACCACCAGCGTCAGCAGGCAGGCCGTGACCAGCCCGCCGATGATGACGATGGCCAGCGGGCGCTGCGTCTCGGCGCCGATGTCGCGCGACAGCGCCATCGGCAGCATGCCCAGCGCGGCCAGCATCGCCGTCATCAGCACGGTGCGCAGGCGCTGCATGCTGCCCAGCCGCGCCGCGTCCTCGGCCGAGTTGCCGGCTTCGCGCAGCTGCTGGAACACCGACAGCATCACCACCCCGTTCAGCACCGCCTGCCCCGACAGCGCGATGAAGCCGATGGCCGCCGACACCGACAGCGGAATCGACAGCGCCCACAGCGCCACGAAGCCGCCGATCAGCGCCAGCGGCACGTTCAGCAGGATCAGCGCCGCCATCTTGAACGACTTGAAGGCGTCGAACAGCAGCACAAAGATCAGCAGCAGCGAGATCGGCACCACCACCGACAGCCGCTTCATGGCGCGTTCCTGGTTTTCGAACTCGCCCGACCACGTCACCGCATAGCCGCGCGGCAGCTTGACGTTCTGCTCCACGCGCGCCTGCATGTCGTGCACCACCGACCCCATGTCGCGGTCCTTGATGAAGATGCCGATGGCCATGGTGCGGCGGCCGTTCTCGCGCGCGATGTTCATGGCGCCGCTGGTTTCCTTCAGCCGCGCCACGTTGCCCAGCGGCACCGATCCGCCGTCGGGCGTGGGCACCAGCGTCTGCGGCAGGCGCGCGATGCCGCGCCGGTCTTCCGGCAGCCGCACCGCCACGGCAAACTTGCGCTCGCCCTCCCAGATCTGCGTGGCGGCCTTGCCGGCCAGCGCGGTCTCGATCACGTCCTGCACGTCCTGGATGTTCAGGCCCAGACGTCCCGCCGCCTCGCGGTCGATCTCGATCTGCAGTTGCGGCAGCTCGCCCAGGCGGTCAATTTCGGCGCGGTACACACCGGGCACGCGGCGAATCTGGGTCTCGATCTCTTCCGTGACGTGACGCAGCTCGGTCAGGTCGTCGCCCGACACCTTGATGACGATCTGGCCGTCGATCTGCGAAATCGATTCGAGCACGTTGTCGCGGATCGGTTGCGAGAAGGTGGGCTCCATGCCCGGAATGGCCGACACCGCGCGGTCCATCTCCTCGATGAGCCGCTCCTTGGTCAGGCCCTTGCGCCATTCCTCGGCGGGTTTCACGTCGACAAACACCTCGGCCATGCTGATCGTCTTGGGGTCGGTGCCGTCTTCTGGCTGGCCCGCCTTGGACACCGCCGTGCGCACCTCGGGCACCGTGAGCAGGGCCTTGCGCACCGTGTGCAGCGTGTTGGCCGCCTCGGCGTTGGAGATGCTGGAGGGCAGGCGCACGTTGACCCAGATGGTGCCCTCGTTCAGCTCGGGCAAAAACTCCGACCCCAGCCGCGCCGCCACGCCCATCGACAGCGCAAACGCCACCACCGCGCCAATCATCACCTTGCGCCGGTTGTCCAGCGCCCACAGCAGCACCGGGCGATACACGCGCTTGCACCAGTCCACCAGGCGGTTGTCGTGGTGCGGCAGCTTGCGGCGCAGCATCCAGTACGCCAGCAGCGGCACCAGCGTCAGCGAAAAGATCAGCGAGCCGACCAGCGCCGTGGTGACCGACAGCGCCATCGGCTGGAAGATGCGGCCTTCATGCCGCTGCAGCGCAAAGATGGGAATGTGCGCGGCGATGATGATGAGCATGGAAAAAAGCGTGGGACGGCCCACCTCGGTCGCGGCTTCCGTGATGACTTCGCGCCGCTCCTCGTCGCGCATGCCTTCGCCCTTTTCGGCCAGGCGGTGCATGATGTTCTCGATCACGATCACCGCGCCGTCCACGATGATGCCGAAGTCCATCGCTCCCAGGCTCAGCAGGTTGGCCGGCACGCCCATGATCTTCAGGCCCAGAAACGTGGCCAGCAGCGACAGCGGAATGATCACCACCACCGCCAGGCTGGCGCGGAAGTTGGACAGGAACAGGTACAGCACCAGCGACACCAGCAGCGCGCCTTCCACCAGGTTGCGGAACACGGTGGACAGCGTCTTGCCCATCAGCCAGGTGCGGTCGTAGTAAGGCACGATCTGCACGCCGCGCGGCAGGCCGCGGTCGTTCAGGCGCTCGATGGTGGCCTTCACGCCCTTGAGCACCACGCTCGGGTTCTCGCCCTTGCGCATGACCACGATGCCGGTCACCACGTCGTCGATGTCGTCCTGGCCCACCGTGCCCAGGCGCGGCACGGCGCCGACCCTGACGTCCGCCACATCGCGCACCAGCACCGCCGTGCCGTTCTGCGCCTTGATGGCGATGCGGCCAATGTCGTCGGGCGACTGCAAAAAGCCGATGCCGCGGATGGCGTACTGCTGCGCGCCCTGCGCCACGTAGCTGCCGCCCGCGTTGGCGTTGCCGCGCCCCAGCGCGTCCAGCAGGTTCTGCAGCGTCAGCTTGTGCGCGCGCAGCTTTTCCAGATCGGGCTGCACCTCGTACTGCTTGATGAAGCCGCCCATCGCCACCACGTCGGCCACGCCCGGCACCTGGCGCAGGGCGCGCTCGACCACCCAGTCCTCGATGGTGCGCAGCTCGGTCGTGGTCTTGCCGTCGCCCACCAGGCGGTAACGCATGATCTCGCCCACCGGCGTGGCGTTGGGGGCGATGTTGGCCTCCACGCCCGGCGGCAGGTCGACGCCGCGCAGGCGCTCGTTCACCTGCGCGCGTACCTGCAGCACGTCGGCCTTGTCGTCGTACGTGACCACGGTGAACGACAGGCCGAACTGCGTGTGCGAGAACACGCGGATGGAACTGGGCAGGCCCGACAGCGCCACCTCGATCGGCAGCGTGACCTGCTTTTCCACTTCTTCGGCCGCGTGGCCGGGGTAAAGCGCGATCACCGTCACCTGCGTGTCGGTGACGTCGGGAAACGCCTCCACCGACAGGTTCTGGAACGCGATGATGCCCGCCATGGCGAACAGCAGCGTGCCCAGCACGATGAACAGCGGCTGGTGCAGCGCGTAGTGGATCAGCTTTCTCATGACGCGGACCGCTCGCTGGCAGCGCTGGCCGGGGGCTGGGCGGCGGGCGTGGCGCCCGACGCACCGGGTGCGGGCGCGCTGGCCTCCTGCTCGGCCAGGCGGAACTGGCGCAGCAGCAGCAGCGCGTTCTCGCTCACCACCTTTTCACCGGGGCGGATGCCGCTGGTCACGATGACGTCGCGCGCGCCTTCCTCGCTGGTGTCCACCAGCCGCCGCTCGAACACGCCGGGGCTGGTCTGCACCACCACCCAGTGCTCGGCGCCGCGCAGCGTCACCGCGCTGGCCGGCACCGACACGCCGCGCTGGTGCGCGCGCTCGATCAGCGCCGTGCCCAGCATCTCGGCCTTCAGGCGCCGCTCGGGGTTGTCGACCACGCCGCGGATCTTGATGGTGCGCGTGCCGGGGTCGATCACGTCGGCCGCCGCCGTCACGCGCGCCTCGAACGGAATGTCGGGCAGCGCCGCCAGCCGCAGCACAAAGGTCTGGCCGGGGCGCAGCGCCTCCACGTCCATGTCGCGCGCGTCCACCTGCACCCACAGCGTGGTCGGGTCGGTCAGGGTGAACAGCGGCGGCGTGGCCGGGCCGTACTGGTCGGGGCGCAGTTCCTGGCCGGGGTTGATGTTGCGCTCGACCACCACGCCGCCGATGCCGGCGCGGATGGCCAGTTGCTGGTTCACCGCCGCGCCGCCGCCGTACATGCGGGTGCGCGCACTGGCGCGGGCCACCTCGGCGCGGGCGCGCGCGGCGTCGCCTTCGGCCTGTTCCACGTCCTTGCGCGCGGCAATGCCCAGTTGGTACAGCTCGCGCTGGCGCGCCAGCGCCTTGGCGGCCACGCTGGCGTCGGCCTCGGCCTTGGCGGTGTCGGCCTGCGCCACGGCGAAATCGGGCGAGGCCAGGTCGGCCAGCACCGCACCCGCCGCCACGCGCTGGCCGACGTCGACGCGAATCGCGCCCACGCGGCCGGCAAACGGCGGGTAGATGCGCTGCGTGCGCGACTCGTCCCACACCAGGCGCGCCGGCAGCTGCGCGGGCACGCTGGTCACCTGCTCGGCGGCGGCGGTCTCGATCAGCTTGAGCTGCGGGTGATCGGGCGGGTAGCGCAGTTGCTTGCCCTGCAGGATGGGGGCCGGCGGCTCAGGCGGCAGCGGCGGCGCTTCTCGGCCGCACCCGGCCAGCAGGCAGGCGGCGGCCAGCACCGAAAGAAGGGGGGAGGGCAGAGGCAGGCGCATGAACGTCAGGGCAGTCGTTGGGCGATGAATTCGGGTGGCAGCGGCTGGGCGCGCAGCTGCCAGGCGGCCGCCGCCTTGGCCGCGTCGACGCGCGTGCCCAGCGCGTCCAGCAGCGTCGCGCGCAGCGTGCGGCGCGCGTCCAGCAGGTCGGTCAGGGGCAGGGCGCCCTTCTGGTAGGCGATTTCGGCCGACTGGGCCACTTCGCGCGCACGCGGCAGCACGTCGGTTTCGTAGTGGCGCGCGCGGGCCAGCGCGGTGGCCGCTTCCAGCTGCAGGCGGCGCAGGTCGGCGGCGGCGCCGCGGCGGGTTTTTTCCAGCTGGTCCTCGGCCTGGCGCAGCTGGGCCAGCGCGCGGCCGATCTCGCCCTGGTAGTCGTAGCCCCAGGTCAGCGGCATCTGCGCGCGCAGCTCCACCAGCCGGTTGCTGGTGCCGGGGTAATGGTCGAACGAGGCGCCGACCGTGACGTCGGACCGGCGCAGCGCACGCGCGCTGTCGACCGCCGCCTGCGCCGCGCGCACGCGGGCCTGGGCGGCGCGCACGTCGGCGCGGCCTTCCAGCAGCAGCGCCAGGTCGGCGTCGCCCGGCGCGGGCGGCGTGGGCCAGCCGCCCTCCACGGCCAGGCGCTCGGCCTGCGGCATGCGGCCCACCAGCTGCGCCAGCACCAGGGCGGCGCGCTGTCGGTCCAGCTCGGCGGCCAGGGCGTCGGCGCGCACGCGCTCGGCCTCGATCTCGATGCGGTTGGCGTCCTGGCGCGCCAGGTCGCCGGCGCGCACGCGGCGCCCGGCGGTGTCGGCCAGCTGGCGCGCATCGCCCACCAGCGCCTGCATCAATTCCAGCTTCTGCTGCGCGGCCAGCAGGTCGTAGAAGCCACCCTGCGTGGCCAGCAGCTGCTGCACCACCACGTCCTGCAGGTCTTCCTGCGCGGCGCCCACCGCCTCGTGGGCGGCGCGGGTGCGCAGGGCGCGCTTGTCGCCGCGCTCCCAGGTCCAGTCCAGGCCGACGCCCTTGTCGAGCCGCTTGCGCGTCAGCAGCGGGCCGGCGCCAATGCCGTGCTGCAAATCGATCGACGACACCTTGGCCGACAGCACCGGCAGCGGCGCGTGGTTGGCCGCCAAAATGTCGGCGCGCGCCGCCTCCAGCCCGCCGCGGGCGATGGCCACGTCGAGGTTGGCGCGCGCCTCCTGCAGCGCCTGCGGCAGCGTGAGCGACTGCGCAGCCGCCGGCAGGGCCACGGCCAGCCAGGCGCACGCGCACAATAGCGATCTGGTGAATCTGCTTTCCAACATGCGGCTGTTTGTCGCACCGCACCACTGACCGCGACCTGACCAGCGCCCACCGCAAAATCACGTAGCCATGCGCATCCTCCTCGTCGAAGACGACCCGGTGCTGGCCGACATCGTCCAGCGCAGCCTGCGCGCGCACGGCCACCGCGTGGACGCCGCCGCCGACATGGACACCGCGCGCCTGTGGTGGCGCACGCAGCCGTTCGACGCCGTGCTGCTGGACCTGAACCTGCCCGCCAGCGCGCACCCGCGCAGCGGCCTGGGCAATGGGCTCGACCTGCTGCGCGAGGCGCGCGCGCGCGGCGACCGCACCCCGGTCATCGTGCTGACGGCGCGCGACCGCACCGAACAGCGCATCGCCGGCCTGGACGCCGGCGCCGACGACTATCTGGGCAAGCCTTTCGAGCTGGCCGAGGTCGAGGCCCGCCTGCGCGCGCTGCTGCGCCGCGCCCACGCCACCGACGACCGGGTGGTGCTGGGCCGCCTGGTGCTGGACCGCCGCGCGCGCCGCCTGGCGCTGCACGACGCGCCGTGGGAGTTGCCGGCGCGCGAGTTCGAGGTGCTGTGGGAGCTGCTGACCCCGCCCGGCCGCGTGGTCAGCAAGCGCATGCTGTCCGACAAGCTGTCCGACAACGACGACCCGCTGGGCGACAACGCGCTGGAAGCCTTCATCTCGCGCCTGCGCAAGAAGCTGGCCGGCAGCGGCGCGCAGATCCGCACCCTGCGCGGGCTGGGCTACCTGATCGAGGCCGACGACGACGACGCCCGCGCCCCGGCGCGGGACGACTGAGCGCCATGGGCCGGCCGGCATCGCTGCGCACGCGCCTGGTGTGGGGCGTGGCGCTGCCGCTGGTGCTGACCTGGAGCGTCGGCACCGGCGTCGCGCTGTGGATCGCCAGCCGCTACGTGCACCAGGCCTACGACCGCGCGCTGCTGGACGACGCCTACGCCGTGGCCGCGCAGGTCGAATCCGGCCCCGAAGGCCCGCAGCTGGCGCTGAGCCAGGCCGAAATGGCGGCGCTGCTGTTTGACCAGACCGAGCAGGAATTCTTCGTCGTGCGCTCGCTCGGCGGCCGGTTCCTGGCGGGGCACGGCTCGGTGCCGCAGGCGCCGCTGCCGGCGCTGGGCCACGTCTTCCACGACGACAGCATCCACGGCCGCGCGGTGCGCATGGTCAGCCTGCGGCGCAAGGCCAGCGACACCTTCGTCGTCGTGATGGCGCAGACCATCGGCGGCCGGCGCGCGCTGCTGCGCGAGCTGGTGCTGTATTCGGCCGCCGCCCAGGCCGTGCTGCTGGCCCTGCTGGTGGTGTGGCTGCGCAGCGGCATCGGGCGCCAGTTGCGGCCGCTGGCCCGGCTGGAAGACGCGGTGGACCAGCGCGACGCCGACGACCTGTCGCCCCTGCCCGCGCCGCTGGCCGCCGCCGCGCCCACGCGCGACATCGCGCGATTGGGCCATTCGATCAATTCGCTGCTGGCGCGGCTGCGCGACAGCCTGGCGGCGCAGCGCGAATTCAGCGGCAACGTGGCGCACGAGCTGCGCACGCCGCTGGCCGGCATCCGCGCGCAGGCCGAATACGCGCTGTCGCAGGACGACCCGGCGCAGTGGCGCGCGCAGCTGCAGGGCA
Organism: Ottowia sp. SB7-C50; assembly: GCF_033110285.1. Classification (NCBI taxonomy): domain Bacteria; kingdom Pseudomonadati; phylum Pseudomonadota; class Betaproteobacteria; order Burkholderiales; family Comamonadaceae; genus Ottowia; species Ottowia sp. SB7-C50. The sequence continues at coordinate 79,144 of NZ_CP136995.1, forward strand.
TCCTGCGCAGCCAGGCGCGCGCCAGCCACTGCGTCGACCAGCTGCTGGCGCTGGCGCGCGCCGACGAGGCCCGCGCCGCCCTGCAGCTGAAGGCCGTGCCGCTGCATGATCTGGCGCGCGAGGTGCTGCTGCGCTGGCTGCCGCGCGCCGACGCCGCCGGCGCCGACCTGGGCGCCAGCGGGCTCGACACGCCGGTGTGGGTGCGCGCCGACGCCCTGCTGCTGGAGGGCGTGCTCGACAACCTGATCGACAACGCGCTGCGCTACGCCACCACCGGCGCCGCGCCGCGCATCACGCTGCTGCTGTCGGCGCAGGGCGACGCCGCCACGCTGGAAGTGCAGGACAACGGCCCCGGCATGCCGCCCGACGAGCGTACGCTGGCGCTGGCGCGCGGCGTGCAGGGCGCCGACGGGTGCGCGCTGGGGCAGGGGGCGGGGCTGGGGCTGGCGATCGTGCAGCGCTACGCCCAGCTGCTGGACGCGCACTTCGAACTGGACGCCACGCCCGGCGGCGGGCTGGCGGCGCGCTTCACGCTGCCGCTGACGCAGCCCGCGGGCGCAGGCGCGATGAGCTGATCAGCCGCCGCCCAGGCCGATGGGCGCCGGGGCGTTCATCACGATGCGGGTGAACAGCTGCTCGTACACCGGGTCGGGCTTGTACTTGCCGGTCAGCGGGTCGCAGTTCTTCTCGAACTCGGCGTCCAGCTCTTTCCAGTCGGCTTCGGTCAGCGTGCGCTCGGCCTCGGGCAGGATCACCGATTCTTCGAGCCGCATGTGCTCCAGGTACTGGCTGACGTACTTGGTGAATTCGTGCAGGAAGACCTGCTTGCGCGACTCGCCCATCAGTTCCCAGCCCAGCAGCAGGTGCTGGATGTCGCGCACGGCGATTTCGGTGTACTGGTGGTCGCGGTCCAGCCGGGCAATGGCGTCGGCCGTGTGGGGCGACGCCTTCTTGACGCGGGGAAACAGCAGCTCGGTCTCTTTCGGGTGGTGCAACCGCTCGGGAAACTCGTCGATGTAGAACAGCATCGCCCGCAGCACGTCGAAGAAGTTCTTCGGGTTGTCCTGCGGCCCGCGGTCGACCATCATGCGCATCGATTGCAGCATGGCTGCCAGCGACGAATGCTCGTCGCGGATGATCTCCAGACTCCGGTGCCTCATGATGCGTCTCTCCAGTATTCGGTCAGCCCAAAGTGTAAGTGTCGCGTGCGGCGCCCGGCATGATGTGAGTCAAGGCTCCGGCGTGTCCGATCCGCGCTGTGGCGCGCGCTCGTCGGGCTTCCAGCGCTTGAGCAGCAGCGCGTTGGTCGTCACGCTGACCGACGACAGCGCCATCGCCGCGCCGGCCAGCACCGGGCTCAGGTAGCCCAGCGCCGCCAGCGGAATGCCGGCCGCGTTGTAGACGAAGGCCCAGAACAGGTTCTGCCGGATCTTGGCCACCGTGCGGCGCGAAATGTCCAGCGCCGCCGGCACCAGCGCCACGTCGCCGCGCATCAGCGTGATGCCCGCCGCGTGCATGGCCACGTCGGTGCCGCTGCCCATGGCCATGCCCACGTCGGCCGCCGCCAGCGCGGGCGCGTCGTTGACGCCATCGCCGACCATGGCGACCACATGGTGGCCGCCGTGCGGCTTCTTGCCCCTTCCCCCGCTGGGGGAAGGTGGGGATGGGGGCTGCGCCGCATCGGCCGGCGCGGCGCTGCCTTCGGCGGGGGCGGCCCCCGCCCAGCGGGGGAGGGCGTTGGATTGAAGCGCCTGCACCGCCGCCGCCTTGTCCCCCGGCAGCACGTCGGCCAGCACCTCGCCGTCTTCCGGCTTCAGGCCCAGCCGCCGCGCCATGGCTTCGGCGGCGCCGCGGTTGTCGCCCGAAATCATCACGCAGCGGATGCCGCGCGCGTGCAGCGCGTCGATGGCGGCGCGCGCGCCGGGCTTGGGCTCGTCGCCAAACGCCAGCAGCGCTACCGCCTGCGGGGTGCCGCCGTCGGCCGTGCGCACCGCTACTATGGAAACCGTAGCGCCCTGCGCTTGCTGGTCGTGCGCTGTCGCCTCAAAAGGCTGCAGATTCACGCCCAGTTCGCCCATCCAGCGCTGGCTGCCGATCAGCACCTCGTGCCCCGCCACGCGCCCCTGCGTGCCGCGTCCGGGCACGGCCTGCACGTCCTGCGGCGCGTCGGCGGCCAGGCCGCTCTCGCGCGCGGCCGCCAGCACGGCGCGCGCCAGCGGGTGTTCGCTGCCCGACTGCAGGCTGGCCGCGGTCTTCAGCGCCGCCGCCTCGTCCACGCCCGGCGCCGCCACCAGCGCCAGCAGGCGCGGCTGGCCCACCGTCAGCGTGCCGGTCTTGTCAAACGCCACCGTATCGACCTGGTGCGCCACTTCCAGCGCCTCGGCGTCCTTGATCAGGATGCCGAACTTCGCCGCCACCCCCGTGCCCGCCATGATGGCCGTCGGCGTGGCCAGCCCCAGCGCGCACGGGCAGGCGATGACCAGCACCGCCACCGCGCGGATCAGGGCCGTCTCCAGCCCCAGGCCGCCCAGCAGCCACCCGCCCAGAAAGGTGCCCAGCGCGATCAGCAGCACCACCGGCACAAAAACCGCCGCTACCTTGTCCACCAGCCGCTGCACCGGCGCCTTGACGGCCTGCGCGTCCTGCACCAGGCGGATGATGTGCGCCAGCACGCTCTCGGCGCCGGCCGCCGTCACGGTCATCAGCACGCGGCCGTCGCCGTTGATGGCGCCGCCCGTGAGCTTGTCGCCCACCGCCTTGGCCACCGGCAGCGGCTCGCCCGTGAGCATGGATTCGTCCACCTGCGTGGCGCCTTCCGTCACCGTGCCGTCGGCGGGAATGCGCTCGCCGGGGCGCACGGCGAGTTGGTCGCCCGCGCGCAGTTCATCGACCGGGATGTCTTTTTCGGCGCCGTCCCAGTCGATCAGGTGCGCCACCTCGGGCCGCAGCGCGTGCAGCGCGCGGATGGCGGACGTGGTCTGCCGCTTGGCGCGCTCTTCCAGCCACTTGCCCAGGCGCACCAGCGTCACCACCACGGCGGCGCTCTCGAAATACAGGTGCGGCACATGGCCATCGGCGTGCGGCTTGCCCAGCCACAGCCACATCGACAGCAGCCACGCCGCCGTGGTGCCGATCGACACCAGCAGCTCCATGTTGCCGCTGCCGCTTTTCAGCGCGCCCCACGCCGCCTTGTAAAAGCGCGCGCCCAGCCAGAACTGCACCGGTGTGGCCAGCACAAACTGCACCCACGGCGGCGGCATCCAGTGCCAGCCAAGGGGCATGCCCAGCATCGGCAGCACCAGCGGCGCGCACAGCAGCAGGCCCACGCCCACGGGCCAGAAGCCCGCCCACGGGCCCACGTCGGCAGCGTCGATGGCGGCATCGGCCGCGCGCGGCTCGTAGCCGGCGTCGCGCACGGCGCGGCGCAGTACAGGCTCCATGGCAGCAGCGCCGCCCGCGTCCGACGCCAGGGTGACGCGCGCACTCTCGGTCGCCAGGTTCACCGCCGCGTCCTGCACGCCCGGCACCTTCTTCAAGGCCTTCTCGACCCGCGCCACGCAACTGGCGCAGGTCATGCCGCCGATGCCAAGGTCGAGGGGGGGTGATGGTTTCGTTCATGGGGGCGAGTGTGGGGCTTGACATGATGGGAGGGTCAAGACCCCGATGGGGCGCGGAATGCTTTACGTCCCCGTCGCCTGATGTTTCTTCGCCCGGCAGCTTAGAAGGCCAAACACTGTAGCGATGTGAGTTGACGCATAGTATGCGAAGTAACAATCGAATAAAATTCTGCCCAAAATTAATACTAACCATCATGAATCAAAACAATCTAATCGATCAAACAGACTCGCTATTTCGAGCCATAGGTCAGACTGTAGTCAGATTCCAACAAGTTGAGCAATGGTTGGCTGAGGAATTGGCTTTGCTTCTCCGCATGCACGAAAAAGACGATCAGTATCTCGTCTCTGCAGCAATGAGCTTTAAACAGAAAGTCGATCTTCTCGTAGAAATCTTTCCTCGTCGATTAGAACGGCACCCAAAACTGTCAAAAATAGAAGCTGCTGACGTGCGAAAAGCGCTCTATGCAGCTGAGGACTATCGCAATCGGGTGGTTCATTCTTTTTATGCTGTGGAATCTAGCGATTCACATCGATGGATTAGGACAAAGGGCTCACTCCGAGGCAGGAAGGGTTTTTCGCTAAATTCAGTAGAAGCTAATATCCATATTTTTAGAGAGTGCAATGATGCCCTTCGCGTTATACGGGAATGGAGCTTGGAAGAACCAGAAGCCATACACGAAGCTACAGCCGTTCTTCTGAAATATATGAAGGGTGACGCATAAAACTATATGTCTTATCCTCTAAGGTTCTTAGGCTCTTCCGATTTTCCCGTCAAAAACCAACGAACACTGCAGTGCGACGTCGATCATTGCCCACTTGACACTCCCCTCATGTCAAGGTTCATGATCCCCTGATCGATCACGCTGAAAGGAGCACCCATGACCACCCCCCCAGCAATTCACCGTCACCGGCATGACCTGCGGCCACTGCGAGATGGCCGTGAAGCGGGCGATCAAGACGCTCGATCCGCAGGCCGAGGTGAAGATTGACCGCGCCGAGAATCGGGTGGAAGTGCAGTCCACCCAGCCGTACGACGCGATTGCCGCCGCCATCCGCGAGGAAGGCTACGCGGTGGCGGCGTGAGCGCGCCCATGCCCGCAGCGTCGGCACCGTCCACGCTGCCGGTGACCATCGGCGAGGCCGCGCGCGCCTCCGGCGTGTCGGCCAAGATGGTGCGGCATTACGAATCGCTCGGGCTGCTGGGCGACATCACGCGCACCGATGGCGGCTACCGGCTGTACGCGCCGGCCGACGTGCACACGCTGCGCTTTATCAAGCGGGCGCGCGACCTGGGTTTTTCGATGGCCGAGATCGCCGAGCTGGTGAGCCTGTGGCACGACCGCCAGCGCGCCAGCGCCGACGTCAAGCGCGTGGCGCAGGCGCACCTGGACGACCTCAAAAAACGCATCGCCGCCTTGCAGGACATGCGCAGCACGCTACAAAATCTGTTGCAATGCTGCCATGGCGACGAGCGGCCCGAGTGCCCCATCCTCGACCAGCTGGCGGGCACGTGACGGCGCACGCCGCGCACGCGGCCATGTCATCCAACTTTACAAACCGACATGCGCCACTGAAGTTCGCGATACACGCGCCGCGCACACTGCATGCCAAGCCGGTGCCGTGCCTTGCTTCCCGCAGGCCTGCCGGCCAGGCTCGTATCCCGAGCGCATGACTGAAAGGACATGGATCATGACTCTGACCCCGAAACGCCTGTTGATCGCCGCTGTGCTGGCCGCCAGTGGCGCCCTTGCCATCGCCCAGGCGCCCGCGCCGGCCAACCAGCCCGCGGCGGGCGAAGCCTCGGCCGCACGCCCCGGCCCCGGCGGCAAACGCATGGACCCGGCGCAGATGCAGCAGCGCATGGCCGAACGCCGCGCCCAGCGGCTGGCCGCGCTCAAAAGCGACCTGAAGCTGACCCCGGCGCAGGAAGGCGCGTGGAACCAGTTCGTCGCCGCCAGCCAGCCGCCCGCCATGGGCCAGCGCGGCCCGATGATGGACCGCGCGCAGATGGCGCAGCTGACCACGCCGCAGCGCCTGGACCTGATGGACAAGCGCATGGCCGAGCGCCAGGCGCACATGAAGCAGCGCAGCGACGCGGTGAAGACCTTCTACGCCCAGCTGACGCCCGAGCAGCAGAAGACCTTCGACAGCCGCCCGATGCGCGGCGGGCGCGGCGAAGGTCGCATGCACGGTGGCGGCATGCACGGCCACATGCATGGCGGCCCGGGCATGATGGGCCGCTGACCGGCCATCATGGGCTGACCCCACCCTGGCGCGGCGCAGACTCCTAGGGCCCACGGCGTCCTGCACCGTCAGGGCGCCGTTTTTTTATGCCGATTCGGGCACATTGCGCTGGCGGGTGTTACGCAAGCAGCTATACTTTTTGCAGTCCTGCGGCCCCGGCGCCACACCGCTCTGGGCGCGCGGGCCGATTGGACGTAAGCTGCGCACGTGCCCTACACCGCCCCACCCCCCCCTCCTTTGCCGCCGCGCCCGCCGCGCGGCACCCTGAAGCTGCCCGACGTGCGCACCGTTGCGCTGACGGCGCCCCTGAACTGGCTGGCGCTGGGCTGGCGCGACCTGTGGCGCATCGGCATGCCCAGCCTGTTGCACGGCATGCTGCTGACCACCTTCGGCCTGCTGCTGCTGATGCTGGCGCGCGACCAGTTCTGGCTGCTGGCGGGCGCGTTCTCGGGCTTTCTGGTGGTGGCGCCGGTGCTGGCCACCAGCCTGTACGCGCTGTCGCGCGCGCTGGAGCGCGGCGAGCCGGCCAACCTGCGCACCATCGGCAAGACGTGGACGCGCTGGCAGTTTTCGCGCTATGCGGTGCACGGCGGCTACTGGAGCCTGGTGCGCTTCGGCCTGCTGCTGTCGCTGGCCGGCACCGGCTGGGTGCTGACCTCGGCCGCGCTCATCACCGTGCTGGCGCCCGCGCCGGTCAACACGCCGACCGACTTTCTGCGCCATGTCGTGCTGACGCACCGGGGCTACCTGTTCGAGCTGTGGCTGACCATGGGCGCGCTGATGGCGGCGCCGCTGTTCGCGTCCAGCGTGGTCAGCATGCCGATGCTGCTGGACCGGCGGGTCGACGTGCTGCAGGCCGTGCTGACCAGCTGGCAGACGGTGATGACCAACCCCGGCGCCATGGCGCTGTGGGCCGCGCTCATCATGGGGCTGACGCTGCTGGGCATGGCCACCATGGTGCTGGGCCTGATCGTGATCCTGCCGTGGCTGGGCCACGCCAGCTGGCACGCCTACCGCGCGCTGGTCGACACCAGCAACCTGCCGGAGCGCCTGCCGCCCGAAGGAAAAGCCTGATGTTCGGTTTCAACGAAGAGCAGATCGCCTGGTTCGGCCTCACGATTGGCGTGGGCGCGTTCATGCTCTACATGGTCTTCATCATCGGGCACCTGGCCTGGGAAGCCAAGGCCGGCAAGTTCGGCACCTTCGTGCTGTTTCTGGCGCTGGGCTTCGGCATGGTGGGCTTCGTGGCCAAGATGCTGATCGAGTGGTTCATCGGCCAGTAGGGCTGCCCCCGCCCGCCGCAAGACCCCCGGGACAAACCTGTGGATGACGCTGGCACAAGCCGCGGGTTGTCCACAGCGCGGCCGCCGGGCCGGCAGTTGTCCCCACTCGCGCGGCGCGGCGCCGGCGGCTTCTCCACATCCGGCGGCCTGCGCCAAGTGCGCGTCGCGCCTGGGCTTTTGCCTTCTGTCCACAAAACGGCAGGGCACCTACTACGACTACTATCTATTCTTTAAAGAAAAAGAAACAAGTCAGCGCAGCGCCTCAAGGCAACGCCGGGCAGCCTGCCGCGCTGTTACAGCCGCGCACCGAAAGCCGTCTGGCCGCGCGCGGGCGACTGTTAAGATCGACCCGCTTTCTTCGCCCCCCGTTCCGCCCGTGCGGACTTCACCCGAGACGCCTTCGCGCCCATGTCCGTCGCCCTCGCCGGTCGCAGCCCCCGCACTTTCGACATCAAGAGCGCCAGCCTGCCCTTGCTGGCGTTGCGCCTGAAGTCGCCCGACATCGACCTGCTGGCCGACGAGCTGCTGGCGCAATACGGCGAGATGCCCGACTTCTTCGAAGACGACGGCGTGGTGCTCGACTTGTCCACATTGGCCAACGACCAGGGCGACGCCGAGATCGACTTCCAGCGCGTGGGCGAACTGCTGCACGAGCGCCGCCTGCGCCTGCTGGCCGTGCGCGGCGGCAGCCCCGCCCAGCAGGACGCGGCGCGCGCCATCGGCCTGCTGCTGGCGCCCGACACGCGCGTGCAGACGGCGGCGCGTGTCGACGAACCGGCCGACCCGACGTCGGGCAAACCCGCGGCGCCGGTGGCGGCGCCCGACCTGCCTGCGCCCGGCGCGCTGGTCATCGACCGGCCGCTGCGCTCGGGCCAGCAGGTGTATGCGCGCGGGCGCGACCTGGTGGTGCTGGCCATGGTCAACCATGGTGCCGAGGTCGTCGCCGACGGCCACATCCACATCTACGCGCCGCTGCGCGGCCGTGCCCTGGCCGGCGCGCGCGGCTGGAGCGAGGCCTGCATCTTCGCGCGCGAAATGCGGCCCGACCTGGTGTCCATCGCCGGTGTCTATCGCACCAGCGAAGAGCCGCTGCCCGACACCGTGTGGGGCCAAGCCGCCATGGTGCGGCTGGCCAGCACCGACGCGGGCGACAAGCTCATCTTCGACCCCATCGCCGGCTGAGATGCCGCGCGTGGGCCTGTTCCTGAACCCTCTTTCTTCGGCACGACCCAAGGTGCGCTGACATGGCAAAAATCATTGTGGTGACTTCCGGCAAGGGTGGCGTGGGCAAGACCACCACCAGTGCCGCCTTTGCTTCCGGGCTGGCGCTCAAGGGCCACAAGGTGGCGGTGATCGACTTCGACGTCGGCCTGCGCAACCTGGACCTCATCATGGGCTGCGAGCGCCGCGTGGTGTACGACTTCGTCAACGTGATCCACGGCGAGGCCAACCTGACGCAGGCCCTCATCAAGGACAAGCAGTGCGACAACCTGTTCGTGCTGGCCGCCAGCCAGACGCGCGACAAGGAAGCGCTGACGCGCGAAGGCGTCAAGAAGGTGCTGGACGACCTGGCCGCCATGGACTTCGACTACATCATCTGCGACTCGCCCGCCGGCATCGAAACCGGCGCGCTGATGGCCATGCACTACGCCGACGAGGCGCTGGTGGTGACCAACCCGGAAGTGAGCAGCGTGCGCGATTCCGACCGCATCCTGGGCATGCTGGGCAGCAAGACGCAGCGCGCCATCGACGGCGCCGAGCCGATCAAGGAGCACCTGCTCATCACCCGCTACAACCCCAACCGCGTGGCCGACGGCCAGATGCTGAGCCTGGAAGACATCCAGGACATCCTGCGCATCAAGCTGATCGGCGTCATCCCCGAAAGCGAGGCCGTGCTGCAGGCGTCCAACCAGGGCCTGCCGGCGGTGCACTTGAAGGGCACCGACGTGGCGGGCGCGTATTCCGACGTGGTCGAGCGCTTTCTGGGCCAGGACGTGCCGCTGCGCTACATCGAGGCCGAGAAGCCCGGCTTCTTCAAGCGCCTGTTCGGGAGGTAAGCGGCATGTCCTTCCTCTCATTTTTTCTCGGCGAGAAGAAGAAGACCGCCAACGTCGCCAAGGAGCGGCTGCAGATCATCCTGGCGCACGAACGCGCCGGCCGCCCCGCGTTTGCGCCCGATTACCTGCCGGACCTGCAGCGCGAGCTGATCGAGGTCATCAGCAAGTACGTCAAGATCGACCCGAAGGACATCAAGGTCAACCTGGAACGCCAGGACGACCTGGAAGTGCTGGAAGTGAAGATCGAGCTGCCCGAAAAAGCCAACGCGGGCTAGGAGTCTGCGCGCCGGGCGACGCCTCACGCGCGTCCGGTAGCGCTCCCGTATTATTCGGTCCTTTCCTCTTCACCCAGGCGCGCCCCGCCCGCGCCCCGCGGCCATGCCCCAGGACATCCACCCCGCTGCCGAACCGACGTTGCGCCCGCCGGAGAATGACGCTGCGTCGGGCGTGTGGCGCTGGCTGCTGGCGGCCGTCGTGGTGGCGGTCATCCTGGTGGGCGCGTACCAGGCCTACCGCTGGCTGGTGAGCGACGTCGAGCGCCGCCGCGCCGTGGCCGTGGAGCCGGCGCCCGCGCCTGCCTCCACACCCGTGGCCATGGCGCCGCCGGCCGAACGCACGCCCCCGCCCGTGGCCCGCGCGCCTGCTCCTGCACCGCCGCCTGCCGCGGCGCCCAACGAAGGCCCGGCGCCCGCCGTCACCGGCCAGTCCATCCACAAGTGCGTGGTGGACGGCCAGGTGACCTACAGCAACCAACCCTGCCCCGATGGCGCCATCAGCACCACCCTGCAGGCCGACACGCCGGGCACCGACCCCAATGGCGTGGCCGGTTCGGCCGGTGACAGCGTGCCCGCCGTGCTGGTCGCGCGCCCCGCCAGCCTGAGCGTGGGCGACCCCGGCTCGCAAACCGCCGTCTGCGGCTACCTCAAGGCCGAGATCGAACGGCTCGACTTCGAGTTCAAGCAACCGCTGCCGCCCGCCGTGTTGGACCACATCTCGTCGCAACTGGCCAGCCTGCGCGCGCGCCACGGCGAAGCCAAGTGCGCCCCGCTGACCAAGCCCGTCGACAAAAAGCCCGCCGCTGCCGCCCCCAAGCGCCCGCCGCCCAAGGTCGTCGAGGAAAAGCGCGGCGACTGAATAGCTACGAAATAGATAGCTGAAACCGCGCATCCTGCTTGCGCAAGGCAGCGAAAAGACCGAGGCACTTCGCATCGGAGCCTTGTCTGGCGCAGACAAAACAGCCGGACGCAGAGGACGCAGAGATTTCGCAGAGGACGCAAAAAAAACCAACAAACATGCTTTTTGGCTGTTCTTTTGCGTCCTTCGCGGATCCTTTGCGTCCTTCGCGTACGGCTTTCGATCTTGACGCCGCCGCACCCGGGCGCCCCCCCGTAAAAAACCCCAGCACGCAGGCCGGGGTTTTTTGTTCATGCCGCGGTCAAGCCGCGGCCCAGGATGTCATCAAGGTTTCGTCGCCGGTGCCTTCGGCAGGCCACCGCGCGGGGCCGCGGCCGACGCGGCGCTGGCCGGCAGGGCGGGCCTCAGGTCGGACGGCAACGCCGGTGCGCCGCCAAACGAAGCGGGCGGTGGCGTGCTGCCCGCCCCGTCGGCTGGCGTGCGCGGGGGGGCCGGGTGGGGGCAGCCTCTGCGCACTGCCGGCCGGCGGGTGGGCGGACGAGCCGGTCGTGCCCTGGGCCCCAGCGGGCAGGTTCCAGGCCAGTGCCGTGGTCATCAGCAGCGCGGCGGGGACGGTGCGCAGGATGCGTCGTTGAGACATGTGCGAATACCTTTCGGTGGTTGAACACGACGCCAGTCTGCCTGCCCGCGGCGTTACATGGCGGGCACAAACGTTGGCGATGTAACGATGTGAATGCACACTGACATTACATTCGGGCGGCCGCATCGGCGGGAACTTTCCGTGCCTCGGCAGCGGTGTGCGCATCGTCCGAAAGCGCCCGCCGGCGCGCCGTTGCCGCACGCCGCGGCTGGAAAAAAACCCGGTGGCGCACTGGAAAATGCGCCTTTACCCTCACGACCATCGGGCGCGGGGGCGCCGCGACTTCAGGCGCCGGGAGCGCCCTGGCCCCACCCCCACCTTTGGTCGCCCAGCGCCTCGCCAGCAGGGTGCGGCGCGTTCGCAGCGCGGCACGCTGACCGCCGGCAGGCGGGCAAGTCGGCCCGCGTCGAGCCGTGCCCGCCCATGGTCTGGGTCTGTTTTGTTTTTTGTTTTTGCGTCCACCCGCGTGCCGCAGGGGCCGTTGGGTGGGTGAACGCGATTCGCACATTCATGTTGCAGGAGAACGCATGGCGAAGGAAGAGCTGATCGAGATGCAAGGCATCGTCAACGAAGTGCTGCCGGACACGCGCTTTCGCGTGACGCTGGACAACGGCCACGAGCTGGTGGCCTATTCGGCTGGCAAGATGAAGAAGAACCACATCCGCATCCTGGCGGGTGACCGCGTGTCGCTGGAGCTGTCGCCCTACGACCTGACCAAGGGCCGCATCAACTTCCGCCACCTCGAGCGCCGCGGCCCGCCCCCGACCGGTGGCGGTGGCCAGCGTCGGCGCTGACCGCCCGGGTTCGCGCAGTGCCCCGGGCCGCAGGCCTTCGCCGCCTGTGTCTGCACTGCCTTGTCGTGGCCGGCGCCCTCGGCGCCATGGGGTTGGCCACATCGGCGCCGCCCGCCGCGCCCGCCACGTCCCTGGCGTCATCCGGCGCCGCTGCCATGCCCACCGCTTCGACTGACGCCGTGGCGGCCGCCTTCGCCGCCCACCCGCGCACCGGCTTTCTACCGCCCGAGCTGCGCGCGCAGGCCGCCCACGATGGCCCCCTGCCCATCGGCCACGGACAAACCAATTCGCAACCGCGCACCGTGGCCAGCATGCTGCGCCTGCTGCAGGTCGAGCCCGGCATGCGCGTGCTCGATGTCGGCGCCGGCTCGGGCTGGAGCACCGCACTGCTGGCGCATCTGGTCGGCGCGCAGGGCGAGGTGCGCGGCGTCGAGCTGGTGCCCGAACTGGCGCGCTTCGGCGCCGCCAACCTGGCCGCCACAAGGCAGCCGTGGGCCAGCATCGCGGTCGCCACGCCCGGCGTGCTGGGCCTGCCCGATCAGGCGCCATTCGACCGCATCCTGGTGTCGGCCGAGCCGAAAACGCTGCCGCAGTCGCTGGTTGACCAGCTGCGCGACGGCGGCGTGATGGTGATTCCGGTGGCGGGCGAGATGCTGCGCGTGGTGCGGCGCGGCGCGCAGACCGAGGTCACGCGCCATGGCGGCTACCGTTTTGTGCCGCTCAAGTAGCTGAAAGCAAATACCGAATACCGGACGCAGAGGACGCAAAGGATTCGCAGAGGACGCAAAAGAAACAGCCAAAAGAAATTTTTTGGTTTTTTTCTGCGTCCTCTGCGGAATCTCTGCGTCCGGCTGTTGGATGGGTGCTGTCAAAGACACACAGTCCAAGCCATTTGCAGGCCCAGCGCTTGCCCCTCCAGCGCAGGCAGCTACTGAACCTATAGCATCAACCGCGCGTCGCCCGGCGCGCCCGCACCGCCTCCGCCAGGCCTTCAAGCACCGGCACGGTCTGCGCGAAGCTGATGCAGGCGTCCGTCACCGACACGCCGGGCTTGAGCGGCTGGCCGGGCACGATGTCCTGGCGGCCTTCTTCCAGGTGGCTTTCGATCATCACGCCCATGACGCGGCCATCGCCCGCGGCCACCTGGGCGGCCACGTCCTTCGCCACCTCGATCTGCCGGGCGTGCTGCTTGCTGGAATTGGCGTGCGACAGGTCGATCATGACCTGCTCGCGCAGCCCGTTTGACTTCAGCAGCGCGCAGGCCGCGTCGACGTCGGCCTTGGAATAATTGGGCGCCTTCCCGCCGCGCAGGATCACGTGGCAGTCGTCGTTGCCGCGCGTTTCAAAGATGGCGCTCTGCCCCATCTTGGTCAGGCCCAGAAAGGCGTGCGGCGACTGCGCGGCGACGATGGCGTCGGCGGCCACCTTCACGCCGCCGTCGGTACCGTTCTTGAAGCCGACCGGGCAGCTCAGGCCGCTGGCCAGCTGGCGGTGGCTCTGGCTCTCGGTGGTGCGCGCGCCGATGGCGCCCCAGCTCACCAGGTCGCTGATGAACTGCGGGCTGAGCAGGTCGAGGAATTCGGTGCCCACCGGCAGGCCCAGCGCCAGCACGTCCAGCAGCAGGCGGCGCGCCATCTGCAGGCCTTCGTTGATGGCGTAGCTGCCGTCCAGGTGCGGGTCGTTGATGTAGCCCTTCCAGCCCACGGTGGTGCGCGGCTTTTCGAAGTACACGCGCATCACCACCAGCAGCTCGGCCGCGTGGCGCTCGCTTTCAGCCTTCAGGCGGCGCGCGTAGTCCAGCGCCTGGGCGTGGTCGTGGATGGAACACGGGCCGACCACCACCACCAGCCGGTCGTCGTGCCCCTGCAGCACGCGCGAGATCGCGCTGCGGCTGTGTTCGACCAGCGCCTGCGCCGCGTCGGGCGCGGGCAGCCATTCCTGGATCAGCGCGGGTGTGAGCAGCGGGCGCACCGCGCGGATGCGCAAATCGTCGATGCGGGTGGTGTCGTGGGTGGACGGGTTGTCGATGTCTTGCATGCCCCGATTATCGGTACTTTGTGCCGCCAGCGCTGGCGGGTACAGCGAAAGCAGCTATGAAAATGGGAGTCACACGGGCGCCGGCGCCGCGTCCGCGCGCTGCCGCAGCATGCCGATGGCCCCGAACGGGCAGCGCACCGCGCACAGCGCGCAGCCGGTGCAGCCGGCTGCGTCATCCAGCGTCGAGGTCTTGCGCCTGCCCGCCGCGTGCAGCGACAGCACATGCGGCGCGCACACCGCCACGCACCAGCCGCAACCCGTGCAGCGCGCGGGGTGGATGACCGGCAGGGCGCGGGCTTTCATCGCTTGCGCCGCCGCGCCGTCCCCGTGTCAGGCGCCGCGGCCCAGCGGCGCCACGCCGATCCACGCCGCGTGCGCCCAGAACGCGAACGCCGCCCAGGCCACCACGCCCAGCACCACGGCGATCAACGTGCCGCCCAGCGTGCCCGGCGCGTACACCGTGCCCAGCGCCCGGTCGCGCTGGCGCGCGGCGCGAAAGTCGAGGACGGCCCACAGCAAAAAGGCGCCGAACAGCACCACATCGGCCAGCTTGGCCGTCGCCAGCAGGTGGCCAAAGGCCCACAGCTTGACGGCCAGCACCATCGGGTGGTGCAGCCGCGCCTTGATCTGGTTGCGCGGCACGTAGGCGGCGGCCAGAAAGATGAAGGCCAGCAGCGTGAACAGCGAGTTCAGGTGCTTCATCATCACCGGCGGCTGCCACAGCACCACCGGTTGCTGCCGCGCCAGGCTGTAGCCCCAGATGATCAGCGCAAAACCGAGCAGCGACACCAGCGTGTACAGCCCCTTCCACGGCTTTTCGCCCAGCCGCCCGATGGTCTGCGCGCGCCAGCCCTCGGCAAAAATGCGCATCGAATGCGCGCCCAGAAAGATCAGCAGACCAATGACGAGAACCAGCATGGCGTGTGTACCGCAAGGGTGAAGATGCGAACCATTATGGGACGCGGGGGTGACTGCCGTGCGAAGATCGCCCCATGCCCCTGGATCGCCCCCGCATTGCCCTGATCGGCGCGCCCACCGACGTCGGCGCCGGTGAGCGCGGCGCCAGCATGGGGCCCGAGGCGTTGCGCGTGGCCGGGCTGGTCGAGGCGCTGCGTGGCCAGGGCGCCGAGGTGCTTGACACCGGCAACCTGGCCGGCCCGCCCAACCCCATGCAGCCGCCCGTCGGCGGCTTTCGCCACCTGCCCGAAGTCGCCGCCTGGAACCGCGCCGTGCACGACGCGGTGCATGGCGCGCTGCAAGCGGGCCAATTGCCGATTCTGCTGGGCGGCGACCACTGCCTGGCCATCGGCTCCATCAGCGCCGTGGCGCGCCACGTGCAGGCGCGCGGCCAAAAGCTGCGCGTGCTGTGGTTCGACGCGCATGCCGACTTCAACACCGCCGCGCTCACGCCCAGCGGCAACATCCACGGCATGCCCGTGGCCAGCCTGTTTGGCGACGGCCCGCCCGAGCTGGTGGGCATTGGCGGCTTTTCGTCCGAGCGGCCCGCGCTGCGCGCGCCCGAGCTGCGCCAGATCGGCATCCGCAGCGTCGATGCGGGCGAAAAGCGCCTGGTGCACGAGGCCGGCATTGAGGTGTTCGACATGCGCTTCATCGACGAGCACGGCATGCGCGCCGCCATGGAGCGCGCGCTGGCGGGCGTCGATGCCGACACGCACCTGCACGTCAGCCTGGACGTGGACTTTCTCGACCCCTCGATCGCCCCCGGCGTGGCCACCACCGTGCCCGGCGGCCCGACGTACCGCGAGGCGCAGCTATGCATGGAGATGGTGGCCGACACCGGGCGGCTGGCGTCGCTCGACATCGTTGAGATCAACCCCGCCTACGACACCCACAACAACACCGCCGAGCTGGCGGTGGACCTGGTCGAAAGCCTGTTCGGCAAGAGCACGCTGATGCGCCGGCGCGGCGCTGCCTGACGATTTCGGAGGAGGAAGAACGTGCACCTGTTTTACCCGCGCTTTCACGCGCAGAGCTTTTACCGCAACACCTTCCTGGTCGACCGGCCGCAGCAGATCGCCCGCGCCGAAAAGTCCGACCGCGAATGGAACAACCTGGCCGAATCGGGCTGCCACTTCACCTGCATGGCCATGATCGCCGGCGTCGACCCGGCCACGCTGGCCGACGCTGCCATCAAGCAGGGGTATTACCGGCCCGACAAGGACTTGCCCGCCCGCGCGCTGAACGGCGACCGCGGCCCGCTGGTGTGGGACCAGAACGTGCCGGCCAAGAAGGGCCAATCCTTCACCTTCCCCAAGGTGTGGCACGCCGGCCAGGGCCGCCTGGTGGACCTCGAATTCACCTGCCGGCGCTGGGACGATTACGTGTCGCTGAAAGAGGCCACGCGGCTCATCCACGAGGCCGTCGTGCAGGGGCGCCACGTCGTCAGCGGCTCGTTCGAGCACAGCGTGCTGATCGCCGGCCTGTCCGCCGACGGCCCGCTGGTGTGGGACCCGGATGTCGAACGCGACAGCGGCGCG
Source organism: Ottowia sp. SB7-C50 (assembly GCF_033110285.1). Classification (NCBI taxonomy): domain Bacteria; kingdom Pseudomonadati; phylum Pseudomonadota; class Betaproteobacteria; order Burkholderiales; family Comamonadaceae; genus Ottowia; species Ottowia sp. SB7-C50. The sequence goes on from NZ_CP136995.1 coordinate 95,448, forward strand.
GCGCGGCGCCGGCTGCAAGAAATGGTCGAAGGTGGCCTGTCGCTGCGCGCGTGGGGCCAGCAAGAGAAGGTGCGCAAGTTCAGCGTGGTGGAGTACGAATTGAACGTGAAGGGCTGATGTCGCCCCGTCTGTTCACGTCGCCGGCAGCGGCAGCGCCGTGCCGCTCTTGACCTCCTCCATCACCGCATAGGTGCGCGTCTCGCGCACGCCGGGCAACTGCCACAGCACGCGGCCGGCAAAGGCGCGGTAGGCGGCCATGTCGGCCATGCGGGTCTTCAGCAGGTAGTCGAAGCCGCCGGCCACCATGTGGCATTCCAGGATGTCGCCCTGCACCTGCACGGCGGCCTTGAAGGCGTCGAACACATTGGGCGTGGTGCGGTCCAGCAGCACTTCGACGAACACCACCAGGCCGCGGCCCAGCTTGTCGGGGTTCAGCTCGGCGTGGTAGCCGCGGATGAAGCCTTCACGCGTGAGGCGCTGCACGCGCGCCAGCACGGCGGTGGGCGACAGGGCCACGGCTTCGGCCAGCTTGAGGTTGCTGATGCGGCCATCGGCTTGCAGGGCGGCGAGGATGCGCAGATCGGTGCGATCGAGCGTGGTGGATTCCATGGCCGAACATTGTGCGGCAAAGCCATGGAATTTCAGTTAAACATTCGATGACATCGCCTGAACAATGGCGGTTTGTTGTGAAGGCGGCCCAGGCCGCTCCGATCCACTTTGCGCTGCCGCCATGACACTGCACCCTCCCTTCGACGCCCTGCACGCCGAACTGGCGCCCCAAAGCCCCTTGCGCGACGCCATCACCGCCGCCACGCGCCGGCCGGAGGCCCAAGCGCTGGCGCCGCTGCTGGATCAGGCGCGGCTGGCGCCCGATCAGGCCCGCGCCGCGCACGACCTGGCCCATCGCCTGGCCGACACGCTGCGCCAGCGCAAGCGCGCTGCCGGCCGCGCGGGCATCGTGCAGGGCTTGTTGCAGGAGTTCGCCCTGTCGTCGCAAGAGGGCGTGGCGCTGATGTGCCTGGCCGAGGCGCTGCTGCGCATCCCCGACGCGGCCACGCGCGATGCGCTGATCCGCGACAAGGTGGGGCGCGGCGACTGGCAGGCGCATCTGGGACAAAGCCCCTCGCTGTTCGTCAACGCCGCCGCCTGGGGCCTGCTGCTGACGGGCAAGCTGGTGGCCACGCACAGCGAGGCGGGCTTGGGGCAGTCGCTCAAGCGCCTGACGGCCAAGGGCGGCGAGCCGCTGATCCGCAAGGGCGTCGACATGGCGATGCGCATGATGGGCGAGCAGTTCGTGACAGGCGAGACCATTGAAGAAGCGCTGAAGCACGCGCGCGGGCCTGAATCGCAAGGCTTTCGCTATTCGTATGACATGCTGGGCGAGGCGGCGCTGACCGCCGATGACGCGGCGCGCTATCTGGCCAGCTACGAAGCCGCCATCCACGCCATCGGCCGCGCGGCCGAGGGGCGCGGCGTGATCGGCGGGCCGGGCATCTCGATCAAGCTGTCGGCCCTGCACCCGCGCTACAGCCGCGCGCAACGGGCGCGCGTGCTGGCCGAGCTGTACCCGCGCGTGCTGCAGCTGGCGCAGCTGGCGCGGCAGTACGACATCGGCCTGAACATCGACGCCGAAGAGGCGGATCGGCTGGAGCTGTCGCTCGATCTGCTCGAAAAGCTGTGCCACGAGCCGTCGCTGGCCGGCTGGGACGGCATCGGCTTCGTGATCCAGGCGTACCAGAAGCGCTGCCCGTTCGTGATCGACTGGCTGGTCGAGCTGGCGCGGCGCACGCAGCACCGCCTGATGGTGCGGCTGGTGAAAGGCGCGTACTGGGACAGCGAAATCAAGCGTGCGCAGGTCGATGGCCAAAGCGACTACCCCGTCTACACCCGCAAGCCGCACACCGACGTCAGCTACCTGGCCTGCGCGCGCAAGCTGCTGGCCGCGCCCGAGGCCATTTACCCGCAGTTCGCCACCCACAACGCGCACAGCGTGGCGGCCATCGTGCAGATGGCGGGGCCAGAAGGCTGGCAGCCGGGGCAGTACGAATTCCAGTGCCTGCACGGCATGGGCGAGCCGCTGTATGAGCAGATCGTGAGCGGGCAACTCGGCGTGCAGCGCCCGTGCCGCATCTATGCGCCGGTGGGCACGCACGAGACGCTGCTGGCCTACTTGGTGCGGCGCCTGCTGGAGAACGGCGCCAACACCTCCTTCGTCAACCGCATTGCCGATGCGGACGTGCGGATTGAAGAGTTGATCGAAGACCCGGTGGTGCTGGTTGAAGGCGAGCAGCCCGTGGGCGCCCCGCACCCGCGCATCCCGCTGCCGCAGGCGCTTTACGGCGCCGAGCGCGACAACTCGCGCGGCATGGACCTGAGCGACGAGCACACCTTGCGATCGCTATCAAAATCATTGCAAACTGTTGTGGAAACACGTCGACAAACGGGCGATTTGACTGAAAAAACCGCGCCGGACGCGTTTGCAGGTGCCATTGGGGGTGGCGAAGGCTCCTTTCAGCCCGTGCACAACCCCGCCGACCGGCGCGACATCGTGGGCCACGTGCGCAACGCCGGTGCCGCCGACGTGGAGCGCGCGCTGGCGCAAGCCACCGCCTTCGCCCCCAATTGGGCCGCCACGCCGCCGGCCGACCGCGCCGCCGCCCTGCAACGCGCCGCCGACGCGCTGCAAGCCGACATGCCGCGCCTGATGGGCCTGCTGGTGCGCGAAGCCGGCAAGACCTGGGCCAACGCCATCGCCGAAGTGCGCGAGGCGGTGGACTTTTTGCGCTTCTACGCCGCCCAAGTGGCCGCGCAATTCGACAACGCCACGCACGTGCCGCTGGGCCCCGTGGTCTGCATCAGCCCATGGAATTTTCCGCTCGCCATCTTCACCGGCCAGGTCGCCGCCGCGCTGGCCGCCGGCAACGTGGTGGTGGCCAAGCCGGCGGAGCAGACGCCGTTGATTGCCGCCGAGGCCGTGCGCCACCTGCACCAAGCCGGCGTGCCGCCCGCCGCGCTGCAACTGCTGCCGGGCGATGGCGCTGCCGTGGGCGCCGCGCTGGTTGCCGACCCGCGCACGCGCGGCGTGCTGTTCACCGGCTCGACCGAGGTCGCGCGCCTGATCCAGGCCACGCTGGCCGAGCGCCTCAACCCCGATGGCCAACCCGTGCCACTGATCGCCGAAACCGGCGGCCAGAACGCGCTCATCGTCGATTCCTCCGCCCTGCCCGAGCAGGTGGTGCAGGACGTGATGCAGTCCGCCTTCGACTCCGCCGGCCAGCGCTGCTCGGCCCTGCGCGTGCTGTGCGTGCAGGACGACGTGGCCGCGCGCGTCGTCACCATGCTCAAGGGCGCGATGGATGAGGCGCGCATCGGTAACCCCGCCGCGCTGTCGGTCGACGTCGGCCCAGTGATCGACGCCGAAGCACACGCCGGCATCCAGCGCCACCTCGACGCCATGCGCGCCCAGGGCCACGCCGTGCACCAGGCCACGCGCGGCCTGGCCGAGGCGGCGGCGCACGGCACGTTCATCCCGCCGACGCTGATCGAGATCGACCGGCTGGATCAGCTGCAGCGCGAAGTCTTCGGCCCCGTGCTGCACGTGCTGCGCTGGCGCCGCGCCGATCTGGACGGCCTGATCGAGCAGATCAACGCCACCGGCTACGGCCTCACGGGCGGCGTGCACACGCGCATCGACGAGACCATCGCCCGCGTGGCGGCGCGCCTCGCCGTGGGCAACCTGTACGTCAACCGCAACCTGGTCGGCGCCGTGGTCGGCGTGCAGCCGTTTGGCGGCGAAGGGCTGTCGGGCACCGGCCCCAAGGCGGGCGGCCCGCTGTACCTGCTGCGCCTGCTGGCGCGCCAGCCTGCCGATGCGGCGCAGCGCGCGGTGCAGGCGCTGGGCGAAACCGAAGATGCGAGTCAAAACGGCCCGCAGCGCTTGCCAGAGGAGCGCGAGCAGCTACAAAAACTATTGCACACACAGATGCAATCACAAGGCCACCCGGCGTTGGCCGATGTCGTCGCCCCCTTGTTCGACAGCGCCCCATCGCCCGCGCCGCGCGGGCTGCCCGGCCCCACGGGCGAGCGCAACAGCTACCACCTGCACCCGCGCCGCCGCGTGCTGTGCCTGGTGTCGCGTCAAGCTCCAACTGTCGGCGTCCGCACCGCCCTCGACGCCCGTGGCGGCGTTGCTGATCTGGCCCATACGTCCAGTATGGGCGGCGATCAGCGCCTTGCCACAGGCGCCGATGACGGCACGGCCATCCCACACTTGAGACTTGACGCGACACTGGCCGGGCGCAGCGAAGACCGGCTGCTGCAACTGGCGGCGGTACTGGCCGTGGGCGCGCAAGCCGTGTGGCCGGCTGACGCCCAACACGACTGGGCGCGCCTGCCGGTGGAGTTGCTGGCGCACATCGCCATCACGCCCGACTGGCGCGCGCCGGGCGCTGATTTCGACGCCGTGCTGCTGCATGGCGATGCCGTCGATGCGCTGGCCGTGCAGCGCGCGCTGGCCGCGCGCCCCGGCCCCATCGTCGGCCTGACGGTGCGCCCGCCCGGCGCCACCGACCTGCCGCTGGCACCGCTGCTCACCGAGCGCAGCACCAGCGTCAACACTGCGGCGGCGGGGGGCAATGCGAGCTTGATGACGCTGGACGATGACGGGCGCACTTGAAGTCGGATACCGAATACCGAATACCGGACGCAGAGGACGCAAAGGATTCGCAGAGGACGCAAAAAATACAAAAGTGAATTCAGTATTGAGCACCCTGCCACTTGCCACGACTCGCGCATTTCCGCCTTTGGCCCCAGAAAAATTTTTGGTTTTCCTTTCGCGTCCTCTGCGAATCTTCTGCGTCCTCTGCGTCCGGCTGTTTGGATGTTTCGGTGGAATGCCCTCACAACCCCCGCAGCAGCTCGCTCGCCCCATCCCAGAAAATCTGCACGCCCACGCACAGCAGGATGAAGGCCGTCAGGCGCAGAAACACCACCAAGCCCACCTCGCCCAATGGCCGCAGAAGACGCCCGGCGTAGCGGTAAGTCAGCAGCACCAGCAGCCCGATGACGACCATCGCCGCCAGCCCGCCGGCAAAGTTGGCGGCGGTGACCGGCCACTGCCGGCTGTGCAGCGCCGCGCCCACCGTGATGGCCGCCGAGATCGAGCCCGGCCCGCAGGTCAGCGGAAAGGTCATCGGGTAGAAGGCCTGGATGCGCACGTGGTTGTCGTCCACCAGCTTGCGCGCCATCTCGGCGTTGTCGGCGCTGTCGGCGCTCACCGCGTGCGGCGCATACAGCATGTTCCACGCGGTGAAGGCGACGATCAGCCCGCCCGCCACGCGCACGATGGGGATCGAGACGCCAAAAAAATCCAGCACATAGGTGCCGATCACCATCGCGCTGGCCAGCATCAGCACCACGTTGCGGCCGATGCGCGTGGCCAGCGCGCGGCGCCGGGCGGGGTCGAGCTCGCGCGTCAGGTTGACGAACACCGGCGCCGACGCCGGCGGGTTGAGGATGGGCAGCACGCCCGCCAGCGCGAGCAAGAAGCTCTTGCCGAAGGCCAGGGCCAAAGCAGGGATTTCCATGATGGGGGCAGCGGTGCGTGGGTGGGTGTACAGTGAATTGTTTCAGGTCGGCGCTTGGCCGGCCGCGCCCATTTTCAGGAGAACCCCATGCCCGGACTGCTGCCGAACATCGATCCCGATGGCTTGCTTGAATTCTCGGTGGTCTACACCGACCGCGCCTTGAACCACATGTCGAAGAAGTTCCAGGGCGTGATGAAAGACATCTCGGCGATGCTGAAAGAGGTGTACCACGCCGACGCGGCCGTGCTGGTGCCCGGCAGCGGCACCTTCGGCATGGAGGCGGTGGCGCGGCAATTTGCCAACGACCAGCGCGTGGTCATCATCCGCAACGGCTTCTTCAGCTTTCGCTGGAGCCAGATTCTGGAGACGGGCAAGATCACCGCGCCCGAGAACATCACGGTGCTGAAAGCGCGCCGCACCGGCAGCGCCGCGCAATCGCCCTGGGCGCCCGCGCCGATTGACGAGGTGGTGTCCACCATCGCCAGCGTCAAGCCCGCCGTCGTTTTCGCCCCCCCACGTCGAAACCGCCAGCGGCATGATGCTGCCCGATGACTACATGAAGAAGATCGCCGACGCCGTGCACGCGGTGGGTGGCCTGTTCGTGCTGGACTGCATCGCGTCGGGCGCCATGTGGGTCGACATGCAGACCATCGGCGTCGATGTGCTCGTCAGCGCGCCGCAGAAGGGCTGGAGCTCATCGCCCGCCTGCGCCATGGTGTGCCTGTCGGCGCGTGCCCTGCAGACCATGGAAGGCACCACCAGCACCAGCTACGCCTGCGACCTGAAGAAGTGGCACCAGATCATGCAGGCGTATGAAACCGGCAGCCACGCCTACCACGCCACCATGCCGACCATGGCGCTGCTGAAATTGCGCGACACCATGGCCGAGACGCGCGAACGCGGCTTTGCGAAGGTGCGCGAACAGCAGATCGAGCTGGGCCGCAAGGTGCGCGCGCTGTTTGAGTCGCGCGGCCTGCCCAGCGTGGCGGCTGAGGGCTTCAAGGCGCCGGGCGTGGTGGTCAGCTACACGACCGACCCGGAGATCCAGAGCGCCAAGAAATTCATTGCCGAAGGACTGCAAACCGCCAGCGGCGTGCCGCTGATGTGCGACGAGCCGGCCGATTTCCGCACCTTCCGCATCGGCCTGTTTGGCCTGGACAAGTGGGCCAACGTGGATCGCAGTGTGGGGCATTTGCGCGATGCGCTGGATCGGCTGGGCGTGATCGCTCCTGAAAAAGAAGCAACCAGCGCTTGATGGGCGGGCGCCAGAGGCCGATTTGACCCAAAACCTGCTGCTGGTGCTGACCACCGTCGCCACGCGCGCCGACGCCGACGCGCTGGCCCGCGCCATGGTTGAGCAGCGCCTGGCCGCGTGCGCACAGATCAGCGCCATCGACAGCGTGTACTGGTGGCAGGGCGCGGTGCAGGCCGAGGGCGAATTCCGTGTGCTGTTCAAGACCACGGCGGAGCGCTATCCGGCGCTCGAATCCGCGCTGCGCGCCAGCCACCCGTACGAACTGCCCGCCATCGTCGCCCTGCCGGTGGCGCAAGCGTTGCCTGAGTTTGCGAATTGGGTCGGCACCGAGACGCGCACTGCGTGAATCTGGCGTTGGGCAAAAGGCCTTAAAACCACCGCGCCACCAGCGGCATCAGCACCGACGCCAGCAGCACTTGCAGACCGAGCGCCAACCCGGCGTAGGCGCCGGCGTCCAGGTTGACCTGCAGCGAACGCGCCGCGCCAATGCCGTGCGCCGCCGTGCCCATGGCAAAGCCGCGCGCCATCCAGCCGACGCGGTCGGTGCCCACGCCGAGCAGCGCGAACAGGTACTTGCCCGACAGCGCGCCGATCAGCCCCGTGAGCACCGCGAACACCGCCGCCAGCGCCGGCACGCCGCCGATCTTTTCGGCCACGCCCATGGCCACCGGCGCCGTGACCGACTTCGGGGCCAGCGAGCGCAGCACGTCTTCCGGCAGTCCCAAGGCCCAGCCGAGTGCTACAGCACTGATAGCTGCCGCCGCGCCACCCGCCAGCGCTGCGGCCACAAAACGCCCCCAATCGCGGCGCAGTTGCGCGCGCCGCTCCCACAGCGGAAAGCCCAGCGCCACCACCGCCGGGCCGAGCAGAAAATGGATGAACTGCGCGCCCGCGAAGTAGCTCGGGTAGGGCACGCCAGTCGCCAGCAGCGCGGCGCCCAGCGTCAGCACCGACCACAGCACCGGGTTGGCCCAGGGCGCCTGGTCCATGGCGGCGTAAAAGCGCTGCGCCAGCAGGTAGACGACCAGCGTCGCCGTCAGCCCGAACAGCGGGGCCGACGACAGGTAGACCCACAGCTGCACGAAGTCAGGCATCGGGCGCCTCCGCGGCGTGCGCGCGGCCGCGCATCAGCGCACGCAGGGTGAGCGCGCTCACGGCCAGGCCGATCCAGGTCGACAGCGCGATCACTGCCAGCAGCCGGAAGCCGTGTTGCTGCAGCACGCCCAGGTGCGTGATGACGCCCACGCCCACCGGCACGAACAGCAGCGACAGGTGCGCCAGCAGAAACCGCGCCACCTCCGTCACCGGCTCGCGCAGCGGGCGCCAGCCAAGCGCCGGCATCAGCAGCAGCATGCCGATCACCGGGCCGGGCAGCGGCAGGCTGAAGGCGCGGGACAGCACTTCGCCCACCAGTTGCAGCAACAACAGCCAGGCCAGCCCGCGCAGCGCTTGCATGGCGTGCGATTAAAAACGTTCCAGTTCAGGGAAGGGCAGGCGTCCGCTGCGCACCAGCATCTTGCCGTATTCGGCGCAGCGGTTGAGCGTGGGAATGACCTTGCCGGGGTTCAGCAGCCCCTGCGGATCGAAGGCGCGCTTGATGCCGAACATCTGCTCGTTCTCGTCGGCGCTGAACTGCACGCACATGCTGTTGAGCTTTTCGATGCCCACGCCGTGCTCGCCGGTGATGGTGCCGCCCATGGCGACACTGGTCTCCAGGATGTCGGCGCCGAACAGCTCGGCCCGGTGCAACTGGTCGGGGTCGTTGGCGTCAAACAGGATCAGCGGGTGCAGGTTGCCGTCGCCGGCGTGAAACACGTTGCAGCAGCGCAGGCCGTACTTCACCTCCATCTGCTGGATCGCCAGCAGGATGTCGGCCAGCCGCTTGCGCGGGATGGTCGAATCCATGCACATGTAGTCGGGGCTGATGCGGCCGCTGGCCGGGAAGGCGTTCTTGCGCCCGCTCCAGAAGCGCAGGCGCTCGGCCTCGGACTCGCTTACTGCAATTTTGGTAGCGCCCGCCGCCGTCAGCACCTGCGTCATGCGGCCAATTTCTTCCTCCACCTCTTCCGGCGTGCCGTCGGATTCGCACAGCAGGATGGCGGCGGCCTCCAGGTCGTAGCCGGCGTGCACGAAGTCCTCGACGGCGGCCGTCATGGGCTTGTCCATCATCTCCAGCCCGGCGGGGATGATGCCGGCCGCGATCACCGCCGCCACCGCATCGCCCGCGTGGCGCACGTCGGCAAAGCTGGCCATGATGCAGCGCGCCAGGCGCGGCTTGGGCAAAAGCTTGACGGTGACCTCAGTCGTCACGGCCAGCATGCCTTCGCTGCCGGTGATCAGCGCCAGCAGGTCGTAGCCGGGCGCGTCCAGCGCCTCGCCGCCGAATTCGACCGGCTCGCCTTCGGCGGTGAAGCCTTTCACCTTGAGCACGTTGTGCAGCGTCAGCCCGTACTTCAGGCAGTGCACGCCGCCCGAGTTTTCGGCCACGTTGCCGCCGATGGTGCAGGCAATCTGGCTGCTCGGGTCGGGCGCGTAATACAGGTCGTGCGCGGCGGCGGCTTCGCTGATCGCCAGGTTGCGCACGCCGCACTGCACCTGCGCCGTGCGCGCCAGCGGGTCGATCTTGAGGATGCGGTTGAACTTGGCCAGCGACAGCGTCACGCCGCGCTCGTGCGGCATCGCCCCGCCCGACAGGCCCGTGCCCGCGCCGCGCGCCACCACCGGCACGCCCAGGCTGTGGCAGGTTTTCAACACCTGTTGAATCTGTTCGTAACTCTCGGGCAGTGCCACCGCCAGCGGCCGCTGGCGATATGCGGTCAGGCCGTCACATTCGTACGGGGTCGTCAGCTCGTCCGTCCACAACAGCGCCTGCGGCGGCAGTTGGCGGGACAGCGCAGCAACCACCTGCGCCTGCAGCTCTGATTTTTGTAGTGCGGGGGCTGGCTGACCAGCGATGGCGGCGTCCATGGCAAGGCAATAAGGGGCAATCGGGTCACTATAGAGCATCGCGCCGCGCCGTCAGCGCGCCGCCGGGCGTGGCAAGGCACAATCGGCGCATGGATATTGGGCGGATCGGCCCCGCGCTACGGCGCGGCGCCGTATGGACAAAGAAGAACCAGCACATGAAACGATGGACGGCCTGCAGCCTGATCTGGGCCTGCGGATGGACAGCGGCCTATGCCGCGCCCGCGCAGCAGTCACCGGCGCCCGCGCCCGTGCTGGTGCATGCGGACGAGGTGCTGCCCACGCGCATGGTGCTGTGCCAGCGCGAGGTCGGTGCGGCTGCGCGCGACCGCAAGGGCAAGATCCGCGCCTGCCTGGCGCGCCGCCTGGAGGGCGAGCGCATCGTCGAGCGCAACTGCAAGCGGCAGGCCAGCGCGGTCAGCGGCGCCGCCGCGCGCACCCTGGCCCAGCGCGACTGCGAACGCACGGCGCTGGCCGTGCCCGCCGGTGAATTGCCCAAGCGCGCGCCGCCCAAGCCCAAGGCGCCTGCCGACAGCGCGTCGCCCAACAAGGCCGCCGCGCCCACCCCGACCCAGCCGGCGGCCGGCGAAAACTGACGCGCCGACGCCCCATGCGCAAGAAAAAAGCCCGCTGCAACAGCGGGCTTTTTTGCATGGCGTGCGGCCGTCGGATCAATCAGGCCGCGCTCAACCAGTAGCCCGCGTTGAACGGGCTGCTCATGCGCAGCGCCAGCGGGGAGATGTCGACCAGCTTGTCGGTCGGCATTTTTTCGCCGGCATCGACTTCGATGTCAGCGGGGGGCGGTTTCGCCCTGAGCCTCGTTCGCCCGTTCTGCTTGGCCAGCTTGTGCAGAACGGGCTACAGAAAAGAATAGAAGCACCTGAACGGTATCTTCCGGTCGTTCCAGTAGTCGGCGGCATCGCGGAAGATGTCGAGCAGCTGCTCGCGCGCTTCCTTGTCGAACTTGGCGGTGGCCGGGATCGATTCCAGCACCACGATGAAGCCCGGCTGCGGGCCCGACTTGTGCAGCGGGTCCGTCATGCAGTCGTACAGCGCGTCGAAATTCTTGCCGAAGTGCGCCGGAAAGGTGAATTGCTGGGCAATCATGTCCAGCACGTCCTGCTTGGTCTGGGCCTGGGCCAGGTTGGCGTACAGGAAGTGCTGGCCAAGCTGCGCCGCCGCTTCCTGCAGGTCGTGCACGCGGAAGGCGCGGATCGACTGCACGATGTTGGTGCGCACGCCCTTGAGCGGCGTTTCCTGGGGTTGACGAAGTGGCTGATCCATCTCCGCTGCTTTCTCTGGAGTCAAAAACCGGTGGGTGCCCGTGGCGACAGACGATACGGGCTGAAACTGTTCAAACGCTTTCATGGCACGATCTTCCTGAAACTCGAATAGTGATCGTTGGTGTACCAGCACGCTTCGGGCGCGGTCAGCTGCCGGCCGCCGCAAATGATGCGGCGCGCACCTCGGTCGCGACTGCGCGGAGTTTCCACGGTGTATTCGCGGTAGTGGCCGCGCCGCTCGCGCGGCAGCAGTCGCTCCCGGTTGCCGAACACCGAACCATCCTTTTCGTACGGAAACGGGCCGCCTTGCAGGATCAGCGCCATCGTGCGCTGGCCCTGGGCGGGCAGGTCCGCCACCGAGATGGTGGATTCGTCACTGCCCGAAGAGCCCCACGACAGCAGGCCACGCGCATCGGCGGTGCCCGCCAAGGGGAGCACCACCGCCAGCACCGAAGCTGCCACCGACAAGCGGGAAAACCGGACAGCACGCGATGCCGCTGTTCGCAACATGAAAAACACCTTTCGGAAACCTCCGGGTTTACCCGAAAATTTCAAGGCGGTAGTGTGACTCAGACGCTCCAAAAAAGCAAGGGCGTGCCTAATTTGCAGGCACGTGCCCTGCCCGCGGCCAAATCGGAGTAGTCAGTGCTCGCTTACTGAGCAGCCTTCATTGCGGCACGTTGGCGTCGGCGACCGTCAGGGCGGTCATGTTGACGATGCGGCGCACCGTGGCGCTGGCGGTGAGGATGTGCACCGGCTTTGCCGCGCCCAGCAGCACCGGGCCGATGGCGATGTTGCCGCCGGCCGCGGTCTTGAGCAGGTTGTAGGCGATGTTGGCGGCGTCGATGCCGGGCAGCACCAGCAGGTTGGCGTCGCCGCGCAGGGGGCTGTCGGGCATGATGTCGGCGCGCTGGGCGGCGTCGAGCGCCACGTCGCCGTGCATCTCGCCGTCCACTTCCAGCCAGGGCGCCTGTTCCTGCACCAGCGCCAGCGCCTGCCGCATCTTGACCGCGCTGGGCTGGTTGGACGAGCCGAAGTTGGAGTGCGACAGCAGCGCCGCCTTGGGCTTGAAGCCGAAGCGCATCATCTCCTCGGCCGCCATGACGGTGATGTCGGCTAGCTGCTCGGCGGTGGGGTCGTAGTTGATGTGGGTGTCGACCAGGAACACCTGCCGGCCCGGCAGCAGCAGGCCGTTCATGGCGGCGTAGGTGCGCGCGCCCGGCTTCTTGCCGATGACCTGGTCGATGTAGGTCAGGTGCATCTGGTTGGTGCCCCAGGTGCCGCAGATCAGCCCGTCCACGTCGCCGCGGCGCAGCAGCATGGCGCCGATGAGCGACAGGCGCCGCCGCATCTCGATCTTGGCGATCGGCACCGTGATGCCCTTGCGCTTGGTGAGCTGGTGGTAGCTCTGCCACAGCTCCTTGTAGCGGTCGTCGGCCTCGACGTTCACCACGTCGTAGTCGGCGCCCTCGACCAGCCGCAGGCCGAACTTCTGGATGCGCTGGGCAATGATGGCCGGGCGGCCGATCAGCGTCGGGCGGGCGATGTGGTCGTCCACCACGATCTGCGCGGCGCGCAGCACACGCTCTTCCTCGCCCTCGGCGTAGGCCACGCGCTTGCGGGCCGCGTTGCGCGCCACGTCGATGATCGGCTTCATCGTGGTGCCGGAGGCATAGACGAAGGTCTGCAGCTTGTCTCGGTAGGCCTCCAGGTCGGCGATGGGGCGGGTGGCCACGCCGCTCTGGGCCGCCGCTTCGGCCACGGCCGGGGCAACGATCATCATCAGCCGCGGGTCGAAGGGCTTGGGGATCAGGTATTCGGGGCCGAAGCTCAGCTGCTCGCCCACGTAGGCGCGGGCCACCACCTCGCTCTGCTCGGCCTGCGCCAGGTCGGCGATGGCGTGCACGGCGGCGATGCCCATGGCGTCGTTGATCGTCGTGGCGCCGCAATCCAGCGCGCCGCGGAAGATATACGGGAAGCACAGGACGTTGTTGACCTGGTTCGGGTAGTCGGTGCGGCCGGTGGCCATCACGGCGTCGTCGCGCACCGCCTTCACGTCCTCGGGCAGGATTTCGGGGTGCGGGTTGGCCAGCGCCAGGATCAGCGGGCGCGCCGCCATGCGCGCCACCATGTCGCCTTTGAGCACGCCGCCGGCCGACAGGCCCAGGAAGACGTCGGCGCCGTCGATCACTTCGCCCAGCGTGCGCTTGTCCGTCTTCTGCGCGTAGACGGCCTTGTCCGGGTCCATCAGCTCGGTGCGGCCCTCGTAGACCACGCCCTTGATGTCGGTCACCCACACGTTTTCGCGCCGCACGCCCAGCTTGACCAGCAGGCCCGTGCAGGCCAGCGCCGCGGCGCCGGCGCCGCTGACCACCAGCTTCACATCCTCGATCTTCTTGCCCACCACCTTCAGGCCGTTGACCACCGCCGCGCCTACCACGATGGCGGTGCCGTGCTGGTCGTCGTGGAAGACGGGGATCTTCATGCGCTCGCGCAGCTTGCGCTCGACGATGAAGCACTCGGGCGCCTTGATGTCTTCCAGGTTGATGCCGCCAAAGGTCGGCTCCAGCGCGGCGATGATCTCGACCAGCTTGTCCGGGTCCTTCTCGTTGATCTCGATGTCGAACACGTCGATGCCCGAGAACTTCTTGAACAGGACGCCCTTGCCTTCCATCACCGGCTTGCCCGCCAGCGCGCCGATGTCGCCCAGGCCCAGCACCGCGGTGCCGTTGGTGATGACGCCCACCAGGTTGCCGCGCGCGGTGTACTTGAAGGCGGCGGCCGGGTCCTTGACGATTTCCTCGCACGGAAACGCCACGCCCGGCGAATAGGCCAGCGACAGGTCGTGCTGGTTGACCAGCTGCTTGGTCGCGGCAATGGCAATCTTGCCGGGCACCGGGTGCTCGTGGTAGTCGAGCGCGGCGCGGCGCAGGTCGGTGCGCTTTTCTTCGCTGGCGGGGGGCGGCGTGGGCATGGTGTCTCCTCAGTCTCGGTGCGCGGTCATTCTAGGGTCGGCGAACATGTCCCCGGCCTACGCACAAACCGCAGTGTCGGACAAGGCCGCGTCCTGCGCTCCGGCAGTGGGCGCGGCCGCCGGGGCGCGCTAGCATGGGGGGGCTGTCCTTCCCCACTTTCAGAAAGGAATATCCCATGGCCCTCTTTGACGTTCTGCAACAGGTTCTGAACAACGCCCGCGCCCCCGAGCCGCACCAGATCGACCAGATCACGCGCGAAGCCTCGCGCGACGACCTCAAGGTCAGCGTCGGCGAGGCCCTGCGCTCCAAGGAAACGCCGCAGCTGTCCCAGATCGTGGCCGACATGTTCGACAAGGCTTCGCCCGAGCAGCGCGCCGCCATCCTGAACTCGCTGACCGAACACCTCGGCCCCGGCGCGCTGGCCGGTGTGGCCGGCGGCGCACTGGCCGGCCACGAAGGCCGCGACACGCCGCTGGTGCCGGTCGACAAGGCCACGAAGATCACGCCCGACCAGGTGCGCGACGTGGTCACCACCGCGCGCACGGCCGACGAGCCGGGCGTGTTTGACCGCATGAGCAGCTTCTACGCCGAGCACCCCGAGCTGGTGAAGACGCTGGGCGCCGGCGCGCTGATGATCGCCCTGGCGCGCATGAAGCAGAGCATCGTTCGCTGACCTGCACCCCCGCTGGCGGTTTGCATGTCAAACAGGCCGCCAGCGCAGGCTGAATCAGCGCAATCAGCTATCTAATTGGTAGCTGATTGCCTGGCTTGGTCAGGCCTGGATACGGTGTGCGCCGCCGCGTAGGCGCACGCTGACAGCGCAAATGCCTGATGGCTGCTAACGCCTCGGTGGCCTGGGACTTAAGGTTGGATGCTCGCTTCTTCGCCGTGCAGGAAGCGCCCATTCAACCCTTCCAAGACACCCAAAACGAGGACACCATGGCTACCAAATCCGCCAAGTCATCCAGCGGCCACCTGGCGCTGAACGAAGAAGCACTGAAAAAGGCCAAGACCAGCCTGGACGACGGCGCCGTCACGCCGCACAACGACGGCCCCTGGGTGAAGGACATCATCAAGCTGCTGAACGATTCGCTGGCCACCGAGCTGGTGTGCGTGTTGCGCTACAAGCGCCACCACTACATGGCCGACGGTCTGGCATCGCCCGCCATCGCCGAGGAATTCCTGGTTCACGCGCAGGAAGAGCAGGCCCACGCCGACCGCATCGCCACGCGCATCGTGCAACTGGGCGGCGAGCCCGACTTCAACCCCGCCACGCTGATCGAGCGCAGCCACGCCGACTACAACGCGTCGAACGACCTGAAGGAAATGATCCGCGCCAACCTGATCGCCGAGCGCGTGGCCATCGAGGCCTACAGCCAGATGGTCGATCTGGTCGGCGACAAGGACCCGACCACGCGCCGCCTGCTCGAGGAAATCCTGAACGACGAGCAGGAACACGCCGAAGAGCTCAAGACCTGGCTGGCGCTGTAAGCGCGCGAACGGACACAAATCTTTACGCCATCACGCCGCGCGGGCACGGAACTCAAGCCACCCCGGCGTGTCATATCCAGCGTGATGGAGAAGATGGTTCCGAATTTGCATTGACGCTGCCGAGCCTTTGAAGGCTTCGCGCCCAACACCTGAAGCGCACTTCCTCCTCCCTCCCTCCTCCTCCTTCGTTTCAGGTCGCTTCGGCAGCTTTTTTATTCATGACGCGCCGCCCGGGTTCACCACCCCGGCGGCGCTTCTTTTTGGGCGCGCCAGCGTCATGCCACGGCCGGGCCGAAGCGGTGGCGCGTCAGGCGCTGGGCACCGTGTCCTTGAAACTGGGGCGCTGCATCAGCCGCTCGTCCAGCAGCCGGGCCAGATTGGCGTGACGGGCACGCCAATCCACTTCCGGAAAGCGGAAGTCCAGATAGCCCAGCGCGCAGCCGACGGCGATGTCGGCCAGCGTCAGGTGCACGCCCGCCGAGCACCAGGTCTTGTCGCCCAGGCCGGCGCTCATCGCGACCAGCGCGTCGTCCACCTTCTGCAGCTGGCGCGCGATCCAGGCGGGGCTGCGCTCGGCGTCGGTGCGGCCGGGCCAGGTGCGTTCCAGCCGAGCCAGTACGGCGGCGTCCATCAGGCCGTCGGACAGCGCTTCCCAGGTCTTGACTTCCACGCGCTGGCGGCCCGACGCCGGAATCAGCCGCCCCACGGGCGACAGCGCGTCCAGGTATTCGACGATCACGCGCGAATCGAACACCGCATCCTGGCCGTCCATGACGAGGCACGGCACCTTGCCGAGCGGATTGGCCGCGCCGATGCGCGTGTCGTCGGCCCAGACGTTTTCCAGGATGAACTGGTGGTCGAGCTTCTTTTCCGCCAGCACCACACGCACCTTGCGCACGTAGGGGCTGCTCACGGCGCCGATCAGTCGGATGGGCATGGGGTGTCCGTTCAAAAGTGCGCAAAGGGGGTCGAATCCATTCTACGGTCGGGCGCGCGCAGGGTCCGCGCGACCGGCGCCTTCTACAATTTGCCCATGCAACTCACCGCCCTGACCGCTGTATCTCCCCTTGACGGCCGCTACGTGGCCAAGCTGGCCGCCCTGCGGCCCATCATGAGCGAGCTGGGTTACATGCAGCGCCGCGTGCAGGTCGAACTGGCCTGGTTCATCGCGCTGTCCGACGCGGGGTTTGACGAATTCAAGCCACTTTCGGTGCAAGCGCGCGCTTACCTCGCCGGCCTGCTGCACGATTTTTCCGAAGCCGACGGCCAGGCCATCAAGGACATCGAGAAGACCACCAACCACGACGTCAAGGCGGTGGAGTACTGGATCAAATCCAGGTTCGAAGGCCACCCTGAGCTGCTGGCCGCCGCCGAGTTCGTGCACTTTGCCTGCACCAGCGAAGACATCAACAACACCAGCCACGCGCTGCAATTGAAGGCCGGCCGCGCCGTGCTGCTGCAGGGGCTGGACGCCGTCATCGCCCGCCTGCGCGAGCTGGCCCACGCGCACGCCGCCGTGCCCATGCTCAGCCGCACGCACGGCCAGACGGCCAGCCCCACCACCGTGGGCAAGGAAATCGGCAACGTGGTGGTGCGCCTGGCCGCCGCGCGCGAGCGCATCGCCCAAGTCAAGCTGCTGGCCAAGATGAACGGCGCCGTGGGCAACTACAACGCGCACCTCAGCGCCTGGCCCGATTTCGATTGGGAAGCCTTCAGCCGCCGCGTGGTCGAATCGCCCGCCGCCGGCGAGCCGGGCGCCGACGCCGGCAAGCCGGGCCTGGGCCTCACGTTTCAGCCCTACAGCATCCAGATCGAGCCGCACGACTACATGGCCGAGCTGTTCGACGCCACCGCGCGCGCCAACACCATCTGCATCGACCTGGCGCGCGACATCTGGGGCTACATCAGCCTGGGCTATTTCAAGCAGAAGACCAAGGCGGGCGAGATCGGCTCGTCCACCATGCCGCACAAGGTCAACCCCATCGACTTCGAGAACGCCGAAGGCAACCTGGGCCTGGCCAACGCCGTGCTGCGGCATTTGAGCGAAAAGCTGCCCATCAGCCGCTGGCAGCGCGACCTGACCGACAGCACCGTGCTGCGCAACATGGGCGTGGCGCTGGGTTATGCCGTGCTGGCCTACCAGTCGCTGCTGACCGGCCTGAACAAACTGGAGTTGAACGAAGCCGCGCTGGCCGCCGACCTGGACGGCGCGTGGGAAGTGCTGGCCGAGCCGATCCAGACCGTGATGCGCCGCTTTGGCGTGCCCGGCGCGTATGAAAAGCTGAAAGACGCCACGCGCGGCCAGGCGGTCACGCGCGAAGCGCTGCACGGCCTGATCCGCGCGCTGGACATCCCGCCCGCCGAGAAAGACCGCCTGCTGGCGCTCACGCCCGCCACCTACGTCGGCCAGGCCGAGGCGCTGGCGCGGCGGGTGTAGCCGCGGCGCGCCATCCCTGTGGCGCCCAGCCCACGCGGGTGCCAGTCTGGCATCAGCGCCAGGGTGGCGGCTACCGGCCTGCGCTATATTGCCCGTTCGAACCATATTCCTAGGCACGTGGCATTGGCTGGAGGGGGTGCTGCCATGGCGATCGAGCTCTACAACCAGGGTGGTCATGTCTGCCTGATGATCAGCCACCTCGGCGACGACGGCGGCGAGGCGGTGCAGGCCAACCAGTTCGTCATCGTGCACGACGACCACGGCGCGATCATCGATCCGGGCGGCAACGTGGCCTACAACGAGCTGATCCTGGCCATCAGCCGCTTTTTCCCGTCACACCGGCTGACGCAGATCCTCGCTTCGCACGCCGACCCGGACATCATTGCCTCGCTCGACCGCTGGATGACAGGTACCGAGGCCACGCTGTACATCTCGAAGCTGTGGGAGCGCTTTGCGCCGCACTTCTGCAAGCCGGGCAAGACGCACGGGCGCATCGTCGGCCTGCCCGACAGCGGCGCACGCATCCGCCTGGGCAACACCGAGATCGTGGCTTTGCCCGCGCACTTCATGCATTCCGAGGGCAACTTCCAGTTCTGGGATCCGGTCAGCAGAATACTTTTTTCGGGCGATCTCGGCGTGTCGCTCGGCTCCGCCGCCGACGCCGCCCAGCCCATCACGTCGTTGCGGCCGCACCTGGGCCGCATGCAGCCGTTTCACCAGCGCTACATGGTGTCGTCAAAGATCCTGCGCATGTGGGCACGGATGGTGCGTCCCTTGCCGATCCGCATGATCGTTCCGCAGCACGGCGCCCCGCTGGCGGGAGCGGCGGTACAGGAGTTCATCGACTGGATCGAGCAACTCGAATGTGGCATTGACCTGATGACACAGGACAATTACCGGTTGCCGGCGTGAGCGGCCTGCCGCCAGCCAGCAGCCCTGATAATGGCCCCGCACACGGTCGTGGTTGACCAGACCGGTCGTGACTGAGGTGCCATCGGCGCTGCGCAGCCCCGCGGTCATTCGATCTTGCAGAACCCCATCCCATGAAATCTTTTGAACACCGTCTAGAACGATTCATGTTCGCCAGCCGCTGGCTGCTGGCGCCGTTTTATGTCGGCCTGGTGGGCGCCATTGCCATCCTGCTGTTCAAGTTCATCAAGGAATTCGTCATGCTGCTGCCCCAGGTGGCAACGCTCGATGGCGGCCAGATCATGGTGAGCGTGTTGACGCTGGTCGATGTGGCGCTGGTGGCCAACCTGCTGCTGATCATCGTGTTCGCCGGCTACGAGAACTTCGTGTCAAAAATCAACACGGAAGACAGCGAAGACCGACCCGAATGGATGGGGCACGTCACCTTCTCCGACCTGAAGATCAAGCTGATCGGCTCCATCGTCGCCATTTCCGGTATCGAGCTGCTCAAGGCGTTTGTCAACGTCGACAGCTACACCGACAAGCAGCTGGGCTGGAAAGTCGGATTGCACCTGACCTTCGTGCTGTCCGGCGTGCTGTTTGCCTTCATGGACCGGCTGACCGCTGGAAAGCCCAACGGGCATTGAGTCGCGCCCGGCATTCCCTACCCACAGTCGCCCCGCATGGCCCTGAAATCCACCGTCTTCAAGGCCGACCTGGCGCTGGCCGACATCGACCACGGCTGCTACACCGACCTGCAGCTGACGCTGGCGCGCCACCCCAGCGAGACCGACGAGCGCATGATGGTGCGGCTGGCCGCGCTGGCGCTCAACGCGCACCAGGTGCAGGACTTGTGCGGCGGCGACGCGCGCATCGGCTTTGGCGCCGGCCTGTCCAGCCCCGACGAGCCTGACGTGCAACTCGTTGACTTCACCGGCCGCACGCGGCTGTGGATCGAAGTCGGCCAGCCGGACGACAAGGCCCTGGCCAAGGCGTGTTCGAAGGCGGACGCGGTGATCGTCTACGCCTATGGCCCGGCCGCCGACGTATGGTGGCGCGGTATCGAGGGCAAGCTGTCGCGCCTGGACAGGCTGGCCGTGTGGCGCCTGCCGGCCGCCGACGCGCAGGCGCTGGCCCAGCTGGCGGCGCGCGGCATGCGCCTGTCGGCCACGCTGCAGGAAGGGCAACTCACCCTGGCGTCGGAGGACGGCAACAGCGTGACGACGGAGCCGGTGCGCTGGAAATAGGGCGCCGCTAGGAGTCTGCGCGGCAGAAGGCGTCGAAGCGAAACGTGCGAAAAACGAGGACAGCGTGGTGGTGCCGACCAGCCCATAGCCGAGCTATGGGCGCCGGAGGTAGCGCCGCGATGGACCGTTTTATCGCGCGTTGCAGCCGACGCATCTTCTGGCATGCGTCCGCAACGCCGCGCAGGCCGGTGGCCTGGGCCAGCCGCGCCCCAGCATGACCAGCCGGGTGTGGAGCGCGTCCTGCACCGCTTCGGGCACCGAGGTGCCCAGCCAGCGCAGCGATTTATCCGGCTCGATGGTGACGTAGCCCCACGCGTAGTGCTGGCCCAGCGAGCGCCACAGCGCGTGCGCGCCGGGCGACTGGCGCGCGCCGCTGATGAGGCACTGGCCGGCATCCAGCTGCCAGCGGTAGACCGCGCTGGCCAGGCCGCGCCGCTGGTACGTCGCCATAGCGCGAATGGGGCGAGCGCAGGTGGCGGTCGGCGCGCGGTTCAGCTCCACCAGGCGGTTGAACACGGTGGTGCCAGCCAGGCGCCGCGCGGCCACGTCCATCACGTAGACGAACAGCTCGCCATCGACTTCGCGCCAGCGCAGTTCGAAGCGCCCGTCGCCGAGCGGCGTGCGCGGCAGCCCGTGCAGCGCGTCGCCCGGCGTGCGCAGGCGCTCGTTCAGCCGCGCCAGCTCGTCGGCGACCGGGCGGCCGGGCATCTGGAAGTCGACGTCGATGCGCAGCTCGGTCAGCAGCGACGCCAGGCGCCGCCGCCACGGGCGACCGCGCGCCGATGCGCTGCGGCGCACGCCCATCATTGACTCTCGGGCAATGCCAGCTCCATGGCGGCCTCTCCTTTCACAACCCGCCGCGCGCCCATGCGGCGCGGCATCGAATACAGCAACAACACGACGTGCGGAAGCGGCGGGCCGAAGGGTTGCCTGGAAGGCGGGCTGCCACGAGGGGTGTGGCAGGTGTGCTGCCGCGCTCTGCCGCTCGGCGCTGGGGTGGTCAGCCGACCGATGTGCTGCGCCCGCCGGTTCCGCGCCGGTAGGCGCCCCGCACCCGTGCGGCCTGACGCGGGGCGAGGTGGCGCGCCATGGCGGCGCGCCCGCAAGGCCAGGGACGGCCACGCCGCACCGCTGCGCGGTGGGCGCGCAGGGGGCGTAGGGCAATGGCGGAAATCGGGAGGGACATGAGGAAGTCTTGCGCCGGCCGCGCCGGAAGGGGCTGGGTCAGCGTGGTCTGAAGCCGCGCGATGCTAGGCAACAACGCCTACCGCACTGCGACGGTGCGATATCGCGCGGCGCGTCAGCGCGGCATCCAGGCGCCGCAAGCCCAGCACTGCTCGAAGCCGCCTTCGATCTGTTCGCCGCAGGACGGGCATTGCCATTGGTGCTGCGGCAGACGGGCCAGTTCGTCCAGCAACTGGCGCGCCGCGGCGTCGTGCTCGTCATGGCGCAGCCACAGCTCGGGCAGGCACTGGTCGGGCGGCAACTCGCCCGCCACGCTGGACAGAAAGCGCCGCTCGACAGTCGTCGGGTAACCCGCCTGGCACAGCAGGTCGGCCCACAGCTGGGCGATGGCGGCGTTGGGGGCGCGGGTCAGGCGACGCATGGCGGCATGATGCCATGCCGGGGTCGATGGTGAATCAGGGCGCCAGCGCTTGCCCCTTCAGCGCAAACAGCTATCAAATAAATAGCAAAACGGCGTCGCGGCTCACTGGCGCACGCGCCCCACGCCCGCGTCGACGGTGCCGTAGACGGTGACGCCGGACGCACCCGCGGTGTCGGGGTTGCGCGGCGTGGCGCCGCAACCGGTGAGTGCCAACGCGGCAGCCCACAGGCCGGCGCAGGCGATGAGCGGGCGGACAAAGCGCATAGAAACCAAGCTCCTGGCAAAGTGATGCGGCCAGTATGCCCCGCCCGGCCGCGCGGCGTGTAACCGGGGGTGTGGCGCAGGCACGGCCGCGCCTCAGCCGTGCGCCACCACGGCGCGCGGCAGCTTCCAGAAGGCCAGCGCGCCCGCCAGCAGCAGCGCGCTCATGGTCAGCAGCGCGGCGGTGAAGGGCTCCATGCCCCAACGCGGCGCCAGGCTGGCGGCCAGGCCGCTCACCCATTGCATCAGCGAGATGCCCAGGAACATCGCCATGGTGAACAGCGACAGCGCGCGCCCGCGCACGGCTTCGGGGTAGGCCTCGCGCACGTAGCCGTACTGCAGCACGCCGTAGCCCGACAGCAGCCCGTAGCCGATGGCCAGCGCCACATCCACCCACGCCACCTGCACCAGGCCCATCACGCCCACCATGCCCGCCGCCAGCACGGCAAAGCCCAGCAGCCAGGCGATGCGCCGCGCGCCGCCCGGGTCCAGCCGGCCGAACAGCGCCGGGCTGGCCATGCTGGCCAGCGTCATGGCCAGCGCCACGTTGCCGCTTTGCACCAGCGTGAAGCCGTGGCGCTCGACCAGCAGCGGCCCCAGCCACAGCCCGCGCAGCGTAATGAAGCCGGCGTACGCCACCGCGGCGTAGGCCACCAGCCCCAGCGTGTGCGGCAGCTTGAACAGGGCCAGCAGTCCCTTCAGCGCCGTCCACGGCGTGGCACGCGCGCCGTCGCCCTGCGGGTGGTGCGGCGCGGGCGTGGCGGGTTCGTGCACCAGCCACCAGATGGCCAGCCACGCCAGCATCGAGCCGGCACCCAGCACACCGAAGCCCCAGCGCCAGGAGCTGGCCTCGATCAGCCAGGCCAGCGGCGTGGCCGTGGCCAGCACGCCGATGCTGCTGACGCTCATCACCAGGCCCGACAGCGCCGTGAAGCGCTGGGCGCTGAAATGCCGGCTGATGAACAGCGTGCACACCAGAAACGCCGGCGCGCAGCCGGTGCCGATCAGCATCTGCCCCACCATCAACGTGCCGTAGCTGCTGGCCTGCGACGACAGCAGCGCGCCCGCCACCGCGATGGGAAACGCCGTCAGGATGGTGCGGCGCACGCCAAACAGATCGAGCGACACGCCCATCACGATCTGCATCAACCCGAAGGCGAAGTGAAATGCCGCCGCCCACAGCCCCAGTTGCTGCGGCGACAGGTGCAACTCGCCCGCCAGCGGCGGCCCCATGATGGCGGCCACGGTGCGAAACGACTGGCTGAGCGTGAAGCCGCTGGTCAGCGCCAGCAGCATGGCCCAGGCGGCGCGTTCGTTCAGCGGCGCGCGCGCCGGGGCGATGTCGGGGGCAGCTTCAGTGGCAGTGGAGGGCGGCAAGGCGGGCACGCCGGCAGTTTACGCAGTCGCCTGCGCGCGCAGGGCTACCAAGGTGACTGGCGCCGCGGCCCTAGTCGGCGCTGGCGCCCGACTGGCGCACCGCCGCGCCCCACTTCGTGATCTCGCTGGCCACGAAGCGGTCGAAATCGGCCGCCGTGCTGGGCGCGGGCTCGGAGCCGCGGTCGCGGATGAAGCGCGCCAGCGCGTCGCCCTTGAGCAGGTCCGTCACCTCGGTGTTCAGGCGCTGCACCACCTCGGGCGGCGTGCCCTTGGGCGCCATCAGGCCCAGCCAGCCCACGGCCTCGAAGCCGCGCAGCTCTTTCGGGCCGCTCTCGGCCACCGTCGGCACCTGCGGCAACTGCGACGAGCGCGTGGCCGAGGTGACGGCCAGCGGCATCGCCTTGGCGGCCTGGATGTGCGGCAGCGCGGCGGTGACCGAATCCACCATCAACGGCACCTGCCCGCCCAGGAAATCCGCCTGCGCCGGGCCGCTGCCGCGGTACGGGATGTGGGTGATGAAGACCTTGGCCTGCGATTTCAGCATCTCGGCCGACAGGTGCTGCGTGCCGCCGATGCCAGCGCTGGCGTAACTGAGCGCGCCCGGCCTGGCGCGCGCCGCGGCCAGCAAATCAGCAATCGTCTTGATGCCCGAACCCGGATGCGCCAGGAACACCAGCGGCACCTTGGCGATGCCGGTGATGCCCACCAGGTCCTTCGTGGGGTCGAAGCTGACCTTCTTGTACAGCGTCTGGTTCACCGCCATCGCGCTGCCCGCCACCAGCAGCGTGTATCCATCAGGCGCCGCGCGCGCCACGAATTCGCTGCCGATGTTGCTGCCGGCGCCGGCCTTGTTTTCGACGATGACGGTCTGGCCGAGGCGCTTGCCCAGCGGCTCGGCCAGCGCACGGGCAAAGATGTCCGTCGCCTGCCCGGGCGGAAACGGCACGATGAGGCGGATCGGCTTGTCCGCCGGCCACGCGGCGTGCGCCACCGTCGCCACGGCCATGCCGCTGGCCGCGGCCAGGCCGATCAGCACGCGTCGGCGGAGCAAGTTCAAAGGCATCTTGGGCATGCAGCGCTTTCTGGACAAAGGCGAACAGCTATCAAAAAAGAAGCAAATCAGTGCTGGTGCCCATGCGCACCGTGCACGTGGCCGTGCGCAATTTCTTCCGCCGTAGCGGGGCGAATCGCCTTCACCGTGGCGGCAAAGCGGATCGCCTGCCCTGCCAGCGCGTGGTTGCCGTCCAGATACACCTCGGGGCCCTTGATCTTGACCACGTTGTAGACCACCGCGCCACCGGTCGGCCCCGCGCCCTGCACCTGGCCGCCGACCTTGACGCCGGGTGGAAATTCGGCCTTCGGGATGGTCCGCATCAGCGACTCGTCGCGCTCGCCAAACGCCTCGGTTGGCGTCAGATCGACCGTGATGCTGTGGCCAACCGCCTGCCCGTCCAGCGCCGCCTCAGCCTTGTCGAACAGGTTGCCGTAGCCGCCGTGCAGATAGGCCGTGGTGCCGCTGTCGAGCGGCTTGCCGGTCTTGGGGTCGGTCATCTTGTAGGCGATGGTGACGGCGGCGTCTTTGGTGATGGTGGTCATGGGGTTTTCAGACGGTTCGGGGATCGAAGTCCCAGGGGTTGACGAGGCGCACGCCGGTGCCGGCAAAGTCGCCCACGTTGCGGGTGACGATGGTGAAGCCGTGCTCGAGGGCGGTGGCGGCGATCATGGCGTCGCGGAACGACCGCGGATCGGGCACGTGCAGCGCCGCACAGAAGGGCGTGGTGAGTTCGGTGAAGGGCAGGATGCGGCCGGTGAATTGGGCCAGCACATTGCCGCGCCACCTGCGCAGCACCGTCGCTTGCGCGGGATCCCTGCGTGCGATGCGCAATTCGCCCATCTCCAGCTCGAACTTGGTCACCACGGACAGGAACAGGCTCTCGGGCGGAACGGTGCCTGCCCAGGCCATCACGGCGGGGCTCGGCCTCGGTTTGCCATCGCGCAGTTCAGAAACGACGTTGGTGTCCAGCAGGTACACGCGTGCTCACTCGTCGAAGTCGAACGGCTTGACGATGTCGTTCAGCTTCGGGGGCTCCCAGTCGAAATCGCCACCGGGAATCGACTGCATCACCTCCAGCAAGGTGCGCGGTTTGCTGCCCGCCTTGAGGCGGTGGTATTCCTCGATTGTCAGCAGGGCATAGGCCGGCGCGCCGCGGTCGGTGATGAACACCGGCCCGTTGGCCGCCGCGCGCTTGGCGGCCGCCACGTCGCGCGTGAATTCGCGGCTGGAGTAGGTGGTGATGGGGGCAGCCAGGCTGCCGGGGGAGATGGGGGCATTCATGGCGCACCTCCTGGGTCGGACACAGATGCTTGTATGTTAGAGCATTTGCGTCCAGCCTGCATCGCTCACCCCAAATGCCCCCCCCACAATCCCCGCCAGCTTGAACATGCCCACGCTGTCTTCGCCGCCGAACACGGGCTTGAGCTTGGCGTCGGCGAGGATGGTGCGCTTGTCTTTGGGGTCTTGCAGGTTGTGGGCCTTGATGTAGTCCCACAGCAGCTTCATCACTTCGCCGCGGCCGAAGGGGCCGTCGCCGATGACGGCGGCCAGCGCAGGGCTGGGCTTCAGGTTGCCGGCGCGCGGGGTTTTCTCGGCCTTGGCGGTGGTCTTCTTGGCGGGCGCTTTCTTGGCGGCTTTTTTGGCCGTGGCGCTTGCCCCGCCTGTGCCAGTTGCTCCTGATTTTGAAGCGGCCTTGGCGGGCGCGGCAGCCGTCTTGCGCGGCGGGTATTTGCGCGCACCTTCGCGCGGCTCGAACTCGAAGATCACCTTGCCTTCGTCGGGGCTCCAGGCCAGCCGCGCCTTGAAGGGGCGGCGCGTGCGCATGCTGACGAACTTGTCGAGCACGTCGGTCTTGCCTTCGGCCAGCAGCCTGGCCATCTGCGCGGGCTCCACGGGCTGCTGCAGGATGACCTGGCCGCTCTTGAAGTCGCAGTGGGGCACGGGGTGCGCGGCGGTGGGCACCGAGCGGGTGCAGACGTAGCTCTTGCCGAAGGCCTTCACCTCGGCGCCGCACTTGGGGCAGGGGCCGACGGCGGGCTCGTGCGACAGGTCGACGATCTCGCCGGTCTGTTCGGCCTTGGCGTCGTCACCAAAGTCGAATTCGAGCTTGTAGTTGCCGCTTTCCTCGTCGCGCACCAGCGCCAGCTCGGCCACAAAGGGCCAGCCGGCCTTGCTGCGAAAGCCTTCCAGCGGGCCGATCTTGTGGTCGCGCAAAAAGGTCTCCGCTTCCTCGACGCCAAAGGTGCGGCCGGCGGGCGTCTTGGTGAACGAGAAGCCGCAGCCTTCGCCCGCGCCTTCCGCACCGGTACAGGCGAATCGGCGGTAGTTCTCTTTCACCACCCCGCCGCAGTTGGGGCAGGCCGTGGCCAGTGTGGCGTAGTCGCCGGGCACGGTGTCGCGGTCGTATTCCTTCGCCTTCTTGACGATGCGCTCCGTCATCTCGGCGATCTGCGCCATGAAGGTGTCGCGCGCCAGCTGGCCTTTTTCCATCTGCGCCAGCTTGTATTCCCAGTCGCCGGTCAGCTCGGGTTTGGACAGTTCCTTGATCTCCAGCCCGCGCAGCAGCGTCATCAGCTGGAAGGCCTTGGCGGTGGGGATCAGCTCGCGCCCTTCGCGCAGGATGTATTTTTCGGTCAGCAGCCCTTCGATGATGGCCGCGCGCGTGGCGGGCGTGCCCAGGCCTTTTTCCTGCATGGCCTCGCGCAGCTCGTCGTCCTCAATCCACTTGCCTGCCCCTTCCATGGCGCCCAGCAGCGTGGCTTCAGAGTAGCGCGCGGGCGGCTTGGTGCGCAGCGCCTTGGGCTCGACCGACTCGTTGCGCACCATCTCGCCGGGCTTGACGGGCACGAGCGACTTGCCGTCCTTGTCGTCACCTTGCTCGTCCGCCGCTTCCTTGCCATAGATGGCCAGCCAGCCCGGGCGCACCAGCACCTTGCCGTTGCTCTGGAAGTTGTAGCTCTTGCCTTCGTGGCTGGCCGTCGTCACGCGCGTGGTCACCATGAATTCGGCGCTGGGGTAGAACACCGCCATGAAGCGGCGCACCACCAGGTCGTACAGCTTTTGCTCTGCTTCGGATAGCGCTCCCGGCGCTTCCAGTGTGGGGATGATGGCAAAGTGGTCCGACACCTTGCTGTTGTCAAAGATGCGTTTGGTGGGCTTGATGTAGCCGTCGGCCAGCGCCTTGGCGGCGTGCGGCGCCAGATGGCGCTGGTTGCTGTGCGCCAGCATCTCGAAGGTCTTGCGCGCCACGGGCACGTAGTCTTCGGGCAGGTAGCGCGCGTCGGTTCGCGGGTAGGTCAGCGCCTTGTGGCGCTCGTACAGCGATTGCGCCAGCGCCAGCGTGGTCTTGGCGCTGAAGCCGAACTTGCCGTTGGCCTCACGCTGCAGACTCGTCAGATCAAACAGCAGGGGCGACGCCTGCGTCGTCGGTTTGCTTTCTTCCTTGACGCTGCACGCCTTGCCGCGCGCCGCGTCAGCAATGGCCAGCGCCTCGCGCTCGCTCCACACGCGGTCGGCGCGCTGGTCGGCGTCGTCGGGGTTTTTCTTCCACGCCGGGTCGAACCACTTGCCGGCGTATTCGCCCGCCTCGGCCAGAAAGGTGGCGTGCACTTCCCAGTAGTCGCGCGCGATGTGCTTGCGGATCTGCTCCTCGCGCTCCACCACCACGGCCAGCGTGGGCGTCTGCACGCGGCCGACCGTGGTCAAGAAGAAGCCGCCGTCGCGCGAGTTGAAGGCCGTCATGGCGCGCGTGCCGTTGATGCCGACCAGCCAATCGGCCTCGCTGCGGCTGCGCGCGGCATCGGCCAGGCCCTGCATTTGTGCGTCGCTGCGCAGATTGTCGAAGCCGTCGCGAATCGCCTGCGGCGTCATGCTTTGCAGCCACAGGCGCTGCACGGGCTTTTTGGCGTGCTTGCCGTCCAGCGCGTACTGCTCGATCAGGCGAAAGATCAGCTCGCCCTCGCGCCCTGCGTCGCAGGCGTTGATGAGCGTGCCCACGTCCTTGCGCCGCGCCTGCTTGACCACGGCGTTCAGCCGCGTCTTGGTCTTGTCGACGGGCTTCAGGTCGAAGTGCGGCGGAATCACCGGCAGATGGGCGAAGCTCCACTTGCCGCGTTTCACGTCGTACTGCTCGGGCGCCTGGATCTCGACCAGGTGGCCGACGGCGCTGGTGACGACGTAGCGTTCGTTCTCGAAGTGCTCGTCGTGCTTGTCGAACTTGCCGACGACGGGCGTGAGGGCGCGCACGATGTCTTGCGCAACCGACGGTTTTTCAGCGATGACCAGGGTCTTCATGGGCGGTCTTTAGAATCTGCAGTCCTCGCGCGCGCACATGCGCACGCATACGTACGAATTCAACATAGCAAATTTTTTCCGTGGCCAGCAAAACCCCCGCCCAACCAACGGCCACCGGCCGCCGCATCCAGGTGCGCCGCAGCGGCGTGCACGGCAAGGGCGTGTTCGCCCTGGTCGACATCGCCAAGGGCGAACGCATCATCGAATACGTGGGCGAGGTCATCAGCTGGGACGAGGCACAGCGCCGCCACCCGCACGACCCGAACGATCCCAACCACACCTTCTACTTCCACGTCGACGAGGACCACGTGATTGACGCGCTGTACGGCGGCAACGCCTCGCGCTGGATCAACCACAGCTGCAGCCCCAACTGCATCGCCGACGAGGACGGGGGCCGTATTTTCATCACCGCGCGGCGCGCCATCAAGGCCGGCGACGAGTTGAACTACGACTATGGCCTGGTGATCGACGAGCCGCTGACGCCCGAGCTGACGGCCGAATACCCGTGCTGGTGCGGCAGCCGCAACTGCCGCGGCACCCTGCTGTCGTCCGACCTGGATACGGCCGAAGGCCGCACGCCGCCAACGAAGAAAAAGCGCAAGAAGGCCTCGGCCTGACACACCGAGCATGTCTGCCCCGGTGCTGCCCTGGCCTGTCGAGGCGCTGCGCGCGCAGCTGGCGCCGCTGCTGCCGGGGGTGCGGGTCCAGGTGGCGGCCGAAATCGATTCGACCAACAGCGAGCTGATGCGCCGCGCGCGCGCGGGCGACGACGCGCCCACGCTGCTGGTGGCCGAAACCCAGACCGCCGGGCGCGGCCGCCTGGGGCGCGACTGGCACCGCAGCGGCGCGCAGCCGGGCGGCGCGCTGGCCTTCTCGCTCGGCCTGCCGCTGGCGCCGCGCGACTGGTCGGGCCTGTCGCTGGCGGTCGGGGTGGCGGTGGCCGAAAGCCTGCACGACGAGATCGGCCTGAAGTGGCCCAACGACCTGTGGTGGCGCGGCCGCAAGCTGGCCGGCATCCTGGTGGAAACCGCGGGCGCCGGCGCGGCCGGTGCGCCGCGCTATGTCGTGATCGGCATTGGCATCAACATCGCACCGGTGGCGGGCGAAGGCTTTTCCACCCCGCCCTGCTGGCTGGACGAACTGCTGCCGGGCATCGACGCGCCCGGCGCGCTGTCGCGCGTGGCCGCGCCGCTGGTGCGCACGGTGCGCGCCTTCGAGCAACAGGGCTTCGCGCCGCTGGCCGCGCGCTTTGCCGCGCGCGACGTGCTGGCGGGCCGGGTGGTGCGCTTGTCCGACGGGGACGAGGGCGTGGCGCGCGGCGTCGGCCCCGGGGGGGGAACTGCAGGTGCAGACCGACGGCGGCCTGCGCAGCGTGCACAGCGCCGAAGTCAGCGTGCGGCCCGTGCCCGCTGGCGGGGCGCCGCAGGGGGCGTCGTCGTGATCGGCCGGCTGGTCGTGCTGCTGCTGGCGGCCAACCTCGGCTGGCTGGCGTGGTCGCAGGGCTGGCTGCGCGTGCTGGGCCTGGCGCCGCAGGCGCAGACCGAGCCCGAGCGGCTGCAGCGCCAGTTGCGGCCCGATCTGGTGACGCTGGCCCCGGCACCGGCCACCGGCGCGCGCCGGCCCGCCGCCACCGAAGCGCCGACGGCGGCGCCCGATGCGGTGGCCGTGCGCGAGGCCCCGGCCGAGGCACCGTCCGCGCCCGCATCGGCCCCCGGCCGCTGCCTGCAGGCCGGCCCGTTCGACGAGCGGCAGATCGAGCCGGTGCGCCGCGCGGCCGCGGCGCTGCCGCCGGACAGCTGGCGCATCGACCCCGTGCAGCTGCCGGGGCGCTGGATGATCTACATCGGCAAGCTGGCCGATGGCGGCGCCGTGGCCGCCAAGCGGGCCGAACTGCGCGCGCTGGGCGTCGACACCGACCGCCCCGGCCCCGGCATGGAGCCAGGCCTGTCGCTGGGTCGTTTTTCGTCCGAAGAAGCCGCCGACCGCGGCCTGGACGGCCTGACGCGCAAGGGCGTGCGCACCGCGCGCGTGGTGCAGGAGCGGCGCGACACGCCCGGCTATGTGCTGCGCCTGCCCCACGCCGATGCCGAACTGACCCGCCGCACCCGCACGCTGCGCGGCGCGCTGGCCGGGCGCGAGCTGCGCGACTGCGACTGAGCGCACCCCATCGGCTGGCGGTATGCTTGCCGCCACGTTGATCGAACCCTAGGAGACACACCATGACCCTGAAGCTCTACTACGCCTCCGGCGCCTGCTCGTTCGTGCCGCACAGCATGCTGGAAATGGCCGGCGCCACCTTCGAGCCGGTGGCCATCAAGCTGCACAAGGCCGAGCAGAAAGGCCCCGAATACCTGGCCATCAACCCGCGCGGGCAGGTGCCGGTGCTGGCGGACGAAGGCGAGGTGATCACGCAGATCATGGCCATCATTGCCTACATCGACAGCAAGTTTCCCGAAAACACCTTCATCCCCAAGGACCCGCTGGCGCGCGCGCGCTTTGTCGAGACACTGGCGTGGATGAACAACACGGTGCACCCGACCTTCACCCACATCTTCATGCCGGACAAGTTCACCGGCGACGCGGCGGCGCAGCAGGCTATCAAGGCGCACGCGGTGGCGCAGTACCGCACGCTGATGGGCGAGCTGCAGGCGCTGGTCAAGAAGGCCCACGCCGCCGGCAACGACTGGTTGGGCGGCGTGCACGTCGGCCCGCTGGACACCTACGCGCTGACGCTGCTGCGCTGGGGCACCATTGCCGGCATCAACCCCGAGGACTTCCCCGAACTGTGGGCGCACGTGCAGCGCACCGCCCAGGTGCCCGCCGTGGCGCGCGCCATGGAGCGCGAGCGCCTGCAGCTGAGCCTGTACCGCCCCGCCTGACGCGGCCGCGGCGCAGCACGGCCAGCGCGGGCGCGCCCGTCAGCCCGCAAAGCGCACGGTGAAGCGTGCGCCGGGCGGCTGTTCGTGCGGGTGGGCGTCTTCCACGCTGACTTCGGCGCCATGCTGGCGTGCGATCTCGCGCACGATGGGCAGGCCCAGGCCGGTGCCGTCGACGTTGTTGCCCAGCACGCGGTAGAACGGCTGGAACACGGCGTCGCGCTCGCTGGGCGGGATGCCCGGGCCGTTGTCCTCGACTTCGATGGCGATGCCGCCGCCGGGTGGCGCCACGCGCACGCGCGCCGTCACCACCGGCTGGCGGCCGGCGCCGGCGGTGGGGGCGTAGTACAGCGCGTTCTCCACCAGGTTGCGCACCATTTCCTTCAGCAGCACCGGGTTGCCGGGGCGCACCAGGTGCGGCGCGCCGGGCTCGGGGCCGTCGTAGCCCATGTCCACGCCGCGGTCAAAGGCCTGCGGCACGGCCTCGCGCACCACGTCGATGGTGATCTGTGCCATGTCGCACGGCTGCTGCGCCTGCAGCGCGCCGCTGGCTTCGGCGCGCGCCAGCGCCAGCAGCTGGTTGACGGTGTGCGTGGCGCGCACGCTGGCGTGGCCGATCTGCTGCAGCGACTGCTTCAGTTCTTCCTCGCTGGCGCCTTCGCGCTGCGCCAGGTCGGCCTGCATGCGCAGCCCGGCCAGCGGCGTCTTGAGCTGGTGCGCCGCATCGGCCAGAAAGCGCTTTTGCGTGGCGATGGATTCGGTCAGCCGCGTCAGCAGGTCGTTGACCGAACCGACCAGCGGCCCGACTTCCTGCGGCACGGCGCCTTCGTCCAGCGGGCTCAGGTCGTCGGGGCGGCGCGCGCGGATGCGCGATTCCAGCTCGGACAGCGGCTTGATGCCGCGCACCAGCGCCAGCCACACCAGCAGCACCGCCAGCGGCAGGATGACAAACTGCGGCAGCATCACGCCCTTGATGATCTCGGCCGCCAGCACGCTGCGCTTTTCGCGCGTTTCGGCCACCTGCACCAGCGCCTGCGTCGGCGCGCCGTCCACCGTCACCCACAGGTAGGCCACGCGCACCGGCAGGCCACGAAACTCGGCATCGCGCAGGCGCGGCTCGTCGATGCCGCCCGGCTCGGGCGTGGCCGGGGTGCGCGGCGGCGCGGGCAGGTCGCGCTCGCCCGACAAAAATTCGCCGCGCGCGCCGAGCACCTGGTAATAGACCATGTCGGCGTCGTCGGCGCGCAGCAATTCGCTGGCGGGCTGTGGCAGGTTGAAGCGCATCTGCCCGCGCGGCGCGGTCTGGATCAGCTGGGCCAGCGCCTGCACGTTGTAGACCAGCGCGCGGTCGAACGGCTTGTTGGCCAGGTTCTGCGCCACCAGCCACGTCAACGCCAGGCTGATCGGCCACAGCAACAGCAGCGGCGTCAGCATCCAGTCCAGGATTTCGCCGAACAGCGACCGCTGCGTGCGTTGAAACAGCTTGACTGCCATGCTATTGTGTTAATAGCTGCTTGCGCTTGACCATCAAGCGCAAGCAGCCCATTTCATCCAAAAACCGCGCGCAACACGAAGAGGGCTGCGCAGCAAGCCCGCCCCCTCCGATGGCCGCGGAGCAGGCCACCCGGGAAACGCCGCGGCCGGGGTCCCCCCCGGCCGCCAGCGTTGTCCCCCCGGGGGGAAGGCGCGCCAGCGCCTCAGGGGGGAGCCAGTTACGGGGGAGCAATTTTCTCCAGGCAGTAACCCAACCCCCGCACCGTCGCGATGCGGATCGGCCCCTTCTCGATCTTCTTGCGCAGGCGGTGGATATAGACCTCGATGGCGTTGTTGCTGACTTCCTCGCCCCATTCGCACAGGCGCTCGACCAGCTGCTCCTTGCTCACCAGCCGGCCGCTGCGCTGCAGCAGCACTTCCAGCAGGCCCAGCTCGCGCGCCGACAGGTCGATCATGCGGCCGTCGATGCTGGCCACGCGGCCGGTTTGGTCGTATTCGAGCGGGCCGTGCTTGATGGTGGAGGTGGCCGCGCCCATGCCGCGCCGCGTCAGGGCGCGCACGCGCGCTTCCAGCTCGCTCAGCGCGAACGGCTTGGCCATGTAGTCGTCGGCGCCGTAGTCCAGCCCCTTGACGCGCTCTTCCACGCTGTCGGCGGCGGTCAGGATCAGCACCGGCAGCGTCTGCCCGCGCGCGCGCAGGCGCTTGAGCACCTCCAGCCCGTGCAGGCGCGGCAGCCCCAGGTCAAGGATCAGCAGGTCGAATTCGGTGTTGGTGAGCAGCGCGGTATCGGCTTCGCTGCCACTGGCCACGTGGTCGACCGCGGCGCCGGCATTGCGCAGGCTGCGCATCAGGCCATCGGCCAGCACCTGGTCGTCTTCGGCGATCAGAATGCGCATGACTTTTGTCTCCTCAGGGTCGTTGTGGTTGCGCCAGCAGGGAAATTCTAGGCGGGATGGACGCGGCGCGCCCCGCCAGTGTGGCATGGACGGCCGGGCGGGCGCTGGGCGCCATCCGTGGACGCGGGTTTCGGGGCTGAATCGGCGCACGCGCCCGCGGGGCGGACCTCAACGCGCATAGGCCTCCAGCCCCAGCGCCACCACCGTTGCCACCTCGTCGCCCACAGCGGCGCGGAATTCGGCTTCAGCCTGCGTCAGCGCCGTGCGGAACGCCGCCAGCCAGTCCAGCCCGGCGGGGGTGAACACGATTCGCCGCGCCCGCGCGTCCAGCGGGTCGGGCTGGCGCGCCACCAGGCCCCAGGCCTCGCACTGGTCCACCAGGTCGCCCATCGCCTGCTTGGTCATGCCGGCCCGCTGCGCCAGCTCAGTCAGCCGCGCGCCCGCCAGCGGCAGGTGGCGCGTGATGTGGATGTGCGCCGCGCCCACCTTGTCGCGCGCCGCCAGATGGGCCAGCGCCAGCGGCGCCTGCTCGCTCACCGTCATCAACTGCAGCACGCGCGCGTCAAAGCGCCGCATGGCCTCGCCCAGCAGGCGCCCCAGGTGGCTCTGGCGCCAGCGGTCGTCGGTCATGTCAAGGGGCGCAGCAGGCATGGCCGATATGATAAGGTAAACTGACTTAAATTTCAGTTTACTCGATCCAATGTATTGATATACAGTCCTGTTCAAGCATCCAGTTCAAACCGGCTGCCACCCCCGCTCCATGCGGGTAACCCATTGATTCACCGGAGGATTTCATCATGGACATGGCCGTCGCCGACAAGACCGAAAAAGCCAAGGCCCTGCAGGCCGCGCTGGCCCAGATCGAAAAGCAGTTTGGCAAGGGCACCATCATGCGCCTGGGCGAGGGCGAAGCGATCGAGGACATCCAGGTCGTCTCCACCGGCTCGCTGGGGCTGGACGTGGCGCTGGGCGTGGGCGGCCTGCCGCGCGGCCGTGTGATCGAGATCTACGGGCCGGAAAGCTCGGGCAAGACCACGCTCACGCTGCAGGTCATTGCCGAAATGCAGAAGCTCGGCGGCACCTGCGCCTTCATCGACGCCGAACACGCGCTGGACACCGCCTACGCGCAAAAGCTGGGCGTCAACCTGTCCGACATGCTGATCAGCCAGCCCGACACCGGCGAGCAGGCGCTGGAAATCGTCGATTCGCTGGTGCGCTCGGGCGCCGTCGACCTGGTCGTGATCGACTCGGTGGCCGCGCTCACGCCCAAGGCCGAGATCGAAGGCGACATGGGCGACAGCCTGCCCGGCCTGCAGGCGCGCCTGATGAGCCAGGCGCTGCGCAAGCTCACCGCCACCATCAAGAAGACCAACTGCACGGTGATCTTCATCAACCAGATCCGCATGAAGATCGGCGTCATGTTCGGCAGCCCCGAGACCACCACGGGCGGCAACGCGCTCAAGTTCTACGCCTCGGTGCGCCTGGACATCCGCCGCATCGGCACCCTCAAGAAGGGCGACGAGGCCATCGGCAACGAAACCCGCGTCAAGGTGGTGAAGAACAAGGTCAGCCCGCCCTTCAAGCAGGCCGAGTTCGACATCCTGTTCGGCGAAGGCATCAGCCGCGAGGGCGAGATCATCGACATGGGCGTCACCGCCAAGGTGGTCGACAAATCCGGCGCCTGGTACGCCTACCAGGGCGAAAAAATCGGCCAGGGCCGCGACAACGCCCGCGAGTTCCTGCGCGAGAACCCCGAACTGGCCAGGGAGATTGAAAACAAGGTGCGAGAGTCGCTCGGCATCGCCGGGCGACCGGCGGCGGCGCAAGCCGACGCGCCGGAGGCGTGAGCCGAGGTGCGCGATTTCAGCACAGGCGTCATGTCGACGCAGCCGACGTGAAGGCCGCGTCAGCGGCCGGGCCGAAGCTACAACCGTGTTCGCATTCGCGCGGCATCGCCGGGCGACCCGCGGTGAAGCAAGACGACGTGACTGAGGCGCAAGCCGAGGTGGACGCAATTTCACCTCACGCTGACACCCGCGAAGCGCAAGTTATTGCGTCGACGTAAACGACAGGACCAATTTCGTCATTCCCGCGAAGGCGGGAATCCATGCATCAACCCGCCGCGATGCCTGCAAATGCCCCTTGGACTCGCGCCTTCGCGGGAGTGACGCTGTGAGCGGAGTTGTTCAAGTGGATAGCTATGGGATCAATCAGCCGGAGCGCGGTGTACCGGCGCCAACAAGTTCCGCGAGTCGTCCGGCATTGCCGGGCGACCTGCGGCGGCGCAGTCCGGGGCGCACTTGCCGTGCGACGCTCCTCGCCAAAGGCCCAGTGCAGCATCCAATCGGCCCCCAGCGCTTGCTCAGTAACGTATTAAGCTATTGAAATCATAGTAATCGCCATGCCATCCCTCCCGTCGCGCATCTCGCTCAAAGGCCGGGCGCTGCGCTATCTGGCGGCGCGCGAGCACTCGCGCACCGAGTTGGCGGCCAAGCTGGCCCGCCATATGGCCGATGACGATGCGCCAGACGCCATTGAAAAGGTGCTGGACGAACTGACGGCCAAGGGCTTCATCGACGAGGGGCGCGTGGCCGAATCGGTGCTGCACCGCCGTGCCAACAGACTGGGCGGCGCCCGCGTGATGCAGGAATTGCGCGCCAAGGGCCTGTCCGCCCCGGTGATGGCCGAGGCCGCCGAACAACTGCGCGCCACCGAACTGGCGCGGGCGAAAGAGGTCTGGCGCCGTAAGTTCGGCCAGTTGCCCTCCGATGCCGCCGAACGCGCCCGTCAATGGCGTTTCCTGGCCGGGCGAGGCTTTTCCGGCGACATCGCGCGCCGTGTGTTGGGCGGAGCGGGCGAAGACGACTCCGCCTGAAGCTTTAGCGCGCCGCCACCTGGGCGAAGGTGGAATCGCTTACAGCCGCAAGATCGAACGCGCCCTCACGCTCGACGAACTGCTGCCGCACCTCAACCCGCTGGTCGACGCCATTGCCGAGCAAGTGGGCAGCGAACTCGCCGCCGAGTTTGCCGATACCGCCGCATTCATCCTCAGTCCGCGGTGACCGCGCTGGCCGCGCGGGCCGTTGTGCGGCGCGGTCGCCGGGTCAGACGCCCAGCATCAGTTTCAGGTTCTGCACCGCGGCGCCGCTGGCGCCCTTGCCCAGGTTGTCGAGCCGCGCCACGCACAGGGCCTGGCGTGCCTCGGGGTTGCCGAAGACGCGGATTTCCAGCTGATTGGTGCCCTTGAGCGCCACCGCGTCCAGCTTGCCCGATTCGGGCGCGTCTTCCACGCTCACAGCCTCGGCGCCGCGGTAGTGCGCCCGGTAGGCGTCCAGCAGGCGCGCCGCGTCGGGCTGGCCGGGCAGCAGGTCCAGGTGCAGCGGCAACTCGACCAGCATGCCCTGGTCGAAATTGCCGACCGCCGGCACGAAGATCGGCCGGCGCGTGACGCGGCCGTATTCCATGATTTCGGGCACGTGCTTGTGCTTCAGGCCCAGCCCGTACAGCTCGTAGGCGGGCGCGCCACCGGCTTCGTAGGCCTCGATCATCTGCCGGCCGCCGCCGGAATAACCGCTGACCGACGGCAGCGCGATCGGGTGATCGGGCGGCAGCAGGCCGGCATCGACCAGCGGGCGCAGCAGCGCGATGGCGCCGGTGGCGTAGCAGCCGGGGTTGGCCACGCGCTCGGCCTGTTGCACGGCGGCGCGCTGGTCGCGCGACAGTTCCGGAAAGCCGTAGACCCAGCCGGGCGCCACGCGGTGGGCGGTGCTGGCGTCGATGATGCGCGGCTTCTTGCCCGTCAGGCTGTCGATCATGGCGACCGATTCGCGCGCGGCGTCGTCGTGCAGGCACAGGATGACCAGGTCGACCTCGGCCATGATGGCGCGCTTGGCCTCCGGGTCCTTGCGGCGCGCGGGGTCGATGCTGACCACGTCCACGCCCGGCATGCCCTGCAGGCGCTCGCGAATCTGCAGTCCGGTGGTGCCTGCCTCGCCGTCGATGAAAACCTTTGCCATTTCAGTCCTTCCTGTCAGCGCTGCTGCGTCATGGGTGCGTAAGCCCCAGGCGCACAATTGGTGCATCGCACCATGATACATTCGCGCGCAGCAGCTTGCATTCGGCCTTCGGGGTCGAGCCAGCGACCTGCCATGCGGCCCGGCCCGCTCAATCCTTCACTCAATCACCCCCAGAGGCCTTCATGAAGATCCACGAATACCAGGGCAAGGAGATCCTGCGTCAATTCGGCGTACCCGTGCCACGCGGCATCCCGGCGTTCACCGTGCAGGAGGCCGTCGAGGCAGCGCAGAAGCTGGGCGGCCCGGTCTGGGTGGTCAAGGCGCAGATCCACGCCGGCGGCCGCGGCAAGGGCGGCGGCGTCAAGGTCGCCAAATCGATCGAACAGGTCAAGGAACTGGCCACGCAGATCCTGGGCATGCAGCTCAAGACGCACCAGACCGGCCCCGAGGGCCAGAAAGTGCGCCGCCTGTACATCGAAGACGGCGCGGACATCCAGAAAGAATATTACGTCTCGGTCGTCACCGACCGCGCGACGCAGAAGATCGCCTTCATCGCGTCCAGCGAAGGCGGCATGGACATCGAGGAAGTGGCGCACAGCCAGCCCGAGAAGATCATCAAGGTCTTCGTCGACCCGCTGGCCGGCATGACCGACGCGCAGGCCAAGGAACTGGCCGACGGCATCGGCATCCCCGCCGACAGCACGGCGCAGGCCGTCGACGTGTTCAAGAAGCTCTACACCTGCTACATGGACACCGACGCCAGCCTGGTCGAGATCAACCCGCTCAACCGCGACAGCAAGGGCAACATCATCGCGCTCGACTCGAAGTTCAACTTCGACAGCAACGCGCTGTTCCGCCACCCCGAGATCGTGGCCCTGCGCGACCTGGACGAGGAAGACCCGGCCGAGATCGAAGCCAGCAAGTTCGACCTGGCCTACATCAGCCTCGACGGCAACATCGGTTGCCTGGTCAATGGCGCGGGCCTGGCCATGGCGACCATGGACACCATCAAGCTGTTCGGCGCCGAGCCGGCCAACTTCCTGGACGTCGGCGGTGGCGCCACGCCCGAGAAGGTGACCGAGGCCTTCAAGATCATGCTGAAGAATCCCAAGGTCAAGGCGATCCTGGTCAACATCTTCGGCGGCATCATGAAGTGCGACACCATCGCCACGGGCGTCATCACCGCCAGCCGCGCGGTCGACCTGAAGGTGCCGCTGGTGGTGCGCATGAAGGGCACCAACGAAGACCTGGGCAAGAAGATGCTGGCCGAGTCGGGCCTGCCCATCATCAGCGCCGACACCATGGCCGAAGCCGCGCAAAAAGTCGTCGCCGCCGTCAAGTAAGGAGCCCTGAACATGTCCATCTTTGTCAACAAGAACACCAAGGTCATCACCCAGGGCATCACCGGCAAGACCGGTCAGTTCCACACCGAGAAGTGCCAGGAATACGCCAACGGCAAGAACTGCTTCGTTGCCGGCGTGAACCCCAAGAAGGCCGGCGAAAAGATCTTCGACATCCCGATCTTCGCCACCGTCAAGGACGCCGCCAAGGAAACCGGCGCTACCTGCTCGGTCATCTACGTGCCGCCCGCAGGCGCCGCTGCCGCCATCTGGGAAGCCGTCGAGGCCGACCTCGACTTCGTGGTCTGCATCACCGAGGGCATCCCCATCCGCGACATGCTCGACGTGCGCAACAAGATGAAGGAGAAGGAAGCCAAGGGCGGCAAGAAGACGCTGCTGCTCGGGCCCAACTGCCCCGGCATCATCACGCCCGACGAGATCAAGATCGGCATCATGCCCGGCCACATCCACAAGGCCGGCCGCGTGGGCGTGGTCAGCCGCTCGGGCACGCTGACGTATGAAGCCGTGGCGCAGCTGACCGAGCTGGGCATCGGCCAGTCCACCGCCGTGGGCATTGGCGGCGACCCGATCAACGGCCTGAAGCACATCGACGTCATGAAGGCCTTCAATGACGACCCGGACACCGATGCCGTGATCATGATCGGCGAGATCGGCGGCCCCGACGAGGCCGATGCCGCGCGCTGGTGCAAGGACCACATGAAGAAGCCCATCGTCGGCTTCATCGCCGGCGTCACCGCCCCTCCCGGCAAGCGCATGGGCCACGCCGGCGCGCTGATCTCTGGCGGCGCCGACACCGCGGACGCCAAGCTGGCCATCATGGAAGAGTGTGGCTTCAAGGTCACACGCAACCCGTCGGAAATGGGCAAATTGTTGAAGGCGATGCTGTAAGCTTCGCCTCCGGCAGCGCGCCTGCACGCACAGGCGCCGCCGACGCCCTTCAAAACAAAGCCAAGCGCTCCGGGCGATCCGCCCAGGAGCGCTTTGTCGTCATCAGCAAGCGCAGGAGACATCGATGGAAATGACATTCGGCCCCGACTTCTGGATCGGCCTGGTCAAGATCATCTGGATCAACATCATTCTGTCGGGCGACAACGCCGTCGTCATTGCGCTGGCGGCGCGCTCGCTGCCCCCTGACCAGCAGAAAAAGGCGGTGCTGTTCGGCTCGGGCGCCGCGGTGGTGCTGCGCGTGATCCTGACGGTGGTGGCGGCCAAGCTGCTGGCCCTGCCTTATCTGCAGGTCATCGGCGGCCTGCTGCTGCTGTGGATCGGCGTGCAATTGCTGGGCGAAGACGACGAAGGCGAAGGCGGTCACGACAAGGAACAGGGCAACCTGATGACGGCCATCCGCACCATCCTGATCGCCGA
This sequence comes from Ottowia sp. SB7-C50, assembly GCF_033110285.1. Lineage (NCBI taxonomy): Bacteria > Pseudomonadati > Pseudomonadota > Betaproteobacteria > Burkholderiales > Comamonadaceae > Ottowia > Ottowia sp. SB7-C50. Next base: position 136,193 of record NZ_CP136995.1, read on the forward strand.
CCTGGTGATGAGCCTGGACAACGTCATCGCCGTCGCGGCGGCCGCACAGGGCAATACCACGCTGCTGATTCTGGGCCTGGCCATCAGCATTCCGCTGGTCATCTTCGGCAGCACCATGATGATCAAGCTGATGGAGCGGTTTCCCATCATCGTCGTGCTGGGCGCCGCGCTCATTGGCTGGGTCGGCGGTGAAACCATGATCAACGACACGGCGCTGCATGGCGTCGTCGAAGCGTATCCGTGGATGCATTACGCCGCCGCCGTGGCGGGCGCCGTGGTGGTGGTGTTTCTGGGGCGCTGGCTGCAGCGGCGCGCGTCCCGGGCCAGCGCGTGAGCGTGGGGCCGCAAACGCCCTGTCCCTGCGTGTCGTCTGACTACCGCTTTGCGGCGCTGACCGACGTCGGCCGCCTGCGCGCCAACAACGAAGACGCCGTGCGGGTCGATCCGGCCCACGGCGTGGCGGTGCTGGCCGACGGCATGGGCGGCTACAACGCGGGCGAGGTCGCCAGCGCCATGGCGGTTGACCTCATCGCGTCCGATCTGGCGCGCTGGCTGGCGCAGGCCGACGGCGGGGCGCGCGACGTGCGGCGCGCCATGGAAATCTGTGTCGACCAGGCCAACCGGGCCATCTACGAGGCAGCGCACGCCAACGACGCCTACACCGGCATGGGCACGACGCTCGTCATGGCGGTGTTGCGCGATGGCGTGGCCGTGATCGGGCACGTCGGTGATTCGCGCGCCTATCGCTGGCGCGAGGGTCGCCTGGTACAGCTCACGCGCGACCATTCGCTGCTGCAGGAGCAGCTCGACATCGGACTCATCACCGCCGCCGAAGCGGCGGTTTCGAGCAACCGCAACCTGGTGACCCGCGCGCTCGGCGTCGAAGACACGGTACTGCTTGAGCTGACGGACGCGCCCATGGCGCCGGGCGACGTGTTGCTTCTGTGCTCCGACGGCCTGAACGACATGCTGGGCGACGACGACATTGCCGCCCTGCTGGACAGCGATGAACCCTTGGCAGACCGATGCCAGCGCCTGGTGGACGGCGCCAACGCGTGCGGCGGACGCGACAATGTGTCGGTGGTGCTGATCGGGGTGCCCGGTCTGCCCGAGCAGACGGCCTGACGGTCGCAATGGCGCGGCCATAAGGCTGCTGGGCGCTTTCGGTGGGCTCGGCCGTGACTGGCACGGACTTTTCGTACTTACAATCAGTTGCCAAAAGTCAGGGGATCCGTTCATGCCCAAGTTGATCGTTTCGATCGACGGTATCGTCGTCAAGGAAGTGCAGCTCACCAAGGACCGCTCGACCCTGGGCCGGCGGCCTTACAACGACATCGTCATAGACAACCTCGCCGTCAGCGGCGAGCATGCGCTGCTGCAGATGTCCGACGGCCGGGTGACGCTGGAAGACCTGGGCAGCACCAATGGCACGCACGTCAACGGCAAGCCCGTCGCCAGCCAGCTGCTGGCCAACGACGACCTCATCGAAATTGGCAAGTACAAGATCAGGTTCCTCGACAGCGACGCGGCGCGGGCCGCCGTCCAGCCCGCCGCTTCGGCGCCCGCAGCGGGCGGCGCGTCGGCGCTGGACTCGGACTTGGCACCCTGGCCGGATCGCCTGATGCCACCGGCCCCCGCGTGCGGGTCATCAACGGCACGTCCGCCGGACGCGAGATGGCCTTGACCAAGGTGGTCACCACGCTGGGCAAGCCCGGCGTGGCCGTGGCGTCCATCACGCGCAGGCCGCACGGCTTCGACCTGGCCCACGTCAAGGGCCAGTACGTGGCATCGGTCAACGGTGTCGGCACCGACGCCGGGCCCATCACCCTCAAGAACCGCGACCAGATCGACCTCGGCGGCGTCCGGCTCGAGTTCATCGACCGCTGACGTCACGCGCGCATGGCCTGGACGACCCTCCGGCGCCACCGCAAGCGTGTGCTGGCCACGGCGCTGCTGGCGCTGCTGGCTCTGGCGCACGCCGCCGGCCTGTTCAGCCTGCCCCTGCTGCACCGGCTGGACAGCGCCTTGTACGACACGCGCCTGCGCCTGACCATGCCGCGCGGCCTGGACGAGCGCGTGGTCATCGTCGACGTCGATGAGCCGAGTTTGGCGCGCCTGGGCCAGTGGCCCTGGAACCGCGCGCGCGTGGCCGCCCTGGTGCGCGAACTGGCCGAGCGCCAGCAGGTGGCCGCGCTGGGCCTGGACGTGGTGTTCGCCGAGCCCGACGGCAGCTCGGGCCTGGCCCACCTGCAGGGCCTGGCGCGCGGCGAGCTGCAGGGCGACGCCGGTTTCGTCGACTGGCTGCGGCGCGCCGAGCCGGGCCTCGATCACGACCGCGTGCTGGCCGACACGCTGCGCCGCGCCCCGGCCGTGCTGGGCTACTACTTCAGCAGCGACCGCGATGGCCGCCGCTCCGGCACGCTGCCGCCGCCCGTGGCGCCGCTCGCACCGGCGCCGCCCGGCATGCTGCAATGGAATGGCTACGGCAGCAACATCGCCGCGCTGACCCAGGCCGCCCGCGGCGCCGGCTTCTTCAACGCCGTGACCGACGCCGACGGCCTGCTGCGCGCCGCGCCGCTGGTCGCCGCGTTCGACGGCGGCCTGTATGAATCCCTGTCGCTGGCCATGCTGCGCGTCGGCCGCGGCGACCCGCCCCTGCGCACCCAACGCGTCGGCGGCCAGCCGGGCGGCCCCCTGGCGACCATCGTGCTGGGCGAAGGCGCGCGCCCACTGCGCGTGCGCGTCGACGCGCGCGGCACCGCGCTGGTGCCCTTCCGGGGGCCGGGCGGTCCGCGCGGCGGCTCGTTTCGCTACGTCTCGGCCATCGACGTGCTGGAAGGCCGGCTCGCGCCCGGCGCACTGAAAGGCCGCTACGTCCTGCTGGGCTTCACCGCCCCGGCGCTGATGGACTTGCGCGCCACGCCGGTTGGCGAGGTCTATCCCGGCGTCGAAGTACACGCCAACCTCATCTCCGGCATGCTCGACGGCCGCATCGCCGTGCGGCCCGACTATGCGGTGGGCTACGAAGTGGTGTTGCTGGCGCTGCTGGGCGTCTTGCTGGCCTTCGGGCTGCCAATGCTGCCGGTGTCGGGCGCGCTGGCGCTGGGCATCGCCGTGCTGGGCGGCCTGCTGGCGCTGGACGCCGGCCTGTATATGGGCGCTGGGCTGGTGCTGCCGCTGGCCAGCGCGCTGGCGCTCACGCTCACGGCCCTGGCCGTCAACATGGCACTGGGCTATTTCGTCGAAAGCCGGGCCAAGCGCGAGCTGGCGCAGCAGTTCGCCACCTACGTCCCGCCCGAGCTGGTGCGCCAGATGGTGCGCAACCCCGAGCGCTACAGCATGCAGGCGCGCGCCGAAGAGCTGACGGTGATGTTCTGCGACCTGCACGGCTTCACCACCCTGTCCGAAACCATGGAGCCGCTGGCGCTGCAGGCGCTGCTGAACGACGTGCTGACCCGCCTCAGCCACGTCATCCGCGCGCACCATGGCACCATCGACAAGTACATGGGCGACTGCGTCATGGCCTTCTGGGGCGCCCCCGTGCCCATGCCCGACCACGCCCGCCGCGCCGTCGACGCCGCGCTGGCCATGATCGACGCCCTGCGCCAGCTCAACGCCGAACGCCTGGCGCGCGGCGAGCCGCCCGTGGCCGTCGGCATCGGCATCAACACCGGTGTCGTCTCGGTCGGCAACATGGGCTCGGACCTGCGCCGCGCCTACACCGTCGTCGGCGACGCCGTCAACCTGGCCGCCCGCCTGCAGGACCTCACGCGTCTGTACGGCGTTGACCTGGTCGCTACCCAGGCCACCGTGGAGCACAGCGCCGCCGGCGGCCACGTCTGGCAGGAGCTGGACCGCGTGCGCGTCCGAGGCCGCCACCAGGCCGTGGCCATCTACACCGCCCGCGCCGCTGAAGGCGCCGCCGACGCTGCGCTGCAAGCCGAACTGGCCGAGTGGCAGCAAACCCTGTCGCTGTGGCGCGCCGGGCGCTTTGGCGAATTCCGGTCACGGCTTGCCACGCTGCAGCAGCGCCACCCCGACAGTCGTCTGCTGGACTTGTATGCTGAACGGCTGGCGGCCCGGCAAGACAGCGCTTCAGAAGCCGACTGGGACGGAACGACGGTATTCGGCGCCAAGCAAACGCCAGTGGCCACGTCTCAGCGCCAAGATACCCAATAAATCGCCCCTTCATGCTCATGTGCAAAGCACATGCTGCTATCAAAATGGTTGTATTCGAAGCGCTGCTTCCGTACGCAAAAAGCTGACAAAAATTGTCGTCCCCCTCACCACTGGGCGGCGGTGAGCCAACTTTGTCGCCGGTGAGCCCGTGACAGGGCGTCGCAAATTGTCGCAAATCGCCTCAAGCCGTGAAAACGGATACGAAATAGAGCGCATTCCGACCTTGGCACGCCGTATGCAATGCACAAGGTGTGCGACGGACGCACTTGCAACGTCTCCCAATGTCCATTTTTTCTTGAAGGAATCGGAAATGAAAGCCATCCAAAAAGGTTTCACCCTGATCGAGTTGATGATCGTCGTGGCGATCATTGGTATCCTGGCCGCCATTGCGCTGCCGGCTTATCAGGACTACACGGTGCGTGCAAAGGTCAGCGAAGCCGTCATCGCGGCGTCCAGCGCCAAGAGCGCGCTGAGCGAAGGTTTTCAGTCCGATGGCTTGACCGGCCTGAGTTCGGTGGCAACGTCCATCAATGCGACCCCGTTTGCTCAGAAAGCGTCAAAGTACGTCGTCAACTATTGCGTCGGCGCTACAGTTTTAACCCCCACCGCTGCCGATTGTGCCGCTACAGATAACACGCTGGCCAACTGGGTGGTTTCGGTAGCAGTGGCTGCAACCGCTGGTAACGGTATTCCGACGGGCTTGAACGGAAATACCGTGGTGTTTTCGCCCAATGTCAATGGGATTACGCCGGTCGCCACGTCCCAAGGCGCTATTGATTGGGCATGCGCCAGCGTCACCAACCAGGCCGCAACGGGCCGCGGGCTGGCGAACAGGGTCACAGGCACGCTCCCTGCCAAGTATGCGCCGGCCGAATGCCGTTGAGATGAACGGCTGAGCCTTACGGCTTAAGGCATGATGAACAACAAGGCGCCTTCGGGCGCCTTGTTGTTTGTGTTTCGACAGATTTCCCCATGACGCGCTTTCGCTTTGCTGGCCGGTATGCCCTGCGGCATCTTGTTATCTCGTCCTTCGTGGCGGCGATGTCGGCCTTCGTGGTGTTCGGCCTCTGGTATCCCATGCCGTACCGGCAAATGCTCGGGGTGACAGGTATCTATCTGCTTGTTCTTGCCGTCGATGTGGTGTGTGGGCCGCTGCTCACGCTCATTGTGGCCAGCCCCAAAAAGTCACTGCGCGAGCGCATGCTGGACTTCGGCCTGATAGGACTGGTGCAAATCCTGGCACTGGCCTATGGCATGCACAGCGTCTGGGTGGCCCGGCCGGCAGTCCTTGGGTTTGAGGTGGATCGTCTGGTGGTGGTGACCGCCAACGAAATTGACGGTGATTCGCTTCCCAAGGCACCGAAGGGTTTTCAAGCGTTGCCAGCGTGGGGTGTGATGGAAGTCGCCACGCGACGTGCGGCCAGCAACGCTGATTTTTTTCAGAACGTGGAGTTGGGGTTGGCAGGTATCTCGCCAGCGATGCGCCCGAACCTTTGGGTGCCCATGTCCGAGCAAGCCCATGAAATGGCGCAGCGCACCAAACCGCTTGCAGAACTGATTGCGCGGCGCCCGGAAGCCGCAGAACTGCTGCGCGAAGCGGCAAAAAAGACGGGGCACGACATGGACAATTTGACCTATCTGCCCCTGACGTCCAGCAAAAACAAGGACTGGGTCGCGCTGCTGGATCGTGGCGTCAGGATGGTTGGTTACGCCCCAGTCGACGGGTTTTAGCGGTGTGATCCAGTGGGGCTGGTGTGTGGCCGCCATGAAGCGCACCGGCCCTGCTCAGTACTGAAAGGCGGTTCGGCACAATTCCCCCATGCCCTTCGTTCCCCTCTGCGCCTTGCTGGTGGCGCTGCCCTGGCTCTGGCCATTCACCTTGGGCCCGTTGTCGTCGATGCTGCCGTACCTGGTGTCGGCCGGCGTGGCGGCGGTGCTGCTGGCCCTGTGGCCGCGCCAGCCTGAGCGGGCGGCGCTGGCGGCGGCCACGGGGTGGGCGGCGGCGGCGGGGGTGAGCGCGTTGATCGCGCTGCTGCAGTACTTCAACCGCGAGGCGCCGTTTTACCCCTGGGTGAACATCGCAGAGCCGGGGCAGGCGTTTGGCAATCTGCGCCAGCCGAATCAGCTGGCGACGTTGCTGGCGATCGGACTGCTGGCCTTGCGCTGGCTGCGTGCGCGGGGCGTCTTGCCTTGGGGTGCGGCAGCGGGCGTGGGGGCGCTGTTGCTGGTGGCGCTGGCGGCGACGGCGTCGCGCGTGGGGTTGGTGGAGCTGCTGGCCGTGGTGGCGCTGGCGTTGTGGTGGGGCTGGCGCGGCGGCCGCTCAGCGCGCCGTGCGGCGCTGGCGGCGGTGGGGGCGCTGACCATGTTTGCGCTGGCGGCGCTGGCGCTGCCGTGGCTGCTGCAGGACAGCGAGGGGCTGGCCGGCCGCGCGCTGGTGGACCGCCTGCAGCATGCCGAATCGACCTGCGGCAGCCGGCTGATCCTGTACCGCAACGTGCTGCACCTGATCGCGCTGAAGCCGTGGCTCGGTTGGGGTTGGGGCGAGCTGGCCTACGCGCACTACACCACGCTGTACGACGGCCCGCGCTTTTGCCACATCCTGGACAACGCGCACAACCTGCCGCTGCACCTGGCGGTGGAGCTGGGCGTGCCGGCGGCGCTGCTGGCCTGCGCCGCGCTGGTTTGGGCGGTGTGGCGCGGCCGCCCGTGGGCCGAAGCGAATGCGACGCGGCAGCTGGCCTGGGGCGTGCTGGCGGTGATCGGCATCCACAGCGGGGTGGAATATCCGCTGTGGTACGCGCCGTTCCAGATCGCGGCGCTGATCCTGTGTGTGGCTGCTTTGGGCCAATCGCGCGCGCCAGGTCGGCGCAGACAGCTATCAAAATGATGGCAACTTGGCCGCCGGGTCGGGCGTCGCGCGCGGGGCGCTGGCCGCGGGGCTGCTGGCCGCAGTGGCCTACGCCGGTTGGGACTACCACCGCATCAGCCAGATCTACCTGCCGGCCGACGAGCGCGCCGCGCCCTACCGCGCAGACGCCATGGGCCACGCGCGCCGCTCGTGGCTGTATGCCGACGCGGTGCGCTTTGCCGACGTCACCACGCGCCCGGCGGTGCGCGACAACGCCGCCTGGATGCTGCCGGCGGCGCTGAAGTCGCTGCACTTTTCGCCAGAGCCGCGGGTGATCACTCGCGTGATCGAAAGCGCCACGTTGCTGGGCCGCGACGACGTGGCGCTGGCGCATCTGGCCCGGTTTCGCGCTGCGTTTGCCCAGGAGCACGAACGATGGGTGCAGGACAACGCGCGACGGCTGGAAGTTGCGCGCGATCAGCTCAAGGGCGCGAGCGAGGCGGCGGACGCAGAGCTTTCTGCGGGCGAGCGCTGACGGGGATTGCGCCGCCAGCTATCGAAACAGGAGCTTCCAGCGTGGGCGAGTGCTGCGCAACTCCCGTCATTCCCGCGAAGGCGGGAATCCAGACGGCCTATGCGGCAGCGGTGTCGTCTGGAAAGCCCCTGGATTCCCGCCCCCGCCTTCGCGAGGGCAGGCTCTGCGCGGGAATGACGGCGCCAGATAGGTCTGAAGGCTTTCGATGCATTCGTGAGCAGATTTGGAAACCACACGCCGCGCCGACCGCTCAACCGCCCTGATCGCCGCCCACCCAGCTGCCCGACTTGCCGCCATGCTTTTCCAGCAGGCGCACGCCGGTGATCGTCATGCCGCGGTCGGCCGCCTTGCACATGTCGTAGACGGTGAGCAGCGCCACCTGCACGGCGGTCAGCGCTTCCATCTCAACGCCGGTAGGGCCGGTGGTTTCCACTGTGGCGGTGCAAAAAACGGCTGCAGCGCTGGTCCCATCTGCGTCGACAGCTTCCAGATCAATAGCAACGCGCGACAGCGCCAGCGGGTGGCACAGCGGGATCAAGTCGCTCGTCTTCTTGGCCGCCATGATGCCGGCGATGCGGGCGATGCCCAGCACGTCGCCCTTCTTCGCGGTGCCCGACCGGATCAGCGCCAGCGTGGCGGGCAGCATCTCGATGCGACCGGTGGCCACCGCCACGCGGTGCGTGGCCGGCTTGGCGCCAACGTCCACCATGTGCGCCTGGCCCTGGGCGTCGAAGTGGGTCAAGGGAGAAGAAGTCGGCATGGCAGATCGCGGTGACAAATCAGGGGGAACGCAGTGGTTCGATGCGGCATCATACGGGCACCTGCCATACGCACGCGGCGGCCGGGCCGCTGCCTTTGAATCACCTTGAATTACAAGCCTGACCGGGCTGCAGCGCCCTGCAGAAAAGCGGTGACAGCTATTGTGTTGATAGCTGCAGGCATGGCCTTGCCGGCCGGCGCCCAACTGCCCGGCACCAGCCCCCCGCCCGCCACGCGCGGCCTGCCGTCGCTGGGCGATGCGGGCGACATGACGCCGCTGGAAGAGCGCAAGCTGGGCGACACCATCATCCGCGAGCTGTATCGCGACCCGGACTACATCGACGACCCGGTGGTGGGCGAGTACGTGGACGGCATCTGGCGTGCGCTGCTGGCCGGCGCGCGGGCGCGTGGCGAGCTGCCGCCCGAGCTGGACGAGCGCTACGCCTGGACGGTGCTGCTGGGCCGCGACCGCACCATCAACGCCTTTGCGCTGCCGGGCGGCTATTTCGGGCTGCACCTGGGGCTGGTGGGCACGGTGGCGTCGCGCGACGAACTGGCGTCGGTGCTGGCGCATGAGATGTCGCACATCACGCAGCGCCACATTCCGCGCCTGCTGGGGCAGGAAAAGCGCCAGACGCCGCTGATGCTGGCCGCCATGGTGGTGGGCATGATCGCCGCCAGCAAGAACCCGCAGGCTGGCGCCGCGCTGGCGGTGGGCGGACAGGCGGCGGTGCTGCAGCAGCAGCTGAATTTCTCGCGCGACATGGAGCGCGAGGCCGACCGCATCGGCTACGGCGTGATGACCGAAGCCGGCTTTGCCGGGCGCGGCTTCGTCACCATGTTCGAAAAGCTGCAGGCCGCCTCGCGCATCAACGACAACGGCGACTGGCCCTACCTGCGCAGCCACCCGCTGACGACGCAGCGCATCGCTGACATGCAGCAGCGCCAGCAGGCGCTGGGCCGCGGCGCGCCGCAGGCGGACGGCGCCGGCCCCGAGCGCGCCGCGGCGCCGGCCGCACTGCCGCCCGACCTGGAAGCGCTGATGGTGGCCGCGCGCGCCCGCGTGCTGGGTCGCCCCGGCGTCGACGTGCTGCGCACCTGGGCTGCCGAGCCCGAACACGCCGGCTTTGCCAGCCAGCCGCTGGCGCGCCGCGCCGGCCCGCTGTATGCCGCCGCCTTGTCGCACGCGCAGCTGCGCGACCTGCCGCGGGCGCAGGCGCTGGCCACGCAACTGGCGCTGGCCGTGGCGGGCGACGCGCGTGCCGCCCGCCAGGCGCGCCTGCTGCAGGCCGAACTGGCCCTGCAGGCCGGCCAGCCCGCGCGCGTGCTGGAGCTGTTGCCCGCCGCCGAACGCCCGCCCGCGCGCAGCGACGTGTCGGCCCAGGCCGGCCGCGCCACGCTGCTGCTGCGCGCCCAGGCACAGACGCGGCTGGGCCAGGGCGCCGACGCCGCCAGCGTGCTGCAGCCGTGGGTCAGCAACCACCCGCGCGATGCGGGCGCCTGGCAGGCGCTGGCGCAGGCGTACGCCGCGCAGGGGCAGACGCTGCGCGCCCTGCGCGCCGAAGGCGAAGTGCCCATGGCACAGATGGATTACGCCGGCGCGGTGGACCGCTGGCGCGCCGCGCAGGACTTCGTGCGCCAGTCGCCCGGGGGCGCGGCCGACCTGATCGAAGCCAGCATCGTCGACACCCGCCTGCGGCAGGGGCAGGAGCTGCTCAGGCAGCAGCAGCTGGACGAACGCAAGCGCCGCTGACGGGGCGGCCTGCGCGGGGTGCTTTCAGCGCTCCAGCACGGCGTCGATCAGCACGCCCAGCGCCGAGTAGATCAGCGAGCCGATCAGCGCGGCCCAGAAGCCGGCGACGTGAAAGCCGCCCACCAGCCCCGACGCCGCCCAGAACATCAGCGCGTTGATGACGAACAGGAACAGGCCCAGCGTGATCAGCGTGACCGGAATCGTCAGCACCACCAGTACCGGCCGCACCAGCATGTTCAGCAGGCCGATCAGCAGCGCGGCGATCATGGCGGTGCCGAAGCTCGCCACCGTGACGCCCGAATAAATGTAGGCCACGCCCAGCAGCGCGGCGGCAGACAGCAACCACTTCAGGATCAGCTTCATGCCGGTCAGCATAGCATGCAGCCGGTGCGCCAAATGGGGGTTTGAGGCGCCGCTGTGAGGGGCTCGGACGCTCTCTGCTGCACCCCGGCCCGCTCCATCGTCATTCCCGCGATGGCGGGAATCCACGGGGTTTCAGACGATACGGCCGCCTGCTTGGGCAGGCTGGATTGCCGCCCCCGCCTTTGCGAGGGCAGGCTCTTCGCGGGACTGACGGTTTTTTACGACGTGCGGGGCAAGGCCACGGCCACCCGCGCCGGCATGGCGGGGTGGCCGATGCGGGCCGCCGGCTTACTCGGTCAGCTCAGTCAGCAGCACCAGCAGCGTGCCCATGCCCGCCACCGCGCCGGGCACCGCCCAGCCCGAGCGGGCGGGTGTCTGCTCGGGGGCAATCGGCTCCAGATCGACGCCCAGCTTGGGCCGGCGCGCGTCCAGCGCCAGGCCGGCGCCGTGCGCCATGCGCAGTTCACGGGTCTGGTCGAGCAGCGGGCGCTCGGCCATCAGCGGGGTGACGCTGCCGCCATCCTGCTGCAGCAGCGGGCGCAGTACGGCGGTGGTGTCGTCCAGCCACTGCTGGCGGCGCTCCTGCAGCGCTTCTTCGCTCACCCACTGGCTGGCGTGGCGCGTCAGCGGCGGCACGCAACCCACCAGCAGCCAGCGGCGCGGCCCGGCGATTTCGGCGCCGGCATCACTGGCTCGCTGGCGCGACAGGAAGTCGACCGCGTATTCGGCATCGTCGACGTAGAGGATCACGGTGTCCATGCTCAGCTCCTTTTTCGCGGGTTGGGAAGTCGGGACGGTGGCCACGGCCGGCTCGGGCGTCAGCGCGGCGGCCGGGGCCATCGGGGCGATCGGGTCAGCGGCGGCGGCCGGCGTGTGGTGGACCACGGCCGGCGACGAGCCGCGGCCGCGCGTGCGCAGCCAGGCGGTGCCCAGCACGCCCACGATGGCCAGCGCGATCACGGCCCAGCGCAGCAGGCTGACCGGGTTCTCGCGGGTGCCGAAGATGTTCGACAGGATCGGCTCGCTGACGATCATGGTGCCGGCGGTAAAGGCCAGCACGCCCGCGCCGATGTACATGATGGACGGGAAGCGGTCCACCAGCTTCAGCACCAGCGTGCTGCCAAACACCATGATCGGCACGCTGATCAGCAGGCCGATCACCACCAGGTCAAACGCGCCGTGCGCCGCGCCGGCCACGCCCAGCACGTTGTCGATGCCCATCAGCGCGTCGGCCACCACGATGGTCTTCATGGCGCCCCAGAAGGTGTTGGCGCCGGGGCCGTGCTCGCCGTCCTCGCCGCCCTGGTCGGCGATCAGCTTGTAGGCGATCCACAGCAGGCCCAGACCGCCGGCCAGCATCAGGCCAGGGATCTTCAGCAGCCACACCACCACCAGCGTCATCACCGTGCGCACGGCAATGGCGCCGACCGTGCCCCAGACGATGGCCTTCTTCTGCAAATGCTTGGGCAGGTTGCGCGCGGCCAGCGCGATGACGATGGCGTTGTCGCCGGCCAGCACCAGGTCGATCAGGATGATGGCCATCAGCGCGGACCACCAGGCGGTCGAAAACAGTTCCATGAAAAGCAGCTCCGAAAAAATGACGAAAGACGTCGTACGAACTTCGATGCAGAACCGCGGCGGGTTGAAGGCGGCGAAGGCGGGGCCGGTATGCGTGGGTGTGCGCCAGCGGCGGCATGGCCGCACAAGGCACTGAAAACGGGACAACGCAAGACCGATGCTTCGACCGCCCACGCGCCACGGCGGGGCTTGATCGAAGGTCTTGCTCGGTGGCGGCAGCGCGCTGCGCGGCGCTGCCTGAACCACCCGCGGGGCCGGAAGCCTGCGGGGCTGAACCCCAGAAGCTTCGTGTTGACGACCCGGCGAAGCCGCGCTGCAAGCAGCGGCGGCGGGGAGCTACTCCCCTTCGGACAGCCGGATTAAAACAAAACCGGCGTGGCGGCGCAACTGGGTGAAAGCCCTAGGGTTTCAAGCAAAATCGGCCGCCATCGCTTGTCCAGAAAGCGCAGAAAGCTATAAAAACAGAAGCAAAACCGGGCCGTGCGCCGTCGCTCGTTCGCCGCGCGCGGCCTGCGCGCGCTCGGCGTAGCGGTTGAAGCGCCAGGCGCTGTGCTCCGACGTGATGCGCCGCCACACGGCGCGCTTGGCAAAGGGGCTCATGCCGGGCCAGTGCTGCACTTCGTCCTCGGTGCGGCCGCAGCCCTTGCACACCGCATCGCCCTGGCTGGTGGAGCAGATGGCAATGCAGGGCGTGTCGGGCGTCGTGGCGTACCAGGCCAGCCAGGCGTCGCGCGCGGGCGCGGGCATGCCGCGCGCGTCGGCCTCGTCCTGGCGGTGGAACACCATCTGCGCATACACCTCGGCCAGCGCCGCGACCGCCGGGGTCAGCGCCGCGCCGTCCACCGCCGGCTGGCGGGCGCGCCAGTGGTTGATGGCGGCTTCGATGTCGATGAGGTGGATGGTGTCCATGGCAGCGGCCCATGATACGGGCCGCGGCTTGATCAGGCCACGCGCCGGCGCCGCAGCGCCGACAGCGCCAGCGCCCACAGGCCCACGCCCCACAGCGCGCCCGTGGCGCCACCGACGACGGGGTGCGCAGGCGGCACCTGCCAAGGTACCGTGCGCGGCGCTCAGCGCGCGGTGAGCACGGGGTAGGGATTGAGCGCCTCGCCCTTCCACCACTGCTTTTGCGGGCCCAGCCGGGTGATCGCAAAGTGCAGGTGCGGCGCGTCGGCGCGGGCGTTGCCGCTGCTGCCGACGTAGCCGATGACCTGGCCGCGCCGCACCGCCTGCCCTTCCTGCAGGCCATCGGCATAGCGGTCGAGGTGGGCGTAGTAATAGGCGTACTGCTCGCCCGCGTCGAACTGGTAGACCGTGATGCCGCCCCCGCCCTGGCTGAAGAACAGCTTGGCGATGCGGCCGTCTTCCACCGCCAGCACGGGCGTGCCGGTGGGCGCCATGATGTCGATGGCGTCGTGGCGGCGCTTGCCGTCGGCGCGCGCGTCGGAGAAGGTGTCAGCCAGCTGCGCAGCGCGCACGCCCTGCACGGGCAGCGTCAGGCGACGCGCGGCGAGCCGCGCCGTATCGTCGGGCAGCGGCGTGATGGGCGAGGCGGCACTGGCGGATGGGGCGCGGCCAACGTCGGCGCTCGACGCGGGGGCCCGCTGCGCCACGCGGGTGGTGAGCGCTTCCGGCGCCGCATCGTTTCGCGGTGCCGGCTCAGGCGGCGCAGAAGCGCTCGTTGTCCCTTCGCTCGAGGCTGTCACGCGACCGGTGGCCGCGGGGGGTTGATTCGACCTGGCCCCGCTGCACCCCCGAGGGTGGCGCGTCCGCGTGCCGCAGCGCCCACGCCGAGATGCCGACGAGTGTGCCCAGCACCACCAGCCACCCCAGCGCCTGGGGCAGCGAAGAAAGGGGTCTGCGCCGCGCCACGCGACCGCGCTCCGCCCGTTCAGGCCTTCACGTCGACCCGAGCGCCGACCTTCACGATCTTTGCCAGGCGCTCGGCGTCCCAGTTGGTCAGGTGGATGCAGCCGTTGGTTTCGGAATGGCCCACCTTGGCCGGATCGGGCGTGCCGTGGATACCCCAGTGCGGCTTGGTCAGGCCGAGCCAGACGGTGCCGACCGGGTTGTTGGGGCCGGGGGCGATGTCGACCTTCTGCGCGTCCTTGGGCGCGTTCTTCAGAATGGCCGGGTTGTAGGTGAAGCTGGGCATGTCGACGGCGTTCTTGATCGCCATTTCGCCCAGCGGCAGCGGGTCGTTGCGCTCGTTGCCGATGCTGATCGGAAAACCCGCGGCCGGCTTGCCGTCCTTGTCCAGCACGAACAGCACGCGCTCGCTCTTGTCGATCTCGATGCGCTGGCTGGCGCGGGTGGGCGCCTTGCTGTCCAGCACGTTCGGCACCACGATCTCGGTGCCGGCGGCCAGCTTCTTGCCGGAGTTCAGGCGCTGCAGGTACGCGGGGTTGATGTGAAAACGCTCGGCGATGGCTTCCTGCAGCGATTCGTACGGCAGCGCCTTCAACTTGGCGCGCTCGGCCATGTCGGCCGGCGTTTTCTCGAACGGGCCGGCGGCGTCCTTGTCGGTGAGGCTGTAGCGCGTCAGCAGCGGCTCGGCGCTGTTTTCGCGCAGCGACTTCCAGGTGTCGGCGTCGACGGTGCCGCTTTCCTTCAGCCCGTTGGACCGTTGGTAGGCACTGACCATGCGCTGCATGTTCTTGCCGAACGCGCCGTCGATCTCGCCCGGCGAGAACCAAGCGCGATCCAGCAGAATCTGCGCCCTCGCCACCGCCGCACCGCGGCTGCCGGTTCTCAGCAGGGGCGTGTCAGCGGCGCTGTTGAAAGCTTCAAAGTCCAGCGCGTCGGCCGCGGGCGCCTTGGCGGCCCGCTTCTGCGCCCACGCGGGCCATGCGGCCACGCCCAGGCTGGCGACGAACCCGCGCCGTGTGAGGGCACGAAACGGAATCGGAGGGTGGGCATGCAAAGACATGCCTGCAGTGTGCGGCGCGCGCGGGCCGCCGCCTGTAGGAAAGCGCCCGATGCGCGTGGCAGCGGGCGCCTATTGCTTCTATTTTAATAGCTAAAAGCGCAAGCCAAATCAGCGCTGGCGGCGCGAAAGGCTTGCGGACGCCGGCGCCCACGCTGCGCCGGCGCGCCGCTTACTTCTTGGTGACCACGCGCACCATGTCCAGGCAGCGGTTGGAATAGCCCCACTCGTTGTCGTACCAGCTCACCAGCTTGACGAAGGTGCTGTCCAGCGCGATGCCGGCTTCGGCGTCGAAGATGCTGCTGCGCGCGTCGCCGCGGAAGTCGGTGGCCACCACCTTGTCCTCGGTGTAGCCCAGGATGCCCTTCATCTTGCCTTCGCTCTGGGCCTTCATCTCGGCGCAGATTTCCTTGTAGGTGGCAGGCTTTTCCAGTTCCACCGTCAGGTCGACCACCGACACGTCGGACGTCGGCACGCGGAACGACATGCCCGTCAGCTTGCCGTTCAGGTCGGGCAGCACCACGCCCACGGCCTTGGCGGCGCCGGTGGACGACGGGATGATGTTCTCGAGGATGCCGCGGCCGCCGCGCCAGTCCTTGTTGCTGGGGCCGTCGACGGTCTTCTGCGTGGCGGTCGCCGCATGCACGGTGGTCATCAGGCCGCGCTTGATGCCCCATTTGTCGTTCAGCACCTTGGCCAGCGGGGCCAGGCAGTTGGTGGTGCACGACGCGTTGCTGATGATCGGCTCGCCCGCGTACTTGGCGCAGTTCACGCCGTGCACGAACATGGGCGTGTCGTCCTTCGACGGCGCCGACATGATGACCTTCTTGGCGCCGGCGTCGATGTGCTTCTGCGCGGTTTCCTTGGTCAGGAACAGGCCGGTCGATTCGATCACCACTTCGGCACCCACATCGCCCCACTTCAGCGCGGCCGGGTCTTTTTCGGCCGTCAGGCGGATCTTCTTGCCATTGACCACCAGCGTGTTGCCCTCGACGGCGATGTCGCCCTTGAAGGGGCCGTGCACGCTGTCGTACTTGAGCATGTAGGCCAGGTAATCCGGCTCCAGCAGATCGTTGATGCCGACGACCTCGATGTCCTTGTAGTTCGCGACAGCGGCGCGAAACACCATGCGCCCGATGCGGCCGAAGCCGTTGATGCCGATTTTGATGGTCATTGCTTTCTCCTAGGTTTGCAAAAACTCGCTTCACTCAATATTATGGGTGATATGAAACTTTCGCCGTCGCCCCGAGTTCGTACTCGACACCAACGTGTTGGTGGCCGCCGCGCGCAGTGCAGGCGGTGCGTCGGCGATGATTTTGCGCGCCTTCCGCGCGCGCCAGTTTCAACTGCTGGTCTCGGTGCCTCTGATGCTGGAGTACGAAGCCGTGCTGAAGCGGCCCGAACACATGGCAGGTCGCAGCATGCGAGATGTAGAGGCGGTGCTGGCCTTGCTGAACCGCTGGGCCAAGCCCGTGATTTTGCACACGCTGTGGCGACCGCAGACGCGCGACCCGGCCGACGAGATGGTGCTGGAAACCGCGCTCAACGGTCGCGCTCATGCGCTGGTGACGTTCAATCAACGCGATCTGGCACCGCCAGCGCGTATGTTCAACTTGCCCGTCTACACGCCGGGCGCATTTTGGCAAGCGCTTGAAACGGAGGACCCTCATGGCTAATTACGCACTGCGCCTACCCGACTCGCTGCTCGAACACGCGCGCGAGGTGGCCGAGCAGGAGAAAGTGTCGATGAACCAATTGTTCGCCACGGCCATCGCCGAGAAACTGTCGGCCTTCAAGACCGAAGCCTTCTTCCGGGAACGTGCGAACCGAATGTCCGAAGCCGAGGCACTGGCAGGCTTTGACGCCTGGCTTGCCGCCAGCCCCGACGCGCCGCCGATGCCGGGTGACGAGTTGCCTGACGGTGTCAAGTCTTGAGCGGTGAGCACCATCGCATGCTGGCTCAGCGCCCAAGCACCTTGCGCACCGTATTGGCCACGTTCTCCGGCGTAAAGCCAAAGAACTCGAACAGCTTGGGCGCGGGCGCCGACTCGCCGTAGCGGTCGATGCCGACCACCGCCGCGCAGCCGTATTTCCACCAGCCGTCGGTCACGCCCATTTCGACGGCGATGCGCGGCAGGCCGGCGGGCAGCACGCTTTGCTTGTAGGCCACGGTCTGGCGGTCAAACGTGCCGTTGCTGGGCATGGACACGACGCGGACAGCGATCTTTTGTGAAGCCAGCAGCTCTTGCGCCTTCAGCGCCAGCTGCACTTCGGAGCCGGTGGCAATCAGCACGGCCTGCGCCTTGGACTTCAGGCCGACGTCGCGCGGCTCGCTCAGCACATAGGCGCCGCGGCTGATGTCGCCCAGGTCGCGCTTGGGTGCGTAGGGCAGGTTCTGGCGCGACAGCAGCAGCGCCGTGGGGCGGTCCTTGTTTTCCAGCGCGACGGCCCAGGCGATGGCGGTTTCGGCGGTGTCGGCGGGGCGCCAGACGTCCAGGCCGGGGATCAGGCGCAGGCTGGCGGCGTGCTCAATCGACTGGTGCGTCGGGCCGTCCTCGCCCAGGCCAATGGAGTCGTGCGTGAACACGTGCACCACGCGCTGCTTCATGAGCGCGGCCATGCGGATGGCGTTGCGGCTGTAGTCGCTGAAGGTCAGGAAGGTGCCGCCGTAGGGGATGTAGCCGCCATGCAGGGCGATGCCGTTCATGATGGCGGCCATGCCGAATTCGCGCACGCCGTAGTTGATGTGAAAGCGCGCGCTGATGGCGGGCGCGGCGGCTTTCAGGTCAACCTCGGGCAGCGGCGCGGCGGCGGCGTTGCTGGTCTCGTCTTCCTTGCCGACGCCGTTGTTGCCGCGCTCCAGTTGCACCGCGCGGTCGGGCTTGGCTTCGGGCAGCACCACCGAACCGTCGTCGTTGAAGCGCAGCGGCGTGGTGAACGAGGTGTTGGTGAGGTTGGAGCCGGTCAGGTCGGCGCTACCGCCAATCAACTCGGGCAGCGCGGCGGTGAAGGCTTCCAGCGCGATCTGGCTGGCTTTGCGGCTGGCCACGGTCTCGGCCTTCTTGTGCGCCTCGACGGCCGCGTCGACGGCGACCTGGGCAAAGTTCTTGGGCAACTCGCCCGCCATGCGGCGCTTGAAGTCGGCGGCCAGGCGCGGAAAGGCTTTCTCGTAGGCGGCAAAGCGCTCGTCCCAGCGCTGCTCGGCCTTGGCGCCGGCGGCCTTGGCGTCCCATGCGGCGTACACGTCGGCGGGAATCTCGAACGGCGCATGCGGCCAGCCCAGCGCCTCGCGCGTCAGGGCGATTTCGCTGGCGCCCAGGGGCTCGCCGTGCGCCTTGGCGGTGTCCTGCCGGTTGGGCGAGCCCTTGCCGATGTGGGTGCGGCAGATGATCAGCGTGGGGCGCTCGGCGCTTTGCCGGGCCTCGCCAATCGCGCGGTCCACGGCGTCCACGTCGTGGCCGTCGATGGGGCCGATCACGTTCCACTGGTAGGCCTCGAAGCGCTCGGCCGTGTTGTCGACGAACCAGGGCGCGACCTTGCCGTCGATGCTGATGCCGTTGTCGTCGTACAGGGCGATCAGCTTGTTGAGTTTCCACGCCCCGGCCAGCGCGCAGGCCTCGTGGCTGATGCCCTCCATCAGGCAGCCGTCGCCGATGAAGGCATAGGTGTGGTGGTCGACCAGCGTGTGCCGGGGCCGGTTGAACTCGGCGGCCAGCAGTTTTTCGGCCAGCGCCATGCCCACGGCGTTGGTGATGCCCTGGCCGAGCGGGCCGGTGGTGGTCTCCACGCCCGGCGTCAGGCCCCATTCGGGGTGACCGGCGGTCTTGCTGTGCAGCTGGCGGAAGTCCTTCAGCTCCTGCAGCGGCAGGTCGTAGCCGGTCAGGTGCAGCAGCGCATAGATCAGCATCGAGCCATGGCCGTTCGACAGCACGAAGCGGTCGCGGTCGGCCCAGTGCGGGTTGACCGGGTTGTGCTTGAGGTGGCGGCTCCACAGCGCGACCGCCATGTCGGCCATGCCCATGGGGGCGCCGGGGTGACCGGAATTGGCCTGCTGAACCGCGTCCATCGCAAGGGCGCGAATCGCGTTGGCCATGTTTTTTTGATCTGCCATTCGATGGCGCTCCAAGGATGTGTGCCGACGGTCGGAAACCGCTGATTTTACCCGTGCACATGCTCTACAGTGCGGTGGCATGAGCCTTGCCGCCCCGCCCCGATTGGCCGCTGCCGCCCCCATCGCCCGCCACGCGCTGCGGAGGCACGCATGAGGCTCGCCGCCGCCCCGCGGCCCGACCCCACCGCGCGCGCGCTGATCCTGGCCGCGGGCCGGGGCGAACGCATGCGCCCGCTCACCGACCATTGCCCCAAGCCCCTGCTGCCGGTGCGCGGCCAGCCGCTGCTGCAGTGGTGGGTCGACGCCCTGCAGCGCGGCGGCGTGCGCGACATCGTCGTCAACACGGCCTGGCTCGAAGACAAGATTGAGGATTATTTCGGCCGACAGCGCGCGGTAGATCAGCGCGAGCAGCTATCGAATCAAGAGCAGTCGGCCATCCGCCTGTCCACCGAAGGCCGCGACTTCGGCTACGCGCTGGAAACCGCCGGCGGCATCGCCCGCGCGCTGCCGCTGCTGGCGCCGTCGGCCGACGACGTGTTCTGGGTGGTGGCGGGCGACATCTTCGCGCCCGATTTCGAGGTGTCGCCCGAAGCGGTGCAGCGCTTTGCCGCGTCCGGCCGGCTGGCCCACCTGTGGCTGGTGCCCAACCCGGCGCACAAGCCGGACGGCGACTTCGGCATCGGCGATGGCGGCCAGGCGCTGAACGACGCGCCGCCCGGCGGCACGCGCCACACCTTCAGCACCATCGCGCTGTATCGGCGTGCGCTGTTCGAGCCGCCGTGGTGCGACATCCTGCCCGGCAACCCGCAAGGCACGGCCGCGCCGCTGGCGCCGCTGCTGCGCCGGGCCATCGACGCCGGCCAGGTCAGCGCCGAGCTGTACCGGGGCGCCTGGACCGATGTGGGCACGCCCGATCGGCTGGCGGGGCTGAACGCGGCCGCGCCCGGCTGAAACACCTACAGCCCCAGCCAAGCGGCGCTGTTCAGCGGCTGTCGGGCACCGGCGTCTTCGATTCCAGCCAGTCCAGCAGGGCCAGCAGGCGCGGCTGCGGATTGGGGTCGAAGCGGGCGATGCCGAGGGCGGCCAGATCCTTGGCGCCCTGCTCGGTCTGCGCTAGGCCCACCACCTCGTCGCGCAGGCGGGCGATCTGGTCGGGGCTGAAGCGCTTGCCGGCGATCAGCGGCAGGTACGGCTGCGGGCGGCTCTTGTGCAGCACGCGCAGGCCGTCCTTGTCCAGCCGCCTGGCAGCGCCCGAATAAGAGGCAATGCCGCCGATCTGCGCCAGCTTGTGGTTCAGCGCAAACGGGATCGCCGCCTGCTCGCGCACATAGTGCGTCTTGGCCGGGTCCACGGGCAGGCCGCGGTCGCGCAGCTCGGCGGTGCAGAACGTCGTCATGTAGGCAATGCGCTCAGGCAGGATCAGGCGCTGGTGCTGCACGCTCTTGACGTCGGCAATCGTCTGGTAGGGCGAGTCCTTGGGTACGACCAGCAGGCAATGCCCATCGGGTTGCGTGGCGGTCACGGCGGTGTAGCCCTGGTCACGCACGCCGCGCGCCGGGTAATCGCTGGGGCGCGCCAGCACCAGGTCGAATTCGCCCGACGCCATGCCGGCGGCCAGCATGCGGAAGTCGCGCATGTACTTCACACGGATGGGCTGCCCCAGCGCGCGCTTCATGGCCTCGGTCAGGACCTTGTACTTGGTCTCCATCTGCTCGTCCGTGACGGCCGCGCCGCCGCCCGACGTGCCTTCGCTGACGGCGAACAGCAGCGGCGCCGGCGTCTGCGCCCAGCCTGGCCCCGCGCTCCACCATCCCGCCAGCAGTAAGGCCACGCGAGCGGCCGCGCGTCTGCCGGCCGTGCGTGGGAAGCGCCATTGAAATACCATGATGGACAACCTGTTCTTCAATGAAACAGCGGGCGAGAAGCGGCTGCGTGCCGGTCGAACCCGGATCATAGGACGGCCGCTATCGGCCGAATATTGTTGAATCGCAAGTCTTTGGCGAGCCTGATTCACAAAATGAATATAAAAGTATGACTTCAATCCCCGTGTCCCCATCACCTGCAGAGGCGGCCCCTTACGCCCAGCGCCGCGCCCGCGTCGCCGCCCAGCTGGGCGCGGGCGGCATCGCCATCGTGCCCACCGCGCCGGCGCAGGCGCGCAACCGCGACAGCGATTTCCTGTACCGCCACGACAGCTACTTTTACTACCTGACCGGCTTCAGCGAGCCGAATGCGTGGCTGGTCATCACCGCCGACGGGCGCAGCCGGCTGTTCTGCCAGCCGAAGGACCTGGAACGCGAGATCTGGGACGGCATCCGCCTCGGCCCCGACGCCGCGCCGCACACCCTGGGCGTGGACGAGGCCGCGCCCGTGGACGCGCTGGACGCGCAAATGCCCCGCCTGCTGGAGAACAAGACCACCGTCTGGTACCCGTTCGCCACCCACGCCGGCCTGCACGAACGCATCGACGGCTGGCTGCACCAAGTGCGTGCCCGCGTGCGCTACGGCGCGCTGGCGCCCGAAAGCCAGCGCGACCTGTGCGCCATCCTGGACGAGATGCGCCTGATCAAGGACGCGCACGAACTGGACATCATGCGCCGCGCCGCGCGCATCAGCGCCGGCGCCCACGTGCGCGCCATGCAGCGCTCGGCCGCCATGCTGCGCGCCGGGCTGGATGTGCGCGAATACCACCTCGACGCCGAGCTGCTGCACGAATTCCGCCAGCACGGCTCGCAATACCCGGCCTACGGCAGCATCGTCGCCGCCGGCGCCAACGCCTGCGTGCTGCACTACCGCGCCGATAACGCGCCCATCCGCGACGGCGAGCTGGTGCTGATCGACGCCGGCTGCGAACTCGACGGCTACGCCAGCGACATCACGCGCACCTTCCCCGCCAACGGCCGCTTCACCGGCCCGCAGCGCGCGTTGTACGAGCTGGTGCTGGCCAGCCAGCAGGCGGCCATCGACGCCACCCGCCCTGGCGCGCGCTTCACCGATCCGCACGAGGCCACGGTGAAGGTGCTGACGCAGGGCATGCTCGACCTCGGCCTGCTCGACAAGAACCAGCACGGCACGCTGGACGACGCCATCGCCAACCGCCACTACTTCGCCCACTACATGCACCGCACCGGCCACTGGCTGGGCATGGACGTGCACGATTGCGGCAGCTACGTGGAGCCGTCCGAAATCGGCCAGGTCAGCGAGCGGCGCGACCCGCTTTCGGGCGAAGTCATCAAGGACCGCCCCAGCCGCATCCTGCGCCCCGGCATGGTGCTGACCATCGAGCCCGGCCTGTACGTGCGCCCGAGCGAGAAGGTGCCCAGGGAGTTCTGGAACATCGGCATCCGCATCGAAGACGACGCCATCGTCACCGACGCTGGCTGCGAGCTGATCACGCGCGACGTGCCGGTGGCGGCGGAGGCGATCGAAGCGCTGATGCGCGCCTGAGGCGGGTGCGCGGCCGTGACACGTCGCGCAGGTGACCTGGCCGGCCAAGCACCGTTGATGCCTGTCAATCCATACACGCTTATGGAGGTCTATGCTGGCTGCATTGTGTTTCGCAAGGAGTGATGGATGTCTGCCTTTCGTCGTGCGCTTCCCCTGATGACCGCCGCTGGCCTGCTGTTGTGTGCGTGGCCGCTTTCCGGCGTTGCACAGGAGGCGGCCGCTGCCGTCAAGCTGGCCGGCCGCGCCGTGCCCGAGATCGACAAGCTGCCTGCCGGCCCGCAGCGCGACCTGGTGCAGTACGGGCACGACCTGACGGTGCGCACCTTCGCGCTCATCGGCCCAGAAGTCGCCAACAAGAACATGCGCTACGCCGGCAACAACCTGGCCTGCGCGTCTTGCCACCAGCAGGCGGCCAGCAAGCCGTTTGCCATGCCGTGGACGGGCGTCACGGCCACCTTTCCGCAATACCGCGCGCGCGAAGACGACATCAGCACGGTGGAAGAACGCGTCAACGGCTGCATGGAGCGCAGCATGAACGGCAAGGCGCTGCCGCTCGGCTCACGCGAGATGAAGGCCTTCGTCGCCTACGCGGCGTTTTTGTCACAAGGCATTCCGGTCGGCGCCAGCATCGACGGCGCCGGCATGATGGCCAGCAAGATGCCCAACCGTCGCGCCAACCCGGAAGCGGGCGCGCAGGTCTACGCGGCCAAGTGCGCCGTCTGCCACGGGCCGGACGGCCAGGGCCAGCGCGCCGGCAAGCCCGGCGACGCGAACGGCTACACATTCCCGCCGCTGTGGGGCACGGACACCTTCAACAACGGCGCCGGCATGAACCGGCTCATCATGGCCACGCGTTTCGTCAAGCACAACATGCCGCTGGGCGCCACGTTCGACGCCACGCAACTGAGCGACGACGAGGCGTATGACGTGGCGGCGTTCATGCTGTCCAAGCCGCGCCCCGTCAAGGCCCATCTCGACCGCGACTTTCCCGCGCGCTGGAACAAGCCCGTCGATTCGGCCTTCCCGCCTTACATGCTGGGCGCGACCGCCGACCAGCACCGCTTCGGCCCCTACCCGCCGCTGGTCGAAAAGCAGAAGCAGATGGCCGACGAACTGAAGGCCAAGGCCGCGGCCGCACGCGCCGCTGCGGCCAAGTAAGGCGGCGTGGCCAACGTCATGCCATGAATGGCCGCGTGCGCTCGGTCAACACCGGCCGCGCCGAACGCCTACGCGTAGGCGGAGGCCGTACGGTGTGGAGCGGCATCCGCAAGACGCCGGTCGACGGCGCCGTCCCGGTCGGCGCACTGGGTCTGGCCGGCGACGAACAGGTCGACCTGAACGTGCATGGCGGCATGCAGAAGGCGGTGTATGCCTACCCGGCCGAACACTTGCCGTTTTGGGAGGCCGCGCGCCGCACGCACGGCGTGAGCCTGTTCGACGAGGCGCTGCCGCCCGGTTTCATGGGCGAGAACCTGCTGATCGAGGGGTTGCTGGAGCACGAGGTGTGGGTCGGTGACACGCTGCGGTTTGACGACTGCGCGCTGCGCGTGACGGCCCCGCGCGAGCCCTGCGGCAAGTTCACCGCCGTCATGGGGTTTGCCAGCGCCGGGCGGCTCATGGTGCAAAGCGCGCGCTGCGGCTTTTATCTGGCGGTCGACCAGCCAGGGTCGATCCAGGCCGGGCAGCCGTTCACGGTGGTGCCGGGCCGGCGCGAAATGCGCATCGACGACACGATTCGCGCGCGGTGGCTTAAGCACCGCTGAGCGACCGCATCCGGCGAATCGGGCGCCCCGCCCGCGTCGGAAGCGCAGGCCTGTGCCAAACGCGGCGGCCTCAGTAACCTTATTCGTCCTAGCCATTGCTGCCAACGGTGCCGTGTGCTTTTTTGAATGTTGGTGTCGCGGTGACTTCAGCGATAGCGTTTTCAAGAAAATGCATACGAAACGTTTAGATACAATTAAGCACTTTTGAGCTAGGGAAGGTCTGCGTAATTCGTCCTGCGATGTGCTGAGCGTTGCGATTTCGAGCCACAATCGCCGCCATGAAGCAAGCCGAGCTGGGTCTGAACCTGACCACCAAGCGCACGCGCAAGCGCGAGTTCCTGGCGCAGATGGAACGCGTGGTGCCGTGGGCGGCGTTGGTGGAACTGATCGCGCCCTACGCACCTGAAGGCAGACGGGGTCGCCCGCCCTTTGCCGTGCAGACGATGCTGCGCATTCACTTCATGCAGCAATGGTTCGGCTTGAGTGATCCAGCCATGGAAGAAGCGCTGCACGACGTGCCGCTGTTTCGCGAGTTCGCGGGCCTGAACTGGGATACGGCCGTACCCGACGAAACCACGATCCTTCGATTCCGCCGCCTGCTCGAAGACCACAAGCTCAGCGCCCAGATCCTGGCGCTGGTCAATGAACTGCTGGGCGCCAAGGGCCTGCTGCTGCGCGCCGGCACCGTGGTGGACGCCACGCTGATCGCCGCCCCGAGTTCGACCAAGAACGCCTCGGGCCAGCGCGACCCGCAGATGAAGCAAAGCAAGAAGGGCAACCAGTGGTATTTCGGCATGAAGGCCCACATCGGTGTGGACGCCGACTCAGGCCTTGTGCACACCGTGCGCGGCACGGCGGGCAGCGTCAATGATGTGGTTGAGGCCAATACCTTGCTGCACGGCGAGGAAGTCCAAGCCTGGGGTGATACCGGCTACCTGGGCGCCGACAAGCGGCCCGATGCCAAGGCCGGCGTGCGCTGGAACATCGCCATGCGCCCGGGCAAGCGCAAATTGCTGGATCACGGCCGCCTGAAAGACGAGTTGACCGAGCAACTCGAACGCATCAAGGCCAGCATCCGGGCCAAGGTCGAACACCCGTTTCGGGTGATCAAACGCCAGTTCGGCTATGTGAAGGTGCGCTATCGGGGCCTGGCCAAGAACACGGCGCAACTGCACACGCTGTTTGCGCTGTCCAATCTGTGGATGGCGCGCAAAGCCTTGATGGGCCTGCAGGCATGAGTCCGCCTGCAGGTGGCCGAAAGGCCTCAAAACCGGCCCGCGAAGGCAACGATGTCACTGCGCAGCGGCTCGAAGCAGCATCTCAGATCGATTGGACGCCATCAGCACATCTCAATGTGCATTGCGCAGAGCTTCCCTAGACTTGAAGCTCCAATCTAAAGGTCTGGGGTCTGGCGATGGCAAGCGCATCAATGGCAACGGCTGCTTCGGCAAGCAAAGCATGTTTCGGGGCAATTCGGGGCGCGGCGCGTGCCTTGTCGGCTTCCCGGCGACAGTGGTGGCGCGGGGTGCTGTGCCTGGCCGTGCTGGGGGCCAGTGGGCAGGTGTTGGCGCAATCGGCCGATCTGCTGGTGAACCAGGTGCCGCAGCCGGCGTCCGTTCCTGCTGGCGGCACGGTGGTCTTCAACATTACCGTTACCAACAACGGTCCTAACACTGCTGTGGGCGTCTCGCTGAGCGATACCTTGCCTGCTGGGGCGGTGTTCGTGTCGGTGGCGCCGCCGGCCGGCGGCAGTTGTTCGCCAGCGTCCCCGACAACGACGTTCAGTTGTTCGCTCGGCGACCTCGCCTTCAATGCATCTGCCGTCGTGGCGCTGACGGTGCGCCTGCCGGCGGCCGGCGTCTACGAAAACGCCGTGAACGTGAGCAGCAGTACCACCGATCCGCTGACCGACAACAACACCAACACACGCAGCGCGACGGCCATAGCGGCTGCCGATTTGGTGATGAATGCCGCCACGTCCGTGCCTGCGGCCGGCGTCGCGGCGGGCGCCCCCTACACCTACACGCTGACGATCAACAACGCTGGCCCTAGCGCCTTGCCCCCGGGCGAGGCCGCGACCGTGTCGTTCGACGTGCCCGTGGGTGCGGCCATCACGGCGCTCCCCGGCGGCTCGGGTTGGACCTGCACGCCCGCCAGCGGCTACCCGCTGACCAGCGGCACCGTCAGTTGCACGCGTTCGGACGGCTTGGCCTCCGGCGCGTCCTTCCCCGACG
The DNA here is from genome assembly GCF_033110285.1 of Ottowia sp. SB7-C50. NCBI lineage: Bacteria > Pseudomonadati > Pseudomonadota > Betaproteobacteria > Burkholderiales > Comamonadaceae > Ottowia > Ottowia sp. SB7-C50. The sequence goes on from NZ_CP136995.1 coordinate 162,689, forward strand.
TCACGGTACCGGCGGTCGCCAACGTTTCTGGTACGGTGACGGCCACGTTCAAGGTGGCATCGGCCTTCCCGGATGCCATCACCACCAACAACAACGGTATCGTGACCATCAACACGCTGCCCGGCACCGACATGAGCGTCACCAAGACCGTGAGCCCGAGCGGCACGGTGCCCATCAACCAGCCGCTGACCTACACCATCACCCCGCGTTTCGAAGGCGGTTCGGCACCCGCCAGCGGCACCGGTGAAGTCATCAAGGTGACCGACACGCTGCCGTCGTCGATGGCCAGCATCAGCGTCAGCGCGTCAACGCCATGGCAATGCGCCGTGTCAGGGCTCACCGTGACCTGCACCTACCCCGGACCTTACGCAGGCGGCAACTTCACGAATCTTCCGCCAATCACCGTGACCGCCACGCCGACAGTGGAAGCCAACGCCGTTGCCAATACCGCCACGGTGACGGCGCCGAACGACACCAACACGACCAACGACACTTCCACCGTCGCGGTCGACGTCAGCAACAAGGCGGATCTGACGATCAGCAAGTGGCCGTCGCTCAATCCGGTGAGCGTCGGACAGGGCTACACCTACACCGTGCGCGCGTCCAACAACGGGCCGCTGCCGGTGGCCGCGGGGCAGACCATCACCGTGACCGAAAGCCTGCCTGCCGGCATGTCCCTGGCCGCCGACCCTTCCGGTAACGGGTGGACGTGCGATGCGGGCAGTAGCTTTCCCCGGGCAGGGGCCTTCACACTGACGTGCACGCACAGCGGCCCGCTCGGGGTCGGTGGCAGCTTCGACCTGTACCTGCCGGTCGTCAACTCGACCGCAGCGACGCCGGCCAACAGTGCCTGCGTCGCCCTGAGCGGCACCGGCCCCACGGACGGCATTTCGCACAACGATTGCACCAGCGTCGGCACCATCACCTCCACCACCCGGGCCGACCTGAGCATCAGCAAAGTGGCGTCGGGTCCTGTGTATGTCGGCGAAAACCTGACCTACACCATCAAGGTCACCAACGCTGGGCCTGACCCGTCCACCAACGTCACGGTGTCGGACATGCTCACCAATCTGCTGGCCACCGGCAGCGTGCAGAGCGTGACGGCCTCGCAAGGCAGTTGTACCCCCACGGCCTATCCCGTGGACGCCAGCACGGTCGACGTCAGTTGCAACCTGGGCACGCTGAACAAGGACGGCAGCGCCACCGTCACGCTGGTGGTCCGGCCGGCCAATATCACCTCCACCGACCTCGATCGCGCCAATACCGCCACCGTGCGTTCGCCTGACATCGGCGACCCGAACCAGGCCAACAACGCCGCCACGGCCAACAGCGTCGTGCGCCCGCGTGTGGATGTGACCACGGCCAAATCCGCGCCCGACAAGATCCATGTCGGCGAACCCTTGATCTACACGCTGAACGCCCGAAACGATGGCCCCTCGTCGGCCGCCAACGTCGAGATCATCGACGTCCTACCGTCCATGGCCTCGTTCCTGGCCATTGGCACCCCCACCGGCGGTGGCGCCTGCAACACTGTGCCAACTGTCGGCTCGACGGGCGCGACGCTGAAATGCCAGTGGGCAGAAATCGCACCCAACACGCAGTACCAGGTGACGGTGACGCTGCGGCCTTTGCCTTCAGCAGAGGGCAAGACTATCGTCAACAGTGTCGACATCACCACGACCACCGACGAGCCGGTCAAGACCAACAACACCGCTTCGGCCACTACCGCTGTCACCGCGTCGCTCGCAGATGTCACCGTCACCAAGGTCGACACGCTCGACCCAATTCCGCTGGGTACCGACACCGAATACGTGATCACTGTCACCAACCTCGGTCCGTCGTACGCCAACAACGTGGTGGTGACCGACACCTTCCCCAGCGGCGGCACGTCGGGCGCCACCTTTGCCTATCGCGGTGGTCTGGTCCTGGCGCCTGCGGGCGGCAGCTGCAACGAGCCGGCCGTGGGCGCCACCACCGGCTCGTTGACCTGCAACTTCCCCTCCATCGACATCAACGAGAAGATCACCATCCGCTATCGCATGCAGGCATCGGCCATCGCCGATGCGGCGGCCTATTCGGCCGTCCACTTCAACAGCGTGACGGTCAAGACACAGGAAACCGACCCGGAGCCCAAGAACAACACCGCGGTGGAAAACACCACCACGCGGCGCGATCCAGTGTTGAACGACCTGTCCGTGTCGCTTGTTGCGGACAAGACGCAGGTCGTGCCCGGCACGCCGATCACCTACAACATGACGGTGAAGAATGAGGGCCTCAACGCCATGACGGGCCAAGTGGTGTTCACCGTGCCAGCCGGCCTGAGCTTGCCCGCCTCCGCCGTGCCGGCGAACTGCACGCTGGCGGGCGATCAGCTGACATGCGCCGTCACCAACTTGGCGCCCGGCGCGAGCCTGCTGTTCACCCTGAAGCTGGACGTGCCGGCGACCTACACAGATGGTCCGGCCGTGGCGTCGGCGGTGGTCAGCGCGCCCAATGACCAAGTCTCCAACAACAACAACGCCAGTGTGTCGACACCGTTCGCCAAGGCTGCCAACGTCCCGGTGCCGACGTTGGCGGAATGGGCGCTGTGCCTTCTGGGGCTGCTGGCAGCGGGCACGGGCATGCATCAGATTCGCCTGCGCCGGCCTGGATGAACCAGCACGATCGACATGCCCGAGCGGTCCGCGCTGCGCGCGCAGCGTCGGGTGGGTGGTGACGCAGAACTGTGGGGTTGACCCGTGCAGCGCTGCGACCGCTGCAGCCGGTGACCCTAATTCGACACACTGTTCCTATTTATCTGGCACTGCCAAGACAAATGACGCAGCCACGCCGCGCTTATCGCCACCGCCGCCCCCACCGCCGCGCCGCTGAAGTGCGCCGCATACACCACGTTGAAGCCCCAGCCGTGGTCGAAGCCGACTGGCATGGCCCAGCCGCGTTCCAGCGCCAGCTTGATCAGCAGGCCGCACGCCAGCAGCAGCCCCAGGGGGCGCGTGGCGGGTGTGCGCCACGCACGCAGCGCCAGAATCGCCGCCGCCGCGTGCACAGTCCCCGACAGGCCGTAATAGCCGCCGATGGCGGGCCACGCCAGCAGGGCCAGGGTGCCCAGCGGCCAGGCCAGCGCCAGTGCCAGCGCGTCGGCGCGCGTGGCGTGCAGCGCCACGCCCAGCACGGCCAGCGCGGCCAGCGCGAGCGCATTGCCCACCCAATGGGCGGCGACGGGGTGCAGCAGCGGGGCGGTCCACCACGTCCAGGGCGGCGACCCGGGCGGGCCGCGGCGCCACATCAGTGCGTCGGCCGTCACCCATCCCTGCGCGCACGCCACCCAGGCCAGCGCGGCCCCGGCGATCAGCAGCAGACACAGGGCAGGCCAGGCGCGTGAGAACGCGCGCCGCGCGTTGGCCAGGCGATGAGCCTGCTGCGACAGTCGAACCGGCGCTTGGCCCATCATTCAGTTTGCTTCAAAAATAATAGCTATTCGCGCTGATTTGGCCTGCGCAAGCGCGGGTTTTCATTCAAACACGGCGTGCCACAGCTGCTGGATGGCCTGGCACTCGCGCGCCAGTTGCGGCGGCTCGACCTGGGTCGGCTGCTCGTTCAGCCGCGCCTGGTGCTGCACGCGGCGCAGCGCGCGGTAGGCGTCGGCGGCGTTCTGCCCCACGCCGGCGGGCAGCAGGCCGGCCGCTTCGGCGCGCTGCAGCAGCGCGATGTTGCCCAGGTTGGGCTCCAGCGCCGGGTGCTCGCCGCTGTGCGCCAGCACCAGGTATTGCGTGACGAATTCGGCGTCGACCATGCCGCCAGGGCTGTGCTTGACGTCGAACAGCCCGGCCTTGATCGGGTGTGCCGAGCGCATCTTCTCGCGCATGCCGAAGATTTCGGCGCGCAGCGCGGCGCGGTCGCGCGGGGCGCTGATGACGGCGTGGCGCACGGCGTCGAATCGGGCCTGCAGCGCGGCGGCGTCTTGGGCAATGTCTGTGCCGGGCGCGGCCGGCGGCACCATCCGGGCCCGCGTCATGGCCTGGTGTTCCCAGGTCCAGGCGGTGTTGCTGCCGCGGTTTTCCTGGTAGTCGGCAAATGCCTCGAAGCTGGTGACCAGCAGGCCGCTGCTGCCATTGGGGCGCAGCGCGGTGTCGATCTCGAACAGGTCGCCCTCGCCGGTCTTGACGGTGAGCCAGGTGATCAGCTTGCGCACGAAGGCGGCGTAGATTTCCTGCGCGTTCTCGTGCTCGTCGTCGAACACGAACACGATGTCCAGGTCGCTGCCGTAGCCCAGTTCCTTGCCGCCCAGCTTGCCGTAGGCAATGATGCCGAAGGCCGGCGTGTCGCGGTGGCGCTGGCGCAGGCGCGGCCAGCACCAGCGGCTGGTCAGGCGCAGGATGGCGTCGGCCAGCGCCGACAGGTCGTCGGCCACCTGCTCGACGCTGATGCGCCCCTCGACGTCGCGCACCAAGGTGCGAAACACCTCGGCATGGTGCGCGCGGCGCAGCAGGTTGAGCAGGTTTTCCTCGTCGTCCTCGCCGGTGCGCGCCAGCGCCTCGCGGCGGCTTTCCAGCTCGCGCTCGAAGGCGGCGGCGTCAAAGCGGTCGGCCAGCAGGCTGGGGCTGGCCAGCTCGTCGATGACGCCGGGGTGCTGCATGACGTAGCGCGCCGGCCAGCGCGCCGCGCCCAGCACGCGCAGCAGGCGCTCGTGCACCGCGGGGCGCTCCAGCAGCAGCGCGATGTAGCTTTCGCGGCGCAGCAGCGGCTCGACCCAGTCGGCCAGGCGCAGCACGCCGTCTTCGTTGATGCTGCCGTCTTCCAGCCACTGCGCGGTGCGCTGCAGCAGCCGCGTCAGGCGGGCGCGCGCTTCGTCGCGCAGCGCCAGCACGCGCGGGTGCTGGGGCCAGTCGGCCATGCGTTCGCGCACGCGCTCGGGGAAGGCGGCCAGCGCGGCGCCGATGTCGGACGAGGCCACGCGCGCCTCGCCGTTGGCGTTTTTCTGGCAGCTCTTGCAGGGCGCGTCGCCGCCCAGCAGGCGGTCGAATTCCTGCGCCACGAATTCGCGGTGCGCGTCCAGCTCGTGCAGGAAAGGGCAGGCGCTGTCAAAGCCCAGCGTGCGCGCGATCCATTCCAGGTCGGCGTCCTGCGTCGGCAGCACGTGGGTCTGCTGGTCGTCCAGGTACTGGATGCGGTGCTCGACCCGGCGCAGGAACACGTAGGCGCGCGCCAGCGCGTCAGCGGTTTCGGGCGGCATCAGGCCGGCGCGGGCCACGCGTTCCAGCGCCTGCAGCGTCGGGCGCGTGCGCAGTTCGGGAAACTGCCCGCCGCGCACCACCTGCAGCAGCTGCACGGTGAATTCGATTTCGCGGATGCCGCCGCGCGACAGCTTGACGTCGTTGGCGCGCTCGGGCCGGCCCGCGCTGCGCTTGCTGGCGTGGCTGCGGATCTGGTCGTGCAGCGTGCGCAGCGACTCGAACACGTTGTAGTCGAGGTACTTGCGGAACACGAAGGGCAGCACCACGCCGCGCAGCGCCTGCGCCGAGCCGCCCGCGATGGCCGCGCGCGGGGCGATGGCGCGGCTTTTCATCCAGGCAAAGCGCTCCCATTCGCGGCCTTGCACCAGCATGTACTCTTCCAGCGCGTCCAGCGAACACACCGTGGGCCCCGAATTGCCGTTGGGCCGCAGCGCCAGGTCGACGCGGAACACGAAGCCGTGCTCGGTGGTGTCGCCGATCAGGCCGTAGATCAGCTTGACGGCGCGGGTGAAGTATTCCTGCACCGAAATCTGGCCGCGGCCGTCGTCGCGGCCGGTGGTCTCGCCGTCCTCGTCGTAGATGTAGATCAGGTCGATGTCGCTCGACACGTTGAGTTCGCGCGCGCCCAGCTTGCCCATGCCGATCACCCACAGCTGGGCGCGTTCGCCGCGCTCCGTCATGGGCGCGCCGTGGCGCTCGTCCAGCTGCGCGAAGGCGGCCTGGCAGGCGGTGTCTAGCGCCAGTTCGGCCAGCTCGGTCACGGCGCGCGTCACCTGCTCCAGCGGCGCGGCCTGTTCGCAGTCCAGCACCACCAGCCGCTCCATCACCAATTGCCGCAGGATGCGCAGCGCGGCGCCCGTGTCGTGCCCTTCGGCGGTGAGGCGCGCCAGGCACTCGGCCATGGTGTCGCGGGTCGGCGCGCCGGGCGCCAGCAGCGGCAGCTCGACCTCGTAGCGCCGGCGCAGCCGCTGCACCAGGCGGGAATGGGCGGCCTGGCCGGACGTGCCCTTGGCCACGGGCTCCGGGCGGGTTAACAAAGCGTCACCGTCGGGGTTCGAACCTTGTAGTTCGGCGCGGGTCATAATTTGTATCGCTCCTTCGAGGCCAGGTGCGCGGCCGAGGCTCCCATCGAGGGCGTTCGTCACCCGGGGTCAACACCTCGCACTTGCCTGTAAGCCGTTGATTCAGTCGTCCCTCAAGCTTGCTGCCATCGTCATGCGATGGGTGCTGCGCGGCCTGGCCGTGCTGCTCGTGGGACTGGCGCTCGCCACGGCCGTCCTCCATTGGGGCATTGTGCCGCGAATCGACGAGTTCCGCCCCCGGCTGGAACAACTGGCCTCGCGCGCCATCGCCGCGCCCGTCACCATCGAGGCCATCGAGGCCGAATCCAACGGCCTGGTGCCGTCGGTGTCGCTGCGCAACGTGCGCGTGCACGACCCGGCCGGGCGCGCCGGCCTGCACGTGCCGCGCGTGCTGGTGGCGTTTTCGGTGCTGTCGCTGGGCCAGGGCCGGCTGGAGCAGTTGGTCATCGACGAGCCCGAGCTGGAGCTGCGCCGCACCGCCGACGGCCGGCTGCTGGTGGGCGGCATCGACCTGTCGGGCGACGCCGAAGGCAATGCCGACGCGGCGGACTGGTTCTTTTCGCAGCCTGAATTTCTGGTGCGCGGCGGCCGCGTGCGCTGGGTCGACGAGCGGCGCGACGCCCCGCCGGTGCAGCTGACCGACGTGCAACTGGTGGTGCGCAACGGCTACGGCCGCCATCAGTTGCGGCTGGATGCCACGCCGGCCCCCGACTGGGGCGAGCGCTTCACGCTGATCGGGCAGTTTCGCCAGCGCGTGTTCTCGCGTCACCCCGGCTTCTGGCGCGAATGGGACGGCCAGGGCTACGCCGATTTCAAGCGCATCGACGTCTCGCGCCTGCGCGCCTACGTCGACCAGCAGGCCGACTGGGGCGTCGACCTGCAGAACGGCCATGGCGCGGTGCGCCTGTGGGTCGATACCCGCCAGGGCGCCCTCACGGCCGCCACCGCCGACGTGGCGCTGGGCGCGGTGGCCGCGCGCTTTGGCCCGCAGCTGGAGCCGCTCGCCTTTGCCTCGCTGACCGGCCGGCTCGGCTGGCGCGATCCGGGCGGCGGTGCCGAAGTCAGCACGCGCAACCTGCACTTCGTCGACGCCGACGGCCTGGCATGGCCCGGCGGCAACGTGCAGTTGAGCTACCGCAGCGGCGACGGCCAGGCCGCCGGGGGCGAGCTGACGGGCGACAAGCTTGACCTCGCCGCGCTGGCCAAGATCGCGCGCCGCCTGCCGCTGCCGCCCGCGGTGCACCAGCGCCTGGCCGACCACCCGGTGCAGGGGCTGGTCGAGCGCATCCACGCGCGCTGGGACGGCGCGCTGGACGCGCCCGCCCACTGGCGTGTGACCACGCGCGTCAGCGGGCTGAGCGTGGCGCCGCTGCCGGCCCCCGCGCGCGCCGATGGCGTGGCGGTCGAAGGCATTCCGGGCATCGAACGCGCCGTGCTCGACCTGGACGCGCAGCCCACCGGCGGGCAGGCCAGCCTGACGGTGCGCGACGGTGCGCTTACATTTCCGGGCGTGTTTGCCGAGCCGCGCATTCCGCTGGCCGATCTGGCGCTGCAATCGCGCTGGCGTGTGCAGGGCGAGCAGATCGAGGTCGACGTAGACCAGCTCAAGCTGCACAACGCCGACGCCACCGGCAGCTTCAAGGGGCGCTGGCAGACGCTGGCCGGGCAGCAGGGGGCGAAGCGCTTTCCGGGCGTGCTGGACCTGACCGGCAGCTTCACCCGTGCCAACGGCGCGCGCGTGCACCGCTACCTGCCGCTGGGCATTCCGGCTGAGGCACGCGACTACGTGCGCAGCGCCGTCGCGCGCGGTGAGGCGCGCGACTTTGCCGTGCGCGTGAAGGGCGACCTCAACCACGTCGGCGACAGCCAGCCCGCGCCGGGCAGCGAATTCCGCTTTGCCGGTCAGGTGCAGGGCGTCACGCTGGCCTACGTGCCGCGCGCGCTGCAGCCGGCCGGCCAGCCGCCCTGGCCGGCGCTGGAAGACCTGGCGGGCGAGCTGGTCTTCGACCACAACAGCATGCAGGTCAGGAACGCCAGTGCGCGCGTGCAGGGCCACCCGGGCTGGCAGTTCCACCGCGTGCAGGCCGACATCGCCGACCTGATGCACACCCGCGTGCGGGTCGACGCCGAAGGGCGCGGCACCCTCACGTCGGCGCTGGGCATCGTCAACGCCTCGCCGGTGGCGGGCTTCATCGAACACGCGCTGGACCGCGCCAGCGCCAGCGGCGACGCCGGCCTGCGCCTCAAGCTCGACCTGCCGATCGACCGCATCCGCGAAGCCAAGGTCGAAGGCCGTGCCACGCTGCACGGCAACGACGTGCGCATCACGCCCGATTCGCCGGCGCTGGCGCAGGCGCAGGGCGCGGTCACCTTCAGCGACACCGGCTTCGCGCTGCAGGACGCCCGCGCGCGCCTGCTGGGCGGCGAGGCGCGCCTGTCCGGCGGCACCTCCAGCGCGCCCGGCGGCCCGACGGTGGTGCTGCGCGCCGCCGGCACCGCCAGCGCCGAAGCGCTGCGCGAGATGGCCGACTGGGCCCCGCTGCCCGGCGTGGCGCGCCAGGCCAGCGGCAGCGCGGCGTACGAGGCGCAGATCGGCTTTCGCGCCGGCGAGCCGGACGTGCTGGTCACCAGCGACCTGCGCGGCATGGCGTTTGATTTGCCCGCGCCGCTGGCCAAACCCGCTGACGCCGCCTGGCCTTTGCGCTATGAAAGCGGTAGCGTCAATGGCGCGCCGGGCCGCCAGCGCTATCGCGTGGCGGTGGCCGATCAGCTGACGGTGGAGTTTGAGCGCGACGGCGCCAGCGGGCGCGTGCAGCGCGGCGTCATCGGCGTCGGCCCGCAGGCGCAGCCGCAACTGGCGCTGCCGGCCAGCGGCGTGCTGGCGCGCGTGCACCTGCCGCGCCTGCAGACCGATGCCTGGGGGGCCGCCTTGGGCAAGGTGTTCGGCGGCGGCGGCAGCGACGCCGCGTCGGCGCTGGCCGACGGCGGCTTCGTGCCCACCGCGTGGTCGCTGCGCGTGGGCGAGCTGCAGGTGGACGAGCGCACCCTGAACGACGTGGCCGCCACCGGCACGCGCGAAGGCAACACCTGGCGCGCCGATGTGCAGGCGCGCGAACTGGCCGGCCGCGTCGAATACAGCGGCGGCGTGGGCGACCGGCCGGGCAAGGTGCTGGCGCGCCTGTCGCGCCTGAGCATTCCCGCCAGCAGCGTGGGCGAGGACGAAAGCATGCTGGCCCGCCCGCCCGCCAACCTGCCGGCGCTGGACGTGGTGGTGGAGCAGTTCGAGCTGCGCGGCAAGAAGCTCGGCCGGCTGGAGATCGAGGCTGTCAACCACGACGTGGCGGCCGCGCGGCAGACCAGTGCGCTACAAGAATGGGAGCTGAAGAAGCTTGCCATTCGTGCGCCAGAAGCCACTTTTACCGCCAGCGGCCAATGGGCGGCGCTGGTGCGCGGCGCGCCGCCGCCGCTTGACCCGCGCGCGCCGCGCGAACGCGGCGACCCGCGCCGCACCGCGCTCGACTTCAAGCTGGACGTGCGCGACGCCGGCGGGCTGCTGGCGCGCTTCGACATGCCCGGCGTGCTGGCGCGCGGCAAGGGCAGCATGGAAGGCACGCTGGACTGGCGCGGCGCGCCACTGTCGCCGCATTACCCCAGCATGTCTGGCAAGCTGCACCTGGACATCGGCGCCGGGCAGTTCCTCAAGGCCGACCCCGGCGTGGCCAAGCTGCTGGGCGTGCTGAGCCTGCAGGCGCTGCCGCGCCGGCTCACGCTCGACTTCCGCGACGTGTTCAGCACCGGCTTCGCGTTCGACTTCATCCGCGGCGACGTCGAGGTCGCGCGCGGCATCGCCACCACCAACAACCTGCAGATGAAGGGCACCAGCGCCGCCGTGCTGATGGACGGCAGCGCCGACATCGACAAGGAAACGCAGAACCTGCGCGTGCTGGTGGTGCCCGAACTCGACGCCGGCACCGCGGCGCTGGTGGCGACGGCGATCAACCCGGCCATCGGCATTGGCGCCTTCGTGGCGCAGCTGGTGCTCAAGCGCCCGCTGGTGCAGGCCGCCACGCGCGAATTCCACGTCGGCGGCCGCTGGGACGACCCGCAGGTCACCGCCGTGCGCGCGCGCCCCGGCCCCACGCCGCGCGCCGAAGCCGGCTCCGCGCCCGCGCCTGCGGCCGCCACCGCGCCCGTCGACGCGCCTTTGCCAGAGGACAAGCCATGAAAGTCGCCGCCATCCAGATGGTCTCCGGCCCGCACGTGGCCGACAACCTGCGCGACGCCCGCGCGCTGCTGGCCGAAGCCGCCCGCGCCGGGGCCGAGCTGGCCGTGCTGCCCGAATACTTCTGCGTCATGGGCCACCGCGACGCCGACAAGCTGGCGCTGCAAGAGCCGCTGGGCGGCGGCCCCATTCAGGACTGGCTGGCCGCCACCGCGCGCGCGCTGGGGCTGTGGATCGTCGGCGGCACGCTGCCGCTGTCGTGTGAGCCGCGCGACGAACAGCGCGTGCGCAACGCCAGCCTGGCCTTCAGCCCGCAGGGCGAGCGCGTGGCCTGCTACGACAAGATCCACCTGTTCAAGTTCGACGACGGCACGCGCACCTATGACGAGGCGGCGGTGCTGGCGCGCGGCAGCCAGCCCACGCTGTTCGACCTGCCTTCGCGCGACGGCCACCGCTGGCGCATCGGCATGAGCGTGTGCTACGACCTGCGCTTTGCCGAGCTGTACCGCGCCTACGCCGCGCAGGGCGCCGACCTGCTGCTGGTGCCCAGCGCCTTCACCTACGTCACCGGGCAGGCGCACTGGGAAGTGCTGCTGCGCGCCCGCGCCATCGAAAACCTCAGCGGCGTGATCGCCGCCGCGCAGGGCGGCGTGCACGACAACGGCCGCCGCACCTGGGGCCACAGCATGGTGGTCGACGCCTGGGGCCAGGTGCTGGCGCAGCACGCCGAAGGACCGGGCGTGGTGCTGGCCGATCTGGACGCCGCCGCGCTGGCCGCGCGCCGCGCACAACTGCCGGCGCTGGCGCACCGGGTATTGGGCTGATGGCGCCGTGGCGCGCGGCCAGTTCAGGCCCTGATCGGCCGTCTGCGCTTTCCAGGACTGCGCAGACAGCTATCTAAATAGTAGCAACCCTGGCGCCGCGCCGCCGCCGCGTTCTACACTTGCGCCATGACCGACATGCATTCGTGGCCGACCCCTCTGCCGGGGCATGGCGCGCCCGCGAATGCCTGGCGCCGCCGCGGGCTGTGGGGCATGCTGGTGCTGGTGGTGGTCGGGCTGCTGGCCACGCTGGTCTGGCTGGCGCGCAGCTACGAGATGGAGCAGACCCAGCGCGACCTGGAGCGTGACAACACCTACGCCGCGCAGGCGCTGCGCCAGCGGCTGGCGCGCAACCTGCAGGACCTGCACGGCCTGGCCGCCACGCAGACCGAGGCCGTCGGCTGGACCGCGGCCGCCGGCTCCATGCTGGGCGAGCACCGCGAATGGCTGCGCCTGCAGTGGCGCGACCCCCAGCTGCAACTGCTGGCGGCGGTCGACAGCCCCTACTACGCGCCGCTGCCGGCGCCCGACACGGACCTGCTGCCCAACGTCGACCTGGGCCAGGCCTGCGCGCAGGCGGCCAAGACCGCGGGGCCCGTCTACGCGCCCAGCCGCTTTGTGCCGCGCCCCGGAGGGCTGGGCGACGAGGTGATGGAGCTGTGCCTGCCGATCCTGCAGGGCACGCAGCTGCAGGGCTTCCTGATCGCCGCGCACACGCTGGAAGGCGTGCTGTCGCAGCTGCCCGTGCAGCTGACGCGCGGCCAGAGCGTCAGCCTGACCGAGCTGGACGGCACCCGCCTGGCGGTGCAGGGCGCGCCCCGGCGCGGCACGCGCGTGTTCGTGGCGCAGCAGGTGCTGGACTTGCCCGGCGCGCCCATGGTGCTGCGGCTGGAAGGCGCGCGCCAGCTGCCCGACGTGTTCCCCAACGTGCTGACGGCGCTGGTCACCGGCCTGTCGATCGCGCTGGTGACGGTGCTGGTGCTGCTGGCGCGCGACTTCCGCCGCCGCCAGGCCGCCGAGGCCGAACTGGCGCAGGCGCTGAGCTTTCGCAAGGCGATGGAGGATTCACTGGTCACCGGTCTGCGCGCGCGCGACCTGCAGGGCCGCATCACCTACGTCAACCCGGCCTTCTGCGCCATGGTGGGTTACGAGCCGCACGAACTCATCGGCCGCGGCGCACCCATGCCCTACTGGCCGCCCGAGCACGCGCACGAATACGGCGAACGCCAGGTACAGCGCCTGGCCGGCCAGGCGCCGGGGCGCGACGGCTTCGAATCGGTCTTTCTGCGCAAGGACGGCACGCGCTTTCCGGTGCTGATCTTCGAGGCGCCGCTGATCGCCGCCGTGGGCAAGCAGACTGGCTGGATGAGCGCCGTGATGGACATGACCGCGCTGCGCCGCGCCGAAGAGCTGTCGCGCTCCAGCCAGGAGCGCCTGCAGGCCAGCGCGCGCCTGGCCACCGTGGGCGAAATGGCGTCGCTGATGAGCCACGAGCTGAACCAGCCGCTGGCGGTGATCTCCAGCTACGCCACCGGCTCGCTCAACCTGCTGCAGGGCGGCCCGGCGGCGGGCGCCGACGCCGCCATGCTGCACGACGTGCGCACCGCGCTGACCCGCATCGCCGACCAGGCCGGGCGCGCCGGCAAGGTCATCCACAGCGTGCGCGACCTGGTGCGCCAGCGCAGCACCGCGCGGCAGGCCGTGGCGCCGCGCGAACTGGTCGACACCGTGCTGCCGCTGGTGCAGCTGCAGGCCCGCAAGCTGGACGCGCTGCTGCAGGTCGACGTGCCACCCACCTTGCCGGCGGTGTGGTGCGAACCGACCATGATCGAGCAGGTGCTGATCAACCTGGCGCGCAACGGCCTGCAGGCCATGGACGGCCTGCGCGGCACGCGCGTGCTGCAACTGCGTGCGCGCAGCGTGCCCGGGCGCGCGTCGGTCGAATTCAGCGTGGCCGACAGCGGCGACGGCATCCCGGACGACATCGCCTCGCAGCTGTTCACGCCCTTCTTCACCACCAAGCCCGAAGGCATGGGCCTGGGCCTGTCGCTGTGCCGCACCGTGGTCGAGCAGCACGGCGGCACCCTGCGCCACGCGCCGCAGTCGCCGCGGGGGACGGTGTTCAGCTTTTGGCTGCCGGTGGCGCGCTGAAGGGCGTTCGGCTCGGGTCGACGGCGCCCTCGCCCATCCGATGCATCCGATCAGGGCGCGTCGGCATGCGCTATCAGCAAGGCCTGGTGAAACGCCTGCGCCGCACGCGCCGGTTGCGGCGAGCGGCGCAGCACGCTGACGAAATCACAGGCGTAGTGCAGCGTTGCTGGGTGGATGGCGCGCATCAGCCCGCGCTGCACAAAGGTGTCGGCATAGTGGTCGGGCAGAAAGCCGACGAAGCGGCCCGACAGGATGAGCGTGGCGATGGCTTCCTGCTCGTACGCCGTGGCGGCGCGGCGCAGCTGGCGGCCGTGGGCCAGTTCCATGTTGGGTGAGTGGTAGCCCAGGCCGGCAAAGTCTTTTCTGGCCCGCAGCCCTGGCCAGTCTAGCAAAGTTTGCTCTGATTCATATAGCGCGTGCCGCTGACCGGCGTACAGGTACATGGTCTCGCTGAACAGGCTGTCGTAGCGCAGGCTGGCCGACGCACGGTGCGCCGGGATGACGCCGACCGCGAAGCTGCCGTCCATCACGCCGCGTTCGATGGTCTGGATGCTGCCCACGTGCAGGTGCAGCTTCACGTCGGGCGCCTGGCTGGCGAAGGCGGCGATGGCCGCGTGGATGCGCGCGGCCGGGTTGCTGGCCGTCTTGTCAAACAGCGCCACGTGCAGCGCGCCGCCCATGCGGTCGTGGATGTCATCGACGCTGGCGCGAAAGCCGTCCACCGCAGCCAGCAGGTGCAGGGTCTCGTCGTACACGCGCTGGCCTTCGGGCGTGAGCGCGAAGCCGGCCCGCCCGCGCCGGCATAGCGTGAGGCCCAGCCGCGTCTCCAGGTCCTTGAGGTGGCGGCTGACGGTGCTGGTGCCGATGTTCAGCTCCAGCTCGGCCGCCGACAGGCCGCCGCATTCGACCACGGCCTTGAACACGTGCAGCAGGCGCAGGTCCATGTCGCTGACCTGGCCGAGCACGGCGCGGGTGCGGGGCGGATGTGGGGATGACGGGGGGACTGCGGGGGCCACGGTGAGCACAATCGCAAGGGACGTGGGCTTTTTATCACGCTGCTTGCCTTCCAAAGTCAACCAAAAGCCGATTTTGTGAACTTTTGGCTTCAAGTCAGTACACTACTGTCGTCGGCAGACGGTGCATCCGTCGGCATTTGTAAGGGAAGAAAGCGCATGACATCGATCACAGTGACACGCAAAGCGACCCAATACCAAACCCGGGCAACTCGTCGCGTGGCCGCCGTCATGGGCGCTGCGGGCCTGATGGCCTTGGCGGGGCCGGCGTCGGCGATCAATGGGTCGGGGACGTGGACCATCAGCACCACCAGCGCGCAACAAATCACCGGCACCTACACCACCCCTCAAGGCGACGCTGGCGCTTACACGCTCACGCGTACCGGGTACGACGGCTACCAAAGCGATGTGACTTTCACCTCGCCCGCCACCGGGCTTTTGGCCCATAACGGGGCATGCAACGCCATCACTGCGGGGGGGGTGCTCGTCTGGCGGCGATACGTTCACCTACCAGTTGACGCTGACCCCGACCAACCCCAGCATTCCCTTGGTGACCGAGGTGGTTCAGGGCGTCCCGACCAGCAACTTGGGGAACAGCGAGCCCGGCCGAATGACGCTGACCTTTTCGGGCACCGGCGTGCTGGCTGCCAACCCGGCGGTGCCGCTTCACTTCACGAACGGCACAGACTGGCCTGCGGCAGGCAATGAGGAGCAGGTGCGCGCTTACCCCAGCCCTGCTGCCAATCCGACCTACCCCATCAGCCAAGCCACACTGGGCGCCAGCTACCCGGCGTTGACCGTGGGCTCGCCCATCACCAGCGACAGCAGCATGCAGCTGTTTGCCGTATTGAACGTCGACAGCGGCTATCGAATCGACCTGCTCAATTCGACCAGTATCACGGTCAGCTACGTTGGCAACATGCAGAACAACGCGCATTCGGTTCCGGCAATCAACACCGCGCTTGGCGAAACCTACAACGAATGGATCGGCTTCGGTGTGCGCAGTCTGCCTCTGGCTAAAGACGACAGTTATTCAGTCACCAATGCCGCGGCCGCGGCCGCGACCACGGCGTCGGTGCTGGTCAACGACAGCGTGGGCGGCGTGTCGGGGCCCGCCGCGGGCACCTATTCGCTGACGCCGGGCACAGCGCCGGTGCCCACGGCAGGCAGCATCACGATGAACCCCGACGGCACCATCACCATCGCGGTCGGCACCACGCCCGGCACCTACAGCTACCCCTACACACTGTGCGACACGCGCGGCGCCACACCATCGTGCGTGACGGCCATCGCCACCATCACAGTCACAGCGCCCGCCATTCCGGCCGCTGTCCCGGTGGGCCCCTGGTGGTTGCTGCTGCCCCCGGTGCTGATGGCGGGCGGCTGGTCGATGCGGCGCCGACGCGAACAGCGCTGATGAGCAAGGGGCCATTCGGCCCCTTTTTTCATGGCCTCGTCCTGCGAGGGCTTTGCTTGCACTAATCCGCAAGTGAACATGAATATTTCCATATTTGAAAAGCTTGGCTCTTGCGCACACAATGGGCTGACGCCAAGCGCCGCCATGGCGCGATGTCGCCAAGCCGTCCCGAGGAGACACCCATGAGCACCGCCACCCAAGCCGCACCCAAAATCCAGTCGCGCCCCGACGCCGCCTGGCTCGACGCGCACTGGATGCCCTTCACCGCCAACCGCCAGTTCAAGCGCGACCCGCGCATGATCGTGGCGGCGCAAGGCGCCTACTTCACCGACGGCGACGGCCGGCAGGTGTTCGACGGCCTGTCGGGCCTGTGGTGCAGCGGCCTGGGCCATGGCCGGCGCGAGATCGCCGAGGCCGTGGGCAAGCAGGCCGCGCAGCTCGACTACGCGCCGGCCTTCCAGTTCGGCCACCCGCTGTCGTTTGAGCTGGCCAACAAGCTGAAAGCTTTCACCCCCGCCGGGCTCGATTACGTCTTTTTCACCGCCAGCGGCTCCGAAGCCGCCGACACGGCGCTGAAGATGGCCCGCGCCTACTGGCGCCTGAAGGGCCAGGGCGGCAAGCAGCTGCTGGTGGGCCGCGAGAAGGGCTACCACGGCGTCAACTTTGGCGGCATCTCGGTTGGCGGCATGGTGGGCAACCGCAAGCTGTACGGCACCGCCGTGCAGGCCGATCACCTGCCGCACACCCAGCCGCCCATGGGCACCTTTGCCAAGGGCCAGCCGGCCGAAGGTGGCAAGCAACTCGCCGACAAGCTGCTCGATCTGATCGCGCTGCACGACGCCAGCAACATCGCCGCCGTCATCGTCGAGCCCTTCAGCGGCTCGGCCGGCGTGGTGATTCCGCCCGTGGGCTATTTGCAGCGCCTGCGCGAAATCTGCACCCAGCACGACATTCTGCTGATCTTCGACGAAGTCATCACCGGCTTTGGCCGCTGCGGCACCAAGACGGGCGCAGACGCCTTTGGCGTGGTGCCCGACATCATGACCTTCGCCAAGCAGGTCACCAACGGCGTGCAGCCGCTGGGCGGCGTGATCGCCAACAAGGGCATCTACGACACCTTCATGGCCGCCGGTGGGCCGGACTACATGCTGGAGTTTGCGCACGGCTACACCTACAGCGCACACCCCGTGGCCTGCGCCGCCGGCATCGCCGCGCTGGACTTGCTGGAGCGCGAAGACGGCGTGGGCCGCGTGAAGGCCCTGGCACCGCACTTCGAGGCCGCCGTGCACAGCCTGAAGGGCGCCAAGCATGTGCTCGACATCCGTAACTACGGGCTGGCGGCCGGTTTCACCATCGAGTCGCTGCCCGGCGAGCCGGCCAGGCGGCCCTACGAAATCGCCATGCACTGCTGGAAGGCCGGCTTCTACGTGCGCTACGGCGGCGACACGATCCAGCTGGCGCCGCCTTTCATCAGCACGCCCGCGGAGATTGATCGGCTGGTGAGTGCGGTGGGGGATGCGCTGAGCGCGACGGCCTAAGGCCGCGTTGCTTCAGTTACGCTTGATGGTTGACGACTCTGTCCAAGGAGCACGCATGCGTCCCTCCATCGTCCTCGACGCCAAGCGAAGCGCGGTTCGTGAAGCCACCAGCCGCCATCGCGCTGCCAATCCGCGTGTGTTCGGGTCGGTGCTGCACGGCACGGATCGCGATGGCAGCGATATCGATCTGCTGGTGGATGCGCTGCCTGGAGCGACCTTGTTCGATCTGGGCGGTCTGCAGGACGAACTGGAGTCGCTGCTTGAGCTGCGCGTCGATTTGCGCACACCCGCCGACTTGCCGCCCAAGTTTCGTGCGCAGGTCTTGGCAGAGGCGCAGCCCGTATGAACGACAGCCGTCTTCACGACTATCTGGATCACATGCGACAGGCAGCGTCGGACGCTTGCGGCTTTGTAGCTGGCTTGGACAAGCAGGCGTTCCTTCAAGACAAACGCACCCAGCAGGCCGTCATCATGAGTCTGGTCATCATTGGCGAAGCAGCCACCAAATTGATGGACAGTCATGAAGCGTTCGTGCAAGCGCACCCCATCGTGCCCTGGCGCAGCATGCGCGGCATGCGCAACCGCATCGCGCACGGCTATTTCGACATCAACCTCGATCTGGTGTGGGAAACGGTAGGTACCGCACTGCCGGAACTGCTCGAGCAGCTTCGTGACATCGGTCCGGATTGAACTCACTTATTGATAGCTTTGAACCCAGTCCGGAACTGGTCAGACAGCATTTTTACCGAGAAACAACATGCAGCACGACAAACCCGTCACCCAAACCCTCGGCCACCTCATCGACGGCCAGATCGTCCACGACACGGCGCGCACCCAGCCCGTGTTCAACCCCGCCACCGGCCAGTCCAGCCTGAACGTGGCGTTGGCTTCCAAAGCCACCGTTGAGCAAGCCATCGCCAGCGCCGACAAGGCATTTCCCGCCTGGCGCAACACGCCGCCCCTCAAACGCGCGCGGGTGATGAGCAAATTGAAAGTGCTGCTGGAAGACAACGCCGACAAGATCGCCGCCATGATCACCGCCGAGCACGGCAAGGTGCTGAACGATGCGCATGGCGAGCTGCAGCGCGGCATCGAGAACGTGGAATACGCGAGCTACGCGCCCGAGTTGCTCAAGGGCGAGCACAGCCGCAACGTTGGTCCCGGCATAGATTCGTGGGCCGAGCATCAGGCGCTGGGCGTCACCGCCGGCATCACGCCGTTCAACTTTCCGGCCATGGTGCCGCTGTGGATGTGGCCGATGGCGGTGGCGTGCGGCAACACCTTTGTGCTGAAGCCCTCCGAGCGCGACCCGTCGAGCGCGCTGTTCATCGCGCAACTGGCGCTGGAAGCGGGCCTGCCGCCCGGCGTGCTGAACGTGGTCAATGGCGACAAGGAAGCGGTCGATGCGCTGCTGCACGACCCGCGCGTGAAGGCCATCAGCTTTGTCGGCTCTACGCCCATCGCTGAATATATTTATAGCGAAGGCACCAAGCACGGCAAGCGCGTGCAGGCCCTGGGCGGAGCCAAGAACCACGCCGTGGTGATGCCCGACGCCGACGTGGCCAACGCCGTGACAGCCATGATGGGCGCCGCCTACGGCTCGTGCGGCGAGCGCTGCATGGCCGTGCCGCTGATCGTGGCGGTGGGCGATGAAGTGGCGGACCAGATGATCGAGGGCCTCAAAACCGAGATCGCCAGGATGAAGGTCGGCCCCGGCACCGACAACGGCAACGACATGGGGCCGCTGGTGACCAAGCCGCACTTTGAAAAGGTGCGTGGCTACGTTGACCAGGGCGTGAAGGAAGGCGCCACGCTGCTGGTCGATGGCCGTGGCCTGAAGGTGAAGGGCCACGAGGACGGCTACTTCCTCGGCCCCTGCCTGTTCGACCACTTAAAGCCCGGGATGGTGATCTACCAGGAAGAAATCTTCGGCCCGGTGCTGGGCATCGTGCGCGTGAAGTCGCTGGATGAAGCCATGCAGCTCATCAACGACCACGAATACGGCAACGGCACCTGCATCTTCACGCGCGACGGCGAGGCGGCGCGCCACTTCACCGACCACATCCAGGTCGGCATGGTCGGCGTGAACGTGCCGCTGCCGGTGCCGGTGGCGTACCACAGCTTCGGCGGCTGGAAGCGCAGCCTGTTCGGCGACCTGCACGCCTACGGCCCGGACGCGGTGCGCTTCTACACCAAGCGCAAGACGATCACGCAGCGCTGGCCGTCCAGTGGCGTGCGCGAAGGGGCGGTGTTCAGCTTCCCCAGCAGCCGCTGATCGCAGGCGGCGCCGCGCTGTTCAGCGCGCCACCCAGCCGCCGCACACCGGAAACACCTGCCCCACAAAGCAATCGGCCGCCGGGCTGCACAGGTACGCGGCAAACAGCGCGTCTTCGCGCGCGCCCACCAGGCGGCCCAGCGGCACCTCGCGCTTCAGGCGCTCCTGAAAGCGCGGGTTGGCCTGCACTTCGGGCGGGAAGTAGGTGGGGTTGTCGACAAAGTTCTGCGCAATGGCGTTGACCTGCACGTTATGGGGCGCCATCTCCACGCCCACCGCCTGCACCCACGCCAGTTGCGCGCCGCGCGCGGCGCTGTAGCTGGCGCAGCGCTTCATGCCGCGCAGGGCGGCGGCGCTGCCCATCACCAGAAACTTGCCGGCGCGGCGCGCCATCATGGCCGGCAGGGCCGCGCGCGCCAGGCGCGGCAGCGGGTCGACCAGCGCGGCGAAGGTGGCGCGCCATTCGTCGTCGCTCACCGCGTCAACGGGTGTGGTGGGCGCTTCAAACGCCAGGTTGGCGACGAGTGCGTCGATGCGGCCGGCCTGCGCCACCACGTCGGCGGCCGCATCGGGCGCCAGCAGCGGCTGGGTGCTGGCGATGACTTCGGCGCCCTGTTCGGCAAACACGGCGCACAGGGCCGGCCCCATAAAGGCGTCGGCCTGGGTGATCAGAATGCGCTGGCCTTGCAGCGGCTGGGGCATGGTCGGGCTCCTCGTGTGTGGGGGCGCACCGCAGTGCGGCGGCGTGTCGCCAACGATAGCCGATGTGGCTTACCCCACCCCGCGTACGGCGGGCATGCATGCCCGCCCTGCGTGTCACGCAGGCGCCCAGCCCTCGACCCATCTGCCCCGGTTGCTCCTGGATGGATAGCGATCAATGCCCAGCCCACGGGTGGAAATGTCCGGCCGTCGCCCCAGCGCCAGATCGGCCACCAGCTTGCCCGAGCCCGCCGCCATGGTCCAGCCCAGCGTGCCGTGGCCGGTGTTGAGCAGCAGGTTGTCAAAGCGCGTGGCGCCGACGATGGGGGTGCTGTCGGGCGTCATGGGGCGCAGACCGGTCCAGAACTCCGCTGCGGGCAGATCGCCGCCGCCGTCGAACAGGCCGCGCGTCACCATCTCCAGCGTGGCGCGGCGCGCGGGGTTCAGGCCCAGATCAAACCCGCCCAGCTCGGCCATGCCGCCGACGCGGATACGTTGGTCGAAGCGCGTGATGGCCACCTTGTAGGTTTCGTCCATCACGGTGGAGCGCGGCGCGCGGGCTTCGTCAATGAGCGGCACGGTGAGCGAATAGCCCTTGACCGGGTACACCGGCAGATCGAGCCCCAGGTTGCTAAGCAGTTCGCGCGAATAGCTGCCCAGCGCCAGCACCACCCGGTCGGCCTTCAGCACCTCATCGGCCACGCCGCGAAGCAGCACGCCGGTGATGCGCTCTCCATCTTGTAGCAATTCCTCAATGCGCGCACCGAAGCGAAAGCGCACGCCCAGCGCCCGCGCGGCGTCGGCCAGTTGCGTGGTGAAGCGCTGGCAGTCGCCGGTTTCGTCACCCGGCAGGTGCAGGCCGCCGACCAGGCCGCGCGCGTGCGCCAGGGCGGGCTCGACGTCGGGCAGTTCATCGGCGCGCAGTAGGCGATAGGGCACGCCGCATTCCTGAAGCACGGCGGTGTCGCGCTGCGCCGCCTGCAGTTGCGCGGCGGTGCGAAAGACTTGCAGCGTGCCCAGGGTGCGCTGCTCGTACTGGATGCCGAGGTCATCGCGCAGGGCGCGCAGGCAGTCGCGGCTGTATTCAGCCAGGCGCGTCATGCGCTCCTTGTTGACGGCGTAGCGCTCGGCCGTGCAGTTGCGCAGCATGGCGGCCATCCAGCGCAGCTGGAACAGGCTGCCATCGGGCCGGATCGCCAGCGGGGCGTGCTTCTGGAACAGCCACTTCACGGCCTTCAGCGGAATGCCGGGCGCGGCCCACGGCGTGCTGTAGCCGGGCGACACCTGGCCGGCGTTGGCAAAGCTGGTTTCCAGCGCCACGCCGGGCTGGCGCTCCAGCACCGTCACGTCGGCGCCCGCGCGCGCCAGGTAATACGCGGTGCTGACACCGATGACACCGCCGCCGAGAACCAGGACTTTCATGCTTGCCTCCGCTTGTGTTTGACTTTGAATGGACTCATTCAAGTCTAGGCAAATGTCACCAAAAGTTTTGCCGAAGTCGCTGGCTTTTGGCTGAATTTTCAGCAAAATACGCTGATGAACATGGATTGAACGGTGATTTATATGGACATCGACCGCATCGACCGAAAAATCCTCGACATCCTGCAGCGCGAGGGCCGGCTGTCGATCACCGAACTGGCCGAGCGCGTGGGCCTGTCCACGTCGCCCTGTTCCGAGCGGGTGCGGCGGCTGGAACGCGCCGGTGTCATCCGCGGCTACAGCGCCAACGTCGATCCCGCCGCGCTGGGGCGGCCGCTGCTGGTGTTTGTGCAGCTCACGCTGTCGTCCAATTCGGGCGAGGTGTTCGAGCAGGTGCGGCGCGAACTGCTGCACGAGCCGCGCGTGCTCGAATGCCACCTGGTCTCTGGCGCGTTCGACTACCTCATCAAGGCACGCCTGTCGGCCATGAGCGAGTACCGCGACCTGCTGGCGCAGATCCTGCGCACGGTGCCGGTGCCGGCGCAGAGCAACAGCTATGTGGTGATGGAGGAGATCAAGGAATCGCTGGTGCTGCCCGTGGACGTGGCAGCACCCGCGCGTTGACCGACCTGCGCCCGGTTACAGGTCGCGCGCCAGCCGCGCCATGCGGTTGACGGCGAAGACGAAGTACTCGGGCACGCAGTCCAGGTGGCCCAGCTTGCCGGTGGTGCAGTCGGTCAGCGTCACGTCGCGGCCGCCGGCGGCACGCAGCGCGTCGCGCGCCGATTCGGACGCGGCGTAGGGCACCGTCATGTCCTGCCGGCCGTGGAACAGGTACACCGGCGCTTCAGGCGCCCAGCCCAGGTGCACGCTGTGGTCGCGCGCCAGTAAGTCGCGCTGGTTGGCCATGTAGCGGTCGAGGAACAGCGTCTGGTAGCTCACGTCGCCGTCCTCGGGCACCATCTGGCGCAGCAGCAGGCGGCGCACTTCGTTGCGCACGCTGGTGGGCAGGCGCGACAGCACGCTGGGGTCGAGCAGCGTGCCCAGCACCGACGAGGTGCTGCTCACGCGCGCCAGTTGCTCGTCCAACGTCTTCAGGATGTCGTACGGCCCCGCGCCGGGCACGGCGGCCTGCAGTTGCGTCTTGAGCGCGCCGCCTTCCTGCTGGATCGCGCGGTGCGCGGCCATGGTGGCGTAGCCCCCTTCCGAATAGCCGACCAGGAACAGCTGGCCGTTGCCCACCACCTTTTGCCCCTGGCGCCAGGCCTGCGCGGCGCGCAGCATGTCGATCACCACGCGCGCGGTGGGCGTGGCGACGAGGTAAGGGTGGTCCTGCCCCTTCGACGCGCCGAAACCCACGTAGTCGGGCGACACCACGATGTAGCCCAGCGAGGCCAGCACCTGCGGCGGCTCGTACGGCTCGACCTTGTTGGACGGCGCGTTGGCGTCCAGGAAGGTGGTGGCGTGCTGGTAGCTCAGCACCGGGCTGACGGCGCCGGCCGGCTTGACCGGCACGCTGATCAGGCCGGACACCGGCGTGGTGACGCCGTACTTGTCGGTGCTCAGGTAGGTCAGCCGGTACGCGGCCACGTCGTAGCGCGGTGCCAACGACCCCGGCTGCACGCGGCTGTCGGGCGAAGACAGCGCCGCGTCGATGGCCGCCGCGCTCAGCGTCTTGACGTAGCTGCCCGACAGCAGGCTGCCCGGCATGCCGGCGGCCGGCAGCGGGTCGCCTGGCTCGACCGGCTGGGTCGGGGCGGGCGCGGGTGTTGGAGCAGGCGCGGGTGTTGGAGCAGGCGCGGGTGTTGGAGTAGGCGCCGGTATTGGAGCGGGCGCGGGCGTTGGAGCGGGCGCGGGCGTTGGAGCGGGCGCGGGCGTTGGAGCAGGCGCAGGCGTTGGAGCAGGCGCGGGTGTTGGAGCAGGCGCGGGTATTGGAGCAGGCGCGGGCGTTGGAGCGGGCGCGGGCGTTGGAGCAGGCGCGGGTGTTGGAGCAGGCGCGGGTGTTGGAGCAGGCGCGGGTGTTGGAGCAGGCGCGGGTGTTGGAGCAGGCGCGGGCGTTGGAGCAGGCGCAGGCGCCGCAGGTGTCGTCTGGTAGGAGTCGCTGCTGTCGCCCCCTCCACCGCAGCCAGCCAGCCAC
Organism: Ottowia sp. SB7-C50; assembly: GCF_033110285.1. Taxonomy (NCBI): domain Bacteria; kingdom Pseudomonadati; phylum Pseudomonadota; class Betaproteobacteria; order Burkholderiales; family Comamonadaceae; genus Ottowia; species Ottowia sp. SB7-C50. The sequence goes on from NZ_CP136995.1 coordinate 186,697, forward strand.
ACGGCCAGCAGCAAGGGCGCCAGGGTGGCGGCGGTGCGTCGACGAGAAGGGCTGTGCAAGATCATGGCTCCCTGATTTGAGTGGGTGGGCGGCGCTCCGTCTTTTGCTGGCGGACGCCTCAGTCCGGCGCGCATTGTCGGCGGCGGGGCGGCAGCCGGCGGCCACGTGGCGCATCGCGCTGCAAACAACTTCACGCAAACGCGCGCTTTTTTTGCCTTCGGACAGCGCTGCCTGTCGCTCACCGCCGGGAAATGACCACCATCGGTTTCATTCGTAAGCGGTGGGCGGGGCATCACCCTAGAATGAGCCGCATGTCCTCCAACGACGCCACGGTCTATATCGTTGACGACGACGCCAGCGTGCGGGAGGCGCTGGCCTGGCTGCTGCGCTCGCGCCGGCTGTTGTCCGAGGCTTTCGACAGCGCCGAAGCGTTTGATGCCGCGCTGGCGCAAGTGGTTCCCGCCGCGCCGGCCTGCATCCTGCTGGACGTGCGCATGCCGGGCACCAGCGGGCTGGCGCTGTTCGACCGGTTGCTGGAGCGCGGCATCGCGCACGCCTGGCCGGTGATCTTTCTCACCGGCCACGCCAGCGTCGCCACCGCGGTGGACGCGGTCAAGCGCGGCGCATTCGACTTCTGCGAAAAACCCTTTTCCGACAACGCGCTGGTCGACCGCATCGAGCGCGCGCTGGCCACCTCGCGCGAGCGGCTGGCCCAGCTGTCGGTGCAGCGCGCGCTGCACGCCCGGCTGGGCGAACTGACCGAGCGCGAACGTGCCGTGCTGCGCCTGGTGGCCGCCGGCCGCCCCAACAAGCTGATCGCCGACGAACTGGGCATCAGCGTGCGCACCGTGGAAGTGCACCGCGCCCGCGTGTTCGAGAAGATGGACGTGAAGTCGGCCGTCGAGCTGGCGCAGGCACTACAAAAAATAGAGCAATAAGCGCTCACCAGTCAAGCGCTGGCGACCGAATTCAATGCGAATGTCCGGGCGCGCGTCGCGGGTTCGGCACGATGCCTACGGCGGGGGCGGGCCGGACTTGTCACGCGCCGGTGCGGGCGGCTCGGCGGGCCGCGGCGGGGCATCCTGCTGCCCCGGCAGCTCGCCCTTCTTGCGGCCGGCAAACATGGTCCACCACACGATGAGCAGCAGCAGCACCAGCGCCGCCAGCGCTTCCAGCAAAATCAGGGTCATGAAACGACTACTACGGTTTCTGGCATGTGCGGCCATTGTAGGAACGCTGGCCAGCTGCGCGGTCAAGAAGCCGCCGCCCGCGCCCGCGCCGCCGCCCGCGCGCGAAGAGCCGGGCCTGCCCCCACCCGGCCCCGTGGCCGACACCGCGCCCATCGGCCCGGCCATCGAGCGCGCGCGCAGCCGCTGGGTGCCGGTGCGCTGGGCCGAGCTGCCGGGCTTCGAGCAGGACAACACCACCGACGCCTGGAACGCCTGGATCAAGAGCTGCGAGCGCCCCGGCCCCACCTTCGCCCGCCTGTGCAGCGAAGTGCGCCGCCTGTCGCTGGGCAACGTGGAGGAGCAGCGCAACTGGATGAAGGCGCGCCTGCAGCCGTACCGCGTGGAGCCGCTGCCGGGCGCCGGCGCGGCAGCGGCCGAGGGGCTGCTGACCAGCTATTTCGAGCCGGCGTACGACGCGTCGCGCACGGCGCGCGCGGGCTTTGGCGTGCCGCTGTACCGCGCGCCGGCCACGCTGGGCCAGCGCCGGCCCTGGTACACGCGGCAGGAGATGGAAACGCTGCCCGAGGCGCGCGCCCAGCTGGCGGGCACCGAGATCGCCTGGCTGGCCGACCCGCTGGACGCGCTGATCCTGCAGATCCAGGGCTCGGGCCGCGTGCGCCTGACCGAGGCCGACGGCAGCCAGCGCCTGGTGCGGCTGGCCTTTGCCGCCACCAACGACCAGCCCTACCGCAGCCCCGGCAAGTGGCTGATCGACCAAGGCCTGCTGCGCGGCGACGTCACGTGGCCCGGCATCCGCAACGCGCTGGCGGCCAACCCGCAGGTGCTGCAGGGCTTTCTGTGGAGCAACCCGCGCATGGTGTTCTTCCGCGAAGAGGCGTTGAGCCCGCTGGACGCGCAATTCGGCCCCAGGGGCGCGCAGGGCGTGGCGCTGACGCCGGGGCGCTCCATCGCGGTCGATCCGCAAAGCATTCCTTACGGCACGCCGGTGTGGCTGTCATCGCAGGGGCCGGTGGCCAATCTGCAGCGCCTGGTGATGGCGCAGGACACCGGCAGCGCCATCGTCGGCGCCGTGCGGGCCGACTACTTTGCCGGCTGGGGCGCCGAGGCGGGCGAATTCGCCGGCCGCATGAAGCAGCCGCTCAAGCTGTGGGTGCTGTGGCCACGGTGACGCACTCCCCCAGGCTCCACATGCTTCGCATTGTTTCGCCACCCCCCCTCGCTGGGGGCGCACCCACTGGCCGGTGCAAGCCCGGCCACGGGTGCCCTGGCAACGGCGTCGGGGTGGCGGGAGGCTGCGGGGGCAAAGCGCACTCCCGCGTCCTATGCAGCCGCTCGGTGTTTCTCCCTCTCCCTTTGGGAGAGGGTGGGGGGTGAAGGCCGCGCCCGCCCGTCAAGTGAACGCGGCCACCACGCCCCGGCATCTCAAGCCAAAGGCGCTTTCGGCGCTTATCCAGCCAGCGCAAGTAGCTTCTTTTTCAATAGCATCCAAGGCTTTCGTCGCACTCGCCTTGCCCACATTGCTGGCCGCCTGCGCCACCCTGCAAGACGCCCCCCCGCCTGACATTTCTCTGCCCCAATAGCCTGCGCTTCGAGGCGCGGCTGTACCAGGACATGGCGCTGCTCGAAGGTTTGCGCGGCCACGCCGTGCTGGAACGTGCCGCCGACGACAGCGGCGAACCCGCGCTGCTGTACGCCGACGCCACCGTGCGCGCCCGCTTCGGCCTGGGGCTGGACGGCCGGCTGGCGCGCCTGGACTACACCCGCATCCCCGAGCCGGTGTACTGTGAACGCACCGTGAGCGCGCGCCCCGGCGAGCCGCCAGCGGTCAGCGCGTCGAACCGCCCCGGCCCGCGCCCGCCGCCGCCGCGCCCCGACCCCAACGCGCCGATCGAGACCAACATCCACCTGGGTGACGGCCGCAACGGGCCGGGTTGAGCCGCGGCGCATTGCGCCTGGGTTGCATGACGAGCCGCGGCCACTGGCCAGAAAGACCTGCCGTGGCCGTTAACGGCGCAAGAAAAGGCCCGCCAGCGGCGGGCCGTCACCTCATGGCCCGATCGGGTCAGAGCGCGATCACGCCGCCGTCGGTGCGCGTCACCACCACGGTGGCCGAACGCGGGCGCTGGTGGCCGTGGTGCGCGGCATCGCTGGCGGGCGCCTGGTTGCCCGGCCAGTGGCTGCTGAAGGTGTTGGTGGCGAAATCGGCCTTGGCTTCGCCCGGATGCTGCACGTTGAAGAACAGCGTCTTGCCGTCGGGCGTGACCACCACGCCGGTGATCTCGCAGTCGAACGGGCCGACCAGGAAGCGCCGCACCGTGGCGTCGCTGGCCTTGGCGCCCATGAGGGTGGCCTGGCCGTCCCTGGTGGTGGCCTTGCCGCCATCGCCCACCTTGCCCGGCAGCGCGGCCAGCATCATGCAGTTGGTGACGTCGGTGTAGGCGCTGTCGTCGGTCTGGATCCACAGCAGGCCGCCGGCGTTGCCGCTGCGCTGGTCGAAGTACAGGCCGTCGGGGCTGGAGAAGTCGTTCACCGCCGTCAGGCCCGACAGGTTTTCGCTCTGCTTGCCGTCCTCGCGCGCGCCGAACAGGTACACGTCCCACTGGAAGCGGGTGCCGGCCTGGCCGCCTTCTTCCTTCCAGCGGATGATGTGGCCGTTCTGGTTGCCCTTGCGCGGGTTGGCGGCGTCCAGCGGCACCTTGGTGCCGTCGCGCTGCGAGTTGTTGGTCATGGTCATGTAAACCTCGTTGTTCAACGGGTTCACGCCACCCCATTCGGGCCGGTCCATCTTGGTGGCGCCGCGCGAATCGGCGGCCAGGCGGCAGTGGATCAGCACGTCGGCCTGGTCGGCAAACGGGTAGGTCTTGTTGGCGGCGTCGATGCCATGCTTGCCGAAGCTCAGCTCCAGCCATTCACCGGTACCGTCGTTGTTGAACCTGGCGGCGTACAGCGTGCCCTTGTCCAGGTACTTGGCGCCCGCGGCCGCGCCGCCGTTGATGTCCTTCGGGTCCCATTTGGCGTCGGACACGAACTTGAACACGTATTCGTTGCGCGCATCGTCGCCCGAATAGATGACGATCGGCTCGCCCGCCTTGGCCGGTGCCGGCCAGGCACCCTCATGGTTGAAGCGGCCCAGCGCGGTGCGCTTGACCGGCTTGCTGTCGGGGCGGAACGGGTCGATCTCGACCACCCAGCCGAAGGTGTTGAAGATGTTGCGGTAGTCCTGCGGGGCGCTGCCGGCACTGACCTTGCTGTTCCAGCGCTGGTATGACTCGCCATCGGGCGTGTCCCAGCCGTAGGGGTTCTTGCGGCCCTCGGGCAGGCCGTAGCGCTTGAGCGCCACGATCTCGCTCGCGCTGCGCTGGGCGTCGTCGCCGGCGGCGCGGCCGATGACGTTGAGGAAGTTCTCTTCGCAGGTCAGGTAGGTGCCCCAGGGCGTGTAGCCGTTGGCGCAGTTGTTGTTCGTGCCGAAGGCCAGCGTGCCGGTGGGCGACAGCTTGTTCGCCAGCCTGGCGTTGCCGGCGGCGGGACCGCCGAAGGCCATTTCGGTGGCCGAGGTGATGCGGCGGTTGTACCTGGAGCCGCGCACCATCTCCATGTCGTTGCTGCCGCTCTTGCGCTTGACCTCCACCACGCTGGCGCCGTGGGCGCGGATTTCCTTTTCCACTTCCTCGGCGGGGCGCTTGCCGTCCACCGTGGTGCTGCCGGCGGGGTGCAGGCCGTAGGGCGCCACCACGTATTCGTGGTTGACGCACAGCAGCCCGCTGGCCGATGTGCCGGGGTCGAACTTGCCGTCCTTCATGCCGAAGAAGTACATGCCGTCGTGGCCGTCGCCGATGCGGCGGTCGTAGGAATCGGCGGTCTCCGTGCCCTTGTCGCTCCAACTGGAATCGCCGAACTGCATCGGGTCGCCCAGCGCGTGCAGGATGCTGACCTGGTAGCCGGCCGGCACCGTCACGCGGTCGGCGTGGGTCTTGGCAACGGCGGCGAAGCTCAGCGCGGCCGCCTTGGCGGGCGGCGCGTCGTCGTCGTCGCTACCGCCACAGGCCGACAGGCCGAAGCCGCCCAGCAGCGCCGCCGTGGTGGCGCCAATGCCGCCCTTGAGCGCGCTGCGCCGGCTCAGGTGCGCCGCGAGGATGGCATCCATGTGCGGGTTGGGGGAATGGTTGACGATCTCGTTGTCGTCGTACTCGTTGACCGGGGTCGTGTTCATCGGGGCACTCCGTGCTCTGGTTGCGGATCAAGCCCCGGATGGTGCGTCGGCTGTGTGGCACTGGCGTGACAGTCGCGTGGCGCGTCCGCCTGTCGCCCTCAGCGTGGGCGATGCGTCAGGTGCTCCAGCGGCAGCGCGCCGCCAGCCTTGACCTCGCCCAGCGAAAAGCTGGTGTGCATGTCCTTCACATTGGGCAGGTGCAGCAGCACTTCGCGCGCAAAGCGGCTGAACTGCTCCAGGTCGGGCGCCACCACCTGCAGCTCGAACGTGCCGGTGCCGCTGATGTAGTGGCAGCTGGTGATCTCGGGCCGGGCGCGGATCGCCTGTTCGAGCCCGCGCATGCTGGCCGCGCCGATCTGCGCCGCGTCCAGCCTCACGAAGGCCAGCACGCCCAGGCCGATCTTGTGGCGGTTGATTTCCGCCCGGTAGCCGGTGATGAAGCCCGCCGCCTCCAGCGCCCGTACACGGCGCCAGCAAGGCGCGGCCGACAGACCCACGCGCTGCGCCAGCTCGCTGTTGGTCAGGCGCCCATCTTCTTGCAGATGTTGCAGGATGGCGAGGTCATAGGCATCCAATGTTTCCATGATCGCGCCATTTTAGAAAGAATCTTTCCTTTGGCTGCGTGAAAAGGGAACGCAAAGAAAACACTTATCGCGGCAGGCGGCATACACTTTGCGCTCAAATGACAGTGGGCCTGTCCACACGATGGGCCTGCACGCCGCGCAGGCCCAAGAGGCCCCGGCCCCTACAGGAGACAACACGATGAACGCCCCCCCTGCCCGAGCACATCCGCAAGGCGCTTGAAACCGTCACGCTCGACGACAAGTACAGCCTCGACTACGGCCGCGCCTTCATGAGCGGCGTGCAGGCGCTGGTCAAGCTGCCGATGCTGCAGCGCCAGCGCGACGCGCTGGCCGGCAAGAACACGGCGGGCTTCGTCAGCGGTTACCGCGGCTCGCCGCTGGGCGGCTACGACCAGGCGCTGTGGGGCGCACGCAAGCACCTGGAGGCGCAGAACATCGTGTTCCAGCCGGGGGGTGAACGAGGAGCTGGCGGCCACGGCCCTCTGGGGCACGCAGCAGCTGGGTTTTGCGCCGCCCGGCAGCAACAAGTTCGACGGCGTGTTCGGCATCTGGTACGGCAAGGGCCCGGGCGTAGACCGCTGCTCCGACGTGTTCAAGCATGCCAACATGGCGGGCACCACGCCGTGGGGCGGCGTGATGGCGGTGGCCGGTGACGACCACGTGGCCAAGAGCAGCACCGCCGCGCACCAGAGCGACCACATCTTCAAGGCCTGCGGCCTGCCGGTGTTCTTCCCGTCCACGGTGCAGGAAATCCTGGACCTGGGCGTGCACGGTTTTGCCATGAGCCGCTATGCCGGCGTGTGGACCGGCATGAAGACGATCCAGGAGGTGGTTGAATCCAGCGCCACCGCGCTGATCGACCCCGAGCGGGTGCAGATCCAGCTGCCCACCGACTTCCAGATGCCGCCGGGCGGCGTGCACATCCGCTGGCCCGATGCCGCGCTGCCGCAGGAAGAGCGCCTGTTCAACTACAAGTGGTACGCCGCGCTGGCCTATGTGCGCGCCAACCGGCTGAACTACAACGTGATTGAAGGGCCTCATGATCGCTTCGGCATCATCGCCAGCGGCAAGGCCTACAACGACACGCGCCAGGCGCTGCTCGACCTGGGGCTGGACGACGCCACCTGCCGCCACATGGGCATCCGCCTGCACAAGGTCAACGTGGTGTGGCCGCTCGAGGCGCAGATCACGCGCGACTTCGCCACCGGTCTGAAGGAAATCCTGGTGGTGGAAGAAAAGCGCCAGGTCATCGAATACCAGCTGAAGGAGCAGCTTTACAACTGGCGCCCCGACGTGCGCCCCAACGTGCTGGGCAAGTACATCGAGAACGACGGCGCGCCGGGCGGCGAGTGGGCGCGCGCCAACCCGACGTCGGACACGCTGCTGCGCGCCACGGCCGACCTGACGCCTGCGCTGATCGCCCGCGCCATCGCCGCGCGGCTGAAAAAGCTGGACATCGACGCCGACATGACGGCGCGGCTGGACCGGCAACTGGCCATCCTCGACGCGTCGGAGCAGACCATGCAGGTGCTGCAAAGCGCCGGCAGCGGCGCCGACCGCCTGCCGTGGTTCTGCTCGGGCTGCCCGCACAACACCAGCACGCGCGTGCCCGAGGGTTCGCGCGCCATGGCGGGCATCGGCTGCCATTTCATGACGATCTGGATGGACCGCAGCACCGTCGGCTTCACGCAGATGGGCGGCGAGGGCGTGCCGTGGGTCGGGCAGCAGCCGTTCAGCACCGACCAGCACATGTTCGCCAACCTGGGCGACGGCACCTACTACCACAGCGGTTCGCTGGCGGTGCGCCAGGCGGTGACGGCGGGCGTCAACATCACCTACAAGATTCTCTACAACGACGCCGTGGCCATGACCGGCGGCCAGCAGATCGGCGAGCGGCCCGAGGGGTTGTCGGTGATCCAGATCGCGCAGAACATGCGTGCCGAAGGCGCGGCCAAGATCTGCGTGGTGACCGACGAGCCCGAGAAGTACGAAGGCGCGCAGGCCAAGGGTCTGCCCGACGGCATCGAGATCCATCATCGCGACAAGCTCGACGCCATCCAGCGCGAATTCCGCGAGATTCCCGGCACCACGGTCATCATCTACGACCAGACCTGCGCCACCGAAAAGCGCCGCCGCCGCAAGCGCGGCAAGATGGTCGACCCGGCCAAGCGCGTCGTCATCAACGAGCTGGTGTGCGAGGGCTGCGGTGATTGCAGCGTGAAGAGCAACTGCCTCAGCGTCGAGCCGCTGGAGACCGAGTTCGGCCGCAAGCGCACCATCAACCAGAGCACCTGCAACAAGGACTATTCCTGCGTCAACGGCTTCTGCCCCAGCTTCATCACCGTGGAGGGCGGGCAACTCAAGAAAAAGGCCAAGGCCAAGTCGGGCGCCTCACCGTTCGAGCTGGGCGCTGTCCCTGAGCCACGCATCGCCGAGCCGCAACCCGGCGGCGCCTGGGGCATCGTGGTGGCGGGTGTGGGCGGCACCGGCGTCATCACCATCGGCCAGTTGCTGGGCATGGCCGCGCACATGGAAGGCAAGGGCATCGTCACGCAGGACGCGGCGGGCCTGGCGCAAAAGGGTGGCGCCACCTGGAGCCACGTGCTGATCGGCGCCACGCAGGACGACATCCGCACCACCCGGGTGGGCATGGCGGCGGCCGACCTGATCATCGGCTGCGACCCCATCGTGGCCGCCAACAAGGAAACCGTGTTGCGCATGCGCGAAGGGCGCACGCATGTGGCGCTGAATTCGCATGGCACGCCGACGGCGGCGTTCGTCAAGGACAGCGCGTGGCAGAACCCGTCGGAGCGCTGCGCTGCCGACATCGGCCGCGCCGTCGGGCCGTCGGGCCTGTCGATGTTCGACGCCGACGCCGTGGCCAGCCAGTTGATGGGCGACACGCTGTACGTCAACCCGATGCTGCTGGGCTACGCCTGGCAAAAGGGCTGGGTGCCGCTGACGCGCGAATCGCTGATGCGCGCGATTGAGCTGAACAACGTGCAGGTCGAGAACAACAAGACCGCCTTCGAATGGGGTCGTCAGGCCGCGCACGACCGCGCCCGCGTCGAGCGCCTGCTGGCCGGCGCCGGCGGGGCGCAGGTGATCGAGTTCAAGAAGCGCGAAACCATCGAATCCATCATTGCGCGGCGCGTCGAGTTCCTGACCGGCTACCAGAACGCTGCCTATGCGCAGACCTACCGCGACTTCGTGGCGAAGGTGCAGCAGGAAGAGGCCCGGCTGGGGAAGACGGCGCTTTCCGAAGCCGTGGCGCGCTACCTGTTCAAGCTGATGGCCTACAAGGACGAGTACGAAGTGGCGCGCCTGCACAGCGACCCGGCGTTCCTCAAGCGCATCGAGGACATGTTCGAGGGCGACTACACCATCAACTACCACCTCGCGCCGCCCATGACGGCCGACCGCAACGAAAAGGGCGAGATGGTGAAGAAGAAGTACGGCCCATCGATGCTGCGCAACTTCAGGCTGCTGGCCAAACTCAAGGGCCTGCGTGGCGGCGCATTCGACATCTTCGGCAAGACGGAGGAGCGCCAGACCGAGCGCGCGCTGATCCAGCAGTACCGCGCCAGCATCGAGGAAGTGCTGAAGTCGCTGAACGCCGACAACCACGCCACCGCGGTCGACATTGCGCGCATTCCCGACCAGATCAAAGGCTACGGCCACGTGAAGGAGCGCAACCTGAAGGCGGCGCGCGAGCGCTGGAGCGCGCTGATGGCGCAGTATCGCCAGCCGGCAGCGCAGCCGGCGCGTCAGATCGCCTGATCTGCCCGTGCGGGTCGCGGCCGCGGCGCACAACGTTCCGTGGTGGTGCCGGATCCATAGGGGGCTGAGCAGCAATCCGAGGTGCCCCCCTAATCGACCAGTCCAGGCGGGCTGGAAATTGGCCCGGCCTGGGACGGGTTTTCGGCGGCAGGCCTGCCTAACTACAATACGCAGTTACCCGCGCGTCCACTGGGGCGCGCGCCGCACACAGTGGGCGGGTGCCTTCCATGAGCCCCCGCCTGTTGACCCGACCCCCATTTTCAGGAATCCGCCGTGTTCATTTCCAGCGCTTTCGCCCAAGCCGCCCCCGCTGCCGCCCCTGCCGGTGACATGAGTTCATCGCTGATGAGCATGCTGCCTTTGCTGCTCATGTTCGTGGTGCTGTATTTCATCATGATCCGTCCGCAGATGAAGAAGCAGAAGGAGCATCGCGCCATGATCGACGCCCTGGCCAAGGGCGACGAAGTCGTCACGGCGGGTGGTCTGCTGGGCAAGGTGACTTCGCTGTCCGACACCAGCCTCGGCCTGCAGGTGGCCAATGGTGTCGAGGTGCAGATGCAGCGCAGCGCCGTGGTGCAGGTGCTGCCCAAGGGAACCATCAAGTAAGCGCCGACTCGCATCGGGGCGGTTCACGCCTTCGCTGCCCCGCTGTCTTCAATTCGTTCCGCCATGAACCGCTACCCCGTCTGGAAATACATCGTCATCCTCATCACGCTGGTGGTGGCGGCGATCTACACCTTGCCCAACTTCTTTGGCGAGTCGCCCGCGGTGCAGGTGTCGGCCGGCAAGGCGACCACGCGGGTGGATAACGAGACCCTGTCGCGGGTTGAAAGCGCGCTGAAGACCGCCAATGTGACGCCGCAGCGCCTGACATTGGAGGGCCATTCCGTCTGGGCGCGCTTCGATTCGCCGGACATCCAGCTCAAGGCCAAGGACGCCATCGAGCGTGCGCTGAACCCCGATGCGGCCGATCCGTCGCACATCGTGGCGCTGAACCTGGTGCCGCGTTCGCCCGCGTGGCTGGCCGCGCTCAACGCCAAGCCGATGTACCTGGGCCTTGACCTGCGTGGCGGCGTGCACTTCATGCTGCAGGTGGATATGCGCACCGCCATCACCAAGCGCCTGGACACGCTGGCCAACGACATCCGCGTGTCCCTGCGCGAGAAGGATGTGCGCCACGGCGGCATCAGCCGCGAGGGCAACAGCATCGACATCCGCGCGCGCGATGCCGCCACGCTGGAGGCCGCCCGTCGCGTCATCGTCGACACCATGCCCGACCTGCAGGTCGAGCAGACGGCCGACGCCGAGCCGCGCCTGGTGGCCACCTTCAAGCCGCAGGCGCTGCAAAAGGTGCAGACCGACGCCGTCAAGCAGAACATCACCACGCTGCACAACCGCGTCAACGAACTCGGCGTGGCTGAGCCGGTGATCCAGCAGCAGGGCGCCGACCGTGTGGTGGTCCAGTTGCCCGGCGTGCAGGACACGGCCAAGGCCAAGGACATCCTGGGTCGCACCGCCACGCTGGAGATGCGCCTGGTCGACGAAAGCGCCGAGGGCCGCGCCGCCGAAGCGGGTGGCCCGGTGCCATTTGGTTCGGAGAAATTCCTGGAGCGCGATGGCCGCCCGGTCATCGTCAAGCGCCAGGTCATCCTGACCGGCGACAGCCTGACCGATGCGCAGCCCGGTTTTGACCAGCAGACGCAGCAGCCCAAGGTCGACCTGACGGTGGACGCCAAGGGCGGCCGCGTGATGCGCGACGTCAGCCGCGAGAACCTGAAGAAGCGCATGGCCATCGTGCTGTTCGAAAAGGGCAAGGGCGAGGTGCTGACCGCGCCGGTGATCCAGGCCGAACTGGGCACGCGCTTCCAGATCTCGGGCTCGATGACCACCGTGGAGGCCAATGACCTGGCGCTGCTGCTGCGCGCCGGCTCGCTGGCGGCGCCGATGGAGATCATCGAGGAGCGCACCATCGGCCCCAGCCTGGGCGCCGAGAACATCAGCAAGGGCTTCCACAGCGTGACCTGGGGCTTCCTGGCCATCGTGGTGTTCATGGTCATCTATTACCACCTGTTCGGCATGTTCTCGGCCATCGCGCTGTCGTTCAACCTGCTGCTGCTGGTGGCCATCCTGTCCATGCTGCAGGCCACGCTGACGCTGCCCGGCATCGCGGCCGTGGCGCTGACGCTCGGCATGGCGATCGACGCCAACGTGCTGATCAACGAACGCATCCGCGAGGAGCTGCGCGGCGGTGCCTCGCCGCAGGCGGCCATCCACGCCGGCTACGACCGTGCGTGGGCCACCATCCTTGACTCCAACGTCACGTCGCTGATCGCCGGCCTGGCGCTGCTGGCCTTTGGTTCCGGCCCGGTGCGAGGCTTCGCGGTGGTGCACTGCATCGGCATCCTGACGTCCATGTTCTCGGCCGTGTTCTTCTCGCGCGGGCTGGTGAACTTCTGGTACGGGCGGCAGAAGAAACTCAAGACGGTGTCGATCGGCACCGTGTGGCGCCCTGCCCCCGAGGCGGTGGCGGACAAACAGGCCTGATCGGGAGCGATGCACATGGAATTCTTAGTTTCGGCATCACATGCGCTTCGCGCAGATGTGAGCCTGCACTGAAAACTCCACCTCAAGAATAGGACAGTCAGATGGAGTTTTTCAAGATCGGGCGTGACATCCCCTTCATGCGCTATGCGTTGGTGTTCAACGTCATATCGATCGCCACCTTCGTGCTGGCGGTGTTCTTCCTCATCACGCGCGGGTTGCACCTGTCGGTCGAATTCACCGGCGGCACGGTGATGGAGGTCAGCTACAGCCAGGCGGCCGACCTCGGCAAGGTGCGCGGCACCGTGGCGTCGCTCGGCTATGGCGACGTGCAGGTGCAGAACTTCGGCACCGCACGCGACGTGCTGATCCGCCTGCCGGTGCAGCAAGGCAAGACGTCGGCCCAGCAAAGCGAGCAGGTGCTGCAGGCGCTGAAGGCCGCCACGCCCGACGTGCAGTTGCGGCGCACCGAATTCGTCGGTCCGCAAGTGGGGCAAGAGCTGACGACCGACGGCCTGAAGGCGCTGGCCTTCGTGGTCATCGGCATCATGATCTACCTGTCGATGCGCTTCGAGTGGAAATACGCCGTGGCCGGCATCATTGCCAACCTGCACGACGTGATCATCATCATGGGCTTCTTCGCCTTTTTCCAGTGGGAGTTCTCGCTCTCGGTGCTGGCGGCGATCCTGGCGGTGCTGGGCTATTCGGTGAACGAGTCGGTGGTCATCTTCGACCGCATCCGCGAAAACTTCCGGCGCTACCGCAAGATGAGCACGGTGGAGATCATCAACAACTCGATCACCGCCAACATCAGCCGCACCATCATCACGCACGGCTCGACCCAGGTCATGGTGCTGTCGATGCTGCTGTTCGGCGGCGAGACGCTGCACTACTTCTCCGTGGCGCTGACGATTGGTATCCTGTTCGGCATCTATTCGTCGGTGTTCGTGGCCGCCGCCATCGCCATGTGGCTGGGGATCAAGCGCGAAGACCTGGTCAAGGGCGGCCGCAAGGAGCACGACGCCAGCGACCCGAATTCCGGCGCCGTCGTCTAGGGCCTGTTCACGCTTGTTCCCTCCGGGTTGCGATCAAATAGGCCATCGTCGGTGTTGCCATCACCTATCTTGGCGAGTGGCCTTTTTGACTCGCAATATGGTCATAGCGCCACCCGCACGGCGCTCGAAAAGCTCAACGCCCAGCCCGACCAGTTGCTACATTAAATGTAGCTACCGGCGCAGTCTGGGCAGGCGCAGCGGGGCGAAACCTTCAGTGCGCCACGCGGCGGCCGGCGTCGTCGCACAACTCGTCCAGCACCAGTGCCCCGGGGCTGGCGCCCATGCGCCAGTACACCATCATCACGATGATCTTCAGGTCGCCCAGCGCCATGGGTTCGTCCGAGGCGGCCAGTGCGCGCTCGATCACCAGCTCGCGCAACTCGGGCGACAGCGCGCCAGCTTCTTCCAGGAACATCAGGCAGGCGATGCCTTCGCGGCCCAGATGGGCCATCTCGCGCGGGCTGTAGATGCGCAGGCTGCCGGGCGCGGCTGGCCAGGTCGCAGCGGGCGCGTCCGGTGTCTGCGGCACATGGATGCCGCCGGCCGCGCAATCCAGGCCGTCCAGCCACTGCAGCGCCTGCTGGATGTCGCTGCGCTCGAAGCCCGCGCTCGACAGGCGCCGGCCCAGCTGATGGCGGTCGGGGCTGTCGCCGCCGCCACCGTAGTTCTCGTACACGTACACCAGCACTTCGTACATCGGGTCAATATAGCACCTGGCCCGTGCCCGGAAGGGCTGAACTGCGGCGCGGACGGGGTACCGTCAGCCCCGCGCGTGCGCTGCGCGCGGCACACGCCGTGCGGCTGCACGTGTCACGCGCTGCCCAGCCGCTGAAACAGGCCGCCCGGCAGCCGGCCCACGCGACCGTCGAGTTCCAGCGTCAGCAGGCCCGCCTGCAGCGTCGCCGTGTCCAGCCCGGTGCGGGCCAGCAGCGCGTCCAGGCTGACGGGGTCGGCGCCCAGGGCCTGCAGCAGCTCGTCTTCATGGCTTGTGTCGGCACTGTGCGCAGTCTGTACGCCGTCTGATGCTTCAATAGTGATAGCGTTGACGGTGCCCGGCCAGCGCAATTCTTCCAGCACATCCTGCGCCGTTTCGACCAGCTTGGCGCCCTGGCGAATCAGCGCATGGCAGCCGCGCGACTGCGGGCTGTGGATGGAGCCGGGAATTGCGAACACCTCCTTGCCTTGCTCCACCGCCAGTCGCCCGGTGATGAGCGAGCCGGACTGCAACGCGGCCTCGACCACCAGCGTGCCCTGGCTCAAGCCGGCGATCAGGCGGTTGCGTTTGGGAAAGTTGGGTGGCAGCGGCGGCGTGCCCAGCGGGTATTCGCTGACGATCACGCCGCGCGCCGCGATGCGGTGCGCCAGGTCGAGGTGCTGGCGCGGGTAGACGCGGTCAATGCCGGTGCCGACCACGGCGACGGTGGCGAGCAGGTCGGCGCTGGCGCCGTCCAGCGCGCCTTCGTGCGCCGCGCCGTCGATGCCCAAGGCCAGGCCCGACACCACCGTCACGCCGCTCGCCGCCAGGGCGCGCGCGAACTGGCGCGCATTTTGCGCCCCTTGCGGCGTGGGGTTGCGGCTGCCGACCATGGCCAACGCGCGGTGGGGCCAATGTGGCGCACCGGCGCTGCCCGGCACCTGGCCCATGGCATACAGCAGGCACGGCGGGTCTTCGGTGGCGAGCAGCGGCGCGGGATACGCGGCGTCGCCCAGCGTGATGACGCGCCGCGCCACGCCGGCCTGCGCCGCGTCCAGCCAGTCGAGCGTGGCGCGCAGTTGCGCCGCCAGCGTGTCGGGCGGCTGCGCCAGGGCGCTGGCTTGCGCGGGCGTCAGCAACTGGCGCAGGGCGGTGGACGGCTGGTCGAAGATGGCCTGCGGCAGTCCAAAGGCCGCCAGCAGGCGGCGTGCGGCGTCGTTGCCGATGCCCGGCGTCAACGTCAGGCGCAGCCAGGCTTGCAGTTCAACGGGGTCCATGCGCGGCGGGTTCAGGCAAGGTCATGCAGGATTCTGACCCGCATGCCGGCGCCGTGCCCTGTCCTGAAAACGACGGGCGAAAGCGGCGTCCGCCGCTCAAGGCAAGGTCGTGGGGTTCATCATCTTGTCCCCCACCTGCACCGGGTTGGTGATCTGCATCACCAGCGCGTACGACACGCGCTCGAACGGGCGGAACACCATGGCCAGGCCGTTGCGCTCGTCGGGCAGGCGCATCACGGGGCGCGACTTGTCGGTCTTGTCCACCAGCTGCGGGCCGGTCGACATCACTGCCAGCACGTGGCCGCTTTCCACACCATCGCGCAGGCCCTTGTTGATGACGACGATCTGGTTCTGGCCCACGAAGCGCACCGCGTTGCCATGCACCGACACCACGCGCGCGTCGATCGGCAGGTCGGGCGCGTGCGGCACGTAGTTGCGGTATTCGCGCGGCGGTTCGGGCAGCAGGCGGTCGCCCGCCTTCATCTCTTCCTTGCTGCTGACCACGTCAATGGTGGCCGGCACCGGCGTGGGCCGGGGCGTGCTGCTGGAGCCGATGCGCCAGGCGGAAGGCACGATGTCGTCCACCTCGCTCTCGCCCCGCACCAGCGCGGCCTGGCCGACGTACTGGCCTTCGTAGCCCAGGATTTCGCCGCTCACCGGGTCTTTCAGCGCGGTGGCGGTGCGGAACACGCGGAAGTCGGTGGGCAGGCCGGGCGCCTTCAGCAGCGGCGCATCGGCCGGCCCGCGCACGTAGGCGCGGTCACCCTTGGCCACCAGCACGCGGCTCTGGTTGGCCAGCGCCACGATGCGTGGTGCGCGCTGGAAGGTGTCGTCGTCCACCACCAGCGGTTCGGCCAGGAAGGGCTCGATCAGGTGCGGCTCCAGCGTGGGCAGCGGGCCGGTGCCCAGCACCTCGACCCGGTTGCGCGGCGACACGCGCACCGTCTGGCCCACCTGGCCTTCGCCCGAGCGGCGCGCGCGCAGGTAGGCGCGGTCGCCCACGCGTTCCAGGTACAGCTGCTGGCCGGGGTAGATGAGGTGCGGGTTGCGGATGTCCTGCAGGTTCATGCCCCACAGCTCGGGCCAGCGCCAGGGCGACTGCAGAAACACACCGGCAATGCGCCACAGCGTGTCGCCGCGGCGCACCGTGTGTTCCTCGGGCGCGTTGGGCGCCAGCGCGGACAGCGGCACGCCTTGGGCCGCCACCTGCTGCGCCGTGGCGCGCTGCTGCGGCAGCACGGGGCGGCTGGCGGCCGATTGGGCATAAGCCGGCGACGCGTTCGACAGCGCAAGCACCAGCAGCCCGAGCGGCAAGACCGGTGCGCGCGAGGCGACTGTAGAAATTAGTTTCATTTTGATAAGTAAGCGTACACGTTGCAACAGGTTCTTACTTTGCAAGCATTGCACATTCTGCTTTCGCGCCCCCGATACGGCAATCCATTCCCCCTGAGTGCCCTGCGCGAAAGTGCAAAAGTGGCGAAAATACCCACATCCTGATCCCGCAATCCATGGCCCTGCTACCCATTCTTCGATATCCCGACGCGCGCCTGCACAAGGTGGCGCGGCCCGTGGCCGCGTTCGACGCGCGGCTGCGCCAGCTGGTGGCCGACATGTTCGACACCATGTACGAAGCCAAGGGCATCGGCCTGGCCGCCACGCAGGTGGACGTGCACGAGCGCCTGATCGTGATCGACGTGTCGGAAGAGCGCGACCAGCGCCTGGTGCTGATCAACCCCGAACTCACCTGGACCAGCGACGAGCGCATCCGGGGCGACGAAGGCTGCCTGTCGGTGCCCGGCATCTACGACGGCGTGGAGCGCGCCGAGCGCGTGCGCGTGCGCGCGTTCGACGAACATGGCCAGCCGCACGAGATCGAGGCCGACGGCCTGCTGGCGGTCTGCATCCAGCACGAAATGGACCACCTGGTCGGCAAGGTGTTTGTCGAATACCTGTCGCCGCTCAAGCAGGGGCGCATCAAGACCAAACTGCTCAAGTCGGAGCGCCAGGACAAGGCGGACAAGGCCCGGGAGCTGGCTTGACCGCGCGGCGCGCCGGTGCCGCCGTGCGCCTGACGGCCCGCCTGCTGGCGCTGGGCCTGGCCGCGTGGCTTGGCGGCTGCGCCCTGCTGGCCGAGCCCGGACGCGTGGCCCCCGGCACGCCGCAGGCGGCGGTCGTGCAATACCTGGGGCCGCCCACCGCGCGCTACCCGGCAGCGGGCGGCGCGGGCGAGCGCCTGCAATACACCTACCAGCCGGCCGGCCAGCGCGTGTTCAACATCGACCTGGACGCCCAGGGCCGCGTGGCGCGCGTCGAGCAGGCGCTGTCCGAAGCCTTGTTCCCCGAGCGCATCCGGCCCGACCACTGGACGCGTGCCGACGTGCTGCGCGAATACGGCCCGCCCGCGCGGGTGGTGGGCGTGCACAACTTCGACGGCGACATCTGGCTGTGGCGCTACGCCGACGGCCCGGTCTGGCGCCTGCTGCACATCGACATCGACCGCAGCGGCGTGGTGCGCGGCTGGTCCAGCGGCGACGAGCCGCTGCCAGACGTGCCGGATACCCGATGAAGCACCCCCTGAGTCGCCTGCGGCGCCTTTCCCCTCTTCTGAGGGAGGGGGACCACGCCGGTGGCCGGCGCAGGTCCGGCCACGGCGTGCCCCGCGTGGCTTGCGATGCGACGACCGGCGTGTGCCGGACGCGGTGTTCAGCGCCGATGGACGCCTGAATATCTATCGAAACCTCCTCTGGCGCTTGCGCAGTCAGCGCAGACAGCTATTAAAAAATGAGCATGAAAGTCGCCTTTGCCGGCACCCCCGAATTTGCCCGCGTGGCGCTGCAGCAGTTACTGGCCGCGGGTTTCAGTGTGCCGCTGGTGCTGACCCAGCCCGACCGGCCCGCCGGCCGCGGCATGAAGCCGCAGGCTTCGCCGGTCAAGCAATTGGCGCAGGCGCACGGTATTGCCGTGGCGCAGCCCATCAGCCTGCGGCTCGACGGCAAGTACCCGGATGACGCCGCCGCCGCGCGCGCCGCCCTGGAAGCCGCCCAGCCCGACGTGATGGTGGTCGCCGCCTACGGGCTGATCCTGCCGCAGTGGGTGCTGGATGACATGAGCGCCGCGCGGCCGTCCGAAGGCACGAAGGCCCCCTCGGGGGGGCAGCGCAACAGGCGCAGCCGTGGCGCGTGGGGGGCCAGGGTTCGCGCCTGGGCTGCCTGAACATCCACGCCTCGCTGCTGCCGCGTTGGCGCGGCGCGGCGCCCATTCACCGCGCCATCGAGGCGGGCGATGCCGAGACAGGTGTCACCATCATGCAGATGGACGCCGGCCTTGACACCGGCGACATGCTGCTGGCCGAACGCCTGCCCATCGGCCCGCACGCCACCACCGCCACGCTGCACGATGAACTGGCCGCGCTGGGCGGCCGCCTGATCGTGGAGGCGCTGGAGCTGGCCGCTTGCGGCGGCCTGAGCGCCACCCCGCAGCCCGCCGACGGCGTGACCTACGCGCACAAGATCGAGAAGCACGAAGCCGCCATCGACTGGCGCCAGCCCGCCGCCGTGATCGAGCGCCGCATCCGCGCGTTCGACCCGTTTCCGGGCGCCAGCAGCAGCGTCGACGGCGAAACGGTGAAGCTGTGGCACTCTGAAATAGATAGCGCTCTACCCGCTCCTGATCAGCGCCCAGGCCAGATTCTGTCGGTCAACGAGCAGGGCGTGCGCGTGGCCTGCGGCGAGGGCGTGCTGCGCCTGACGCAACTGCAGCGCGCGGGCGGCAAGCGCCTGCCGGCGCAGGACTTCCTGCGCGGCTTTGCGCTGCGCGCCGGCCAGGTGTTCGGCGCCGCGCCGGCGGAAGGCGCCGCGCCGTGAACATGCCGCTGCCGCCCGAGCCGCCGGGCGATCTGACCCCGCACGGCCGGCTGGGCCGCTGGGTGGCGGGCCGCGTCGAGGCCTTTGCCCACACCGCGCGCCACCCGCTGTTCTGGGTGGGCGCGCGTGAAATGTCGGGCATCTCGGTCGGCATGACCGTGTGGTCGTTCATGACCGGCGTGGCCATGGTCAAGAGCGGCATGAGCGTGACCGAAGCGGTGCTGATGTCGCTGCTGGTGTTTGCCGGCAGCGCGCAGCTGGCGGCCATTCCGCTCATCGCCGCCGGCGCGCCGCTGTGGGTCATCCTGGCCACGGCGTTTTGCGTCAACCTGCGATTTGTCGTCTTCAGCCTGCATCTGCGCGATTACTTCATGTTTTTGCCGCGATCACGTCGCCTTTGGCTCGGCTACTTTACCGGCGACGTGACCTACGTGCTGTTTACCCGGCGCTTTCCCAAGCCGGCCGAGACCGAACGCCAGCGGCGCGCGCAGATGGCCTACCTGTGGGGTGGTAACTGCTGCAACTGGGTGTTCTGGCAAAGCTTCGGTTTTGCCGGCATCTTTCTCGGCGCCGCGCTGCCGCAGCGCTGGGGGCTGGAATTTGCCGGCACGCTGGCGCTGCTGGCGGTGACCTGCTCGCTGGCCACCACCCGCATGCGCGCGCTGTCGGCGCTGATGGCGGCCGCAGCGGCGGTGGTGCTGTTTGCGCTGCCGTATCGCCTGAACATCGTCGCCGCCATCGTGGTGGCGGTGGCCATCTGCCTGGCGCTCGAGCCCATGCGCCGCCCGCCGCCCCCGCCCGCGGCCCGCAAGGACGACGACGCGCCGGCCGGCGCCGGCCCCGCGGTATCGTCGCCCGCGCCCGGCGCGGCGCACGCAGGGGGCGCCCATGCGTGAAACCGACGGCTGGACGCTGCTGGTCATCGTGGGCATGACGGTGGTCACGGTGCTGACGCGCTGCTTCTTCTTCATCAGCGAGCGCGAATGGCGCCTGCCCGATTGGGCGCAGCGCGGCCTGCAGTACGCGCCCATCGCCGCGCTGGCGGCCGTGATCGCGCCCGACTTGCTGCTGACCCAGGGCGTGTTCGGCAACCTGCTGCGCGACGCCCGCACTTGGGGCGCGCTGGCGGGCGCGGCGTTCTACTTCTGGCGCAGCCGCTGGCGCTTTGCGCTGGTGGGCGCCATCGCGGTCGGCATGGCGGTTTACCTGCCGCTGCGCATACTATTGAATTGGTAGCGCACTGCGCTGATCCGGCCAGCGCAAGCGCCACTTTGGGCTCTGATCTGCGTCAGCCGGCCGCGCCCCGCCGGGCCGTAAAATGGCGCCATCGCCGCGCGCCGCCGAGCGTCCCTTTTCTTCATTACCGCTGCATCGCCATCACCATGAACGTCCTGCGCTTTTCCGATCTGTGCGCCCAAGGCAAGGCCAAGGGCCAACGCGTCTTCATCCGGGCCGACCTGAACGTGCCGCAGGACGCCGACGGCCGCATCACCGAAGACACGCGCATCCGCGCCAGCGTGCCCTGCATCCAGCAGGCGCTGGACGCCGGCGCCGCCGTCATGGTGACCAGCCACCTGGGCCGCCCGACCGAGGGTGAGTTCAAGCCCGCCGATTCGCTGGCGCCCGTGGCCAGGCGCCTGTCCGAGCTGCTGGGCCGCGAGGTGCCGCTGGTGGCCGACTGGGTGGACGGTGTGCAGGTGCAGCCGGGCCAGGTCGTGCTGCTCGAGAACTGCCGCGTCAACAAAGGCGAAAAGAAGAACGATGAAGCGCTTTCGCGCAAGATGGCCGCACTTTGCGACATTTACGTGAACGATGCCTTTGGCACCGCGCACCGCGCCGAAGGCACCACCTACGGCATTGCGCAGTTTGCGCCCATTGCCTGCGCCGGCCCGCTGCTGGCGGCCGAGATCGACGCCATCTCCAAGGCGCTGGCCAACCCGAAGCGGCCGCTGGTCGCCATCGTCGCTGGCAGCAAGGTCAGCACCAAGCTGACCATCCTGCAGTCGCTGGCCCACAACGTCGACCAGCTGATCGTCGGCGGCGGCATCGCCAACACCTTCATGCTGGCGGCCGGCCTGCCCATCGGCAAGAGCCTGGCCGAGCCCGACCTGGTTCAGGATGCCAAGGCGGTGATCGACGCCATGAAGGCGCGTGGCGCCGAAGTGCCGATCCCCACCGACGTCGTGACGGCCAAGGAATTTAAGGCCGACGCCAAGGCCGAGGTCAAGGCCGCGCGCGACGTGCAGCCCGACGACATGATCCTCGACATCGGCCCCGACACCGCCGCCAAGCTGGCCGCGCAGTTGAAGGCGGCCGGCACCATCGTCTGGAACGGCCCGGTCGGCGTGTTCGAGATGGCGCCATTCGAAAACGGCACCAAGACCATCGCCCAGGCCATCGCACAGAGCGACGCCTTCAGCATCGCCGGCGGCGGCGACACGCTGGCGGCGATTGCCAAGTACGGCATCGACCACGACATCGGCTACATCTCCACCGGCGGCGGCGCCTTCCTGGAAGTGCTGGAAGGCAAGAAGCTGCCCGCGTTCGAGATCCTGGAAAAGCGCGCCGCCGGCGCCTGACCCGAGCGGGCCGGGGCACACGGCGTGGCGGGCCTGCCGTCGTTCAGAAAGGGCCGCCGCGGCTCGCCGTTCGATGATGTGCCCGCGTGGCGGCGCTGGCTGCGCCGCGGCCTGATCGCGCTGGCGGTGCTGGCGCTGCTGTCGGCGCTGTCGCTCTGGTCGTGGGGCCAGTTTGCGGCCCGCGCGCGTGGCGCGCCGGGCACGGCGCTGGCCGTGCAGCCTGAGGCCACCGCACTCGACCGCGCGGTCGCGCCCTTGCTGGCGGCGCGGCTGGACCAGAGCGGCGCGGCGCTGGTGGCCGACAACGTGCAGGCCTTCGCGCTGCGCGCGCAGTCGGCCCGCGAAGCCGGGCGCAGCCTGGACGTGATGTCCTACATCTGGCGCGGCGACCTGACCGGCAACCTGCTCAAGCACGAACTGCTGGCCGCCGCGCGCCGCGGCGTGCGGGTGCGCCTGCTCATCGACGACATGAACGGCCCGGCGCGCGACCGCGTGCTGCTGGCGCTGGACGCGCACCCCAACCTGGAAGTGCGCCTGTTCAACCCCGCCCGCAACCGCGCCAGCAGCGTGGTGCGCGCGCTGGAGATGGCGCTGCGCTTCGTCGGCTTCAACCGCCGCATGCACAACAAGGCTTGGATCGCCGACAACCGCGTGGCGCTGGTGGGCGGCCGCAACATCGGCGACGAATATTTCGACGCCGCACAGCGCATGAACTTCCACGACGCCGACCTGCTGCTGCTCGGCCCCGCCGTGGCACAGGCCAGCGCGATCTTCGACCGCTTTTGGTCCAGCGCCGAAGTAATTCCGCTCGCCGCGCTCAAGTCCAACGCCCCGCCGCCCACGGCCGACGAGCTGTCGGCCTGGCGCCAGGCGCTGCTGGCCGACGCCCGCGCCTCCGACTGGGTGCGTGCGCTGGGCGATCCGCGCCGGCTGGCCGACAAGCTGACGGGCGACGACGTCGTCCTGCACTGGAGCGACAGCCTGCGCGTGCTGTCCGACCCGCCCGAAAAAGCCGCGCCCCTGGCCGGCGCGCGCGACCGCCCCGGCTGGCTGCTGCACGACGTGATGGCGCTGCTGTTTTCGGCCCGGCGGCAAAGCTGGCTGATCTCGCCGTACTTCGTGCCCGGCGACGCCGGCACCCTGCTGCTGGCCGGCCAGGCCACGCGCGGGGTGGACGTGCGCGTGCTCACCAACGCGCTGGCCGCCACCGACGTGCCGGTGGTGCACGCCGGCTACCAGCGCTGGCGCCGCCCGCTGCTGCAGCACGGCGTGCAGTTGTTCGAACTGAAGCCCGGCGGCGACGCGCGCGGGCGCGAGCTGATCGGCTCCAGCGGCGCCAGCCTGCACACCAAGGCCTTCGTGGTGGACGGCGCGCGCGGTTTCGTCGGCTCGTTCAATTTTGATCCGCGCTCGGCCCAGCTCAACACCGAAATGGGCGTGGTGTTCGACGACGCGGCGCTGGCGGCGGAGCTGATGCGCCTGTTCGAGCGCGGCGCCGCCCCCGCCGCGGCCTGGCGCGTGGCGCTGGACGGCGATGCCCTGCGCTGGCACGGCGACGACGGCGCAGCCTGGTCCGACGAGCCGCAGACCAGCGCCCTGCTGCGCACCCTGGTGTGGTGGCTGGGCTGGCTGCCGATTGAGTCGCAGCTGTAATTGCTATTATATAGATAGCTGTATGCGCTTAAGGGGCAAGCGATGGCGGGCTTTTTGGCACTAAATGACTCGATGGACGCCATCGCGGCGGCCGCTGCAGGTTGACGGGCGGTCTGACTGGTGTTCGCGTGCCGAAGGGGCATCCACAGAACCCGCGCCACGCCGTGCCGCCCGGTGCACGCCTCATCGTCACGACCGCGTGCCAGAATGAACGTCTGCCTTTTCATCGGATTCCCATGAGCTACCGCGCCACCAAAATCGTCGCCACCCTTGGTCCTGCGTCCAGCGATCCCGCGCTGCTGGAAGAAATGATCCGCGCCGGGGTTCACGTGGTGCGCCTCAATTTCAGCCACGGCACGGCGGCCGATCACATCGAGCGGGCGCGGCTGGTGCGCGAGGCGTCGGAGCGCGCCGGGCGCGAGGTGGCCATCATGGCCGACCTGCAGGGCCCGAAGATTCGCGTCGGCAAGTTTGCCGAAGGCAAGGTGCAACTGGTGCCCGGCGCGCCCTTCGTGCTGGACGCCGCGCGCAAGGAGCCCGGCGACGTGAACGGCGTCGGCCTGGACTACAAGGAGCTGCCGCGCGACGTGAAGCGCGGCGACACGCTGCTGCTGAACGACGGCCTGATCGTGCTGACGGTGAGCGAAGTGCGCGGCGACGCCGTGCATGCCGTGGTCAAGGTGGGCGGCGAGCTGTCCAACAACAAGGGCATCAACAAGCAGGGCGGCGGGCTGACCGCGCCGGCGCTCACCGGCAAGGACATGGAGGACATCAAGACCGCCATGAGCTTCAAGGCCGACTACGTGGCGGTGAGCTTTCCCAAGACCGCCACCGACATGGAAATGGCGCGCCAGCTGTGCAACGTGGCCGGCGCCGAGCACGGCCACAAGCCGCAGCTGATCGCCAAGATCGAGCGCGCCGAGGCCATTCCGCGGCTGGTCGAGATCCTGGCGGCCAGCGACGGCATCATGGTGGCGCGGGGCGACCTGGCGGTGGAAGTGGGCAATGCGGCGGTGCCGGCGCTGCAGAAGAAGATGATCCAGATGGCGCGCGACGCCGACAAGCTGGTCATCACCGCCACGCAGATGATGGAAAGCATGATCAACGCGCCGGTGCCCACGCGCGCCGAGGTGAGCGACGTGGCCAACGCCGTGCTGGACGGCACCGACGCCGTGATGCTGAGCGCCGAGACCGCCGCCGGCAAATACCCGCTGGAGACGGTGCGCGAGATGGCGGCCATCTGCCAGGCCGCCGAGGAGCACGACCCGGTGGAGCTGGACGCCGACTTCAGCGGCGCCACCTTCCACCGCATCGACCAGTCGATCGCCATGGGCGCGCTGTTCACCGCCTACCACCTGGGCGCCAAGGCCATCGTGGCGCTGACCGATTCGGGCTCGACCGCGCTGTGGATGAGCCGCCACCGCGTGCGCATCCCCATCTACGCGCTGACGCCCAAGGTGGGCACGCAGCGCAAGATGGCGCTGTACCGCAACGTGCGCCCCATGCTGATGGACACCGCCGCCGAGCGCGACGCCGCGCTGGCGCAGGCCGAAACCTACCTGAAGCGCCAGGGCGTGGTCGCCACCGGCGACGTCTACGCCATCACCTGCGGCGAGCCGATGGGTGCGCCCGGCGGCACCAACATGCTCAAGATCTGCCGCGTCGGCTGACGCACGGGGGGCGGCGATGGGCTTTCTGCTGCACTGGCCTCTGTGGGCGTCGGCCCTGTGGGTGTACGGGCTGTTCGTGGCCGCCGCGCTGGCCGTGGCCACGCTGATCTGCGGCTGGGTGCGCCGCCACCCGGCGCGCGAGGCGGCCGTGGGCGGGTTGGTGCCGCCCGTGGGGGCCGCCATGACCGCGGGTTTTCTGGTCTGGCTGGCCCTGCTGGCCAACGTCGAGTTGCGCGACATTGACGACGCCGAACGGGCCGTGAGCGCCGAGGCAGCCGGCCTGCGCACGCTGGGCCTGCTGGGCAGCGCCGCCGCGCCCGCCTCCAGCGCCGGCTGGCACGCACAGCTGGCCGATTACGCACAGCACACGCTGACGCGCGAATGGCCCCGCATGTCCGACGGCGGTGGCGACGCCGACACCCAGGCGCGGCTGGACCGCCTGCGCACCGAAGCCATCACCCGCTTTGCCGACGAGCCGCCCGAGCTGCGTGCCGCGCTGCGGCAGGCCGTGCAGTCGGTGGCCGACGCGCGCCAGTCGCGGCTGGTGGTGGCCGCGGGCCACATCCCGTCGATCATCTGGCATGCGCTGGTGATCTGCGCCGGCGTGGTGCTGGTGTTCGCCGCGCTGGTGCATGGGCGGCAACCGCGCTCGGCGCGCTGGATCGGCACCCTGCTGGCCATGATGATCGCCGTGCAGGTGCATGCCGTGTATGTGATCGACCGGCCGTTTGTCGGCGTCGTCGCGGTCAGCGATGCGCCCCTGCGCGAGGCGCTGCAGCAATTGCAGCGCGCCGCCGTGCGGCCATAAGCCCCCCGGCCGGCCGTTTGCGGGTGCGCCGGTAAAATCAAGGGAATCGGCGCGTTTTGCGCGCCCGCGTGTTTCTTTGACTCCTGGAGGATTCCCGCCATGCCACTCGTTTCCATGCGCGAGCTGCTCGACCACGCAGCGGCCAACAACTACGGTATCCCCGCCTTCAACGTGAACAACCTGGAACAGGTGCAGGCCGTGATGGCCGCCGCCGACGAAGTGGGCGCACCGGTCATCCTGCAGGCCAGCGCCGGCGCGCGCAAGTACGCGGGCGAACACTTCATCAAGTACCTGATCCAGGCGGCATCTGAGGCCTATCCGCACATCCCCATGGTGATGCACCAGGACCACGGCACATCGCCCGCCATCTGCAAGGGCGCGCTCGACCTGGGTTTTGGCTCCGTCATGATGGACGGCAGCCTGCGCGAAGACGGCAAGACGCCGGCCGACTTTGACTACAACGTCGACGTGACCAAGCAGGTCGTTGCCATGGCGCACAAGATCGGCGCCACGGTGGAAGGCGAACTGGGTTGCCTGGGATCACTGGAAACCGGCGAGGCGGGTGAGGAAGACGGCGTCGGCGCCGCCGGCAAGCTGAGCCACGACCAGCTGCTGACCGACCCCGAGGAAGCCGCGCAGTTCGTTGCCGCCACGCAGCTCGATGCGCTGGCCATTGCCATCGGCACCAGCCACGGCGCCTACAAGTTCAGCCGCCCGCCCACCGGCGACGTGCTGGCGATTGGCCGCGTGAAGGAAATCCACGCCCGCATCCCCAACACGCACCTGGTGATGCACGGCAGCAGCAGCGTGCCGCAGGACTTGCTGGACATCATCAACCAGTTCGGCGGCAAGATGAAGCAGACCTACGGCGTGCCGGTGAAGGAAATCCAGGAAGCCATCAAGCACGGCGTGCGCAAGATCAACATCGACACCGACATCCGCATGGCCATGACCGGCGCGGTGCGCAAGTTCCAGGCCGAGAACCCGGACAAGTTCGACATGCGCGAATGGATGAAGCCCGCGCGCGAAGCCGCCAAGGCGATCTGCAAGCAACGCTACCTGGAGTTTGGCTGCGAAGGCCAGGGCGCCAAGATCAAGGGCGTGCCGCTGTCGGTGATGGCCGAGAGGTACGCCAAGGGCGAACTGGCGCAAGTCGTCAACTGACGTCACCGAAAGGCGCGCCGCCTTTCGCTGGCGGCCGCCCGCGTGCAGTGCGATAATCCGCAATACACATCGAAGGTGTATTGCCATGACCACCCGTACCAACATTGTTCTGGACGACGAATTGATCGCGCAGGCGATGGCGCGCGCGGGCGTGCGCACCAAGAAAGCCGCCGTGGAGGCCGCCCTGCGCGCCTACGTGCGCCAGCCGGACTATTCCAGCCTGCTGGCGCTGGAGGGCAGCGCTGTACTGGCCCCGGACTACGACCCGAATGCGGTGTTCGCTGCATCCGACGGCGACTGGGCTGCACGGCAGGTGGCTGAGCCCCAAACCGCGCCGTATTCGGCCCAACAGCGCACGCCGGCGCGGCCCAAGGGGCGCGGTTGATCGTCGACACCTCTGCCTGGGTGGCACTGTTTCGCGCCACCGGCAGCCCCGCGCATGCGCGCCTGCGGTTGGCGCTGCGCCGGCAGGAGCCGGTGTTCATGCTTGACGTGGTGTACCAGGAGCTGCTGCAAGGCGCGCGCGATGCCGCCCACTTCATTCGCCTGCAAACCGCGCTGGACGCCGTGCCGCTTTGGAGCCCCGCAGACAGCCTGGAACTGCACCGCCAGGCGGCCATGCTTTATGCGCGCTGCCGCTGGCGGGGCTACACCGTGCGCAGCCCGCACGATTGCATCGTCGCCGCCAGCGCCATCGAGGCCGGCCTGCCCTTGCTGCACGATGATCGCGATTTCGCCACCCTGGCCCAGACGGCGCCGCCACTGCGGTTCGTGCCGTGCTGAGGCGCCTAGTGTGCGAACCTGACCCACTCCATTTTCATTCACCGCCATTTCCATGACCACCGCCCTGCACACCAGCCAGCTCACCAGCCTGCCCCTGCTCGCCCGAGGCAAGGTGCGCGACAACTACGCCGTGGGAGACGACCGCATCCTGATGGTCGCCAGCGACCGCATCAGCGCGTTCGACGTCATCATGGGCGAGCCGATTCCCGGCAAGGGGGCGCTGCTGACGCAGATGGCGCTGTGGTGGTTCGATCAGTTGAAAGACATCGTGCCCAACCACCTGACCGGCGAGGCGCCCGAAAGCGTGGTCGCGCCCGCCGAAGTGGCGCAGGTGGCCGGTCGCAGCATGCTGGTCAAGCGCCTCAAACCCATCCCGGTCGAGGCCGTGGTGCGCGGCTATCTGGCGGGTAGCGGCTGGAAGGAATACCAGCAATCGCAATCCGTCTGCGGCGTGCCGCTGCCGGTGGGCCTGAAGAACGCCGGCAAGCTGCCCGCACCCATCTACACCCCGGCGGCCAAGGCCGCGGTGGGCGAGCACGACGAGAACATCACCTTCGAACGCACGGTGGAGATGATCGGCGCCGACCTGGCCGCGAAGATCCGCGACGTGAGCATCGCCCTGTACGAGCGCGCTGCCGCCATCGCGCTCAAGAAAGGCATCATCATCGCCGACACCAAGTTCGAGTTCGGCCTGGACGATGCGGGCCAACTGGTGCTGATGGACGAGGTGCTGACGCCCGACTCATCGCGCTATTGGCCCGCCGAGAGCTATCAAGAGGGGAGCAACCCGCCCAGCTTCGATAAGCAGTTTTTGCGCGACTGGCTGGAGCAAGCACGGGTTGATGATCAGCCCTGGGGCAAGAAAGCGCCGGCGCCCAGGTTGCCCGATGAGGTCATCGCACAGACGGCGGCGAAGTATCGGGAGGCGATGGAGCGGTTGGGGGTTCGAGTCCGCTTCAGCGCCTCGGAGATCGGTCAATTCAAGCGCGCTGGGCGGCCTTGATCGATGTCCACTGGGCCAAGGCGCAGTCGGTCAAGGTGTCGCTGCTATCGGCGTGAGCAGCGGTTCACTTGGGCTGGACCGAGTCGTCAAACCACCCTTACCCGAATCACATTCCCCACCCCCCGAATCGCCTCGATCACGCCCGCAGCGGGCGCAGTTTCCACGTCGATGATGTTGTAGGCCAGCGTGTCGCGGCTGCGGTTGCTCATGTCGAGCACGTTGACGTTGGCGTCGGCCAGTACGCTCAGAACGTGGCCCAGCACGCCGGCCACGTTGTCGTTGGCGATGGTGATGCGCGTGGCGCCGGGCGTGCGGTCCATGCGGATGGCGGGGTAATTGACGCTGTTGCTGATGTGGCCGTTTTCCAGAAAGTCGATCAACTGGTCGGCGCCCATCACGGCGCAGTTTTCTTCCGACTCTTCGGTGCTGGCGCCGATGTGGGGCAGGGCGATGATCTTCGGCTCCTGCGCAAAACCCGGCTCCGGGAAGTCGCACACATAGCGCCCCAGCTTGCCGGAATGCAGCGCCTCCACCACGGCGGCCGGGTCAACGATGCTCTCGCGCGCAAAGTTGAGCAGCACCGCGCCGGTCTTGATGCCGGCCAGCGCCTGCGCGTTGATCATGTGGCGCGTGGCGTCGAGCGCGGGCACGTGCAGGCTCACGTAGTCGGATCGGCCCAGCAGCGACGGCAGGTTTTCCATGCGCTGCACGGCGTTCGACAGGCGCCAGGCGGCGTCGATGGACAGGGCCGGATCAAACCCCAGCACCTTCATGCCCAGCGCCAGCGCCATGTCGGCCACCATGGAGCCGATGGCGCCCAGGCCGACGATGCCCAGCGTCTTGCCGCGCAATTCGCCGCCGGCGAACTTGGCTTTCTCCTTTTCCAGCAGCGCGTGCATGGCGGCCGAATCCGTCATGTGCCCGAGTGACTGCGCGTACGCAATGCCCGGCAGCACGCCGCGCGTGGCCAGCAGCATGCCGGCCAGCACCAGCTCTTTCACCGCGTTGGCGTTGGCGCCCGGCGTGTTGAACACGACGATGCCGCGCTTGCCGTAGTCGTCCACCGGAATGTTGTTGACCCCCGCGCCGGCGCGCGCCACCGCCAGCAGAGAGTCGGGCACCGGCTCGCCCTGCAGCTTGTGGCTGCGCAGCAGCACGGCGTCGGGGTCGGTGACGGCGCTGCCCACCTCGAACTGGCCCGGTGAAAATCGGCTCAGGCCCTTGGGCGAGATGGCGTTGTAGGTCTTGATCTTGAACACGGGTGTCTCCTCCGTGGCGGGTTCATGAACGAAATCGGCGCCAGGTCGGCGCCGAATCGGGCTTATTTGCTATCAAATCGGGAATTTCAGCTGGCCTTGACCTGCTCGTATGCCCATTTCAGCCACGGCATCAGCGCCTGCAAGTCGCTGGTGTCCACCGTGGCGCCGCACCAGATGCGGATGCCGGCGGGCGCGTCCTTGTAGGCGCCGATGTCGTAGGCCACGCCTTCGCTTTCCAGCAACTTGACGAGCGCCTTGACCTTGTCTTCCGGCAGGTCGAGCGTCAGGCACACGCTGGTGTTCGACCGCGTTTCCTTGGCCCTGGCCAGAAAGTGAATCCACGGGTTGGCGGCGACAAAGTCTTCGATCACCTTCAGGTTGGCCGTGCTGCGCGCGATGAGCGCCTTCACGCCGCCCAGGCTGTCGGTCCACTTCAGGGCGTCCAGGTAGTCGGCCACGCACAGCATGCTGGGCGTGTTGATGGTTTCGCCCTTGAACAGGCCTTCGGTCAGCTTGCCGCCGCTGGTCATGCGGAAGATCTTGGGCAGCGGCCACGGCGGGCTGTAGCTTTCCAGCCGCTCCACGGCGCGCGGGCCCAGGATCAGCATGCCGTGCGCGCCTTCGCCGCCCAGCACCTTCTGCCACGAATAGGTGATGACGTCCAGCTTCTCCCACGGCAGTTCCATGGCAAACACGGCGCTGGTGGCGTCGCAGATCGTCAGGCCCTTGCGGTCGGCCGGAATCCAGTCGCCGTTGGGCACGCGCACGCCGCTGGTGGTGCCGTTCCAGGTAAAGACCACGTCGTTGTCGAAGTTGACCTTGGACAGGTCGGGCAGGTCGCCGTAGCCGGCCTCGTGCCGCGTCACGTCCTTCAGCTTGAGCTGCTTGACCACGTCGGTCACCCAGCCGCTGCCGAAGGATTCCCACGCCAGCATGTCGACGCCGCGCGCGCCCAGCAGCGACCACAGGGCCATCTCGACCGCGCCGGTGTCCGACGCGGGCACCACGCCCACGCGGTAGCCTTCGGGCAGGCCCAGGATGCGCGCCGTTTCGCTGCACGCCGCGCCCAGCAGCTTCTTGCCCAGGCTGCTGCGGTGCGAGCGGCCCAGCGCGCTCAGATCGAGCTGGGCGACGTCGTAGCCGGGGCGCTTGGCGCAGGGGCCGGACGAGAAATTGGGGATGCGGGGTAGGGTGCTGGGCTGGCTCATGCGCGTCTCGATGGAAGGGGGTAAAGGCAACAGAGCATTCTAGGGCTCGCCCTAGAATCGACCGCCATGACCTTCCTCAACCAATTGCGAGAAGCCGAAGCCCTGAACCACTCCATGCTGTGCGTGGGGCTGGACCCGGAGCCCGGCCGCTTTCCCGCCGGCATCACGCGCGATGCGGAGGGCATCCACGACTTCTGTCTGCGCATCGTCGAGGCCACGGCCGATCTGGCGATTGCCTTCAAGCCGCAGATCGCCTACTTCGCCGCGCACCGCGCCGAACCGCAATTGGAGCGCCTGATGGCCCGCATGCGCCAGGTCGCGCCCCAGGTGCCGATCATTCTGGACGCCAAGCGCGGCGACATCGGCAGCACCGCCGAGCAGTACGCGCGCGAGGCCTTCGAGCGCTACGGCGCCGACGCGGTCACGCTGTCGCCCTTCATGGGCTTTGACTCGGTCGCGCCCTACCTGCAGTACCCGGGCAAAGGCGCGTTCTTGCTGTGCCGCACGTCCAACCCCGGCGGGGACGACTTGCAGAACCAGCGGCTGGCCTCGGTCGAAGGGCAGCCGCGGCTGTACGAACACGTGGCGCGCCTGGCCCAAGGCCCGTGGAACCTGAACGGCCAGCTGGGCCTGGTGGTGGGCGCGACCTACCCGCAGGAGATCGAGCGCGTGCGCGAACTGGCGCCCACGCTGCCGCTGCTGATTCCGGGCGTCGGCGCGCAGGGCGGCGATGCGGTGGCCACGGTGCAGGCCGGCTGGCGCGGCGATGCCGCCGGTGCCACCACCGGCCCGGTCATCGTCAACAGCTCGCGCGCCATCCTGTACGCTGGCCAGGGCGCCGACTTTGCCGACGCCGCGCGCGCCGCCGCGCTGGCGACGCGCGACGCGCTGAACCGCGCGCGGCCGCGGTAAGCTGCAAAAATCATAGCTGTCTGTGCTTGACCAGCAAGCGCTAAAGGCCTGTTTGACTCGATAAGCGTCGGCGCTGTCAGCCTTTGTGCGCGCGTCGGCCCTGGGCCTGGCGTCGGCGCGCGCCGGCCTTTTTTGCGCACAATGCGGCCCACGGTACAAAAACGCTGCAAAGGAATCATTCACCGTGTCACGCCACCTCACCACCGCCGTCGCCCTGTCTCTGGCCGCGCTGGCCGCCGCGCCTGCCGCGCTGGCGCAGGCCTACCCCACCAAGCCCGTCACCATCGTCGTCGGCTATCCGGCTGGCGGCAGCACCGACCTGACCGGCCGCACGCTGGCCGACGCGCTGACCAAGCAACTGGGCGTGCCGGTGGTGATCGAGAACCTGGGCGGCGCGGGCGGCGCCATCGGCGCGCAGAAGGTGGCGCACGCCGCGCCCGACGGCTACACGCTGCTGGTGGGCGCCAACAACGAGGTCGCCATCAGCAAGCTGGTCACCAAGACCACCAAGTACGACCTGAAGGACTTCACCCCCATCGGGCTCATTGCGTCGCAACCGATGGTGCTGGTGGCCTCGCCCTCGGCCGGGGTGAAGAACCTCGACGAGTTTGTTGCCAAGGTCAAGGCCGCGCCGGGCAAGTACAGCTACGGCAGCTCGGGCGTCGGCACGGCGCTGCACCTGGCGGGCGAGATGGTGAAAGAACGCGCCGGCGTGTTCATGACCCACATCCCCTACCGCGGCGTGGCGCCGCTGACCACCGACCTGGTGGGCGGCAACCTGGAATACGGCGTCTTCGTGCTGTCCAGCGGCCTGCCGCACATCAAGAGCGGCAAGGTAGTGGCGCTGGGCACCACCGAGGCCAGGCGCTCGCCCTCGACGCCCGACATTCCGGCGCTGGGCGAGCACAAGGCGCTCAAGGGCATCGACATCGGCAGCTGGTTCGTGCTGATGGGCCCGGCCAGGCTGCCTGAGGCGGTGACCGCCAAGCTCAAGACCGCGCTGGCCGAATCGCTCAAGTCGCCCGACTTCCGCAAGAAGATGGAAGCCAGCGGCTCCACCGTGGCGGCCACCAATGTCGACATCGGCCCCTTCCTGCAGAGCGAGGTCGCCAAGTACCAGAAGATCGTGCAGTTCGCGAAGATCGAGCAATGAACCGCCCGCCTGCCTTGCCCTTCGCGCTGCCCCTGCCCGACATCGCGGCCTGGCGCGCCGGCAATACCGGCGTCGAGGGCGTGTGGCACTGGGACAGCGGCCAGCCCGGCCGGCAGGTAGCGATCAGCGCGCTGATCCACGGCAACGAAGTCTGCGGTGCCTGGGCGCTGAAAGGGCTGCTTGAAGCCGGCGTGCGGCCGCAGCGCGGCGCGCTGACGCTGATGTTCTGCAACCTGGCCGCGTTCGACCGCTTCGACGCGGCGCAGCACGATGCCGCGCGCTTTGTCGAACAGGACCTGAACCGCCAGTGGACGCCCGAGCGCATCGCCGCCGCCGACACGCTGGAACGCCGCCGCGCGGCCGCGCTGGCGCCCTTCGTCGCGCGCGCCGACTGGCTGCTCGACCTGCATTCGATGCACGAGCCGTCGGCGCCGCTGCTGCTGACCGGCGTGCAGCCGCGCAACCTCGACCTGGCGCGGCGCCTGCGCGCGCCCGAGCACATCGTCATCGACGCCGGCCACCAGGACGGCGTGCGCATGCGCGACTACGGCCGCTTTGGCCTGCCGGACGACGAGGCGGGTGACACGCGTTCGCTGCTGATCGAATGCGGCTTCCATGGCGACCCGGCCAGCCGCACCGTGGCGCAGGACCTGTGCCTGCGCTTTCTGCAGCAGTCGGGCTGCATCGATGCCGCCACGCTGGACGCGCAACTGCCCGGCTGGCGCCAGCCCGACGCGCCGCGCCAATGGGCGCTGACGGTGGACGGCGCGGCGGTGGCGCGCAGCGAGCGCTTTGCCTTCACCGCGCCCTTCACGGGGCTGGAGGTGTTCCCGACCGCCGGCACCGTCATCGGCCACCACGACGGCCCGGGCCAGGGCGAGCCGGTCGTCACGCCGTATGACGACTGCGTGCTGGTGATGCCCTCGGTGCGGCAGGCGCGCGCGGGGGTGACGGTGGTGCGCTTCGCCCGGCGCGCCTTGATGTCCTCATGATTCATCCGGAAGCCATCTGCGTGGCGATGCTTTTCTCTTCGTCATTCCCGCGCAGGCGGGAATCCAGGGACATGTCCACAGGTCGAATGGATTCCCGCCTGCGCGGGAATGACGGAGTTTTCGGTTGCGTTCGATACAGCAACATGTGCCCAATCGGCCTGCAGCGCTTGCCTGACATGCGCAATCAGCTATCTAATCAATAGCAAAAAGGCTGCCATGGAACTGCGCCAGCTGCGCTACTTCGTCAAGGTCTGCGAAGCCGGCAGCATGGGTCGTGCCGCGCTCGATCTGGGGCTGGCGACCTCGGCGCTCAGCCAGCAGATCAGCCGGCTCGAAGGCGAACTGGCCACGCGCCTGCTGCAACGCCAAAGCACCGGCGTGGTGCCGACCGACGCGGGCCTCGCCTTTTTGCAGCAGGCGCAACTGACGCTGCGCCACGCCGACGACGCCGTGCACGCGGCGCAGACGGCGCGGCTGTCGGGGCACGTCAGCATCGGCCTGGCGTCGACCACCGCGTCGGTGCTGGGCGTGCCCTTGATGCAGGCCATGGCCGCGCGCTACCCGGCGGTGCGGGTGCACCTGGTCGAGGCGCTGTCGGGCCACCTGACGACGATGCTCAACGCGCGCCAGCTCGACCTGGCGATCCTGTTTCGCGCCGACGCCGGGCGGCGCTGGAGCGTGACGCCGCTGCTGGATGAAAAGCTCTACGTCATCGGCGCCCCCGATCTGCCCGGCATGCCGGCGGGCGCGCGCGTGCGGCTGAAGGCGTTGCGCGATCTGCCGCTGATCCTGCCCTCGCCCAGCCACGGCCTGCGCGCACTGACCGATGCCGCCTTTGCGCGCCAGCGCATCACGCCGCGCGTGCAGGCTGAGGTCGACGGCCTCACGCTGCTGATGGACGCGGTGCGCGCGGGTCTCGGCGCCACCATCCAGCCCGGCGCCGCCACGGCGCGTCTGCCCGCTGGCGCGGTGCGCAGCGTGCTGCTGGCCGATGCGCTGACGGCCCGCCGCAACCTGCTGGCCAGCCTGTCGGACGACGAACTCTCGCCCGCGGCCCTCGCCGCGCGCGTGGTGCTGGCCGACGTGGCGCGCGCGCTGGTGCGTGACGACCGCTGGGCTGGCGCCAGCCTTCACAAAAACTGAAGGCCCGTTGTCCGGCGACGCCTTGCCGCGCGGGCGCGCGCTGTCTACCATCGCGCCATCCAACAAAAACCCAGGAGACAACGTGGTCGATGTGCTTGTCATCGGCGGCGGCAACGCCGCGCTGTGCGCCGCGCTGATGGCGCGCGAGGCCGGCGCCAGTGTGCTGCTGCTGGAAGCCGCGCCGCGCGAATGGCGCGGCGGCAACTCGGGCCACACGCGCAACCTGCGCTGCATGCACGACGCGCCACAGGACGTGCTGGTCGAGGCCTACCCTGAGGAAGAGTATTGGCAAGACCTGCTGAAAGTCACGGGCGGCCAGACCAACGAACACCTGGCACGGCTGGTGATTCGCGCGTCCAGCAGTTGCCGCGACTGGATGCGAAGCCATGGCGTGCACTTTCAGCCGCCGCTGTCGGGCGCGCTGCACGTGGCGCGTACCAACGCCTTCTTCATGGGTGGCGGCAAGGCGCTGGTCAATGCCTATTACCGCAGCGCCGAAAAGCTGGGCGTGCAGATTCGCTACGAGGCGCCGGTGGATCGCATCGAGATCGAGGACGGCCGCTTCGTGGCCGCGCACGTCAAGGGCGAGCGCATCACCGCCAGAACCTGCGTGCTGGCCGCCGGCGGCTTCGAATCCAACCGCGACTGGCTGCGCGAAGCCTGGGGCCGCAACGAGCGCGGCGAGTGGCCGGCCGACAACTTCCTGATCCGCGGCACGCGCTTCAACCAGGGCGTGCTGCTGAAGCACCTGCTGGATGACCACGGCGCCGACCGCATTGGCGATGCGACGCAGGCGCACATGGTGGCCATCGACGCGCGCGCGCCGCTGTACGACGGCGGCATCTGCACCCGCATCGACTGTGTGTCGCTGGGCGTGGTGGTCAACCGCGAAGCCCGGCGCTTCTACGACGAGGGCGAGGACTTCTGGCCCAAGCGCTACGCCATCTGGGGCCGCCTGGTGGCGCAGCAGCCGGGTCAGATCGCCTGGTCGATCATCGACGCCAAGGCCATCGGCCGCTTCATGCCGCCGGTGTTTCCGGGCGTGGTGGCGAACAGCCTGCCCGAGCTGGCGCGAAAGCTCGAATTGGATGAAGCCACCTTCATGCACACGCTGAACAGCTACAACGCCGCCTGCGTGCCCGGCAGCTTCGACCACACGGCGCTGGACGACTGCCACACCGAAGGCGTGACGCCCGCCAAGACGCACTGGGCGCGCCCCATCGACACGGCGCCCTTCTACGCCTACGCCGTGCGGCCGGGCGTGACCTTCACCTACCTCGGCCTGCACACCGACGACACGGCGGCCGTGCGTTTCAACGACCAGCCCAGCGACAACCTGTTCGTCGCCGGCGAGATGATGGCCGGCAACGTGCTGGGCAAGGGCTACACCGCCGGCGTCGGCATGTCGATTGGCACGGCGTTTGGCCGCATTGCCGGCGTCAATGCGGCGCGGGCAGCTATGAATCAAGGAGCATTGCATGGCCTCGCTTGAAGCCCTGACACGCGACGCGCGCGCGCTGGCCAACGGCGAAGTGGTGCTGACCGCGCCTGAAGCCGAGGTCGCGCGCCAGATGACCATCTGCAACGCCTGCCGCTATTGCGAAGGCTTTTGCGCCGTGTTCCCGGCCATGACGCGGCGGCTGGAATTCGGCAAGGCTGACGTGCACTTTCTGGCCAACCTGTGCCACAACTGCGGCGCCTGCCTGCACGCCTGCCAGTACGCGCCGCCGCACGAATTTGCCGTCAACGTGCCGCGCGCCATGGCCACGGTGCGCGGGCAGACCTATGCCGACTACGCCTGGCCGCCAGCGCTGGGCGCGCTGTACCAGCGCAACGGCCTGGCGCTGTCGGTGGCGCTGGCTTTGGGGCTGGCGCTGTTCCTGGTGCTGGCGGTGCTGCTCAAGGGGCCGATCTGGGGCGCGGCGCAGGGGGCTGACTTTTACGCCATCTTTCCGCACAACCTGCTGGTCGGCCTGTTCGCGCCGGTGTTTCTGTTCGCGGTGCTGGCGCTCACGCTGGGCGTGCGGCGCTTTCTGCGCGAGGTGAATCCCGCCACCAGCGGCGCACCCGCCAGTGGCGACGCCGCCGCCGAGGCCGCGCACGACGTGCTGCGCCTGAAGTACCTGGACGGCGGCCACGGCGACGGCTGCCACGACGAGGACGACGCCTACACCCTGCGCCGCCGCCGCATGCACCACTTCACCTTCTACGGCTTTCTGCTGTGCTTTGCGGCCACCAGCCTGGCGACGGTCTACCACTACCTGTTCGGCTGGGCGGCGCCGTACAACTTCCCGTCGCTGCCCAAGCTGCTCGGCGCCGTCGGTGGCGTCAGCATGGTGATTGGCACCGTGGGCCTGTGGCGCCTGAACCTGCGGCGGGACCCGCTGCAGGGCGACACCGCCCAGCGGCCGATGGACCGCGGCTTCATCGCGCTGCTGTTCCTGATCGCCCTGAGCGGCCTGCTGCTGTGGTGGGCGCGCGGCAGCGCCGCCATGGGGCTGATGCTGTGCCTGCACTTGGGCGCGGTGATGGCGCTGTTTGCGCTGATGCCCTACAGCAAGTTTGCCCACGGCTTCTTCCGCAGCGCGGCGCTGCTGCGCCACGCGGTCGAAAAACGCCAACCCAACCCGATCGGGCTGGGCGCCGATTGAATTCCACCTCAAGGAGACTTCCCCCATGAACAAGCGACAACTGATCCGCAGCGCCACTGCCCTGGCCTGCGCCGCACTGGCCGCTGGCCTGGTGCAGGCGCAGGACTTTCCGCCCAAGAAGCCGGTCACGATGGTGGTCGGCTTTGCCGCCGGCGGCGCGGCCGACGCCGCGGCGCGCCTGATCGCCAAGAAGCTGGGCGAGAACGTGGGCCAGACCGTGGTGGTCGACAACAAGGGCGGCGCCGGCGGCAACATCGCGCACCAGTTCACCGCCAAGGGGCCGGCCGATGGCTCGCTGTTGCTGTTCGGCTCCATCGGTCCGCTGACCATCGCGCCGCACCTGATGAAAGTGGGCTACGACCCGTTCAAGGACCTGGCGCCGGTCTCGGGCGGCGTCAACTTCCCGAACGTGCTGGTGGTGCACAAGGGTGTGGGCGCCAAGACGCTGGCCGAGTTCGTCGCGCTGTCCAAGAAGCCAGGCGCCAAGGTCGAATTTGCCTCCACCGGCGCCGGTTCGGCCTCGCACCTGGCGGGCGAGCTGTTCAACCAGCAGGCCAAGATCGACATGGTGCACGTGCCCTACAAGGG
Organism: Ottowia sp. SB7-C50; assembly: GCF_033110285.1. Lineage (NCBI taxonomy): Bacteria > Pseudomonadati > Pseudomonadota > Betaproteobacteria > Burkholderiales > Comamonadaceae > Ottowia > Ottowia sp. SB7-C50. Next base: position 225,457 of record NZ_CP136995.1, read on the forward strand.
CGGCGCGCCGGCGCTGCAGGATTTGCTGGGCGAGCGCATCGCGTCCTACTTTGCCGCGCCGCCCACCGCCATGCCGCACGTCGAGGCCGGCAAGCTGATTCCGCTGGCCACCACGGGCCCGAAGCGCCCGGCCTACCTGCCGAACATTCCCACGGTGGCCGAGTCGGGCTACCCCGGCTTCGAGGCGCTCAACTGGTACGCCTTCGTCGCGCCCGGCAAGACGCCGGCGCCGATCCTCGACCGCTGGAACGTCGAGATCGTCAAGGTGCTGAACGACCCCGAAGTGAAGAAGGCACTCGAAGCCCACGGCCTGACGCCGCAGCCCACCACGCGTGCCGAGCTGACCACCTTCATGAAGAAGGAAGACGCCAAGTGGTCGGCCATCGTGAAAGAACGCAACATCAAGGCGAACTGACCGTCGGCTGAGTGATGCGTTAAATAGGCTACCAGCGCTGATGGATGCGGCGCTGGCAGCTATGATTTAAGTAGCGATCCGCTACTTCGGCCGCGCGCAATGCCCGCCGCTCACGGGCAGGCCCGAGCCGGCGGCGATGAGGGGCGGCTCCAGCCGCAGGTTGACCGGGGCCGAGGCGCGGTAGTCCCAGGCGATGAAGGCGAACAGCCCGATCCAGAAGATCCAGCGGCGCAGTGCGGTGATCGACAGCATGGCGCGCCTCCTTTAAAAGTCCAGCCGGCGGCGCACGCGCACGCCGATCAGGGTGCCCATGAAGGCCATCGGCACCCAGATCCAGCCGTGCAGGCTGCCGGTGCTGATGCCGCTGACCATGGCGCCCACGTTGCAGCCAAAGGCCAGGCGCGAGCTGTAGCCCAGCACGAAGCCGGCCAGCAGCCCGACCGCCCACTGCGCGCCGGTCAGCGGCCGCGCGTCCTGCGGGCGCTTGGGCGCTACCCACAGCGCGCCGGCCAGAATGCCGATGTTGGTGATGCTGGTCACGTCCAGCAGCAGCGTCTGGTGCAGGCGCTCGGCGTGGCCGGGGTCGGACCAGAAGGCGTTGGCGGCGGGGTCGAACAGGCCCAGCGCCGTGGCCGCCTTGGCACCCCACAGGCCAAAGCCGTACACCACGCCCCACGGCTGCCCGGCAATCAGCAGGTTGAGCGCCGCAAACACGGCCATGGCCAGCGCGCCCCAGACCCAGCGCCGCGGCATGCTCCTGAAACTGAAGCGCTGGCCGCTCCACCGGCCGACGCCCACGGCCACCACGGCCAGCGCCGCCAGCGTGGCCACCAGCGCGGTGCCCGCGCCCCATTGCTGCACCAGGCCCACCGGCTGCAGCGCGCCCAGCGCCAGCCAGCCGTTCAGGTGCACCGACCCGGCAAAGCTGCCCAGCGCGAACAGCGGCAGGATGGCCATGTTCAGCGGCACGCCCAGCCCCGCCTTGTACAGCGTGCCCGAGCCGCAGCCGTCCGAGATCTGCATCGCCAGCCCGAACACGAAAGCGCCCACCAGCAGGCTGACCGAGGGCGGCCCGAGCGCCGCCTGCGTCTCGGGGAAGTGCGCCAGCAGCGGCATCGACAGCGCCGCCAGCACCGCCAGCAGCAGGATCTGACCGTACACGCCCGACGGGTCTTTCTGCTCGATCAGGTGGCGCCAGCCGGTGGTGAAGCCGAAGCGCGCCGCCGCCAGCGCCCAGCCCAGCCCCACGCCCACCAGCAGCAGCAGCGCCTGGCGCGCCGACACCGTCCACAGCAGCCAGCCGAACAGCGCCAGCACCGCCACCGCGATCGGCCAGCGCTTGGACCACACGCGCCGCGTGCGTGCCGCCGCCACGGTCAGGGGGGAATCGGCCAGCGTGTTCATGGCGTCTTGAAGGTGAGATTGCGTTGCGCCCAGGTCGCCAGCATGTGGCGCAGCTTGTCCAGCCGGGGCGGCTCGTTGGCCATGGGCAGCGGCTCGGGCGCCTGGCTCCAGTCGATGATGGAGCCGGGGTAGAGCTTGACGTTCTTTTCGCCCAGCAGCTCGGAGCGCACGAACCAGTCGGTGGCGCTCCAGTGTCCGGCGTTGCAGAAGGTCACCACTGTCTGGCCGGGCGCGGCGTGGGCGGCGTCGGCCTCGGCGGCCAAGCTCGCCTTGTCGAGCAGCACGGCGCTGCCCAGTTCGAAGTAGAGGTCGCTGTCCAGGTTGACGGCGCCCGGCAGCGTGCCGCGCGCCTTGGCCGCGTCGTGCCCGACCTTGCCCTGAAAGAACGGCGCCGGCCTCGAATCGACCAGCACCGCCTGGCCGTTGCCCAGCAGCTGCCGCACTTCTGAGCGCGTGGCCAGCCACTGCGGGTTGAAGCGCGGTTGCCAGGCGCTGCGCGGCGCCACGGCCGGCTGGTTGCTGACCGGCAGCCCCGCCGCGCGCCACGCGTTCAGCCCGCCGTTCAGGATCGACAGCTCGCGCACGCCCAGGCTCTTGAGCGTCCAGTAGGCGCGCGCGGCGGTGGCAAAGTCGCTCGAATCGGTGCCGGTGTAGACCAGCACGGTGCGCTGCTCCGGCGTCAGCCCCAGCGACTGCACCAGCGCCGTCAGTTCGGGCAGCGGCGGCACCAGCCCGGGGTTGGTGGCCGGCCCGCGCCAGCGGCCGTAGGGCGCCGACACCGCGTCCGGCACGTGCTGCAGGGCGTAGGCCGCTTCCTCGCGGGTGTCGATGATGCGCACCTGCCCGGCGGCGCGCAGCGCCTGCAGTTCGGCCGGCGACACCAGCGGCGGCGCGGCCCAGCCAGGCGCCGCCAGCAGCAGGCCGCCCAGCCACAGAAGAAGAATCTTGATCGAACGCCGCATGGCCGCTGCCAGATAAGCAAAGCCTGATATTTTCGCCGCGCCCGCCCGCCCGCCTTAAGAAAAATTCGTCAGATGCTTATGCAAGGATGAATGCTATGGTAAACATAGCTACGTGCGCTTGCTGGATCAGCGCAAGAGCTGAATTCGGCCTGAAAAACAGCCGGACGGAGAGGACGCAAAGATGCCGCAGAGGACGCAAAAAAAACCAAAAATTTCTTCTGGCTGTTCCTTTTGCGTCCTCTGCGAATCCTTTGCGTCCTCTGCGTCCGGTATTCGGTTTTGGTGCGTTTCGGTAGCCGACTGCGCCCCTCAGCGCCGCGCCCGCGCCTGTTCGTAGATCGGCATCACGCGCGGCATGGCGGCCTGCAGCGCGGCCATGCGGTTGCCGGCGTTGGGGTGGGTGGACAGGAAGCTCGGGCCGCCGCTGCCGCCGGCCTGCGCCATCTTTTCCCACAGCGTGATGGCGGCGCGCGGGTCGTAGCCGGCGCGCGCGGCCAGCTCCAGCCCGTACAGGTCGGCTTCGCTTTCCATGTTGCGCGAAAACGGCAGGTCCAGCGCCAGCTGCTTGCCCAGCCCGGCCAGCTGCACCGCGCCTTCGCCCACGCCCAGCAGCGCGCCGCCGAGGGCCAGCGCCACGTCGCCGGCGGCGCTTTGCGACATCTTCTCGCGCGTGTGCTCGCGCAACGCATGCGCCATCTCGTGGCCCATGATGGCGGCGATCTCGTCGTCGGTCAGCCGCAGCTTGCGCAGGATGCCGGTGTAGAAGGTGATCTTGCCGCCCGCCATGACGTGGGCGTTGATGGTGTCTTCGTCGATCAGCACCAGCTGCCACGGCCAGCGCGCGGCGTCGGGGCGGAACGCGGCCACCTGCGGCACCAGGCGCTGCATCACGGCGTTGACCCGGCTCCATTCGGCGCCGCTGGTCACCAGCTTGCCCTGGGCGCGCGCCTTCTGGTTCTGCTGGTCGTAATACTGCAGCGACTGCTGCACCACCTGCTCCTGCGACACCAGCAGCAATTGCGAGCGGCCACGGCCATCGGTGGCGACGCTGCCGCTGGTGGTGCTGGCGCAACCGGCGGCCAGCAAGGCGGCGGCGGCCAGGGCGGTGAAGGAAAAACGGCGTGGGGACATGGCGAAAATCTCCTCAAAGGGGCGTGTCGGCGTGTGACTGCGGGTGATTGTGCCCGCGCCCGGCCGCGCGCCACGTCGGACGACTTCGGCAGTCGCGCGGCGGCGTGCCGGCGGCTTTTTAGGGCATGAAAAGTGCCTTGTGCGCTGTCAGGACGCCGGATGATGCTATCAAATTGATATTTTTCACGAGCCAGGGCACGGCGCCGCCCGGCCGTTCCGACACCGCCTGGGCCGGATCGCCTACAGCCGGTGGCCGCTGGCCCGTCTACGCTGCACGTATCCCGAACGTTGACGATGGGTAAAGATCGGGCAGCGCGCCCCTCGCCGGCTTGATCCGCGGCGTTGCCCCACCATCTGTCAGCCATGTTGTCCAAGGAGACCACCATGACACGCTCTGTTTCATTGCCCCGCGCTGCCGCCGCCCGTGCGGCGGCCGTGCTGGTGGCCGGCGCCCTGGGCTGGGGCCTGAGCGGCCTGGCCCGCCCGGTGGCGGCCCAGCCAGCGCCCGACCGCGGGCTGACCCCTTGGGCCATGCAGCCCGTGCAGCTGTCCGACCGCGAACGCCGCCGCCTGCAGCGCGAGCAGCAGCGCCAGATGCAGCGCCAGCCGTGGGACCGCTACCAGCTCGACCGCTACCAGGGTCAGCGTGGCGGCCGCTACGGCAGCGACGGCCTGTGGGGGCGCGGCTCGGGCGAGCTGGGCGACGCGCCCGGTTACCGTGGCTACCGCGGCGGCTTCAACGGCTTCAGGGGCTACGGTTATCCGCAGCAGGGCATGGGCGAACTGGGCAGCCCGCCGCGCGGCCGGCCGGGCGGCAACGGGGCCTGATCTTCACGCGCAGCCGCACCGACCCGCGCGGGCGCCCATGTGAGCGCCCGCTTCAGCCGCGGGCCGCTTCCAGCGCGCGCTGCAGGTAGCGCCCGGTGTGGCTTTTGGGCGACGCGGCCACGTCTTCCGGCGTGCCTTGCGCCACCACGGTGCCGCCGCCATCGCCGCCCTCCGGCCCCATGTCGATCAGCCAGTCGGCGGTCTTAATGACGTCCAGGTTGTGCTCGATGACGACGATGGTGTTGCCCGCGTCGCGCAACTGGTGCAGCACCTTCAGCAGCAGTTCGATGTCGGCAAAGTGCAGCCCGGTGGTAGGCTCGTCCAGGATGTAGAGCGTGCGCCCGGTGTCGCGGCGCGACAGCTCGTGCGCCAGCTTGACGCGCTGCGCTTCGCCGCCCGACAGCGTGGTCGCGCTCTGGCCGAGCTGGATGTAGCTCAGGCCCACGTCCAGCAGCGTCTGCAGGCGGCGCGCAAGGTTGGGCTGATCGCGGAAGAAGGCGTGCGCCTCTTCCACCGTCATGTCCAGGATCTGCGCGATGTGGCGGCCCTTCCACTGCACTTCCAGCGTTTCGCGGTTGTAGCGCTGGCCGTGGCAGACGTCGCACGGCACGTACACGTCGGGCAGAAAGTGCATCTCGACCTTCACCACGCCTTCGCCCTGGCAGGCTTCGCAGCGCCCGCCGCCGCTGGACTGCGGCACGTTGAAGCTGAACCGGCCCGGGCCGTAGCCGCGCTCGCGCGCCGTCGCCGTCTCGGCCATCAGCTCGCGGATGGGCGTGAACAGGCCGGTGTAGGTGGCCGGGTTGCTGCGCGGCGTGCGGCCGATGGGCGACTGGTCGACGGCGATCACCTTGTCGAACTGGTCCAGCCCCACGATGGCCTCGTGCGGCGCCGGCTCGGCGTGGGCGCGGTGAATGGCCTGCGCCGCCGCCGCGTACAAGGTGTCGTTGACCAGCGTGCTCTTGCCCGAACCCGACACGCCCGTCACGCAGGTGAACAGGCCGACCGGAATGTCCACCGTCACGTCGCGCAGGTTGTGCCCGTGCGCGCCGACGATGCGCAGCGCGCCCTCGGGCGCCTCGTTCTTCGATGTTTTGGGCCGCTCGCGCTGGCTGGAAGCGCGTGATGCGCTATCAATGGCATAGCTGGGTGCGCGCCGCGCCGGCACGTCGATGCGCCGCTCGCCACGCAGGAACTGGCCCGTCACCGACGCGGGCGCGGCCGCCACCTGCGCAAAGTTGCCCTGCGCCATCACCCGCCCGCCGTGCACGCCGGCGCCGGGGCCCATGTCGATGATGTGGTCGGCCGCGCGCATCATGTCCTCGTCGTGCTCGACCACCAGCACGCTGTTGCCCAGGTCGCGCAGGTGCTGCAGCGTGCCGATCAGGCGGTCGTTGTCGCGCTGGTGCAGGCCGATGCTGGGCTCGTCCAGCACGTACATCACGCCCGTCAGGCCGCTGCCGATCTGGCTGGCCAGGCGGATGCGCTGCGCCTCGCCGCCCGACAGCGTCTCGGCGCTGCGGTCCAGGCTCAGGTAGTTCAGCCCCACGTCGTTGAGGAATTTCAGCCGGTTGCCGATCTCGCGCACCACCTTGTCGGCGATCTCGGCCTTGGCGCCGTGCAGTTGCAGGGCGTCGAAATACTGCTTGGCCTCGCCCAGCGTCACGTGGCTGATCTGGTAGATGGCGCGGCGCTGCTCGCCGTCGCCCACGTACACGTGGCGCGACTCGCGGCGCAGGCGCGTGCCGCCGCAGTCGGGGCAGGGCTGCGTGCCGCGGTAGCGTGCCAGCTCTTCGCGCACGATGGGCGAATCGGTCTCGCGGTAACGCCGCGCCATGTTGGGCAGGATGCCTTCGAACGGGTGCTTCTTCTTGACCTTCTTGCCCGCGAAGTTGCCGCTCTCCATGGTGTAGCTGAAGGCAATGTCCTCGACGCCCGAACCGTGCAGCACCACCTGGCGCACGGCTTCGGGCAAGTCTTCGAACGGCGTGTCGACGTCGAAGCCGTAGTGCCGCGCCAGCGACTCGATCAGCGAGAAGTAATAGCCATTGCGCCGGTCCCAGCCCTTGATGGCGCCGCTGGCCAGGCTCAGGCTGGGGAAGGCCACCACGCGCTCGGCGTCGAACACCTCGGTGGTGCCCAGCCCGTCGCAAGTCGGGCAGGCGCCGGCCGGCGCGTTGAACGAGAACAGGCGCGGCTCCAGTTCGGCAATCGAATAGCCGCACGCCGGGCAGGCAAACTTGCTGTTGAACAGGTGTTCGCGCCCGGTGTCCATTTCCAGCACGATGGCGCGCCCGTCGGTCAGGCGCAGCGCGGCTTCCAGGCTGTCGGCCAGGCGCGACTTCAAGGCGCTCGCCGGTCCGCTCCCAAGAGCGCCTTTCACCCCCTCGGGGGGACGGGGCGAAGCCCCTCGGGGGCCGTCGGTGCTGGCCCGCACCTTCAGGCGGTCGACGACGACGTCGATGTCGTGCTTTTCGGCCTTCTTCAACTGCGGCAGATCTTCCACCGCCAGCACCTGGCCGCCGACGCGAAAACGCACGTAGCCCTGCGCCTGCATCTGCTCGAACAGCTCGCTGAATTCGCCCTTGCGGTCGCGCGCCACCGGGGCCAGGATCATCACTTTGGTGTCCTCCGGCAGCGCCAGCACCGCGTCGACCATCTGGCTCACGGTCTGCACCGTCAGCGGCAGGTCGTGGTCGGGGCAATACGGCGTGCCGGCGCGCGCGAACAGCAGGCGCAGGTAGTCGTGGATCTCGGTCACCGTGCCCACGGTGGAGCGCGGGTTGTGGCTGGTCGCCTTCTGCTCGATGGCGATGGCGGGCGACAGGCCTTCGATCAGGTCCACGTCGGGCTTGTCCATCAACTGCAGAAACTGCCGCGCATAGGCCGACAGGCTTTCGACGTAGCGCCGCTGCCCCTCGGCATACAGCGTGTCGAACGCCAGCGACGACTTGCCCGACCCCGACAGCCCCGTCACCACCACCAGCTGGTGCTTGGGGATGTCGAGGTCGATGTTCTTCAGGTTGTGCGTGCGGGCGCCACGCACCGACAGGCGCTGCGCGCGCAGCGCAGCGGCCAGCGGGGTGCCGGCGTCGGCATCGAAAGGCACGGGAGGCTTGGAAAGATCGGTCATGAAACGGCGCGGCCCCGGGATGTCCGGGGCAACCGGCCATTATCGAAGCTGGCGGCGATCCGCGCCAGTGCAAGGGGCGGTCGCGTGATCCGCGCCACGCACCGCCGGGCGCGGCTGTCAGCGTTCAGGCACGGTCTGCAGCGGCCCGAGCGTCAGGACGCGGTAGCGCAGCGTCATGGCTTCCGGCACGAAGGCGACCACTGGCAGGCGGCTGTTGTAATCCAGCCGCGGCGAAGCAATGGCCGCAAACGTCTGTCCGTGATCGGGGATTGGCCAGCAGCCCATGGCGGTCCGGATGATCCGGCCGTCGCTCTTGAACACCCAATAGGTATGGCCGACGCCGCGCAGGCTGTGCTGTTCGACTTCACCTTGCAGCACCGGCGCGTTGCAGTTGTCCCATTCGACCACCATGCCGCCGAACAGCTCGACCTGCAGCTGGTTCTCATCGGCGCGCTCAGGCAGATAAAAAACGTGCCGACGATAGCCGGCCATGTGCTCGGGCACCGTGCGCAGCGCGTCTTGCAACGTCAGCGCGGGTCGAAGGCTCCCACCCTGGCGTGGCAAATCCTGCGCCGTGGCGGCGTGGGTGAGCGCCCAGGCGACCGCAGCCGCCACGCCAAGGCGCCAGCGCGCGGCCTTGCTCAGGCCAGGTCTGTGCAGTGGTGCAGCGGGCAGGTTCGAGGGTCGCATGCGGGCAACATAGCAGAACCTGTTGGCCGTTGCGCAGGTTGCCCGCGCAACGCGGCAAGCCTCGGGGTCAACCGTGGGGCGATCAAAAAGTAATCCCATAAAAAGACGCGCCAGCGCTTTATTGGATTACACATATAGCTATCAAAATAGGAGTCATGTTCGCGTCGATGCGGACGGACGGATCCCGGTATACGTTCAACTACGTATCGATTTTGTGTAGGCGCAGGACTACATTTCTGACCCGGCACCGGCGCGCTCGTCGTGGGCGGGCGGGGTGCCTCACAGAGAGAGACACCCCATGCTGACCGCCGAAGAAATCGAATCGCATACACACGCGCCGCGCCATACGCCCTGGTACAAGATCCTGTACGTCCAGGTCATCATCGCCATCGTGCTGGGCATCCTGCTGGGCATGTTCTGGCCCAGCCTGGGCGAGCAGATGAAGCCGCTGGGCGACGCCTTCATCAAGCTGGTGAAGATGATCATCGCGCCGGTGATCTTCCTGACCGTGGTCACCGGCATCGCCGGCATGAGCAACATGCGCGCCGTCGGCCGCGTGGCCGGCAAGGCGATGATCTACTTCCTGACCTTCTCCACGCTGGCGCTGGTGGTGGGCATGATCGTGGCCAACACGCTGCAGCCGGGCGCCGGCATGCACATCGACCCGAAGTCGCTGGACGCGTCGAAGGTCAGCACCTACGTCAGCAAGGCGCACGACTCGACGCTGACGGGCTTTCTGCTGAACGTGATCCCCGAGACGCTGGTCAGCCCGCTGGTGGGGGGCGACATCCTGCAGGTGCTGTTCGTGGCCATCCTGTTTGGCATTGCGCTGGCGGCGGTGGGCGACCGCGGGCGGCCGGTGTTCGACTTTCTGAGCACGCTGGCGGTGCCGGTGTTCAAACTGGTGGCGATCTTGATGAAGTTCGCCCCGATCGGCGCGTTTGGTGCCATGGCCTTCACCATCGGCAAGTACGGCATCAAGTCGATCGGCAACCTGGCCATGCTGGTGGGCACGTTCTACATCACGTCGCTGCTGTTCGTGCTGGTGGTGCTGGGGCTGGTGGCGTACTTCAACGGCTTTTCCATCCTCAGGCTGATCCGCTACATCAAGGACGAACTGCTGCTGGTGCTGGGCACCAGCAGCAGCGAATCGGCGCTGCCCAACCTGATGCACAAGATGGAGGCGGCCGGCTGCGGCAAGCCGGTGGTGGGGCTGGTGATTCCGATGGGCTACTCGTTCAACCTGGACGGCACCAACATCTACATGACGCTGGCGGCGCTGTTCATCGCGCAGGCGCTGGACATCAACCTGTCGCTGCAGCAGCAGATCCTGCTGCTGCTGGTGGCCATGCTCAGCTCCAAGGGCGCGGCGGGTGTGACCGGCGCCGGCTTCATCACGCTGGCGGCCACGCTGGCGGTGGTGCCCGAGGTGCCGGTGGCCGGCATGACGCTGATCCTGGGCATCGACCGCTTCATGAGCGAATGCCGCGCGCTGACCAACTTCATCGGCAACGCGGTCGCCACCGTGGTGGTGTCGCGCTGGGACGGCCAGCTGGACAACGTGCGCCTGCACGCCGTGCTGGGCAACCCGTCGATGGTGCACGAGCCGACGCTGGTCGGCATGACGGCCGACGACTGAGCGCGTCCGGCGTGCGTCGCGCGGGTCAGCGCGGCGCCTTGCCGCGCGTCAGCTGCTGCAGGTGCTGCTTCATCTTGCGCGATTCGGCGATGGAATGGTCGATGCGCTTTTCGGCTTCGCCGATGATGCGGCGCATCATCGCGACGTCGGGGTCCTTCCAGTCGCCGCCCGCCTGGCTGGCCATGTAGGCCACGGCGCGCGAAAACTCCACCAGCGTCAGCTTCGGGTCGCCGCCTTGCGCCGGCATGGCGCGCACGCCCACCCAGGCGTGGCCGGTCAGCACCGCCTGGCCTTCCTTGATCAGCGGCGCCCAGGCCTGGGCGTCCTTGAACTTGGGCGCATGCGCCACCCCCGTTTCGTGGCAGGCCACGCAGACCTGGCGGTACACCTGCTCGCCGCTGCGCAGGTTGGGCGGAATGCTGAGCTGGGCCAGCGCCGGGCCGGCGGCCAGCATCATCAGGGCGGCGTAGAGCGGACGAAGGGTCATGGGGGTCACCTTTGGCAATGAGTCACCGGTGTTTGTAACACGCGCCGGCCCCAGCCCGGCCCGCGCGCGCCTGCGCCCGAGGCGAATCACCGACAATGCGCGGTTGCCGGCGTGATCCGTCGCCGAACCACTGCCTGCCTCGATGTCCGCGCCTGCCCCGCTCTCTCCCCCGGCCGCCCACCGAATGACGCCCGACGAGCGCCGCGCCAGCCTGTCGCTGGCGGGCATCTTCGCGCTGCGCATGCTGGGCTTGTTCCTGGTGCTGCCGGTGTTCGCGCTGGAGGCCGCGCGCCTGCCCGGCGGCCACGACCCGGCGCTGGTCGGGCTGGCGATGGGCATCTACGGGCTGACGCAGGCGGTGATGCAGGTGCCGCTGGGGTTGGCTTCTGACCGCGTGGGGCGCAAGAAGATCATCGTGATCGGCCTCGTCGTGTTTGCGCTGGGTAGCATGGTGGCGGCGCTGGCGGGCAGCGTGCAGATGCTGGTTGTCGGCCGCGCAATCCAGGGCGCGGGCGCGGTGTCTGCCGCCGTCACGGCGCTGCTGGCCGACCTGACGCGCGACGAGGTGCGAACCAAGGGCATGGCGCTGGTGGGCATCAGCATCGCGGCGATGTTCGCGCTGTCGCTGGTGGCGGCGCCGCCGCTGGCGGGGGCGATTGGCCTGACCGGCCTGTTCTGGATCACCGCCGCGCTGGCGCTGGCCGGTATCGCCGTGGTGCTGTGGTGGACGCCGGCTGAGCCTGCTAGCCAAGCCGACGCGCCGCGCGGCCGGCTGGCCGACGTGTGGCTGCACCCCAACCTGTGGCGGCTGGACCTGGGCGTGTTCGTGCTGCACACGGTGCAGATGGCGATGTGGGTGGTGGTGCCGGGGCTGCTGGTGCAGGCGGGGCTACAAAAATCGCAGCACTGGCACGTGTATCTGCCAGCGGTGCTGGCCTCTTTCTTCATGCTGGGCGGCCTGTTCGCGGCCGAGCGGCGCGGGCAGTTGCGCGCGGTGCTGCGCATCGGCATCGCGCTGTTGTTCGTGGTGCAGCTGGCCCTGCTGCTGCTGGCGCCGCGCGCGCCGGGGCTGTGGACGCTGGGCGCGCTGATGTTCTTCTTTTTCATCGCCTTCAATTTGCTGGAAGCCACGCAGCCCAGCCTGATCTCGCGCCTGGCGCCCGCCCACGCGCGCGGCGCCGCGCTGGGCGTCTACAACACGCTGCAGTCGCTGGGCCTGTTTGCCGGCGGCGCGCTGGGCGGCTGGCTGGTCAAGGCCGGGGGTCCGCAGGCGGTGCTGGTGGCGACATCGGCGCTGGCGCTGCTGTGGCTGCTGGCGGGCTGGGCGCAGGTGGTGCCGGCGGCTCGGCCATCTGCTGCTCGGGCGTCTTCGCCTTAGCGTCAGGTGCGAGGCGCGCCACCAGCTGATCGGCAATGGTGGCGTACAGCGGCCGGCTGACCATGCGCGACACCAGGCTGGCCAGCAGCGCGCACGACATCAGCCCCAGCACCATGGCGTAGCCGTCGACCATCTCCATCACGATGATCATGGCGGTGATGGGCGTCTGCGTCATCGCCGCCAGAAAGCCGGCCATGCCCAGCGCGATCAGCACCGTGGCGTGCTCGGGTGACAGCAGCGTCGCCACGTCGTGCCCCAGGCTGGCGCCGATCGACAGGCTGGGCGTGAACAGCCCGCCGGGCACGCCCGACCAGGCCGACAGCCAGGTGGCGACGAATTTCAGCAGCGTCCACAGCAGCGGAAAGTCCGGCGTCGCGCCGCCCAGCAGGGTGCGCGTGTGCACGTTGCCGCCGCCCACGGCGCTGGCCTGCGTCAGGATGCCGATCACCGCCACCGCCAGCCCGCAGGCGGCGGCAAAGCGGATCGGGTGCTGGCGCCGAAAGGCGCTGAAGCGGTCGCCGCCGCCAAACAGCGACACGATCAGCAGCCGCGCGAACAGCCCGCCCAGCAGCCCGCAGGCCACGGCCAGCGCCACGCCGGGCAGCAGCACACCCCAGCCCACATGCTCGATGCGGATGCGCCCGAAGTACGACAGGTTGCCAAACGCCGCCACCGCCACCAGGCCGGCCATCACGATGGCGGCCAGCATCAGGCCGGACGAGCGCGTCTCCAGCCGGCGCGACAGCTCCTCGATGGCGAACACGATGCCGCCCAGCGGCGTGTTGAACGCCGCCGCGATGCCCGCCGCGCTGCCCGCCACCAGCAATTCGCGCGCACTGATGCCTGAGCGCGGCGACAGAAAGCGCCGCGCCGCATACATCACACCCGCGGCAATCTGCACCGACGGGCCTTGCCGGCCAATCGACAGCCCCGCCAGCAGCCCGCCCGTCACGGCCAGCACCTTGGCCAGCGAAATCTTCAGCGACACCAGCGCCGAGCGCGACGGCGCGTCCAGCCGCGGGTCGAGCGCCGCCAGCGCCTGCGGCGGCCCCGAGCCGCCCGCGCCCGGCGCGAAGCGCATCGTCGCCCACACCACCCCCGCCGTCAGTGCCGGCGTCCACAGCAGCGGCCAGAAGCGCCAGCCGCCGTACATGGCGCGGAAGATCGATTCCGCCGCATCGGCCAGCAGCGTGAACAGCACCACCGACAGCCCCGCCAGCAGCGCGAACAGCCCGACCACCACGCGGTCGATCCACACGCGCGGGTCGATCACCTCGCTGCGCACCTGGCCCAGAAAATCCGGGTCGCCCTTCATGCAGGGCATTCTGGCACGGGGGCATGCGGCACAATGTCAGACTCGTTCAACCGCTGTTTCCCCTTCACTTTTACAGGAACACGCCATGGCCTCCGTCAACAAAGTCATCCTCGTCGGCAACCTGGGGCGCGACCCCGAAATGCGTTCTTTTCCCAGCGGCGACCAGATCGCCAACGTGACGCTGGCCACCACCGACAAGTGGAAGGACAAGCAGACGGGCGAGCCGCGCGAGCACACCGAATGGCACCGCCTGGTGTTCAATGGCCGGCTGGCCGAAATCGCCGGTCAGTATTTGCGCAAGGGCAGCCAGATCTACATTGAAGGCAGCATCCGCACGCGCAAGTACCAGGACAAGGACGGTGTCGAAAAATACGCCACCGACATCCGCGTCGACCAGATGCAGATGCTGGGCAGCCGCCAGGGCATGGGCGGCCCGTCCAGCGACGACGGTGGCTATGGCGACGGCGGCTACGACGCGCCGCGCCGCGCCGCGCCGGCCCCGCGCGCCGCCCCGGCACCGCGTGCCCCGGCCCCCGCCGCGCGTCAGTCGTCGTCGGGCTTCGACGACATGGACGAAGACATCCCGTTCTGAGCGCGCGGGTCGGCGTCATCCGGCGCCGGCGGGCGCCGCGATTTAAAGCGAAATCGCATCCTGGCGCCGATCCTGCCTGCGCAGGCAGCTATCAATAATATAGTCAGCATGGGCGACCGGCCGTGCGCTGGCGTCAGATCATCGCCGCCGGGTCGTCCGCCGTTTCGAGGAACACGCGCGCCTTGCGCGGCGACACGCTGACGGTGTCGCCTTCCTTAACGCCCAACCGGCGGAATTCGTCCGACGGCAGGTGCGCCTCCAGGATTTGCGTGGGGTGCTCGCGCGGCGTCAGCTCCAGCCGCGCCATCGGGCCGACCAGCAGCGCGCGGTCCAGCCGTGCGGCCAGGCCCGGCGCGCCGGCCACGTAAGGCGCCACCGCCAGGTCGCTCGGGCGCACGAAGGCCATGGCCTCGGCGTCCAGCGCGTCGGCATGCTCGGGCGCGGCGATCTGCCAGTCGCCCACTTGCAGTTGACCGCCGCTGGCGCGCCCTTTGAACAGGTTCACGTCGCCCAGAAAGCCGTAGACGAAGGGGCTGGCGGGCTGCTCCCACACCTCTTGCGGTGTGCCGACCTGTTCGATGTGGCCCTTGTTCATCACCACCACGCGGTCGGCCACCTCCAGCGCCTCTTCCTGGTCGTGCGTGACGAAGATGCTGGTGACGTGCAGCTCGTCGTGCAGGCGGCGCAGCCACCTTCTCAGCTCTTTCCTCACCTTGGCGTCGAGCGCGCCAAAGGGCTCGTCCAGCAGCAGCACCTTGGGTTGTACCGCCAGCGCGCGCGCCAGGGCGATGCGCTGGCGCTGGCCGCCCGACAGTTGCGACGGGTAGCGGTCGGCCAGCCAGTCGAGCTGCACCAGGCTCAGCAGTTCGTGCACCTTGGCCTTGATCTGCGCGTCGCTCGGGCGCTCGCGGCGCGGCTTGACGCGCAGGCCAAAGGCCACGTTCTCGGCCACCGTCATGTGGCGGAACAGCGCGTAGTGCTGGAACACGAAGCCCACCTGCCGCTCGCGCACGTGCACGTCGGTGGTGTCGGCGCCGCTGAACAGGATGCTGCCGCTGTCGGCCGACTCCAACCCGGCGATGATGCGCAGCAGCGTGGTCTTGCCGCAGCCCGAAGGGCCCAGCAGCGCGACCAGCTCGCCCGAGGCGATGTCGAGGCTGACATCGTTCAGCGCGCGGAAGCTGCCGAAGTGCTTGGTGACGTGGCGGATTTCGATGCTCATGTTTTCAATACCTTGAAATACCGGACGCGAAGGGCGCGAAGGTTTCGCGAAGGACGCGAAAAAAACAGCCAAAGATTTGTTTTTTCGAATGCGGGTTGACGGCAAGGGGAAAGCAAGAAATTTGGTTTTCTTTCGCGTCCTTCGCGTACCTTTTGCGTCCTTCGCGTCCGGCGGTTCTCACTCAGGCGGCAGGCCGCTCCGGTGCCAACTCGGCCGTGGCTTTCATCTCGCGCTCGTGCTGCCATTCCACCGCCGTCTTGATGACCAGCGTGACAATCGCCAGCAGCGCCAGCAGCGAGGCCACCGCAAACGCGGCCTGGCCCTGATACTCGTTGTAGAGAATCTCCACGTGCAGCGGCATGGTGTTGGTCTGGCCGCGGATGTGGCCGCTGACGACCGACACGGCGCCGAACTCGCCCATGGCCCGCGCGTTGCACAGGATCACGCCGTAGATCAGCCCCCACTTGATGTTGGGCAGCGTCACGCGCCAGAACGTCTGCCAGCCGGTGGCGCCCAGCACCTGCGCGGCCTGCTCCTCGTCGCTGCCCTGCGCCTGCATCAGCGGGATCAGCTCGCGCGCGATGAACGGAAAGGTGACGAACACCGTGGCCAGCACGATGCCCGGCACGGCAAACACGATCTTGATGTCGTGCTCGGCCAGCCACGGCCCCAGCCAGCCCTGCGCGCCGAACACCAGCACGTAGATCAGGCCGGCGACCACGGGCGAGACGGAAAACGGCAGGTCGATCAGCGTGGTCAGAAAGGCCTTGCCCTTGAACTCGAACTTGGCGATGCACCACGCCGCCGCCACGCCAAAGACGAGGTTCAGCGGCACCGCAATCGCCGCCGTTATCAGCGTCAGGCGGATGGCGGCCAGCGCGTCGGGCTCCTTCAGCGCGTCCCAATACGCCGACCAGCCGGCCTTGAGCGCCTCGACGAACACGGCGGCCAGCGGCAGCACCAGGAACAGCGCCATGAAACCCAGCGCCAGCGCGGTGAGCAGCCAGCGCACGGCGGGCGACTCGGTGGTGCGCACGCGTTTGGCAATCGCGGATGAGTGACTCATGCTCTCACCATGCCGTCATTCCCGCGCAGGCGGGAATCCATGTCATCACCGGGCGCGCCCGTGGATTCCCGCCTGCGCGGGAATGACGGGGGTTCAGGCCGGTTCGTAGGGAAATCAATTGCAGGTCGTGCATTTCACGCCCCCGTGCGACGGCGCTGCCAGGCCTGCAACGCGTTGATGATCAGCAGCAGGATGAAGGACATCAGCAGCATCACCGACGCCACCGCCGTGGCGCCCGCAAAGTCGTACTGCTCCAGCTTGCCGATGATGATGAGCGGCGTGATCTCCGACACCATGGGCATGTTGCCGGCGATGAAGATGACCGAGCCGTATTCACCCACCGCGCGCGCAAACGCCATCGCAAAGCCCGTCAGCAGGGCCGGCGCGATGGCCGGAAAGATCACGCGCCAGAAGGTCTGCCAGCGCGTCGCGCCCAGGCAGGCTGCGGCTTCTTCCAGCTCGCGCTCGGTGTCTTCCAGCACCGGCTGCACGGTGCGCACCACGAAGGGCAGGCCGATGAAGATCAGCGCGATCACGATGCCGTTGGGATTGAAGGCGAGCTGAATGCCCAGCGGCGCCAGGTACTGCCCGAGCCAGCCGTTGTCGGCCAGGATGGCGGTGAGCGAGATGCCTGCCACGGCGGTGGGCAGGGCAAAGGGCAAGTCGACCAATGCATCGGCGATCTTCTTGCCCGGAAACGAATAACGCACCAGCACCCAGGCCACCAGCAGCCCGGCCACCACATTGACGCAGGCGGCGATCAGCGAGGCGCCAAACGTGAGCTTGAACGAGGCCACCACGCGCGGTGCGCTGACGGCCGTCCAGAAATCGGCCCAGGTCATCGAGAAGGTCTTGAAGACCAGTGCCGAGAGTGGGATGAGCACGATCAGGCTCAGGTACAGCAGCGTGTAGCCGAGCGTGAGGTTGAAGCCGGGCAGCACCCGGCGCGCGGCGCGGCGGCGGGGTGCGGCGGACGACAGGGGCACGGCGAGCGTGGCGGTGGACATGATGGTTTTGATGGCTGATGGCGCTTGATGGGCGGGCGCTGGGGCTGTTTTCTCCCTCGCCCCTCTGGGGAGAGGGCTGGGGTGAGGGGCTGGCGGCGTGTGCATCGTCCACGGCGCGCGGCCCCCATCCCAACCTTCCCCCAGCGGGGGAAGGGGCAACAGCCGCCCTCACCCCAACCCTCTCCCGCGCGCGGGAGAGGGAGCCATCCGCGCTTTACTTGCCGGGGGTGTAGAGCTTGTCGAACTGCCCACCGTCGTTGAAATGCACCTTCTGCGCCTCGGCCAGCGAGCCGAAGTACTGGTCGACCGTGAACAGCTTGATCGGCTTGAACACGTTGGCATGCGCCTTCAGGATCGCCTCGTTGCGCGGGCGGATGTTGTGCTTGGCGGCGATCTCTTGCCCTTCAGGCGAATACAGGAAATCCAGGTACGCCTTGGCCTCGGCCGCCGTGCCCTTCTTGGCCACCGTGCGCTCGACGATGGCGACCGGGTTCTCGGTCACGATGCTGGCGCTGGGGTGGATGGCATCGACCTTGCCTTTGCCGAATTCGTTTTCGACCGACACCACTTCGGATTCAAACGTCACCAGCACGTCGCCCAGGTTGCGCTGCAGGAACATGCCCGTCGCATCGCGCCCGCCGCGCGCCAGCGCCGGCACGTTCTTGTACAGCTTGCCGACGAACTCGGCCGCCTGCGCGTCGGTGCCGCCCTTGGCGCGCACCTGGCCCCAGGCCGCGAGGTAGGCCATGCGGCCGTTGCCGCCGGTCTTGGGGTTGACCACGACGACTTTCACATCGGGGCGGACCAGGTCGTCCCAGTCCTTGATGTTCTTGGGGTTGCCGTTGCGCACCAGGAACAGCATGGTCGATGTGGTGGGCGACGCGCCGTTCGGAAACTTGGCGCGCCAGTCCTTGGCGACCACGCCCTTGTCGGCCAGGAAGTCGATGTCGGTGGTGGTGTTCATGGTCACCACGTCGGCGGCCAGACCGTCGGCCACGGCGCGCGCCTGCGCGCTGGAGCCGGCGTGGGACTGGTCGACCTTGATGTCTTTGCCCGTCTTCTTCTTGTAATCGGCGATGAAGGCGGTGTTGAAGTCCTTGTAGAACTCGCGGGCGACGTCGTAGCTGACGTTGAGCAGGCTGGTCTGGGCGCTGGCGGCACCAGCGGCGGCCAGGGCGAGGGCGGAGAGGGCGAGGCGGAGGGAGGTTTTCATGGCACTGCGCAAATGACGAGGTCGGCGAAATGCCGACCATGGGCATGAGTTTGGAGGCGGGGCTTCAGAACTCAAACTACTTTTTTCTTGTTTCTTTATGCCTGGGTGGGATAAGGGGGGTTGCTGCCTCGCCCCTTTGAAGAGAGTTTGGGGTGAGGGGCTGAGACGCTGGATGCGCGGCTGGCCGGGAGTTCGCCCCGGCGGGCGACCTACTTTCTTTTGCTCCGCCAAAAGAAAGTAGGCAAAGAAAAGGCGGCCCCACTGGCCGTGTCCCTTCGCTGCGCTGCGGGCAGCCTGCGATGCTCGGGTGTGGGGCGGCGCTGCGGAACTCGCTTTGCGCCTGCGGCGCTGCGCTCAGACATCCGCAGCGAGTCAGAGCACGAAGCGCGCATGCTTCGCTGCGCGCCCGCCCCACGCCCTGCGCTTCTCGGCACGGCCAGAGGGGAGTTGAAGTCCACTCGGGCCATCGCTGCGCTCGGCCTTGGACTTGACTCCCTCTCCCTCTGGGAGAGGGTTGGGGTGAGGGTGGTCCAGCTCAAAAATGATAGCTGCTTGCGCTTGTCCAGCAAGCGCTGGCAGCACTTTTGGCTTGAACCGGCTGCCAACCCATTCACCGCCACCCAATCGCCGCGCTGGGGTAGTCCGGCCAATACGGCCACTGACGCAAATCCGCAGGCGTGCTGTGCGCGGCGTGTGCGTGCGCCTGCGCGCGTGGGGCGCGCGGTGGCTGCGTGCGGATCGTGGGCAGGGGCGCGCACAGGCTCAGGCCCCACGCGTCGGCGGTTATGGCCAGCACGCGCAGGGCGGCGGGCGGCAACGGGTGGGTGATGGGCGGGCGCATGGCGAACTCCTTGTCAGGTTGAGGGCAACGGCTTACTTGTGGGTGTAGATCTGGTCGAAATGACCGCCATCGGCAAAGTGCGCCTTGCTGGCCTGCGCCCAGCCGCCAAAGGCCTGGTCGATGGTGAAGAGCTGAAGCTTGGGGAACTGCCTGGCGTACTTGGCCGCGGCCTTCTCGCTGATCGGGCGGTAGAAGTGCTTGCCGGCCAGGTCCTGCCCTTCGTCGGTGTAGAGGTAATCCAGGTACGCCTGCGCGACAACGCGGGTCCCGTGCTTGTCGGCGTTCTTGTCGACCAGCGTCACGGCCGGCTCGGCCAGGATGGAGAGGCTCGGGTACACGATGTCGAACTTCTGCCCGAATTCCTTGCCCAGCAGATGCGCCTCGTTCTCCCAGGCGATCAGCACGTCGCCCTGGTTGCGCTGGCCGAAGGTGATGGTGGAGCCGCGCGCGCCGGTGTCGAGCACGGGCACGTTCTGGTACAGCTGGGCGACGAAGGCTTTCGCCTTGGCGTCGTCACCGCCGTGCTTGCGCCTGGCGTATTCCCACGCGGCCAGGTAGTTCCAGCGCGCGCCGCCGCTGGTCTTGGGGTTGGGGGTGATGACCTTGACGCCGGGCTTGGCCAAATCGTCCCAGTCCTTGATGCCCTTGGGGTTGCCGTGGCGCACCACCAGCACGATGGTGGACGTGTAGGGCGAGCTGTTGTGCGGCAGGCGCTTTTGCCAGTCTTTGGCAATCAGCGCGCCGTGCGTGACCAGCGCATCCGTGTCGCCGGCCAGCGCCAGCGTGGCGACGTCGGCTTCCAGCCCGTCGATGATGGAGCGCGCCTGCTTGCCCGAGCCGCCGTGCGATTGCTTGACGGCCACGTCCTGCCCGGTTTTGGCCTTCCAGCGCCTGGCAAACGCCTTGTTGAATTCGACGTAGAACTCGCGCGTGGGGTCGTAGCTGACGTTGAGCAGGGTCACGGCGGCGGGCTGCTGCGCGTGGGCGAAGGGCGCGCCGGCCAGCAGGGCGGCGGTGGCCAGGGTGTGCAGCGCAAGGCGGCGGCGGTTCATGGGGCGGACTCCAGCTTGAGAGAAAACCAAAACAAGGCCGCGATGATGAAAGGCGTGCCGTTCAAAGGGAACTACTGTTTTCTTGTTTGCTTATTACGATCCCCCCTGTGGCGCCTGCGACGCCTTCCCCCGGAGGGGACAACGCTGGCGCTCGGGGAACCCCGAGCACGGCGTTCCGGGGTGGCCTGCTGCGCGGCCTTCGGTCATCCAGCAGGTCAATGTGCAACGATGTCCATAAAAACCCTGCTTGCGCACGCCCCTACAGCGCTATCAGCTACTAAAAAAATAGCGATCGGCGTGGCATCATCGCGCCATGCCCCACGCCCCCGACGCCCTCAAGCACCTCGCCCCCAACGTGTTCGCCATGGTCATGGGGCTGGCCGGACTGTCGCTGGCGTGGGGGCGGGCCGAGCCGTTGCTGGGCGACATGGCGGGGGCGGGTGCGCTGGTGCTGGCGGCGGTGGCGGCGCTGGTGTTCGTGGCGCTGGCCGTGCTGTCGTGGCTGCGCTGGCAGCGCTATCCCGAGGCGCTGGCGGCCGACTTGAAGCACCCGGTGCGCCACGCCTTCATCGCCACGCTGCCGGTGTCGATCATCCTGCTGGCCACGGCGGGCGTGTCGCTGCTGGGCACCAGCGACTGGCTGGCGGCGCTGTGGTGGGTGGGGTCGCTGGCGCAGTTCGGCGTCACGCTTTGGGTGCTGTCGCGCTGGCTCAGCCCCGACAAGGCGCAGGCGCTCAGCTGGCCAGCGCTGACGCCGGTGATGATCGTGCCGGTGGTCGGCAACGTGCTGGCGCCGCTGGCGGGCGTCAGCCTGGGCGCGGGGGCCTGGGCGGCGGCGCAGTTCGGCATCGGGCTGCTGCTGTGGCCGGTGGTGCTGACGCTGCTGATGGTGCGCATCGCCGTGCACGGGCTGTGGCCAGACCGGCTGCTGCCGGCCACCTTCATCACCGTCGCGCCGCCGGCGGTGGTCGGCAGCGCCACGCTGCAGCTGGGCGGCCCGGCCGTGCTGGCGTGGATGTGCTGGGGCATCGCGCTGTTCTTCGTGCTGTGGAGCTTCCAGATCGCGCGCCGCATGCTGGCGCAGCCGTTCTCCTTCGGCTTCTGGTCGATGGGCTTTCCGCTGGCGGCGTTTGCCGCGCTCACATTGCGACTGGCCGCGCTGCACCCGCTGGCGCAGGCGCCGGCCATGATCGCGCTGGCGCTGGCCTCGCTGGTGGTGGCGCTGCTGGCCATCGCCACCTGGAAGGGCTGGCGCGAAGGCAGCCTGCTGCAACCCGAACCGGTGGCGATGATCGCCGCCGCCGGCAGCGGCCCGCCGCCGCCGCGGTGATGTCGGGTTTCATATATTTTCTGCCGCTGGCGCTTGCAGGACAAGCGCAGACAGCTACGAATTGTGTAGCAAAACGGCTGGCGCCCCGCGCAGGGGCAGGGTCGTGACGCCCGCCCGCCCGGCCCCATCGCGCCCCACCTCGCGCTTGCCGGGCGACCTGTTCATCTGGTACGTCATCCTGCTGGAAGGCGCCACGTTTGCGGTGCTGTTCGTCGCCTTTGCCTTCACGCGGCTGCGGCATCCGGCGCTGTTCACCGCCTCGCAGCAGCAGCTGGACCTGAGCGCCGGCGCCCTCAACACCGCGCTGCTGCTGACGGCCAGCTGGTGCGTGGCGCGCGCGGTGCTGGCGGTGCGCCGCGGCACGCGCGGCGCGGGCATGGCCTGGCTGGCGGCGGGCATGGCCGGCGGCGCGGGCTTCGTGGCGCTGAAGCTCAAGGAATACGCCGACAAGGCGCTTGAGGGCATCGGTCTGTCGACCAACCTGTTCTTCGACTTCTATTTCATCCTGACCGGCTTTCACTTGTTGCACGTGCTGGCCGGCCTGCTGGCGCTGGGGCTGGTCGGCATCGGCCTGCTGCGCCAGCCGCGCGGCGTGCTGCAGGGCCACGCGCTAGGGCCTGTTCACGCTATTTTTAGCCATGCGAACATGCTTGAAAAAGCGCCAATCTAGGCGCGCGACGACGCCCAGACCGGGCGTCTGCGCTAGGAGCGCAACGACGAGTGGCGGTTTTTCAAGCATGTTCCCTCCGGGTTGCGATCAAAAAGGCCATCGCCAGCGTTGCCATCCTTGCCAAGGTACCTACCTGGGCGGCGGCTGGCGCCTTGGCGAGTGGCCTTTTTGACTCGCAACGCATGGCTAAAAATAGCGTGAACAGGCCCTAGAAACCGCGGCCGTGTTCTGGCACCTGGTCGACCTGCTGTGGCTGGTGCTGTTTCCGCTGGTCTACGTGATGGGGCGCGCATGAAGCCTGAACGCGTGCTCGACCTCGTCTGGCTGGCGCTGCTGGCCGCCACCGCCGTCACCTGGGCGCTGGGCGCCAGCGGCTGGGTGGGCCGCGCCGGGCTGGCCGGCGTGGCGCTGGTGTTTGCGCTGGCCTGGGCCAAGGGCCTGGCCGTGCTGCTGGAATTCATGGAGCTGCGCCACGCGCCGCCCGCCTGGCGCTGGGGGCTGGCCGGCGCGTTAACGGCCATCGTCGCGCTCATCGTGCTGGCGTACGCGCTGGCGTAGCGGCAATCGGCGTCAGCCACTGGCCGGGCAGCGCGGCGGCCAGCATCTCGTGCAGCACCGCGGCGGCGGGCGGCAGCGGGCGGTCCAGCGGCGTGACGAGGCCCAGCACGCGCTCGACCACCGGCTCCACCAGCCGCACCGCGGCCAGCAGCGGATGGCGCGCCGGCACGCCCAGGCGCGGCAGCGCGGCCAGGCCCAGTCCGGCCTCGACCAGCGCCAGCGCGCCGGCCACGTGCTCGGCTTCGTGAAAGGCCACCGGCCGCGCCGGCAGATCGGCCAGCGCCTGGTCGATCAGCACGCGGTTGCCGCTGCGGCGCGACACCGACACCAGGCGCTGGCCCGCCAGCTCGCCCCAGCGCACGCTGCGCCGGCGCGCCCAGGCGTGCGTGCGCGGCATCACCAGCACGTAGGGCTCGCGCCCCAGCGGCTCGAAGCGCACGTCGGGCTCCTGCGCGCCGACGAAGTCGATGCCGAAATCGGCCTGGCCGTCGGTCACCGCCGCCAGCACGGCGCTGGCGCTGCCGTCGGTCAGCTGCACCCGCACGCCCGGAAAGCGCGCGGCGAAAGCGCGCAGCACCGTCGGCAGCACCTGCGCCGCCACCGACGGCACGCAGGCCAGCCCGACGCGCCCATGCCGCAGCGCGGTGCTGCCGGCCAGGCGCAGCACCGCGTCCTGCAGGCCGCCCAGCGCGGCGCGCGCCGGCTCCAGGAATTCGCGCCCGGTGGCGGTGAGCGCCACGTGCCGCGTGGTGCGCGCCAGCAGCGGCGTGCCCAGCGCCGCCTCCAGCTTGCCGATGCGGCGGCTGAGCGCGGGCTGCGACAGGTGCAGCGATTCGGCGGCGGCCCGGAAGCTCTGTTGATCGGCCACCGCGACCAGGGCCTGCAACTCGGTCAGATCGAAATTCATGCGCGACATGCATCAATTGTGAATCAGGATGCAATTCACACAAGCCGCGGTTCGCCCTAGCATCCGACGGTTTTTCCACATCGCTTCGACGACTTCACCATGCTCCACCCCGCTCTGCGCGCCCCGCTGGCTGCCCTGACGCTGACCCTGACCGCCGTGGCGGCCCACGCCGCCGACTGGCCCGCCAAGCCGATCAAGTTCGTCGTGCCCTTCGGTCCCGGCGGCGCCAACGACCTGGTGGCGCGTGCGGTGGCCGAAGCCGCGGCCAAGCAGCTGGGCCAGCCCATCATCATCGACAACAAGCCGGGCGCGGGCTCGGTACTGGGCTCCGACATCGTGGCCAAGAGCGCGCCCGATGGCTACACCTTCCTCGCGCCAGCCGGCGGCATCATCACCAACCCGCTCATCAAGGCCAAGATGCCCTACGCGCCCGACGCGCTGGTGCCCGTGGCGCTGATGGCGGTGAGCCCTTCGCTCATCGTGGTGCCGGCCGATTCGCCGTACAAGGACCTGAAGTCGCTGGTCGCCGGCTCCAAACAGGGCCAGGGCCTGAACTTCTCCACCGCCGGTACCGGCAGCACGCCGCACTTCGTGGCCGAGATGCTGAAAGTGAGCGCCGGCGCCAAGCTGCAGATCGTGCCGTACAAGAGCGGCAGCGAAGGCGTGGTGGCGGTGATCGGCAAGCAGGTCGACGCCACGTCCGAAGCCAGCGTGGTGACGCTGCCGCAGATCAAGGGCGGCAAGCTGCGCGCCGTGGCCTCCACCTGGAACCGCCGCATTGCCGCGCTGCCCGACGTGCCCACCGCGCAGGAGCAGGGCTTTGGCAACGTGTTCATCGGCCACTGGTCGGGCGTGTTCGCGCCCAAGGGCACGCCGGAAGACATCCTGAACAAGATGAACGCCGCCATCAACACGGCGCTGAAATCGCCCGAACTTCGCGCAAGGCTGATCCCGCAAGGCATCGACCCGCTGGGCGGCACGCGGGCAGACTTCGTGAAGTTTCTGGACGATGAGAAGAAGCGCCTGACGCCGATTGTGAAAGCCGCCCAGATGAAAGAGGACTGACGCGTTCTAACACTGCTGCGGTGCATCATTCCGTCATTCCCGCGAAGGCGGGAATCCAGTGACCGCTGGCCCGCACGGCTGGATCCCCGCCTGCGCGGGGATGACGAGCAGGACGGTTTATCAATGAAAATTGCGTGCTGCACGAGAGCAGCGCGCCAACCGAGGAGACACTATGACCCGCCACATGAATATCTGGACCCGCCGCGCCTTCGTCGCCGGCAGCCTGGCCCTGCTGGGCGCCTGCAGCACGCCCACCGGCATGGGATCTGCGAAGAGCGCTGCACCTTCTGCAGCAAACGCGAACGAAGTGCGCGTCATCAGCTCGGGCGGCTTCACGGCGGCGTACAAGACGCTGGCGCCGCTGTACGAGGCGGCCAGCGGCGTGAAGATCGTCAGCAGCTACGGCGCCTCCATCGGCAATGCGCCCGACTCCATTCCGAGCCGGCTGGCGCGGGGCGAAAAATTCGACATCGTGATTCTGGCGGATAACGGCCTTGAAGCCCTGGTGCGCCAAGGCAAGGTGGCGGGCGGCAGCCGGGTTGATCTGGGCCGCTCGCTGATCGGCGCGTCGGTCAAGAAGGGCACGCCCAAGCCCGACATCAGCACCGTGCCGGCGCTGAAGAACGCGCTGCTCAATGCCAAGTCCATCGCCTATTCGGCCAGCGCCAGCGGCACCTACCTGTCGGAAGAGCTGTTCCCGAAACTGGGCGTGGCCGAACGCACCAAGGTGACGGCGAAAAAGATCATGAGCGAGCGCGTGGGCGCCGTGGTCGCGCGGGGCGATGCCGAGCTGGGCTTCCAGCAGGCCAGCGAACTGCTGCCCTTCACCGAGCTGGACTACCTGGGCCCGATCCCCGACGAAGTGCAGCAGAAGGTGTTTTTCTCCGCTGGGCTGATGGCCGATGCGCCCAACCCCGAAGGCGCGCGCCGGTTCATCCGCTACCTGGCGTCGCCGGCGGCGGCGGGCGTGATCAAGGACACCGGGCTGGACCCGGTGGCCAAGCCCTGATCTGAGGATTTCAGCGGTTCTGCGCTTGCCTGGCAAGCGCTTGAAGCTACTAAAAACATAGCTGACATCGGGTATCACCGAAGCGCCGCGCGGCGGAATCACGGTATAAACGCCCGACGTCCCGCCGCCGGGGCGCGAGGAGGCACGCGATGGAATGGTTCGGTTGGATGTCGAGCGTAGAGGGCTGGGTCGCCCTCGTCACCCTGGTCGGCCTGGAGATCGTGCTGGGGGTGGACAACATCATCTTCATCTCCATCCTGGTCGGCCGCCTGCCGCCCGAGCAGCGCAACCTGGGCCGGCGCCTGGGCCTGGGCTTTGCGATGCTCACGCGCATCATGCTGCTGCTGTCGATCACCTGGGTGATGCAGCTGACCACGCCGCTGCTGACCGTGATGGGCCGCCCGATCACCGGGCGCGACCTGATCCTGATCGGCGGCGGGCTGTTCCTGCTGTGGAAGAGCGTGCATGAAATCCACGAGTCCATGACGCCGGGCGAGGACGAAGACGGCGACGGCATGGCGGGCAAGGCGCGTGCGTCGTTTGCCGCGATCATCGTGCAGATCGCCATCATCGACATCGTGTTCTCGCTCGACAGCGTGATCACCGCCGTCGGCATGGTGGGCGACATCGCCATCATGATCATCGCGGTGGTGGCCTCGGTGGCGGTGATGATGTTCGCGGCCAAGCCCATTGGCGAATTCGTCGACGACAACCCCACCATCAAGATCCTGGCGCTGTCGTTCCTCACGGTGGTCGGCATCCTGCTGATCGCCGAAGGCTTTGGCCAGCACGTGCCCAAGGGCTACGTGTACTTTGGCATGGCGTTCTCGCTGGCGGTGGAGCTGCTCAACATCCGCATGCGCCGCAACCAGCAGAAGCTGCGCCTGCACAAGCACATCCCGGGCGGCGCCGACTGAGCGCGGCGGCGGCGGTGGCGGGGCCGCGTTAAGCGGCCCTTCATCCGGGGCGCGATGGCCTGCGCGACAATGCCGGCCTCACCCCCGCCTGCGCGTCTTATGCCCCGCTCCAACCACCGCGAAACCCACAACCTGCACAACGCCGGCTGGCTGCGTGCCGCCGTCTTGGGCGCCAACGACGGCCTGATTTCGACCGCCGGCCTGGTGGTCGGCATGGCGGCTGCGGGCACCGAGCTGAAGACGCTGCTGCTCACGGCGGCGGCGGGCCTGACGGCCGGTGCGTTCTCGATGGCGGCGGGCGAATACGTGTCGGTCAGTTCGCAGGCCGACGTCGAAAAGGCCGACCGCGCGACCGAAGAGCGCGAACTGGCCGAGCGGCCCGAATTCGAGCTGCAGGAGCTGACCGCGATCTACCAGCAGCGCGGCCTCTCGCCCGAACTGGCGGCCCAGGTGGCGCGCGAGCTGACCGCCAAGGACGCACTGGCCGCGCACCTGCGCGACGAACTCGGCATCACCGGCCACAACGAGGCGCGCCCGCTGCAGGCGGCGCTGGCCTCGGCGGCGGCCTTCGTCGTCGGCGCGCTGCTGCCGATCCTGATCGTGCTGCTGTACCGCGGCCCCGGCCTGACCACCGCGCTGATCGGCGCCACGCTGGCCATGCTGGCCGTGCTGGGGGCGGTGGCCGCGCGCCTGGGCGGCGCGCCCATGCTGCCGGGCGCCGTGCGCGTGCTGTTCTGGGGCGCGCTGGCCATGGGCGCCTCGGCGCTGATCGGCAAGCTGTTCGGCGCCGGGCCGATCGGCTGAAGGCCGTCGGTTGCTCTGCTATCGATAGCTGCCTGCGCTGATTAGGCCAGCGCTGACGCCGGATTTTTCTCTGATTCCAGCGTCCCAGCGGCCGCGATCACCCCGCCGCCCAGGCACACCTCGCCGTCGTACAGCACGGCGCTCTGGCCGGGTGTGACGGCCCATTGCGGTTCGGCAAAGCGCAGGCGGAAGGCGCCGGTTTGCTCACCATTCGATAGCGTGCAAGCCGCATCCTGCTGGCGGTAGCGCGTCTTGGCGGCATAGGCGCCGGCCGCAGGCGCTTCGCCTGCCGTCCACGCCGCGTCGTCGAACACCAACCCATGCGACAGCAGCCACGGATGGTTGTGGCCCTGCACGGCGTACAGCGTGTTGGTCGCCATGTCCTTGCGCGCGACGAACCACGGCGAATGGTCGCCGCCGCCGCGCTGCGCGCCTTTTTCCTTCACGCCGCCGATTCCCAAGCCCTGGCGCTGGCCTAGCGTGTAGAAGCTCAGGCCCACGTGCTCGCCAATCCTGCGGCCGCGCTCGTCCTTGATCGGGCCGGGTTGGGTCTGCAGGTAGCGGTTGAGGAATTCGCGGAACGGCCGCTCACCGATGAAGCAGATGCCGGTCGAGTCCTTCTTCCGGGCGTTCGGCAGGCCGATGTCGGCGGCGATGCGGCGCACCTCGGTCTTGTGCAGTTCGCCGACCGGAAACAGCGTCTTGGCCAACTGCGCCTGCGTCAGGCGGTGCAGAAGTAGCTCTGGTCCTTGGACGGGTCCAGGCCCTTGAGCAGCTGGTGCCGGTTGCTCTCATCGTGATAGCGAACCCGTGCGTAATGCCCGGTGGCGATCTTCTCGGCGCCCAGGCGCATCGCGTGGTCCAGAAAGGCCTTGAACTTGATCTCGGCGTTGCACAGCACGTCGGGGTTGGGTGTGCGGCCGGCCGAGTATTCGCGCAGGAATTCGGCGAACACGCGGTCCTTGTATTCGGCGGCAAAGTTGACGTGCTCGATCTCGATGCCGATCACATCGGCCACCGCCGCCGCGTCGACGAAGTCCTGGTTGGACGAGCAGTACTCACTGTCGTCATCGTCTTCCCAGTTCTTCATGAAGATGCCCACCACCTCGTGGCCCTGCGCTTTCAGCAGGTGTGCGGTGACGGCGGAATCGACGCCGCCGGACAGGCCGACGACGATGCGGTGCTTGGCGCTCATGGCCAAATTATCCGGCCCGCGCGAAAAACAGCGCGCTCATCACCAGCCCGGTGACGATCACGATGCCGCGCACCCAGGGCGTGGGCAGGCGCTTGGCCAGGCGCGCGCCGGCAAAGCCGCCCAGCGTGGCGAACAGCGCCATCAGCAGCGCGTGCTTCCACACGATGGCGCCGCCGATGGCGAAGGCGATGACCGAGACCACCGACAGCACGAAGGAGTTGAGGTTCTTCAGCGCGTTGACGGTGTTCAGCCGCTGCTCGCCGCACAGCAGGTACAGCGCCATCAGCAGGATGCCCAGGCCGCCATTGAAGTAGCCGCCGTACACGGCCACCGCCAGCAGGCCGACGTTGCGCCAGCGCGCCAGGCCTTCGCCGTGCCCGCCGCCCGCCCAGCGCGACAGGCGCGGCCCCAGCGCGAACAGCGCGGTGGCAAACAGCAGCAGCCACGGCACGATGCCCGAGAACACCTTGGCCGGCGTCACCAGCAGCAGCAAGGCACCGGCCACGCCGCCGGCGGCGCTGAGCGCCATTTCGCGCCACAGCAGCGCGCGCGGCAGCGCGGCCAGCTCGGCCCGAAAGCCGAGCGCGCTGCCCGCATAACCGGGGCACACGGCCAGCGCGCTGGTGGCGTTGGCGGCGATGGGCGGCACGCCCGCCCACACCAGCGCCGGAAACGTCAGGAAGGTGCCGCCGCCGGCGATGGCGTTCAGCACGCCCGCGCCGAACGCGGCGATGGCCAGCAGGGCCAGGGTGGCAATGGGTTCCATGGACGATCAGAATACTATGATTTATATAGCTGCATGCGCTGATGGGACAAGCGCTGCAGCCAAATTGGATGCAAAAAATGGCGGCCGTGCGTGCGCCGCGCCTGCAGCGCGCGTCACGCGAACGCGCTGCCGTCCTGCGCGGTCGGGTCGACGTACACGGCGTCCAGCGCGAAGCGGCGGCCGGCCAGGTGGTCCTGCACGCAGCGCCACACCAGCGGGCTGCGGTGGCGCGCCTGGCTGGCCTCGATCTCGGCCGGCGTCATCCACACCGTGCGCACAATGCCGGCGTCCAGCGGCCGCGCGGGGTCGGCGTCGCCTGCGTCGCCGGCATAGGCAAAGCGCAGCCAGGTGGTGGGCACGCCCTGCGCGTCGTGCGAGGCGGCGATGTACACGCCCAGCAGGTGCGTGGGCGTGAAGGCGCGGCCGGTTTCTTCCAGCGCCTCGCGCACCGCGCCCGCCTGGGGCGACTCGCCCGGCTCCAGGTGGCCGGCGGGCGTGTTCAGGCGCAGGCCGGCGCTGGTCTGCTCTTCCACCAGCAGGTAGCGGCCTTCATGCGCGATGACGGCGGCCACGGTGACGCTGGGTTTCCATCGGGTCGGGTTCATGGCCGGCGATTATGGGCGGCGCGCGCGGCGGACGGGCCGCCCGGGCGACCGGCGCGGGGGCTGAAATGGAGCACAATGGCCCGCAGGGCGGGTTTGATAAGCTCAGTTCCATCGCAACCCCTAAACCGCGCCGGGCCGAGCGCTGGCCGGTCCAGAA
This sequence comes from Ottowia sp. SB7-C50, assembly GCF_033110285.1. Taxonomy (NCBI): domain Bacteria; kingdom Pseudomonadati; phylum Pseudomonadota; class Betaproteobacteria; order Burkholderiales; family Comamonadaceae; genus Ottowia; species Ottowia sp. SB7-C50. Next base: position 255,815 of record NZ_CP136995.1, read on the forward strand.
GAGGAGACGTTTCATGCTGATTGGCGTTCCCGCCGAAACGGTGGCAGGCGAAACCCGTGTGGCTGTCACGCCTGAAACGGCCAAGAAACTCGTCGGCCAGGGCCACACCGTGCGCGTGCAGGCCGGTGCTGGCGTGCGCGCCAGCGCCACCGACGACGCCTACCGCGCCGCCGGCGCCGAAATCACCGACGCCGCCGGCGCCTTCGGCAGCGAGATGGTGCTGAAGGTGCGCAACCCCACGGCGGACGAAATCGCCGCCATGAAGCCCGGCACGGTGCTGGTGGGCATGCTGGAGCCGTTCAACGCCGACGGCCTGCAGCGCCTGGCGGCGGCCAACCTGACGGGCTTTGCGCTGGAAGCCGCGCCGCGCACCACGCGCGCGCAGAGCATGGACGTGCTGTCCTCGCAGGCCAACATCGCCGGCTACAAGGCCGTGATCATGGCGGCCGACCGCTACCAGAAGTTCTTTCCCATGCTGATGACCGCCGCCGGCACCGTGAAGGCGGCGCGCGTGGTCATCCTGGGCGTGGGCGTGGCCGGCCTGCAGGCGATTGCCACCGCCAAGCGCCTGGGTGCCGTCATCGAGGCCAGCGACGTGCGCCCGAGCGTCAAGGAACAGATCGAATCGCTGGGCGGCAAGTTCATCGACGTGCCGTACGAGACGGCCGAAGAGAAGGAAGCCGCCGAAGGCGTGGGCGGCTACGCGCGCCCCATGCCGCAAAGCTGGCTGGACCGCCAGAAGGCCGAGGTCGCCAAGCGCGTGGCGCAGGCCGACGTGGTGATTTCCACCGCGCTCATCCCCGGCCGCGCGGCGCCGGTGCTGATCACCGAAGACATGGTGAAAAGCATGAAGCCCGGCTCGGTCATCATCGACATGGCGGCCGGCAAGGGCGCGCCCAACCCCGACGGCACGGTGGGCGGCAACTGCCCGCTCACCGAGGCCGACCGCACGGTGCAGAAGCACGGCGTCACCATCGTCGGCGAAACCAACCTGGCGTCGATGGTCGGCGCCGACGCGTCAGCGCTGTACGCGCGCAACGTGCTCGACTTCCTCAAGCTGGTGCTGCCGCCCGCCGCCAAGGGCGAGCCGCCGGCCACGTTCCGCATCGATCTGGAAGACGACATCGTCGCCGCCACGCTGATGGCGCACCAGGGCGCGGTCACGCGCAAGTAAAGCCTTTACCGGTAGTTGAAATGAATTTTCCTGAACGTCCTTCGCTTCGCGTCCGTGCGCGTGGCTTCATGGCGCTGGCCGCGGTGTCGGCGGCCGCGCTGTTGTCCGGCTGCGCCGCGCCCGGCATGTGGGCGTCCGGCGCGCCGGTGGGCGTGGCGTCGGCCAGCGCCGCCCCGCTGATCGCCGTGCCGCCCACCAGCGTCGGCACCTGGTACGATCTGGGCCACGTGCTGGCGCCGTGGATGGCCGGCGATGCGCCGGTGCCCGTCAGCGGCCCCGAAGCACCCACCCGCCTGGCCGGCCTGCGGCGCGAAGACGGCCGCTGGCTGGCCATCGTCATCGCCCAGGTGGCGCCGTCTGGCGGCGCGCCATGCCCGCTGCCCAACAGCCTGCACGTGGTCGACACCGGCAGCAGCGCCGACGGCTGCCTGCGGCTGCGGCGCGACGCCGACTTCGACCGCTGGCTGGAGCGCCAGCATTCCGTGCTGTACCAGTGGCTGGAAGGCCGTGAGTGGAGCAGCCGGCCGCGCGCCTGGGTGTCGTACCGCCTGCCGGCGGCCGGCGGCGGCCGCGCCATCGAAACGCACGCGTTGCTGAACCCGGTGCTGCTGGAGCCGACCACGCGCAACAACGACGACTTTCTGGCCGGTGGCCAGCCCGGCCTGCAGTGGGCGCGCGCCTTTGCCGCCGCCACGCGCGCCAGCAGCGGCGGTGTGCTGAACGTGCCGCCGTTCCCGTTTGCCCCGCAGGTGGGCCTGGCCGCGCCGCCCGTGGTGGTGGCGCCCCCGCCGCCGGTGCGCGCCACGCAGGAGCCGTCGCGCACCCCCGTGCAGGCGCCGCGCCGCGACCGCGAATAACCCGCCACCCGCCCGACAAGACCAACGGAGGAGCCGCCCATGGACATCGTGTCACCCACCATCATCAACCTGATCATCTTCGTGCTGGCCATTTACGTCGGCTACCACGTCGTCTGGACGGTGACCCCCGCGCTGCACACCCCGCTGATGGCGGTGACCAACGCCATCTCGGCCATCGTCATCGTCGGCGCCATGCTGGCGGCAGCGCTGACCGAAGGCGCCCTGGGCAAGGTGATGGGCGTGGCGGCCGTGGCGCTGGCGGCGGTCAACATCTTCGGCGGCTTCCTGGTGACGCGCCGCATGCTTGAGATGTTCAAGAAAAAAGAGCGTCCAGCGCAGGCTGACAAAGCGTCGGCGGCTACCAAATAAGGAGCGACAGGCATGAGCATGAACCTCGTCACGCTGCTGTACCTGATCGCCAGCGTCTGCTTCATCCAGGCCTTGAAGGGCCTGTCGCATCCCACTACCTCGATCCGCGGCAACCTGTTCGGCATGGTCGGCATGACCATCGCCGTGCTGACCACGGCGGCGCTCATCGTCAAGCTGGCCGGCTCGGCGCTGGGCCTGGGCTGGGTGCTGCTGGGCCTGGTGGTGGGCGGTGGCTATGGCGCCTGGCGCGCCAAGACGGTCGAGATGACCAAGATGCCCGAGCTGGTGGCCTTCTTCCACAGCATGATCGGCCTGGCAGCGGTGCTGATCGCCGGTGCCACGGTGATCGAGCCGTGGGCCTTCGGCATCGCCGACCACCCGGTCAATGGCGTGGGCGGGCAGATTCCGGGCGGCAACCGCATCGAACTGGCGCTGGGCGCCTTCATCGGCGCGGTCACCTTCAGCGGCTCGGTCATCGCCTGGGGCAAGCTGTCGGGCACGTCCAAGTTCCGGCTGTTCCAGGGCGCGCCGGTGGTGTTCCCGGGCCAGCACATGCTCAACCTGGCGCTGGGCGTGGTGGCGCTGCTGTGCCTGCTGTGGTTCTGGCAAACGCAGGCGGCGCTGCCGTTCGCGCTGGTGTGCCTGCTGGGCTTCATCATTGGCGTCACGCTGATCATCCCCATCGGCGGCGCCGACATGCCGGTGGTGGTGTCGATGCTCAACAGCTACTCGGGCTGGGCGGCGGCGGGCATCGGCTTCAGCCTGAACAACAGCATGCTGATCATTGCCGGCTCGCTGGTGGGCAGCTCGGGCGCGATCCTGAGCTACATCATGTGCAAGGCGATGAACCGCTCGTTCTTCAACGTCATCCTGGGCGGCTTCGGCGGCGATGCGGCGGCCGCTGCGGGCGGCGCGCAGGAGCAGCGCCCGGTCAAGACCGGCAGCGCCGACGATGCGGCCTTCATGCTGAGCAACGCCGACAGCGTGATCATCGTGCCCGGCTACGGCCTGGCGGTGGCGCGCGCGCAGCACGCGGTGAAGGAGCTGGTCGACAAGCTGACGGCCAAGGGCATCGACGTGAAATACGCCATCCACCCCGTGGCGGGCCGCATGCCGGGCCACATGAACGTGCTGCTGGCCGAGGCCGAAGTGCCCTACGACCAGGTGCATGAGATGGAAGACGTCAACGGCGAATTCGGCCAGGCCGACGTGGCCATCATCCTGGGCGCCAACGACGTGGTGAACCCCGCCGCGCTGCAAAAGGGCAGCCCGATCTACGGCATGCCGATCCTGGAGGCCTACAAGGCCAAGACGGTGATCGTCAACAAGCGCTCCATGGCCGCCGGCTATGCGGGCCTGGACAACGAGCTGTTCTACATGGACAAGACCATGATGGTGTTTGGCGACGCCAAGAAAGTGGTTGAGGACATCGGCAAGGCCATCGAGTGACGGCCAACGGCCTCGCGGTGGCGCCGGGCGCTGCCCGCGAGGTATGAAATTTTCGCACGGTCGTTCGTTTAGTATCGTTTGACGATACTTGATTGGCGTGTCGAGCGGCACTCAAGGAAAACGCCAGTACCGCGCCGCCGCGAACCGTTACACAATGCGAAATCCGCGGGCCGCCAGGATGCGTCGCGCGCCTCCACCTGCCCGTCGGCCGCACCCTTGCGGCCGACCCCACATCCGAAGGAGCACCACCCATGACCGAGCGCATCTGGCTCAAGCACTACCCGGAAGGCGTCCCCGCCGACATCGACCCGTCGCAGTACACGTCGCTCGTCGGCCTGCTCGACGACAGCTTCAAGAAGTTTGCCGACCGCACGGCCTACAGCTTCATGGGCAAGGACGTCAGCTATGCCGAGACCGATGAGCAGAGCCGCGCGCTGGCCGGTTACCTGCAAAGCCTGGGCCTGGCGCGCGGTGACCGCGTGGCCATCATGATGCCCAACGTGCCGCAGTACCCGGCGGCGGTGGCGGCCATCCTGCGCGCCGGCTACGTGGTGGTCAACGTCAACCCGCTCTACACCGCGCGCGAGCTGGAGCACCAGCTGAAGGATTCGGGTTCCAAGGCCATCGTCATCATCGAGAACTTCGCTGCCACGCTGCAGAAGTGCATCGCCAACACGCCCGTGCAGCACGTGGTGCTGGCCAGCATGGGCGACCGCCTGGGCGGGCTGAAGGGCGCGATCGTCAACTTCGTGGTGCGCAACGTCAAGAAGATGGTGCCCGCCTTCACCCTGCCCAACGCGGTGCGCTACAACGTTGCCGTGGCCAAGGGCCGCAGCGCACCCCTCAAGACGCCCGCCATCGGCCCCGACGACGTGGCCGTGCTGCAGTACACCGGCGGCACCACCGGCGTGTCCAAGGGCTCCACGCTGCTGCACCGCAACCTGATCGCCAACGTGCTGCAGTCCGAGGCCTGGAACGACCCGGCGATGAAGCAGGTGCCCGCCGGCGAGCAGACCACCAGCGTCTGCGCGCTGCCGCTCTATCACATCTTCGCCTTCACGGTGAACATGATGCTGAGCCTGCGCAACGGCGGCAAGACCATCCTGATCCCCAACCCGCGCGACCTGCCGGCGGTGCTCAAGGAGCTGTCCAAGCACCGCTTCCACAGCTTCCCGGCGGTCAACACGCTGTTCAACGGGCTGGCCAACCACCCCGACTTCAACACCGTCGACTGGAGCCACCTGAAGGTCTCGGTCGGCGGCGGCATGGCGGTGCAGAGCGCCGTGGCCAAGCTGTGGCTCGAAAAGACCGGCTGCCCGATCTGCGAAGGCTACGGCCTGTCGGAAACCAGCCCGTCGGCCACCTGCAACCCGGTGACGTCCAAGGAATTCAGCGGCACCATCGGCGTGCCCATCCCCAGCACCTACATCAAGATCCTGGACGACGACGGCAACGAGGTGCCGCTGGGACAGCCGGGCGAAATCGCCATCAAGGGCCCGCAGGTCATGGCCGGCTACTGGCAGCGCCCCGACGAGACCGCCAAGGTCATGACGGCCGACGGCTACTTCAAGTCGGGCGACGTCGGCATCATGGACGAGCGCGGCTACACCAAGATCGTCGACCGCAAGAAGGACATGATCCTGGTCAGCGGCTTCAACGTCTACCCCAACGAGATCGAGGACGTGGTGGCCAGCATGCCCGGCGTGCTGGAAGTCGCCGCCGTCGGCATGCCCGACGAGAAGATGGGCGAGGCCGTCAAGCTGGTGCTGGTCAAGAAAGACCCGGCGCTGACCGAGGACGACGTGCGCCGCTTCTGCCACGACAACCTGACCGGCTACAAGCGCCCGCGCACCATCGAATTCCGCGACGAACTGCCCAAGACGCCGGTCGGCAAGGTACTGCGCCGCGAACTGCGCGACCCACCGCCGGCGGTGAAGGCCGCGGGCGTGTCGGTCAACTGAATCAGGCGCGTCGGGAAACAGCCGGACGCGAAGGACGCAAAGGGTTCGCGAAGGACGCGAAAAATGCGTTTTTGTGGCGGGGTTGGCCGCAGGCGCAGCCCGGCAAGACTGCACATTCCCGAGGCGTTGGTTTTTGAGTGCGACGTGCCATGGCTCGAGGTCGTCGCTATGAATAATGTAGCTGTCTGCGCTCTCCAGACAAGCGCTTGAGGCCTATTTGACTTGAAACCCACTCGCCGAACCGGCATCGTCAGCGCCATGCAGCAGGAGCTGTCCGCCGTGCTGGCGCGCATGCCCGACGAGCAGCGCCAGCGTGCGGCGGGGCGCGACTTCTGGGTCGGGCACTGGCACGGCCACGAGGTGGTGGCGGTGCTGTCGCGCGTCGGCAAGGTGGCCGCGGCCACCACGGCGGCGGTGCTGATCGAGCGCTTTGGCGTTGACCGCATCGTCTTTACCGGCACCGCGGGCGGACTGGGCGACGGCGTGCGCGTGGGCGACCTGGTGCTGGCCGACGGCTTCGTGCAGCACGACATGGATGCGTCGCCGCTTTTTCCGCGCTTCGAGGTGCCGCTGTACGGCCGCGCGCGCTTCGACACCGATGCCCACCTGTCCGCCGCGCTCTGCGACGCCGCGCGTCGCGCCGTGGCCGCGCCGGCCGAACTGGTGGGCACGCGCGCCATGGCTGAATTCGGCCTGCATGCGCCGCGCGTGCACCAGGGCCTGATCGTCAGCGGCGACCGCTTCGTCGCCACCGGCGCCGAAAGCGCCGCACTGCGCCAGGCCCTGCCCGACGCCCTGGCCGTCGAGATGGAAGGTGCCGCGGTGGCGCAGGTCTGCCACGACTGCGCGATCCCCTTTGCCGCCGTGCGCACCATCAGCGACCGCGCTGACGACGCCGCCCACGTCGATTTCATGCGCTTCATCGACCAAATCGCCAGCCACTACAGCGCGGCGATTCTCGAAAGCTATTTCAGAGCGCTATGATTTGAATAGCTGTTTGCGCTTGTCCAGCAAGCGCAAGCGCTTGATTTCGCTTTCGCAAGAGCCACGCGCGGCAACGTCGCACCTCACCCAACCTTCGCTATCGCGGGTCGCAAGAGAGAGCCGCAGAAGGAGGCGCTTGCCAAGCCCCTCAAATGGCCGCGGAGCAGGCCACACCGGAACGCCGCGGATCGGGCTTGGCCCGGCCGCCAGCGTTGTCCCCCTGGGGGGAAGGCGCCGCAGGCGCCACAGGGGGGGATCACTTCAACCACCCGCGCCGCCGGAAGTACCACATCGGCAGCAGTGCGCTGCAGATCATCAGCAGGATGGCGAACGGGTAGCCCAGCGGCCAGTCCAGTTCGGGCATGTTCTTGAAGTTCATGCCGTAGGAGCTGGCCACCAGCGTGGGCGGCAGCAGTGCCACGCTGGCCACCGAGAACAGCTTGATGATCTTGTTCTGGTTGATGTTGATGAAACCGACCGTCGCGTCCATCAGGAAGTTGATCTTGTCGAACAGGAAGGTGGTGTGGCTGTCGAGCGAGTCCAGGTCGCGCTGGATCTGGCGCGCTTCCTCGAACTGCTCGGCGTCCAGCATGCGGCTGCGCATCAGAAAGCTCACGGCGCGTCGCGTGTCCATCACGTTGCGGCGGATGCGGCCGTTCATGTCTTCCTGCCGCGCGATGGTGGCCAGCACTTCGCCGGCGACTTCGTCGGTCACGTCGTCGGCCAGCACCATCTTGCCGGCCGCTTCCAGCTCGTCGTAGATGCCCTCCAGTGTGTCGGCGCAGTATTCGGCGTCGCCGTCCAGCAGGGCCAGCAGCACGTCCTTGGCGTCGTCCAGCAGGCCGGGCATGCGGCGCGCGCGCATGCGCAGCAGGCGAAACGCCGGCACCGGCTCGTCGTGGATCGAAAACAGCACGCCGTGGCTGCGCAGCTGCTGGTTGGCGTCGTTCAGGATGAAGGCCACGCGCACCTGGCGCGCTTCATCCTCGGTGTCGATCAGCAGGAAGTCGCTGCGGATGTGCAGCTCGCCGTTGTCCTCTTCGTAAAAGCGGGCCGATTCCTCGATGTCGTCGTCGATGGCGTCGTCGGGAATCGACAGGCCGTAGTACTGCTTGACCCAGCGTTTTTCCTCGGGCGTCGGGTCGTCCAGGTCGACCCAGATCGGGCGGTAATTCGACAGGCTTTCGAGCGACTCGATCTCTTCCTGGAACAACCGGCCGTTGGACAGCGTGAATATGTTGAGCATGAACAAGAATCCCTGGGCGTTGGAAGGCGGGCAAGGGCGCGGTGGGGAAGGGGGCTTTCGGCCTCCCGCGCGCCGGCGCATGCCAGGGAGGCGAAAGCTATCGACTCGGGACGGTTTCCAAGACGGGCTTTCGATGCAAGTGTCAGGCAGGGCGGATTATCGCATTGGCCTCGCACGAAAAAGGGTCATGAGCCGCGTTTTGTCAAGCCGCCACCCGGTGGCCCGCATGGGACGCGGGGCATTGCCGCACGGGTTGCCAGCGGCATCGAACAGGTTCATAGTGGACTGGCGTGACAGCCCGTTGACAACCCACGGCGCACGCGCGCCCGAGCTGTCGCCCGTGGCCCCCGGCGGAAGGCCGGCCCGGCCGTTCATCACTGGAACAAGGAGGCGTTTCATGAACTTGACGATCAGCGGACATCACCTCGAAGTCACCCCTGCGCTGCGCAGTTACGTGACGGGCAAGCTGGACCGGATCACCCGGCACTTCGACCAGCTGATGGATGTCAAGGTGCTGCTGACAGTGGAGAACCAGACGGAAAAGGACAAGCGCCAGCGGGCCGAATGCCGCATTGCCGTCAAGGGCAACGACCTGTTTGCCGAAAGCAGCCACCAGGACCTGTATGCCGCCGTCGATGACCTGGTCGATAAGCTGGACCGGCAGGTCGCCAAGCACAAGGAAAAGCTTCAATCCCACGATCGTGCCGGTGTTCGGCACATGATGTAGCCATTTGATGTAGTATCGTGTAACAATAACGAGCGAAGACTGTAGACTCCAGCTTGCAAGCCGCTCCGGTTAGCGCCGGGCGGCTTTCTTTTTCCACCGTGCCGGGGTGGCCGCGCCTGTCTTTCGTGCGCCAGGGGGTGCGTGAAGGGGCCGTTTGAGGCCGCAGCGCGTGGGGGAGCATAATTGCACGTCCATGCCCATGAACCGTCTAGCCTCCATCCTCCCGGCCTCCCAGGTGCTGGTGGGCGTCGAAGCCACCAGCAAGAAGCGGGCCTTCGAAGAAGCCGGCCTGCTGTTCGAGAACCTGCACGGCCTGTCGCGCGCGCTGATCACCGACAGCCTGTTCGCGCGTGAGCGGCTGGGCTCCACCGGCCTGGGGCACGGCGTGGCCATTCCGCACGGCCGCATCAAGGGCCTGAAGGCGCCCATGGCCGCCGTGCTGCGGCTGGCGCAGCCGATCGGCTTCGACGCGCCGGACGAGCAGCCCGTGGGCCTGCTGATCTTCCTGCTGGTGCCCGAGGCGGCGACGCAGAAGCACCTCGAGATCCTGTCCGAAATCGCCGAGCTGCTGAGCGATTCGGCGCTGCGCGAGCGCATCAAGTCGGCCGACGCGCCGGACGAGCTGCATTCGCTGATCGCTCACTGGCAGTCGTCGCACGTCACGCCTTGAAGGGCTGACCCGCGCCACCGCCGTCACCGCGCTGCCGCGCTGCAGCGCGGGCCGGCCCATCGCGTAGACTGGGCTTTTGCCCTTTTTCGCCCCCGCCATGAAGCCTTCCGTGATCAGCGCCGACGTGTTGTTCGAGGATCACCGCGCCACGCTGCGCTGGCAGTGGATCGCCGGGCTGGGTGCGTCGGAGCGGCGCTTTGACGAAAAAGCCATCAGCCAGGCGCGCTCGGGCGCCGACCTGGTGGGCTACCTGAACTACATCCACCCCTACCGGGTGCAGATCCTGGGCGAGCGCGAGGTGGCCTACCTGGCCAACGCGTCGCCCGAAGACTGTGCGCGCCGCGTCTCGCGCATCGTCACGCTGGAGCCGCCGGTGCTGGTGCTGTGCGACGGCCAGGCCGCGCCGGACGCGCTGCTGTCGATGTGCGAGCGGGCGCAGATCCCGATGTTCGCCACGCAGGACTCGGCGGCGTTCGTCATCGACGTGCTGCGCGCCTACCTGTCCAAGCACTTTGCCGACCGCACCACCATGCACGGCGTGTTCATGGACATCCTGGGCCTGGGCGTGTTGATCACCGGCGAATCCGGCCTGGGCAAGAGCGAACTGGGGCTGGAGCTGATTTCGCGCGGCAACGGCCTGGTGGCCGATGACGCGGTGGACCTGTTTCGCATCAACCAGACCACGGTGGAAGGACGCTGCCCGGCGCTGCTGCAGAACCTGCTGGAAGTGCGCGGCATCGGCCTGCTGGACATTCGCGCCATCTTTGGCGAAACCGCGGTGCGCCGGCGCATGCGGCTGCGTCTGATCGTGCACCTGGTGCGGCGCGAGACGCTGGAGCGCGACTACGAGCGCCTGCCCTACGAACCGCTGACGCAGGAAGTGCTGGGCGTGCCGATCCAGAAAGCCGTGATCCAGGTGGTGGCCGGCCGCAACATCGCCGTGCTGGTCGAAGCCGCGGTGCGCAACCACATCCTGCAGCTGCGCGGCATCGACACGTACCAGGAATTCGTCGACCGCCACCGCCGCGCCATGGAGCAGGGCGGCAGCGACTGAAGCTACTATATTAATAGCTGCCTGCGCTTGTGCAGCAAGCGCTAGGGCGCTTTTTGGCGCAGATTTTCAGCGGCGCGACGCCAGTGGCGTGCCCGAGCCGCGGTGCGGGCATTCGGTGCGCGTGCAGTTGGCGTACAGGCTGAGCGCGTGGTCGGCCAGGGCAAAGCCGCGCGCCGTGGCGACGGCGATCTGGCGCTTTTCGATCTCGGGGTCGTGGAATTCCTCCACATGGCCGCAGTCCAGGCACACCAGGTGGTCGTGGTGCTCGTCCTCGCGCAGCTCGTAGACCGCCTTGCCGGCCTCGAAGTGGTGGCGGCTCAGCAAGCCGGCCTGCTCGAACTGGGTCAGCACGCGGTACACCGTGGCCAGCCCGATGTCGGACTGCTCGGTCACCAGCAGGCGGTAGACGTCTTCGGCCGTCAGATGGCGCAACTCGGCCTTCTGGAAGATCTCCAGAATCTTCAGACGCGGCAGCGTGGCCTTCAGCCCCGTGCTTTTCAGTTCGTCGATGTTGGCGTCCATGCAGGCAGTACGTTGTGTCACCTCGCGCCGTGGCGTCGCCGCTACAATGCGCTGCCATATTGTGCATGAGCTGCCACGCATGTCTGTGACCCCCCGAACCCATGTCCGCACGACCGCGCTGGTCTTGCCGGCCGTGCTGGCTGCGGCCCTGGGCGCCTGCAGCAGCTTCGACCAGGGCACGCGCGGCATCGCCGACGCCCTGACCCTGTACCGGCCCGAGGTCGTGCAGGGCAACTTCGTGTCGAAGGAGCAGGTGGCCGCGCTGCAGCCCGGCATGACGCGCCTGCAGGTGCGCGACATCCTGGGCACGCCGCTGGTCACCAGCGTGTTCCACCAGAACCGCTGGGACTACATCTTCACCATGAAGCGCCAGGGCGTCGAGCCGCAGCGCTACCGCCTGACGGCGTATTTCGAAGGCGACACGCTGGCCCGCTTCGACGGCGACGACATGCCGAGCGAAGCCGAATTCGTGCAGCGCATCAGCCGCGAACGCAAGGTCAAGGTGCCGCCGCTGCAGGCCACCGAGGACCAGTTGGCCAAGTTCCCCGTGACGCCCGGCGCCGAGCCCGCGTCGTCCGACAAGGGCGCCGCACCGTCCGGCGCCCAGCCGGCGCTGAGCTATCCGCCGCTGGAGCCTGCCCGCTGACATGACTTTGTTGTCCTGGCGCCTTGCGCGCGCTGCGTGGCGCGGGCGTCCCATCCGGTTTTTCTTCTCATGACGACTGATACCTTGCTGGGCGTCGCCATCGCCGGTGCCACCGGCCGCATGGGCCAGATGCTGATCGAAGCGGTGCGCGCCTCGGGCGACTGCGCCCTGGCCGGCGCGCTGGACCGCGCCGACAGCCCGGCGCTGGGCCAGGACGCGGGCGGCTTTGCCGGCTGGGCGTCCGGCGTGCCGGTCACCGCCGACCTGGACGCCGGTCTGGCCGGCGCGCGCGTGCTGATCGACTTCACCCGGCCCGAGGCCACCCTGGCGCACTTGGCGGCCTGCCGCCGGCACGGGGTGGCGCTGGTCGTCGGCACCACCGGCTTCAGCGACGCGCAGAAGGCCGAGATCGCCGACGCCGCGAAAGACATCGCCATCGTCATGGCGCCCAACATGAGCGTGGGCGTCAACGTCACCCTCAAGCTGCTGGAGATGGCGGCCAGGGCGCTGTCCACCGGCTACGACATCGAGATCGTCGAGGCGCACCACCGCCACAAGGTCGACGCGCCCAGCGGCACCGCGCTGAAGATGGGCGAAGTCATCGCCGGCGCGCTGGGGCGCGACCTGAAGGACTGCGCCGTGTACGAGCGCTTTGGCCACACCGGCGAGCGCGACCCGTCCACCATCGGTTTCGCCACCATCCGCGGCGGCGACATCGTGGGTGACCACACCGTGCTGTTCGCCGGCACCGGCGAGCGCATCGAGATCAGCCACAAGTCCAGCAACCGCGCCGGCTACGCGCAAGGCAGCCTGCGCGCGGCGCGCTTTCTGGCCAGCCGGCAAAGCGGCCTGTTCGACATGGCCGACGTGCTGAACCTGCACTGACCCGTTACCCAGACCTTTCTTTCGTTTTTCGACCATGAACCTGCAACACGTTTTCGCGCAGAGCGACGCCATCGGCAAGGCCGTGGCCATCCTGCTGCTGCTCATGTCCATCGCCAGCTGGGTGGTGATTCTGTGGAAGTCCTGGATGCTGCGCCGCGCCGGTGGCGACGTGGTGCGCAGCGTGGCCGCCTTCTGGCAGGCGCCCACGCTGGACGAGGCCTCCAGCCGCATCGGCGGCTTCGACCGCGGCCAGCTGGTGCTGCCGCTGCTGCAGGCCACGCAGGCACCCGCCGGCGGCACGCTGGCGGCGGCCGGCGACCGCGGGCAGCAGCTCACGCGCGCGCTGCGTGATGCGCTGCACGGCATCATGGGCCGGCTGCAGTTTGGCCAGGTGCTGCTGGCCACTATCGGCTCCACCGCCCCCTTCGTCGGCCTGCTGGGCACGGTGTGGGGCATCTACCACGCGCTGATCAGCATCGCCGGCTCGGGCCAGATGAGCATCGAGAAGGTGGCCGGCCCGGTGGGCGAGGCGCTGATCATGACCGCCGCCGGCCTGGCCGTGGCCATTCCGGCCGTGCTGGCCTACAACTGGTTCGGCCGCATCATCGGGCGCATCGAGGCCGAGCTGGAGGGTTTCGCGCGCGACCTGCGGGAGTTCTTGAAGTGACCCCCCCTGAGTCGCTTCGCGCCTTCCCCCCTGCGAGGGGGGACAGCGCCGGTGGCCGGCACAGGTCCGGCCACGGCGCTTCGCGCATGGCCTGCTCCGCGGCCTGGCGATGCGGCCTGCTGCGCGGCCGCCCACAGGAGTTCTTGATCATGGCTTTCGGACGACTCGAACGCACCAAGGGCAGCGAGCCCATGAGCGACATCAACGTCACGCCGCTGGTCGACGTGATGCTGGTGCTGCTGGTGATCTTCATCATCACGGCGCCTCTGCTGGCCAGCTCGATCCGGCTGGACCTGCCCAAGACCGATGCCGCCAAGCCCGGCGAGCCGCCCAAGTTCGTCACCGTGGCGGTCAACCGCGACGGCCAGGCCTTCTTCGACGACCGGCCCGTGTCGCAGACCGAACTGGCCACTGCACTGCAGGCTGCCGCCCGCGCCAACCCCGAAACCGAAGTGCAGCTGCGCGCCGACCAGGGCGTGAACTACGGCCGCGTGGTCGAAGTGATGGGCGAGGCCCAGAAGGCGGGGCTGAACCGCATCGGCTTCGTGGCCGACGCGCCCGCCACGCCGGCCACCCCTGGCGCGCAATCGCCCGCGCCCGCGGCGTCGCAATGACCATGCGCCCCTCGGGGCATCAAATTGGCCGCCTGCGCTGATTGAGCCAGCGCCGACAGCTACCAAAAACATAGTAAATCGCCGCACGCCCGGTGCGCGGTGGCCGCGGCGCGCGCGCCTACAATTTGCCCATGCAAGAGAAATACAACCATCAGGACGTTGAACGGGCCGCCCAGGCGCACTGGCGCGAGCGCGACGCCTACCGCGTGACGGAAGACGCGTCCAAGCCCAAGTACTACGCCTGTTCCATGCTGCCCTATCCCAGCGGCAAGCTGCACATGGGCCACGTGCGCAACTACACCATCAACGACATGCTGGCGCGGCAGCTGCGCATGAAGGGCTTCAACGTCCTGATGCCCATGGGCTGGGACGCCTTCGGCCTGCCGGCCGAGAACGCCGCGCTGAAGAATGGCGTGCCGCCCGCGCAGTGGACCTACGACAACATCGCCTACATGAAGGGCCAGATGCAGTCGATGGGCCTGGGCATCGACTGGAGCCGCGAAGTCGCCACCTGCGACGCCAGCTACTACAAGTGGAACCAGTGGTTGTTCCTCAAGATGCTGGAAAAAGGCATCGCCTACCGCAAGACCCAGGTCGTCAACTGGGACCCGGTGGACATGACCGTGCTGGCCAACGAGCAGGTCATTGACGGCCGCGGCTGGCGCACCGGCGCGCTGGTCGAGAAGAAGGAAATCCCCGGCTACTACCTCAAGATCACCGACTACGCGCAGGAGCTGCTCGACCACGTGCAGATTGGCAACCCCAAGGCCACGCTCGAAGGCTGGCCCGAGCGCGTGCGGCTGATGCAGGAAAACTGGATCGGCAAGAGCGAGGGCGTGCGCTTTGCCTTCCCGCACGACATCCGCGGCGTTGATGGCGCGCTGATCGGCGATGGCCGCATGTACGTCTTCACCACGCGCGCCGACACCGTCATGGGCGTCACCTTCTGCGCCGTCGCGCCCGAGCACCCGCTGGCCGCGCGCGCCGCCCAATCCAACCCCGCGCTGGCCGCCTTCATCGAGAAATGCCGCCAGGGCGGCACCACCGAGGCCGAACTGGCCGCGCGCGACAAGGAGGGCATGCCCACCGGCCTGCACGTCACGCACCCGATCACCGGCGAGGCCGTGCCGCTGTGGGTCGGCAACTACGTGCTGATGGGCTACGGCGACGGTGCCGTGATGGGCGTGCCCGCGCACGACGAACGCGACTTCGCCTTCGCGCTGAAGTACGGCCTGCCGATCGAGCAGGTGGTGCAGGTCGATGGCGAGGAGTACGACTTCACCCGCTGGCAGGACTGGTACGCCGACAAGCAGAACGGCGTCACCATCAATTCCGACAACTTCAGCGGCCTGGGCTACCAGGACGCGGTGGACGCCGTGGCCCAGGCGCTGCACGACAAGGGGCTGGGCGACAAGAAGGTCACCTGGCGCCTGCGCGACTGGGGCATCAGCCGCCAGCGCTACTGGGGCACGCCGATCCCCATGATCCACTGCGACGCCTGCGGCACGGTGCCGGTGCCCGAAAAGGAGCTGCCCGTGGTGCTGCCACAGGACTTGGTGCCCGACGGCAGCGGCAACCCGCTCAACAAGTGTGAGGCGTTCCTGAACGTCGCCTGCCCCTGCTGCGGCCAGCCGGCGCGGCGCGAGACGGACACGATGGACACCTTCATCGATTCGTCGTGGTACTTCATGCGCTACTGCGACCCCACCAACGCGCAGGCGATGGTGGCCGGCGGCACGCAGTACTGGATGCCGATGGACCAGTACATCGGCGGTATCGAGCACGCCATCCTGCACCTGCTGTACGCGCGCTTCTGGACCAAGGTGATGCGCGACCTGGGGCTGGTGCAGATCGACGAGCCCTTCACCAAGCTGCTGACGCAGGGCATGGTGCTCAACCACATCTACAGCCGCCGCAACGAGCGCGGCGGCATCGAATACTTCTGGCCCGCCGACGTCGAACCGGTGTTCGACGCCGACGGCAAGCAGGTGGGCGCGCGCCTCACCAAGGACGTGGGCAACCTGCCCGCGGGCACCGCCATCGACTACGAGGGCGTGGGCACCATGTCCAAGTCCAAGAACAACGGCGTCGACCCGCAGGAGCTGATCGAGAAGTACGGCGCCGACACCGCGCGCCTGTACACCATGTTCACGTCGCCGCCCGAGCTGACGCTGGAGTGGAACGACGCCGCCGTCGAAGGCAGCTACCGCTTCCTGCGCCGCGTGTGGAACTTCGGCGTCAAGCTGAATGCTATGGAAAATGCAGCTGCCAGCGCAATCCTGGCCAGCGCTGCCGCCCAGAATGGCATCGAATTCAGCAAGAACGCCAAGGCCTTGCGGCACGAAGTGCACAGCGTGCTGGGGCAGATCGACTACGACTACCAGCGGCTGCAGTACAACACCGTGGTGTCGGGCGCGATGAAGCTGCTGAACGCGCTGGAGGCCTTCCAGCCCGACGGCTCGCCGGGCGACAAGGCGGCGCTGGCCGAGGGCTTTTCGAAGCTGGTGCGCGTGCTGTCGCCGGTCACGCCGCACATCGCGCACGCGCTGTGGCACGGGCTGGGCTTTGCCGCCGTGCAGGGCGAACTGCTCGACGCGCCCTGGCCGCGCGTCGACCCCGAGGCGCTGAAGCAGGACGAAGTCGAGCTGATGCTGCAGGTCAACGGCAAGCTGCGCGGCGCCGTCGTGGTGCCCGCCAGCGCCAGCAAGGACGAGATTGAGCGCATCGCGCTGGCCAGCGAAGCCTTTGCCAGGCACGGCGGCGGGCAGGCCATCAAGCGCGTGATCGTGGTGCCGGGCCGGCTGGTCAACGTGGTCACGGGTTGAGCATGGCGCGCCGCCCCGATCTTTCTAACGCCATCGTCCCCGAGCGGCGGCGCGTGCTGGCCGCGGGCGCGGCCGCGTGCGGCGCGGCGCTGCTGGCGGGCTGCGGCTTTCAGCTGCGCAAGGCGCCTGAATTCGCCTTCAAGACCATTCTGCTGGCGATGCCGACCACGTCGGCGCTGGCCATCGAACTGCGGCGCCAGCTGGAAGGCACGGGCCGCCTGAAGGTGCTGACCGACGCCGCGCAGGCCGCCCAGGCCGACGTGGTGCTGGAAAGCACGGGCGAAGTACGCGACCGCGTCGTCGTCAGCATCACCGGCACGGGTGAAGTGCGCGAGGTGCAGCTGCGCATCCGTTTCCGCTTTCGGCTGCGCACGCCGGACGGGCGCGAGCTGCTGCCCTTCACCGAGATCATGCGCCAGATCGACCAGAGCTACAGCGAATCGGCCGCGCTGTCGAAGGAGCAGGAAGCGCTGATGCTCTACCAGAACATGCAGAGCGACGTGGTGCAGCAGGTGTTGCGGCGTCTGGCCACTGTAAAAGTATGACCCCCCCCTGAGTCGCCTGCGGCGCCTTCCCCCCTCTGCTGCGCGAGGGGGGACGCACCTTGCGGCCGGGGCAAGCCCGCTCCGCGGGTGCCCGCGAAGGGCGCCGCGCTGCGCGGGCGCGTGGGGCTGGCTCGGTCTCCCTCTGGGAGAGGGGTGGGGTAAGGGCCACGGCCTGTTCTGATTCGCTGACGCCATGCAACTCGCCGCCACCCAACTCTCCGCCCACCTGCAGAAAGGCCTGCGGCCGCTGTACACGCTGCACGGCGACGAGCCGCTGTTGCAGCAGGAGGCGGCCGATGCCATTCGCGCGGCCGCGCGCGCGCAGGGTTACACCGAGCGCACGGTGTACACCGTAACGGGCGCGCACTTCGACTGGAGCGCGGTGCTGGCGGCCGGCCAGTCGCTGAGCCTGTTCGCGGACAAGCAGATCGTTGAGGTGCGCATTCCGTCCGGCAAGCCGGGCAAGGACGGCAGCGCGGCGCTGCAGCAGCTGGCCGACAGCGTGGCCGGCAACGACAGCACGCTGACGCTGGTGCTGCTGCCGCGGCTGGACAAGCAGACCCGCAACGGCGCGTGGTTCACCGCGCTGGACGGCGCCGGCGCCACGGTGCAGATCGACGGCATCGAACGCGCGGCGCTGCCGCAGTGGATCGCGCAGCGCCTGGCCGCGCAGGGCCAGCGCGTGCAGCCGGGCGACGCCGGCCAGCGCGCGCTGACCTTCTTTGCCGACCGCGTCGAGGGCAACCTGCTGGCGGCGCACCAGGAAATCAGCAAGCTGGCCCTGCTGTACCCGGTCGGCGAACTGAGCCAGGAGCAGATCGAGGCGGCGGTGCTGAACGTGGCGCGCTACGACGTCTTCAAGCTGTCCGAAGCCGTGCTGGGCGGCCAGCGCGCCCGCGTGCAGCGCATGCTGGACGGGCTGCACGCCGAGGGCGAGCCCGAAGTGCTGGTTCACTACACGCTGGCCGAGGACATCCGCGCCCTGAAGCGCGTGAAGGACGCCATCGCCGACGGCCGGCCGCTGCCCATGGCGCTGCGCGAGCAACGCATCTGGGGCCTGCGCGAGCGGCTGTTCGAGCGCGTGCTGCCGCGCATGACCGACGTGCAGCTGGCCAACCTGCTGCACGCCGCGCATCTGGTGGACGGCATCGTCAAGGGGCTGAAGCACCCCGGCTGGCCGCACGAGCCCTGGCAGGCGCTGCATCGCCTGGCGCAGAGCCTGTGCGGCGCCTGCAGCGCGGGCGTCGGCCAGCGCGCGCGCTGAGCGGGCGGCGCGGCGGGCGTGGGGCGGCTGGCATCGGCGGCAGCCCTCGCGTAGGATGGACGCCACCCGACTCGCCTTTCGCTCGTCCCATGTCTGCACCGCACGCCGTTTCTGCCCTGTCCGCCCTCACAGTGCTGTTCGCCTTGGCCGCCTGCTCGGCGCCGGCACCGCCGCCGGGCGACACCGTGCAGGTGTTCAAGTCGCGCGGCGCGGTGCAGTGCGGCGCGCGCGGCACGCCGCCCGAGGCCATGCGCGCCGAACTGGAGCGCGCCGGCCTGCGCGTGCGGTCGGCCACGTGCGGCAGCGACGGCCGCATGCGGGCCGCCGTGTGCGGCGCCGGCACGGACGAGCTCAACGTGTTCGAGATCGCGGCCAGCGACCTGGCCCGTGCGCAGGGCTTGGGGCTGGCGCCGATGGCCCCGGCGCGCGACGCGCAGGTCGTGCCCTGCCGCTGACTTGAAGGCAAGGCTGAACAAGCCCCTCGCGGTGCGGGCATCTGTGGATGGGGGCGGTCTGCGGCGTTGCAAATCCTCGCCATAGCCCACGCTGTGGCTGCGGTGTGCGCCTGGCGGCCCATCCCAAACCACAGCGCCAGCCTGCGCGGGGGACTTATTCAGCGTCGCCTTAACGCGAACGCGCTTTTTGCGAAAATCGGGTCATGAACGCCCCCAACGTCGCCGAAACCATGCAACTGCTGGGCCTGCAGGCCCGCCAGGCCTCGCGCGCCATGGCCCGCGCGCCCGCCGCCGTGCGCAACCAGGCGCTGCGCGAACTGGCCCGCCTGCTGCGCGCCCACGTCGCCCCACTGCAGGCCGACAACCAGCGCGACCTGGCGCGTGCGCAGGCCGCTGGCCTGGCCGAGCCGATGGTGGACCGGCTCAAGCTTACGCCGCAGATCATCGAAACCTGTGCCGAAGGCTGCGAGCAGCTGGCCGCCATGGCCGACGTGATCGGCGACGTGGTCGCCATGCGCCAGCAGCCCAGCGGCATCCGTGTCGGCCAGATGCGCGTGCCCATCGGCGTGTTCGGCATGATCTACGAAAGCCGGCCCAACGTGACCATCGAAGCGGCCAGCCTCAGCATCAAGAGCGGCAACGCCTGCATCCTGCGCGGCGGCTCTGAAGCGGTCGAATCCAACAAGGCGCTGGCCGCGCTGGTCGGCCAGGCGCTGACGGCGGCGGGCCTGCCGAGCGAAGCGGTGCAACTGGTGCCCACCACCGACCGTTCCGCCGTGGGCCTGCTGGTGGCCATGCCTGAATACGTCGACGTGATCATTCCGCGCGGCGGCAAGGGCCTGATCGAGCGCGTGGCCGCCGAGGCCAAGGTGCCCGTCATCAAGCACCTGGACGGCAATTGCCACACTTACGTCGACGACCCGTGCGACCTGGACATGGCGCTGCGGCTGGTGGAAAACGCCAAGACGCAGAAGTACAGCCCCTGCAACGCGACCGAGAGCCTGCTGGTGGCGCGCGGTGTGGCGGGCGCCTTCCTGCCGCGCATCGGCGCGGTGTTTGCCGCCAAGGGCGTGCAGATGCGCTGCGATGAAGAGGCGCTGTCGATCTTGAAGGAAAAAGCCGCGCCTGCGCTGGGCCAGCAAGCGCAGGCAGCTATAAAAAATGAAGCGTTGGTCGTGCCGGCGCAGGAGTCGGACTGGTTCGAGGAATACCTGGCGCCGATCATCAGCATCAAGGTGGTGGCCGGTGTGGACGAGGCGATCGGGCACATCAACCATTACGGCAGCCACCACACCGACGCCATCGTGACGCGCGACCACATGCACGCGCAGCGCTTCGTGCGCGAGGTGGATTCGGCCAGCGTGATGGTCAACGCCAGCACGCGCTTTGCCGACGGCTTCGAGTACGGGCTGGGCGCCGAGATCGGCATCAGCACGGACAAGTTTCATGCGCGCGGGCCGGTGGGGATTGAGGGGTTGACGTCGTTGAAGTGGGTGGTGATGGGGGAGGGGGAAGTGCGGGGCTGAGGGCTGTTCCTTAGCGCTTGAATCGTCACGTTGGCTGGATGCGCTGTCGGCCGGGATGTGCGCCCGGCGGCGCAGTCACTTTCTTTTGCTCCGCCAAAAGAAAGTAACCAAAGAAGAGGCGGCCCCACTGGCCGTGTCCCCTGCGGGGCAACCTGCGATGCTCGGGCGCGGGGCGGCGCTGCGGAACTCGCTTCGCGCTTCGCGCGCCGCTCGGACAGCCGCAGCGAGTCAGAGCACGAAGCGCGGCATGCTGCGCTGCCGCGCCCGCCCCACGCCCTGCGCTTCTCGGCACGGCCAGAGGGGAGTTCAAATCCTCTCGGGCCATCGCTGCGCTCGGCCTGGCGCTCGAATCAAAAGGCCGCGGAGCAGGCCATGCGGGGAACGCCGCGGCCGGACCTGTGCCGGCCGCAGGCGTTGTCCCCCTGGGGGGGAAGGCGGCCGAAGGCCGCCTCAGGGGGGCTCAGGTCCCCGCGGCAAAACGCTCCACGTCTGCCGTGGCGCCCGCCACCACCAGCAGGTCGTCGGGCTCGACCACGGTTTCGGGTTGCGCGTAGAGGAAGTCCTGGTTCAGCCGTTTGAGGCCCACCACCGTGATCAGCTTGCTCTGGCGGATGCGCGATTCGGCCAGCGCCTTGCCATGCATTTCGGCCGGCGCGCGGGTCTTGGCGATGGCAAAGCCGTCGAGGAACTCGATGAAGTCGATCATCTTGCCGGTGACCAGATGCGCCACGCGCGCGCCCATGTCGGCTTCGGGGAAAATCACGTGGTGCGCGCCCAGCCGCTCGACGATGCGGGCGTGCTGCGCGGTCGAGGCCTTGACCCAGATGTCCGCCACGTTCAGCTGGCTCAGGTTCAGCACCGTCAGCACGCTGGCCTCCAGGTCCTGGCCGATGGCCACCACCACGTGCGCGAAGCTGTGCGCGTCCAGCTGGCGCAGCGTGTCCATGTCGGTGCAGTCGGCCTGCACGATGTTGGGCAACTCGTCGGCGAGCGATTCCACCGTGGGCAGGCGCGAATCGACCGCCAGCACTTCGTGGCCCAGCCGCACCAGCGAGCGCGCCACCGCCTGACCAAAGCGCCCCAGGCCGATGACCATGATCGAGCCGGCGGGATTGGCCGGGCGGCGCTGGGTGGCGGTCTTGAACTTATCCAACAAGGGGCTTCTCCTCGGGGTAACGGATGCGCGGCCGGTGGTTGCGCGCGGCCAGCGCCACGGCCAGCGTGATCACGCCGACGCGGCCGGAAAACATCAGCAGCAGCAGCACCATCTGCGCCGCGGGCGGCAGCGATGCGGTGATGCCGGTGGACAAACCCACGTTGCCCGCGGCCGACACCACTTCGAACAGCACTTTTTCATAGCGCTCGTCGGTCATCGGCATGACGATCAGCAGGCCCAGCACGATGACGCCCGCGCTCAGCACCAGGATGGTCAGCGCCTGGCGCAGCACCGCGGGAGTGATGCGGCGGCCGCGGAACTCGGTGTCGGCGTTGCCGCGGATTTCGCTCCACACCGCCACCAGCAGGATGAAGAAGGTCGTCACCTTGACGCCGCCGCCGGTGCCCGCGCTGCCGGCGCCGATGAACATCAGCAGGTAATGCACCACGAAGGAATCGTCGGTCATGGCGCCGGTGTCGATGGCGTTGAAACCCACCGAGCGCGCCGCCACCGAGGTGAACAGCGCGGCCAGCAGGCGGTGGGGCACGTCCAGCGGCGCCATCGTCTTGGCGTTGTCCCATTCCGCCGCCAGCACCAGCGCGCCCCCCACCAGCACCAGCGCGGCCGAGCCCCACAGCGTCAGCACCGTGTGCATCGAATAATGGTGTTCGCGCCGGCCCCGGTAATGCCACAGTTCGTGGATGACCGGAAAGCCCAGCCCGCCGATGACGATGGCGCACATGACGGGCACCAGCACCCAGCCGTCGCGCACGAATTGCGACAGGCTGTCGGGCCAGAGCGAAAAGCCGGCGTTGCAGAAACCCGAGATGGCGTGGAACACGCCGTACCACGCCGCCTGGCCCCACGGCATGCCGTAGCCCAGCGCAAAGCGCAGCGTGAGCCACAGCGCCACCAGCGCTTCGACGGCGGCCGTCACCACGAACACCACGCGCGCCACGCTGCCCACGTCGCCCAGCGAGAGCGAGCGCGTCTCGGCCTGCAGCAGCAGGCGCGAGCGCAGCCGCATGGCGCCGCCGGCCCACAGGATGAGCAGCGTGGCCGAGGTCATCATGCCGAAGCCGCCCAGCTGGATCATGCACAGGATGGCCGCCTGCCCGAAGCCCGACCAGTAGGTGCCGGTGTCCACCACGCCCAGCCCGTTGATGCACACCGCCGACCACGCCGTGAATAGCGCCGTCATGAAGGGGGCGCTGCCGGGCTCTGCACGCGAGAGGGGCAACAGCAGCACCAGCGTACCCACGGCGATGACGCCCAGGAACGCGATCACCAGCACCAGCGCCGGGTGCAGTGGCCGGGCGGCACGCACTGGCGCGGCACCGATGGGCGCGGCGTCGGGGGGGCGTTCGGAAATCGTTCAAGGCGTCGAGCGAAAGGTTCGGGGGGGAATCGAGCGCGTCAGCGGGAAGCGGGCGTCGGCAAACCGCCGCCATGGTAGCGCTGGGCCGGCGCGGTTCGGCTTGGGGTTTGCGTGACCCCGCCCACGACGGACCGGGCGGCCCTGCGTCAGGACGCCGAGCCCGCCGCCTACAATGATCTGCCGCCCGTGGAAACCGGCGCGCGCAGTCCCTCGGCCCCTCCCCTGCTCAACAATCCATGGTCCCACATCTCGTGACCGCCCTGTCCGGTCCCATCAACGAGCTGGAGCAGCGCATCCTCGACGCCACGCCGGTCATCGAGCGCTGGTTCCGGCTGGAATGGATGGAGCACACCCCCCCCGCTGTACGCGTCGGTCGACATCCGCAACGCCGGCTTCAAGCTGGCGCCGGTGGACACCAACCTGTACCCCGACGGCTGGCACAACCTGTCGCCCGAGACGCTGCCGCTGGCGGTGCAGGCGGCGCAGGCGGCGATCGAGAAGATCTGCCCCGAGGCACGCAACCTGATGATCGTGCCGGAAAACGGCAAGCCCTCCAGCTTCTACCTGGCCAGCCTGGCGCGGCTGCAGGACATCTTCCGCATGGCCGGGCTGAACGTGCGCTTCGGCTCCATCGACCCGGCGGTCAAGAAAAGCACGACGCTCAAGCTGCCCGATGGCGAAAAGCTGGTGCTGGAGCCCGCCCTGCGCACGCCGCGCCGCCTGGGGCTGAAGCACTTCGACCCCTGCACCATCCTGCTCAACAACGACCTGTCGGCGGGTGTGCCGGGCATTCTGGAAGACCTGCACGAGCAGTACCTGCTGCCGCCCCTGCACGCCGGCTGGACGGTGCGCCGCAAGAGCCGCCACTTCCAGTGCTATGAAGAAGTGAGCAAACGTTTTGGCAAGCTGCTCGGCATCGACCCCTGGCTCATCAACCCGCTGTTCGCCTCGTGCGGGCAGATCGACCCGGGCGCACCGGATGGCCTGGAATGCCTGCGCACCAACGTCGATGCGCTGCTGGTCAAGATCCGCCGCAAGTACAAGGAATACGGCATCAGCGAGCGGCCGTTCGTGGTGGTCAAGGCCGACAACGGCACGCGCGGCATGGGCATCATGACCGTGCGCGACGCCAAGGAACTGGACGCGCTGGCGCGCTCACCGCGCGACAAGGGCGCGCCGCTGGCCGACCTGCCGCTGGGCAGCGACGTCATCATCCAGGAAGGCGTGATGACGCACGAGCGCATGAACGAGACCGTGGCTGAACCGGTGGTCTACATGGTCGACCGCTACGTGGTGGGCGGCTTCTACCGCATCCACGCCGGTCGCGGCGAGGAAGACAACCTCAACGCCCCCGGCGCGCGCTACGTGCCGCTGGCCTTCGACGGCAGCAACCAGTTGCCGCGCCCCGGCATGAAGCCGGGCGCCAGCGCGCCCAACCGGTTCTACATGTACGGCGTGATCGCCCGCGTGGCGCTGGTGGCCGCCAGCTACGAGCTGGAAGCCACCGACCCCGCCCTCCACACGGACGACTGAGCGGCGTTCTGCCGCGGCCGCGGGCATCAGTTGCCGCCGCGCGACAGTCGCCGGGCTGACGCGATGCGGTTCGTCTTTCGTCAGCCGCAGTGCCACCGCGCTGGCGCACAATGCGCGTCACCGTAGCTGCCGTGTCCGGATCAGCCATCGCCTGCCGGAACTTTTTGCTGTGTCCAACTCGAAATCCTCCATCGCCGCGCTGACGCTTGCGGCCATCGGCGTGGCCTTTGGCGACATCGGCACCAGCGTCCTCTACACCATCAAGGAGGTGTTCGGCTCGGGCCACGTGGAGTTCACGCCCGACAACATTTACGGCATCCTGTCGATGGTGTTCTGGACCCTGACCACCATCGTCTCGGTCAAATACGTGCTGCTGGTGCTGCGCGCCGACAACAACGGCGAGGGCGGCCTGATCGCCATGCTGACGCTGGCCTCGCGCGCCGTGGCCGACCGGCCGGCGCTGCGCAACAAGATGCTCCTGGTGGGCATCTTCGGCGCCTGCCTGTTCTATGGCGACGGCGTCATCACGCCGGCCATCACCGTGCTGTCGGCGGTCGAGGGCCTGGAGGTGGTGTCGCCCGCGTTCAAGGACTGGGTGATCCCGCTCACGCTGATCATCCTGTTCGGCCTGTTCTTCGTGCAGAAGCGCGGCACGGCCGACATCGGCAAGTTCTTCGGCCCGATCATGATCCTGTGGCTGGTGGTGATCGGCGCGCTGGGCCTGTGGCACATCATCGGCCACCCGGAGATTCTGTGGGCCCTGCTGCCTTGGTACGCCTGGAAGTTCACCTGGCAGCACCCCGGCATCACCTTCATCATCCTGGGCGCCGTGGTGCTGTGCGTGACGGGCGGCGAGGCGCTGTACGCCGACATGGGCCACTTCGGCAAGAAGCCGATCCGCATCGCCTGGTTTTTCATCGCCATGCCCTGCCTCACGCTCAACTACTTCGGCCAGGGCGCGCTGCTGCTGGCCGACCCTGAGGCGGTGAAGAACCCGTTCTTCAACATGGCCCCCGACTGGGCGCAGATTCCGCTGGTCATCCTGGCCACGGCGGCGGCCGTGATCGCCTCGCAGGCGCTGATTTCGGGCGCCTACAGCGTGACCAAGCAGGTCATCCAGCTGGGCTACCTGCCGCGCCTGCAGGTGCAGCACACCAGCGTCAAGGAAACCGGCCAGATCTACATGCCCTTCGTCAACTGGGGCCTGTTCGTGCTGATCGTGCTGGCGGTGGGGCTGTTCCGCTCGTCCAGCAACCTCGCGGCGGCCTACGGCATTGCGGTGACCACCGACATGCTGATCACCACGGTGCTCACGTTCTTCGTGATCCGCTACGCCTGGAAGCTGCCGCTGCTGCTGTGCATCGGCGCCACCGGCATGTTCTTCGTGGTGGACATCCTGTTCTGGGCTTCCAACCTCATGAAGCTCACGCACGGCGGCTGGTTCCCGCTGGTGATTGCCGGCGTGGTGTTCACACTGATGGTGACCTGGAAGGACGGCCGCGCGCTGCTGAACCAGTCGCTGCACGAAACCTCGCTGTCGCTGACGGATTTTCTGGAATCCATCTTCGTCGCACCGCCCACCCGCGTGCCCGGCACCGCCGTGTTCATGAGCGCCGAGCCCGGCACGGTGCCCAACGCCCTGCTGCACAACCTGAAGCACAACAAGGTGCTGCACGAGCAGAACCTGTTCGTCACCGTCCGCAGCCACGAGGTACCCTGGATCGGCTTGAACAAGCGGCTGGAAGTCGAGCCGCTCGGCCACGACTGCTGGCAGGTGATCGTCCACTACGGCTTCAAGAACGACCCCAACCTGCCCAAGGCGCTGTCGCACATCACAGGCCGCGGCATCGACCTGACACCGATGACGACCAGCTACTTCCTGTCGCGCGACATCGTGGTGCCCACCATGGGCAAGGGCATGGCGCCGTGGCGCGAAAAGCTGTTCGCGCAGATGCACCACAACGCCAGCGCGGCGGCGGAATTCCTCAAGCTGCCGAGCAACGCGGTGGTGGAGCTGGGCTCCAAGGTTGAAATCTGAAGAAAAACGGCGCCACACGGGCGCCGTTTCTTCGCTGTACGCTACGTTTTCAGTAGCTGCGAGCGAATCAGTCCGCCTCGATCTTCGACGTCTTCACCACCGTCGCCCAGTTGGCATAGTCGGCCTTGACCTTGGCGTCCAGTTGCGCGGGCGTCTGGTAATCGGCCGTCGCGCCTTGCTCCAGCGCCTTTTGCTTGAAGGCCGGGTCGGCCATCACCTTCTGCACATCGGCGCTCAGCTTGGCGGCAATGTCCTTGGGCATCGCGGCCGGCGCGAACAGGGCGAACCACGAATCGGGCGTCAGCTTGGGGTAGCCGGCCTGCGCGGTGGTGGGCACGTCGGGCAGGCTGGGCAGGCGCTCCTTGCCGGTGACGGCCAGCACACGCAGCTTGCCGCTGGCAATGTGCTGCATGAAGGGCGGGGCCGTGCCAAAGGTCAGCTGCACCTGGCCGGCCAGCAGATCCTGCAGCGCCGGGCCGGTGCCCTTGTAGGGCACGTGCACCATGTGGATGCCGGCCTGCTGCTCCAGCATGGCGCCTGTCACGTGCTGCAGCGAACCGTTGCCAGACGAGGCGTAGTTGAGCTTGCCGGGGTTGGACTTGGCATAGGCGACCAGTTCGGCCAGTGTCCTGGCCGGCACGTCGCTGCGCACCACGATGATTTGCGGCGCCGACAGCACGTTGGCAATGGGCTGGAAGTCGGCCAGCTCCCACTGCCGCGCCTTGGTCAGATGCGGCGAGATGACGTGATAGCCCGAATACTGCATCAGCAGCGTGTAGCCATCCGCCGGCGCGCGCTTGACGATGGACGCCGCGATGGCGCCGTTGCCGCCGGCCTTGTTGTCCACCACCACCGACTGGCCGAGGGCCGGCCCCAGCGCCTGCGCCAGCATGCGCGCCGACAGGTCCGTCGTGCCGCCCGCCGAGGCGGGCACCACGAAGGTGATGGGCTTGGTGGGATAGCCCTGCGCCCACGCGCCGCCCGCGAACAGCGCGGCAGCCAGGGCGATGAAGTGTTTGCGGTGCATGTGCATGGTGTGTCTCCTTGTGCTTTGAATTTAATAGCGTCTGGCGCTTGTCTGGCAAGCGCTAGACGCCCGTTTGTTGTGTGAGCCGTGTGTTCAGTCCACCTTGGCGCCCGTATCGGCCACCACCTGCTTCCACAGGGCCAGGTCGGACTTGACCAGCGCACCCAGCTCGGCGGGCGACCCTTTGAACGGCTCGGCGCCCACGCCGGCCAGCTTGTCGATCACGTCCTTGTCGTCCAGTGCCTTCAGCACCTCGGCCTGCAGGCGCTCGACCACCGCCTTGGGTGTGCCGGCCGGCGCGAACATGCCGTACCACGGCGTCTTGCCAAAGCCCTTGAGGGTTTCGCCAATGGCCGGCGCATCGGGCAGCGCCTTCACGCGCTTTTCATTCACCACGCCCAGCACCTTCAGCTTGCCGCTCTTGATGAACGAAATTGACGACGGCAGCGACTGCACCGACAGCGGCACCTGCCCGCCCACCACGTCGGTGGCGGCAGCGGCCGAGCCCTTGTAGGGGATGTGCGTCAGGTCAATGCCGGCGGCCTTTTCCAGCATGGCGCCGATCAGGTGGTTGAGCGTGCCATTGCCGGCCGAGGCAATGCTGTACTTACCCGGCGCCGCCTTGGCCAGCGCGATCAGTTCCTTCACGTTGTTGGCGGGAAAGCTCGGGTGCGCCACCAGCGCGTAACCCGCATGCGCCAGCGGCGCCACGGGCTCGAAATCCTTCACGGGGTCGAAGCCCGTGTTCTTGTACAGCCACGGGTTGATGACCTGCGCGCTGTCGGCCTGTACCAGCAGCGTGTAGCCATCGGGCTTGGCCTTGCCGACGAAGGCGGTGCCGATGTTGCCGCCCGCGCCGGGGCGGTTGTCGATGATGACGGACTGGCCCAGTTGCTGCGACAGCTTCTGGCCGATGACGCGTGCGATGGCGTCGTTGGCGCCGCCGGCCGCCTGCGGCACCACCAGGGTGATCGGCTTGGACGGAAAGCGCTCCTCGGCTTGCAGCGGCAGCGCGAGGCAGCACGCCGCGAGCAGCAGCGATAGGGTCATGACCCGGCGGTGGGGGTGAAGCTTCAAGATGGGTCTCCTTGGCAATGCGTGACAGTTTTTCAAGCTGTGCGGGCCAGCGCCCGCTCGCGAATGGTGTCGAAATCGGCCGGCACCGGGTGCAGGTCGAGCCGCTGTCCGGCCTTGACGATCTGGCTCGGCACATCGTGGCCGATCAAGTCCGGCAGGCGCTGCGACGCGGCGATGAGCGCGGGCAGATCGACACCGGTGTCGTAACCCATCAGGTCCAACGCGTGCACGATCTCTTCGGTGCACACGTTGCCCGTGGCGCCGGGCGCGTAGGGGCAGCCACCCAGGCCGCCGAGGGAGGTGTCGAAGCGGTCCGCACCCGCGTCGATGCCGGCCAGCACGTTGGCCAGCCCCATGCCGCGCGTGTTGTGGAAGTGCAGCGTCAGTTCCATGCCCGGCCAGCGCTCGCGCGCCGCGCGCGTGATGGCCGCCACCTGCGTCGGGTACGCCATGCCGGTGGTGTCGCACAGCGTCAACCCCTGCACGCCCAGGTCGACAAAGCGCTGCGCCCAGCCGAACACGCCGTCCACCGGCACGTCGCCCTCCATCGGGCAGCCGAACACGCAGGACAGCGACACGTTCACCGGCACGCGCGCTGCCTGCGCCGCGCGCACCACCTGCACCAACCCCGCGAACGACTGCTCGCGCGTCATGCGCAGGTTGGCGAGGTTGTGCGTCTCGCTGGTGGACATCACCAGGTTCAGCTCGTCCGTGCGCGACTCGATGGCGCGCTCGGCGCCGCGCACGTTGGGCACCAGCGCGGTGTAGACCACGCCCGGCGCGCGCTGAATCTCGCGCATCACGATCTCGGCATCGCGCAGCGCGGGAATGGCGGTGGGCGAGGTGAACGAAGTCACCTCGATCTTCGCCAGGCCCGTGGCCGACAGCGCGTCGATGAGCGCAATCTTGTCCTCGGTCGGCACGAACTGCGCCTCCATCTGCAAGCCGTCGCGCGTGCCCACTTCCTGGATGTGGATGCGGCGCGCGGCGCCGTGCCAGAGGCCCGTCATTTCACCAACCCCCCGGTCGGCCAGCCATTGCTGGATGAGCGCGGCCACCTGATCGGAGTTGCGGTCCATCATCATCATGTGGCTGTTGCCCTGGATGCCGCGCTGCGGCAGCACGATCACGTCGCCGCGCCCGCCCGCGTTCACGATGCCTTGCCGGAACGCCTCCTGGCGCTTGAAGATGGCTTGCCAGAACGGGTACTGATCCAGATAGTCGCCCCACACCCACAGCATGGGCACGTTCTTCAGGCGCGCGAAGTCGGCCGTGGCCGGGTCGGGCGAGCCGCTGGTTTCCACCGCCACCAGCGCTTTCACCTTGTCGGGGTATTTCAGCGCCGAGTTGAAGGCGAAGTTGCCGCCCTGGCTGTGCACCACGATCACGCACGGGCAGGCCTGGTTCACGTAGGCGTCGTAAGCGGCCTGCGTGGCGGCGTCGTTGGTGGCCCAGCGCGGAATGCTCTGCTTGGTGAACTGCGCAAAGCTCGCCACCGGAAACTGCGTGCCTTCAAGAGCGACGCGCTTGGCGGGATCGGTGTCGTAGGTCTTGCCAAAGCGGAACAGCTCCCAGGCTTCCTTGCCGGTGCGGAACACCGGTTCGCCCTTGAAGATCTCCGGGTAGCGCGCCCACGAGGCGCGACCGCGCTCCACAGCGTCGCTCACGTACACGTCCCAACCCTGGCGCAGGAAAAACATTTCCCAGCCCGGGCCGCCATCGGGCTTGGTCTCGAAGGTCATGCCGGCCAGGCCGCCGCCGTGCCACAGCTGCAGAGGCACCTTGCCGCGCGGAGCGAGCAGGCGCGTATAGCGCGTGTACATCTGCTCCACCGCGAAGTCGCCATTCGGGTTGAGCCTGACCGGCGGCGAGCCGGGGCTGTAGACGATTTCCTTCTCCGGCAGGCCGCTCAGCGTGACGGCGCGGCCGCCCACGTGGTAGCTGCCCACCTCCTTCACACGCAGGCCGTCGGCGCTGCCGCAGGCGGCCAGCAGGGCGCTGCAGGCGGTGGCGGCCAGCAGCAGGGTGCGGCGAATCGCTGGGATGCGCATGGCTTGTCTCCTTGTGTGGTTGCTCATTGTCAGGCTGCAGCGCCGGCGACGATGCCGCGCTGGCGCAAGGTGGCAATCTGCTCGGCGCTCAAGCCCATCTGGCGCAGCACCGCGTCGGTGTCGTCGCCCACGTGCGGCGCGCTGCTGCGCACGGTGCCGGGCGTGGCCGAGAGCTTGGGCACGATGCCCGGCACTTCCACTGTGT
Source organism: Ottowia sp. SB7-C50 (assembly GCF_033110285.1). Lineage (NCBI taxonomy): Bacteria > Pseudomonadati > Pseudomonadota > Betaproteobacteria > Burkholderiales > Comamonadaceae > Ottowia > Ottowia sp. SB7-C50. The sequence goes on from NZ_CP136995.1 coordinate 286,720, forward strand.
CGCCGTCGCGCGTGGTTTGCTTGAGGATCATGTCGCGCGCGCGGTAGTGCGGGTCTTCGGCGATGTCCTTGGCGGTGTAGACCTTGCCCGCGGGCACGCGCGCGGCGGCCAATGCGTCCATCACCTGTTGCACCGTCTGGCCTTGCGTCCAGGCGCCAATGGCGGCGTCGATCTCGGCCACGCGCGCCACGCGGCCGGCGTTGTCGGCGAGATCCGGCGCTTGCCCCAGATCGTCGCGGCCGATGGTGCTCATCAGCCGCTTGAAGATGCTGTCGCCGTTGCCGGCCACCAGCACCCAGCCGTCCAGGCACGGGTAGGCGTTGCTGGGCGCAATTCCGGGCAGCGCGCTGCCGGCGGCCTCGCGCACGGCGCCGAAGGCGCTGTATTCGGGCAGCAGGCTTTCCATCACGTTGAACACCGCCTCGTGCAGCGCCACGTCGATCACCTGGCCCGCGCCGCCATTCACCTTGCGGTGGTACAGCGCCATCATCACGCCGATGACGCCGTGCAGCGCCGCCAGCGTGTCGCCAATCGACACGCCCACGCGCACCGGCACGCGGCCCGGCTCGGCCGTCAGGTGGCGCAGGCCGCCCATCGCCTCGCCAATCACGCCAAAGCCCGGCAGGTCGCGGTACGGCCCGGTCTGGCCGTAGCCGGAGATGCGCAGGATGACCAGGCCGGGGTTCAGACGGTGCAGTTCATCGGGCGACATGCCCCAGCCTTCCAGCGTGCCGGGGCGGAAGTTCTCGATCAGCACGTCGGCCTCGGCGATCAGGTCGCGTGCCAGTTGCTGCCCTTCGGGCTGGCGCAGGTCAATCGCCACCGATCGCTTGTTGCGCGACTGCACCTGCCACCAGACCGAGGTGCCGTGCTGGATCAGGCGCCAGTTGCGCAGCGGGTCGCCCGCGCCGGGTGGCTCGATCTTCACCACGTCGGCGCCAAACTCGCCCAGCGTCTTGCCGGCAAACGGCCCGGCAATGAGCTGGCCCATCTCGACCACGCGCACGCCGGCCAGGGCCATGGGGGTGGGGGGATTCATGCGGTCTCCTGCGGTGTTGTGGTGGCGGCGCGTGCTGCTGCCCATTGCGCAATCTTGCGTTGGCATGGCAGCTGCTGCAAAGTGGCATTTGGCGAGCTTGCCATCGCATTTGGGCATGGCTGGCGTACCATGCGGCGCATGCGGCTCGACCCCGTCTCCCTGCGCCTGTTCGTTGCCGTGATGGAAACGGGCGCCATTGCCCGCGCCGCCGCGCGCGGGCACATCGTCGCCTCGGCCGCCAGCCGCCGCCTGGCCGAGCTGGAGTCGCAATTGGGCGTGGCCTTGTTCACGCGCGGCAACCGCGGCATGCAGCCCACGCCCGCCGCCTTTGAGCTGCTGCACCTGGCGCGCGGCGTGCTGAACGAGCTGGACGGCATCGCCCAGCAGATGCGTGAGCACGGCGCCGGCCTGCGCGGCCACGTGCGGCTGGCGGCCAATATCTCGGCCATCACGCAATTTCTGCCGGCCGATCTGGCGCGCTTCATGGCGCTGCACCCGCAGGTGGATGTGCGGCTGCAGGAGCTGATCAGCAGCGCGGTGGCGCGCGCCGTGGCCGAGAACGCGGCCGACATCGGCATCCTGAGCGACAGCCACTACGGCGAGCAGCCCACGCCGCTGACGCTGCTGCCGTATCGGCAGGACGAGCTGGTGCTGGTGGTGCCCGCCGGCCACACGCTGGCGCGGCGCCGGCGCGTGCAGCTGCGGGATGCCATGGCGTTCGACCTGATCGGCATGCACCCCGGCAGCGCGATTCACCAACTGCTGCAGCGCGGCGCGGCCGAAGCCGGCCGCCCTCTGCGCCTGCGCATGCACGTGACGGGCTACGACGCACTGTGCCTGATGGTGGCCGCCGGCCTGGGCGTGGGCGTGATGCCGCGCGGCAGCGCCGCGCTGTACGCCCACCTGGCGATCCGCGTGCTGACGCTGGATGAGCCCTGGGCGCAGCGCCGGCTGGCGCTGTGCGTGCGCTCGATGCAGGCGCTGACGCCCGTGGCGCGCCAACTGGTGGCGCACCTGACGAATACCGAGAATCCGAGTCTTTTGGGCCGCCAGCGCTGATCAGACAAGCGCTGGAAGCTATCAAAAGTGAAGTAGAAAGGCGCGGCCGCGCGACCCGCGACAATCGCCGCCATGCGTTTTTTCAGCGATCTGAGTGCCTCGTCCGCCACCGCCGGCGTGGTGGCGGTGCTGGTGGCCTACAGCAGTTCGGTGGCCATCGTGTTCCAGGCGGCGCAGGCCTTTGGCGCCACGCCGGCGCAGGTGGCGTCGTGGATGTGGGCGCTGGGCCTGGGCATGGGGCTGTGCACCGCGCTGCCTTCGCTGGTGCTGCGCCAGCCCGTGATGGTGGCCTGGTCCACGCCCGGCGCGGCGGTGCTGGCCACGGCGGGGGTGGCTGGCGGCTTCTCGATGGGCGAGGCGGTGGGCGCTTTCATGGTGTGCGCCGCGCTGATCATCGTGGCCGGCGCCACCGGCTGGTTCGAGCGCGTGATGAACCGCATCCCCATGGCCATCGCTGCCGCGCTGCTGGCGGGCGTGCTGGCGCGCTTCGGCCTGCAGGCCTTTGGCGCGGCGCAGACGGCGCTGCCGCTGGTGCTGACCATGCTGGGCGTGTACCTGCTCGGCCGGCGGCTGGCGCCGCGCTACGCGGTCATGGCCACGCTGCTGGCCGGCATCGCGGTGGCGGCGCTGGGCGGGCAGATCCAGTCGCCCGGGCTGCACGGCGTGGGCGACGCGTTGGCGCGGCCGGTGTTCATGGCGCCGGTGTTCCACTGGCAGGCGGTGGTCAGCCTGGCGCTGCCGCTGTTCGTGGTGACCATGGCCTCGCAAAACCTGCCTGGCGTGGCCGTGATGCGCGCCACGGGCTACGCGCTGCCGGTGTCGCGGCTGATCACGCTGACCGGCGTGGTCACGCTGCTGCTGGCGCCGTTTGGCGCCTTTGCGCTCAACTTCAGCGCCATCACCGCCGCCATCTGCATGGGCGACGAGGCGCACCCCGACAAGGCGCGCCGCTACACCGCGGCCACGGTGTGCGGGCTGCTGTACCTGCTGCTGGGCGTGTTCGGGGCCGCGATCGCGGCGCTGCTGGCGGCCTTTCCGGCGGCGCTGGTGCTGGCCATCGCCGGGCTGGCGCTGCTGGGCAGCATCGGCAACGGCCTGACGCAGGCGGTGGCCGATGAGGGCACGCGAGAGGCGGCGCTGATCACCTTCCTGGTCACGCTCAGCGGCGTGGTCATCGCCGGCATCGGCTCGGCCTTCTGGGGCGTGGTGGCCGGCAGCGTGGCGCTGTTTGTGCAACAGTACGGGCGCAACAAAAAACCTGCACCATGAAACTGCTGATCGTCGCCGACCCCATCGAGTCCTTCAAGACCTACAAGGACACCACCTACACCATGATGCGCGAGGCCCAGCGACGCGGTCACCGCATCACCGTGTGCGAGCCGCGCCACCTGCGCTGGCAAAGCGGGCAGCAGGTGATGGCGCAGGTGCGCGACATCGCGCTGACCGGCGACGAGAAAGCCTGGTTCACCGAATCCGCCCGGCGCGAGGCCGCGCTGGCCGGTTTCGACGCCGTGCTGATGCGCAAGGACCCGCCCTTCGACGCCGAATTCATCTACGCCACCCACCTGCTGGAGCAGGCCGAGCGCGAAGGCGCGCGCGTCATCAACAAGCCGGCGGCCCTGCGTAACCATCCTGAGAAGCTGGCGGTGATGGAGTTTCCGCAGTTTGTCGGTCCCACCCTGGTCACGCGCTCGCCCGACGACGTCAAGCGCTTTCATGCCGAGCATGGCGATATCGTCTGCAAGCCGCTCGACGGCATGGGCGGCATGGGCATCTTCCGCGTCGGGCCCGATGGGCTCAACCTGGGCAGCATCATCGAGACGCTGAACCACCACGGCGCCACCACCTTCATGGTGCAGAAGTTTCTGCCCGAGATCGTGGCGGGCGACAAGCGCATCATCATCATCGACGGCGAACCCGCGCCCTTCGTGCTGGCGCGCATTCCGCAAGGCACCGAAGTGCGCGGCAACCTGGCCGCGGGCGGCAAGGGTGTGGCGCAGCCCATCACCGACACCGACCGTGCCACCGCCCGCGCCATCGGCCAGGTGTTGGCGCCGCGCGGGCTGCTGCTGATCGGCCTGGACATCATCGGCACCAAGGTGACCGAGATCAACGTCACCAGCCCGACGGGTTTCCGTGAAATCCTCGACCAGACCGGCTGCGATGTGCCCGCCCTGTACGTCGACGCGGTGGAGCGTGCCGTCGGTTCGCCCAAGGGTAAGCATTGATCGGTCGGCCCGGGGGCGGCCGCCGCCCTTCGGTGCGCGCCACCCCAGGCTGCTATATATTTGTTTGCGTTACACATCACTCACGAGGACCGCATGTCGATCAAATCCATCCTGAAAACCGCCGTGGTGACCCTGGCGGTCGCCACCGGTGCATCGGCCTTCGCCCAGGGCACGCCCATCAATGCGGCGGCGTTTGACGCGCTGGTCGCAGCGGGCCCGGTCGCCAGCCCGGCCACCATTGCCTCCAGCACCTGGGCCAGCAAGATCAAGCAGGCCGGCACGCTGCGCCTGGGCGGCACGCAGACCTCGAACCTGTTCTCGCTGCTGAACGAGAAGGACGGCCGTATGCGCGGCTTCGACGCCGGACTGGCCCAGATGCTGGCGCGCTACATCCTGGGCGATGGGGCCAAGATCCAGTTCACGCAGGTGACCTCGTCCACGCGCGAGCAGGTGCTCATCAACGACCAGGCGGACATGGTGCTGGCCACCTATTCCATCACCCCCGCGCGCGCCGAGAAGATCGCGTTCGCCGGCCCTTACTACACGTCGCAGGCCGGGGTGCTGGTCAAGGGCACCAACAAGGCGATCCAGTCGTACAACGACCTGGCGGGCAAGAAGGTCGCCACGCAGGCCGGCTCCACCGGCCCGGCCATCCTGGCGCAGTTCGCGCCCAAGGCCGTCGTGCAGGAATTCCAGACGCACCAGGAAGCCCTTGACGGGCTGCGCCAGGGCCGCGTCGACGCCTACGTGACCGACTACACGCTGCTGCTGAACGCGCTGAGCCTGGGTTCGGGCGACGCCAGGCTGGCCGGCGCACCCTTTGGCGCGCAAGACCCGTACGGCATTGGCCTGCCCAAGGGCTCGGACGGCGTCGCCTTCGTCAACGCCTTCCTGAAGAAGGTGCAGGCCGACGGCACCTGGGCCAAGCTGTGGACCATCTCCATCGGCGAGCGCACCGGCAGCACCGCCGTGCCGACGCCGCCCGCGCTGCCCTGATCCGGCGCGCCGCGGTTTCTTTTCGCTTCGCGGGTCGGGCCCATGGGTGACGTTTCCAGGCTGCTGGCCGACTACGGGCCTGCCTTCGGGCAGGCCCTTTTGCTGACCTGGAAGCTCACCCTGTTTTCGTTCGTGCCCGGCTTCGCGCTGGGCGTTGTGGTGACGGTGCTGCGGCTGCTGCCGCTGCCGCCGCTGCGCTTCGTGCTGACCGGCTACGTCGAGATCTTCCGCAACATCCCCAGCGTGGCGCTGCTGATCTTCATCGTGTTTGCGCTGCCCGACCTGCAGGTGGTGATCGACTATGAGCCCGCCGTGATCCTGACGCTGGCGCTGGTCTGCTCGGCGTTCACGGCCGACTACCTGCGCGCCGGCATCAATACCATCGCCGGCGGCCAGATCGAGGCCGCGCTCAGCCTGGGCCTGCGGCCGCTGCAGGTCATCACCACGGTGGTGCTGCCGCAGGCGCTGCGCTCGGTGGTGCAGCCCATGACCTCGCTGCTGATTGCGCTCATGCTGTCGACCTCGCTGGCCTCGCAGGTGCCGTTTCCGGGGCGCGAACTCACCGCGCTCGTGTCCAAGATCGCGAACGACTCCGCCGCCGGCATTCCCGCCTTCGTGGTGGCCGCGGCGATGTATGTGGCGACCGGCCTGCTCATCGGCTGGGCCGGCGCCCGGCTGGAGAAGAAGCTGAGGATCCTGCGATGAGCCGGCCGCTGGACGACATCCTGTTTGGCGCGCCCAGCCCGCGCACCCAGGCCACCCTGCGGGCGATGAACTGGCTGTCGGCCGCCGCGCTGGCGGTGCTGGCCGCGGGCGTCGTGTACCAGTTCCACACCGCGGGGCAGCTTGAGGCGAAGTTCTGGGAATTCTTTGCCTGGCCGACGACCTGGGCCTTCCTCGCCAAGGGCCTGCTCGGCACCCTGGCGTCGGCGGCGATGGCCGCCGTCATCGCGCTGGCGCTTGGGCTGGTGCTGCTGCTCGGGCGGCTGGCGCCGTCGCGGCTGCTGCGCTGGCCCGCCGTCGCGGCCATCGAATTCTTGCGCGGCACGCCAACGCTGCTGCTCATCTACGTGTGCTTCCTGGTGCTGCCGCAGGTCGGCATCAAGCTCAGCACCTACTGGATGCTGACCCTGCCCGTGGCCCTGAGCACCTCCGCCGTGGTGGCCGAGGTCTACCGTGCCGGCGTGCTGGCCGTGCCGCGCGGCCAGACCGATGCGGCGCGCAGCCTGGGGCTGACCGAAATGCAGGTGTTCTTTTCCATCGTCTTTCCGCAGGCACTGCGCTACATCGTCCCGGCCCTGATCGCGCAGCTGGTCATCGTGGTCAAGGACACCACCTTCGGCTACGTCGTGACCTACGGCGAACTGATGCAGAACGCCAAGGTGCTGATCGCCAACTACCACTCGCTGGTGCCGGTGTACCTCGTCGTCGCGTTGCTGTATTGCCTGGTCAACTACGCCCTGTCGCAGGCCAGCAAGCGGCTCGGCCGGCCGATGCATTGACCATTGCCACGCGCGTCGGGCGTCGATGGTTCAACGCCCGGCCGCCCCGCGCGCCATGGCGGTCTGCTGCATGCCATTCGCGCCATCGGCTGACACGGTGGGCGGCTGCTCCGGTGCACACTGCACACGATGAGTGACACCACCCCCGCGCGCAAGAAGCCTTTTTCCATGATCCGCGAGTTCCACCTCGCGGACTGGTTCACGCTGGGCAACGCCGTGTGCGGGGTGGGGGCGATGTTCGCCATCATCACCTTCATCCAGACCGGCGACGTGCACCACGTGTACTACGCCTGCGCGCTGGTGCTGGCGGCGCTGGTGTTCGACATCTTCGACGGGCGCGTGGCGCGCTGGCGGCAGAAGTCGTCGCTGCTGGGACGCGAACTGGATTCGCTGGCGGACGTCATCTCGTTCGGCGTGGCGCCGGCGCTCATCGCCTACGGCGTGGGCATGCAGGGCCTGTGGGACCGCGTGGTGCTGGCTTTCTTCGTGGCGTGCGGCGTGTCGCGCCTGGCGCGCTTCAACGTCACGGCCGAGGCGATGTCGGCCGGCGGCGACAAGGTCAAGTACTTCGAGGGCACGCCGATCCCCACGTCGATGCTGCTGGTGGCGCTGCTGTGGGCCGCCGCCGCCACGGGCGCCATCGGCGCCCATCTGTGGGGCGGCGCGGTCACGATCGCCGGCTTCACGCTGCACCCGCTGGTGCTGCTGTACCTGCTGTCCGGCTCGCTGATGATCAGCCGGATTCGCATCCCCAAGCTTTGATTTTCAGTTAAAAAATGCCTCCAGCGCTTGACTGGCAAGCGCTGATAGCTATTAATTTAATAGTATATTGCGATCCCCGCGGGGCGCCTATCTGAAGCGCGGCGCGATATTTGAGCGTTGATCGGTGAGATATTTCAAGCTCCAAAGCGTTGCGCTGGCGGTAATGGAATTGCCATCGTAGCAACTCCTTCCCCCTGCGATGCGCTGTCAGGGGGTGAAATTGCAGATGATCAGCTCGCCGGCCCTGACGTTCTTTCGGCCGGCGCCACCGACTGAATAGGCCAGTTCGACGCGCTGCATCGGCAGGCCGTGGAAGGCCTGGCGCATCTCGGGGATGTCGTTGACCGAGACGATCATCTTGCCCTTGATGGTGCGCGCCAGCTCGGCCAGGCGGTCGTATTCAGACAGCGCGAAGGGGACGCCGTAGCCCTCGGTGCCCCAGTACGGCGGGTCGCAGTAGAACAGGGTGTGCGGGCGGTCGTAGCGGGTGATGCAGGCGGCCCACTCCAGGTGCTCGATCACCGTTCCGGCGAGGCGCAGGTGGGCGGCAGACAGGTCTTCTTCCATGCGCAGCAGGTTCAGCCGGGGCGCTGCGGTGGTGGACGTGCCGAAGCTCTGGCCCTCGACTTTGCCGCCGAAGGTGTTGCGCTGCAGGTAATAGAACCGCGCGGCGCGCTGGATATCGGTCAGCGGCTCGGCGGGCGTGATCTGCAGCCACTTGAAGATTTGCCGGCTGCTGAGCGCCCACTTGAACTGGCGTACGAACTCCTCCAGGTGGTGCTTGACGACACGGTAGAGGTTGACCAGCTCGCCGTTGATGTCGTTCAGCACCTCGGCCTTGGCGGCCGGCTTGAGGAAGTACAGCGCTGCCGCGCCGCAGAACGGCTCGACGTAGCAGCCGTGCTCAGGGAATAGGGGTAGCAGATGCTTGGCCAGGCGGCGTTTGCCGCCGATCCAGGGAATGATGGGGGATGCGGTATTGCTCATGCTGCAAGTCAGTTTCTGTGCAAGAAACACTGATAGGCTCGGGCCGCTCTCGCGAGAGTGGCGGTCCCTGGCCGGGCTTGCAGGCTCGATCTGCAGGTTCGGGGCTGGCGGTGGTGCTCGTAACACCCCGCCAGTCGCCCGTCTTTTTTCTCGGCTACAGGCCCAGCCGATAGGCGACGTTGACGCGCCAGATCACCCCGGTCCACACAGGGCAAACGAAGGTGGTGGCGACGCCCGGCGATGTGGCGGCGCCGCCGGCACCGCCAAAGTCAAGCACGCGCTCGACGTCCACGCCGATGCCGCCTGCGTCAGAGCCGAACGTGAGCGCTGGTGTTCCTGGCAGGTTGGTGGTCGTCACGACGACCGGCGTGGCGGAGGCCGTGAGCGCTGCCGTGGCGCTGCGGATCACCGACACACGGTCGATGTAGTGGCGCAGACCCGTCACGGCCGGGATGGTGGCCGTGACGGCCGCGCTGGCAGCACCAGTGGCGGTGACCTGCAGCGTCGCGGCCTTTTGGCTGCGAACATACGGGCTCAGCGACTCACAGGTGTCTGCATTGATCGTGACCAGGGCATTGCCACCGGTGTACGCCGACAACCGCACGCGGATCGAGCGCAGGCCGCCGACAGCGGCGCAAAGCATGCGATCCACCGCGGCCGCGTTCACCGTCTCGGTGTAGATCGGCTGGCCAGGCTGCGGCAGCGTACCGCCGACGCTCGCAGGGGCGTACGGGAAGCAGATGATCGGATACCAGTTCGCGTCATCGGCACGCCCTTCGACGATGTAAGTGCAGTTCAGCGTGCCGGTGCCGTCGATCATGATCGTGGCGCTGTTGTCGCCGTCCAGCGGCAGCTCGACGGAGGCGTTGACGGCGCTCAGGTTGGCTGCGATGCGACGGCTCTCGAAGTGGGGCATGAAGTTGCCCAGTAGGTTGCGAAGCAGGCTCATGGTGGTCAGGCTTTCAGGTAGTGGTAATTGAAGGTGCCACCAATCGGGCCGTTGCGGGCCAGATGCAGGTGGATGGTGCCCGCGCCGGCCTCGGCCACGGTGGTGAACTCGGTCAGTTCTTCGGCGTCCCAGTCGGCGGAGGCCACCAACGCGCCCAGGATGTGGGTGGAAGGCGTGACGGTTGCGTCGGCGATCACCACGTCGGCATAGGCTTGCCGCGCAACCGTGATCGTGAACGTTGCGCCGCTGGCGCCTGGCTCTCCCGGCAGCCCTTGCGGCCCTTGCGGGCCAATCGCGCCGGTATCGCCCTTGACGCCTTGCGGCCCCTGCGGCCCAGCTGGACCAGCTACGCCTTGTGGCCCCTGCGGGCCGGCCGCCCCGGCATCACCTCTCAGGCCTTGGGCACCCTGTGGACCGGCGTCGCCCGTGTCGCCTTTGAGCCCTTGCGGGCCTTGCGCGCCGGTTGCGCCGGTGTCGCCCTTGACGCCTTGCAGCCCCTGCGGTCCGGCCGGGCCGACGTCGCCTTGCGGCCCAGGCGCGCCCTGCGGTCCCTGCGCGCCGTCCGCGCCGGCATCGCCTTTGATGCCCTGCGGCCCTTGCGGGCCGGTGGCTCCCGGGTCGCCTTTGAGGCCTTGCGGACCCGCAGGCCCCGGCTCGCCTTGCAGTCCTTGCGGTCCCTGCGCGCCGTCCGCGCCGGCGGCACCCTGGATGCCCTGCGGCCCTTGCGGGCCGGTCGCACCTGGGTCGCCTTTGATGCCTTGCGGACCCGCAGGCCCCGGCTCGCCTTGCAGTCCTTGCGGTCCCTGCGGCCCGACGACTGGCGTACCATCGCCGCCGCCGGGTGGCCCCGGCGGGCCTGCCGGTCCTGGATCGCCCTTGGCCCACGCCGGGCCCAGCACGCGTACCTCGCTGGTGCCGGCAACGCCGATGCGGGTCGAGCCGATCAGTGGAGTGCTCATGCGGCCTCCCTGGGCGTGATGGCAGCGCCCACGGCCACCATGAAGGTGTCCGTGGCCACGCTGGCGCCGCCTGCCGAATAGCGGATATCGGAAATCAGCTCGCCCACTGGCCAGGTGCGGGTGTCGCCAGAGTCCAGCTCGTACAGGCCGCCCGCTTCGTCGATGCGGTGAACGGTGAATTCGCCCACTGGCTGGCCAGAACGCGTCTTGATCAGCGCGCGAATGGTCAGTGGCGCGATGGATGCGGGCGCGCCGCCGGGTGTGTAGGCGCAGGGCAGCACAAACGTGTCTCCCTGCTTGATCTTGGCCACGATCTCCATGTCGGTCAGACCTCTCCGTTGTTCGCCGGCAGGTTGGGCGCCGGCCCCTCGATCACGCCGTCGCGGACGAATACGCGCTGGCCCACGGCAGCTTCGCCGCGAGCGCGCAGTTCGCCGCCTCCCGGCAGCTCCACGGTGGCCACGCCAACGTCGTAACTGGTGACGGTGCCGGCCAGCAGCGGACCGCCGGCAAACAGCTCGCGCCAGGCCGCAAACAGGTTATTCATGCGCCTGCACCTCCAGCACCTGCTCGATGCGGGCGGGGCCGGCGTTGACCGCCACGCCGCGCACCACGCCTGTGCGCAGCACGTCGGCGTCGTCGGTGTAGCGCAGCAGCTGGCCGGGGCGAATCACGCCGGTCTGCGGCAGCACCGGCAGCGTCAGCTTCTGCGTCACCTGCCGCCCGGTGTCCGACAGATCGGCGATGGCGCGCTGCGCGGCCGCGTCGGCATGGACCAGTAGCGCGTGCACGGCCATTGATGCGAGCTTTTCGCCCGCGGTGCCGGCGCGCTTGCGGTAGTACAGGGCATTGCCCGGCTCACCCTGCATGTACAAGGCGTCGTACACCGGCTTATTGACCCACTCGACCTCTTCCACGGTGGCGATGCCGGGCGGCAGTTCGATGTCAGGCGTGGCGCTGGCCAGCTCCCAAGACCGCACCGGATAGCCCGGCAGCACCCGCAGCACGGCGTCGGTGTCGTGCGGCTGCAAGTAGCCTCCCACGCTGGCGGCAATGTCGGCCAGCGCGCTGATCCACGTGCCGCGGTGTGCCCAGGTGCCTGCGGGCACCGGCCAGTCGGCCAGGCCCCAGTCCACCGCCCAGCCGTTGGAGACACCGTTCACCGTCAGCACATCCAGCGCGATCTGCTGCGCCGTGCGCTCCGTGGGCTGGGTGAAAGTGCGTACGTCGGCGAATGGCGCGTCCAGCAACGCCGCCTTGCCGCGCCCGCCCACCCGCAGCACCGAACGCGGGTGCTGCACCGAGCGCGCGCGCGATTCGGCCAGCATGCGAAACGGCTGACCGTTGACACGCACTTCCAGCTCGCGCGGCAGGCCGTCGGCGTCGGGCTGCAGCAGCGGCAACGCGGCGGCGTGCACGTTGAGGCTGAAACCCCATGTCCACGAACCACGATCCAGCCGCATGCTGAAGCCGTCCACCAGCACCGGCAAGGGCTGGGCCGTGTCGGCGCGCACCACTTCCAGACTGGTCAGCACGATGTAGCTCCTGCGGCGCAGCACCGTGACGGTGGCACGCGGGTGGCCATCATCTGCGTGGTTGCACCAGAACGCCAGCACGCCCGGCGCCGATGTGTCCAGCCCGAATTGCAGTTTGCCGAGGTCGGCGGGGTCGTAGCAAAGGTGCTTGGGCGGCGGCGGAATGACGCGCCAACTGCGGCCGGGGGGCGGCTTGCGCGCGTCCTGCCACCGCGTACTGGCCTGGCGCCGCACGGGCGTGCCGTCACGGCCATCCTCGCGGCGCAGATGGCGGACAGCGGCGCCTTCCTGCCAGCGCTCTGCCAGCGTGCGCCGCAAGCGCTCCATTTCCTGCCACTGGTGCAAGGCAGCGCGCCGAACGGGCGAGCCGTCTTGCCACCGGGGTGCCTGCGCCGCGCGGCGCTGAATGCCGTCCTGCCACGCGCTGCTGGCACGCGCCCGAATCCGGGCGGCGTCTTGCCATGCGGCTGCTGCGTGACCGCGTTCAGGCCGGCTGTCCTGCCAAGCCGCTGCGGCGGCGCTCGGCGACGGGGCGCCGTTTTGCCAGCGGCTGGCCCGCACGACCGCGACGGCTTTCGAATCCTGAAAGTGGGCCTCGGCTGCGTAGACCGCCTCGGTGCCGTCCTGCCACCCGAATCGCGCGCGGTGGGTGAAGCCGCGCGATACCCCGGCATCCCAAAACACCCCGAGTGCGGCGTCCAGCGCGCCGATGTCGCTGTCGATGCTGAACGCACGGCCCCCTCCAAGGGAGAGCAAAGATTCCAGCGCGCCGATGTCGGCGTCAAGGGATACGTCAACCGGGGCGGGGCCGACCGGGCCTGCGCCCTCACCGAACGCGAGCCGGCCACCTGGAAGCGCGCCGAAGTCAAGGGACGTGAGCGACACATTGCTATCCCAGTACAGCCGGTTCGGACAGCCGCAAAATTCCGCCCTGGATCAGCAAGGTGCCGCCTGCGATGCGGAATACCCCCGCCCCTGTGGCATCGGTCACATCGCCGAAGCCAAGCACCGTTCCATCGCCGGACACCCACTCTGCGTAGGTCGCCGACCCGCCTGCAACCACCAAGTCGTCAGCGTCAGCCTGTCGCAGTTCGATGCGGCCCTGCGCGTTGAGCACACCGCAGGGCCGCTTCAAGTTGCGCACCGCCAGCAGCGTGCCGCCGTACTCGGTGAAAAGTTTGATCGCAGGCGCACCGCTGCCGGCATTCGCCAGATCAATGCTCGCCTGATTGCGGGCTGTGCGGTGGACGGTGGTTGGGATCAACGCGCTCATGGCATTGGCACCAAGGGGCCGGCTGCAACGGGCTTGTGCGTGCCGGTGTGGTCGAGCGCGACCGCGATGTACCGCTCGGATGTATCAAGATCAGTGAACGTGTACGCGCCTGTGCCCGCAGCGCTCCATGTTTCCGCGACCAGCCCGCCATCCGACTCGCGCATAGCGCGCACCCGGTAGCTCAGGGCGGGCGGCTGTCCGTTCACCGTCACTACATCGGCGACCGTTCCAACAGCAGAGAATCCCCGCCGCGCGTCGTTAGGTAGGACGATGCCGCCGATGAGTTCGACCACCACGTTAGGCAGATGGGTCATCGCCACGGCCCTGTGATGTCATAAAAGGCCGCTCCGCTGCGGGAAGAAGATCCAAACCAAAGCAGCATTAGTCTGCGGCCTGCAAGCGGGCCTGTGCCGGGTACGGTGCAGCGGGACTGAAACGTGGAATACGACAAAACACTGTTGGTGTGCGGCACGGTGTACACCCCCGGCATGACTGCGCGAGGCGTGCGGTCGGTTGTATTCACACGCAGCAGTGACCTGCTCAAGCGTAGACGCCCATCTATGGCATTAGGGAACACGCCCATCGCATTGTTGTCGGCCCCCGAAATGTTGTTAATGTCCTGCCCTTCCCCTCCCGCGGCGGCCGTCGATGACATGGTTGCCCCGTCGAAGGAGCGCTCAACGTATAGGCCGCCATACGGCCCGCCGATGAAAGTGCCTGCGGGGTTGTTGAATCCGGCCGAGGCGTTGCCTGTGCCTAGCACCGTACACCAGGGGTCGCTGGCGGCCAAGGGCACCGGGGCGCCAAACGGCTTCGCGTAAGACCCTGACACGGCATCGGTACTGCCGTTGGATTTGTAGAAGTGCGCCAAGGCTACGTAAAAAATTCCGCCGTCCCCGATGAGGTCATAGCGCTGTGCCGTGGTGCCCGCCGCCACTACCTTGCTCCAGTACCCCCCGCCATTGATTTGCGCGGCTGTTGGGAAGGGGTTTGCACCAGTGTTGGCGTCCGTCATGGTGTTGTACCCGACGACCCTGGCGTCTGTAGCCGATGAGTCGTCCACGCGCAGGTATCGGCGGCTAGTCCTGATGTCCTGGCTGCGATACACCGCCACGTTGGTGCCCGAGAAAACCTTAATCCACCCACACGGCGCGTACTTGACGGTAATGGCGCCTGTGGCCGGGCCATCCGGCGTGGAGGTCGGGAAAGTCAGCGTCGTGCCGTTGGTGGTGGTGATGCGCTGCTCGCCGTTGAGCGATGCGGGCGTAGCCCCCGACACCACCACAACGCAGTGATCTTCAAAGTCGCTGCCAGCCGGCATAGTGATGGTGGCGACACCGCCCGACACCGTGAGCGAGTTGGCGGTTGCCAAACCCCATCCGTCGACGAGGAAGGTGTCCAGCAACGTGATCAGGGAGCCGGCGACCCCGTTGAACACGGGTGAGCCGCGCATGGAATCGTTGATGCGTTTTACAGAGGTGTCCATGACTTACTGAAAGGGGCTGGAAGGAGGGGTGTCTACGTCGCCTCGCTGCTCCAGCAGGAAGCTGTAGTTGCCGCCGCCGGGGCTGCTCGGCTGAACGCTGCGGATCACGTCAACGGGAAAACTCGCGCCCACCGTGTCGATGAACAGGGTGTTGCCGGCGACCCATCCGTTACCCCAACCCGCCGCGCGCACGGTGAAGTACGGTGCGCCGCTGGCGGGGTTGATGGGGCTGAAATCCGCGTTCTTGGTGCCCGATGCGACTTGGCCGAGATGCTGGCCGATCAGATCGAACGTGGTGGCGTCGGAGCGGAAGCGAAGCGCCCACCGCTCGGTGATGCCGCCGAGGTTGTTGATTTCGATGGGGTTGGCCGCGGTGTTGTAGGTGCCCACGGCCGCGTCGCCGCTCAAGCCATTGGCCCACGTCGTACCGTTCCACGTCTGCTGGTCGTAGACGCGGCTGATGCGGGAGAAAAGGTCGCCTTGGCGCAGGGCGCTGCTGACCACATCGGCGACGCCCAACTCGATCCCGAGCGGCTGCGTCAACCGCACGGTGCCGTCGATACGAACTTCCGCGATGCGTCGGTAGACCTCTTGCCGCGCGTACACCGTCACTTGCGCCGGCCAGCCGGTGATGTTGTCGAACGTCACCGTGCCTGCGTTCAAGTTCACCGAGTAACCGTCCTCGACCGCTACGCCGTCCGGCCCGAGCACGCGCACCAGCGACAGGCGCGTGGTGCCGACGTTGTAGGTTTGCCCCGCGCTGGGCGCGAACGCCGGCCCGCTGATCGTTTTTGCGGCGACCAGCAACTCGCCTGGACGGAACACCACCACCCGGCCATCGGGAGGCAGAGCGGTAGGGTCGATGCCGAGCAACTCGGCGTCGATGGGCAGGTAGACGAACGACACGATGCTGTATCGCAGCGTGGTCGGGTCAACGGGCCACGGACGCCAGATTTTGTTGGCCTGCACCGCGCCCACGTCGGCGGCGCGATACCACCATTCCGTCTTTTCGGCCGCAGTCAGGCTGCTATCCAGCACGAAGTCGCCAAACTGGAGTTCGACACTGCCGGTGGCGAAATGCACAGCCCCTGTCATGTGATCACCGCTGATGGCGCCCTGCGAATTGACGGACGCCGTAAGCACGTTGCCGGCCGCATCAACCACGCTCAACGCGAAGCCGCCAGGGCCGGGGCGCAGTGGGGCAGCGATGGTGTTGAAAAACAGCGACGCGGTTTTCCACTGGCCCTTGCGGGTGTACAGACTTTGCAACGTGAAGTCGGACGGGCCGCTGCCGCCAACCACCCAATCGGTCATGATGGCCTGACCGTTCGCGTAGTCCAACTGGCCGGATACAGTGCCAGGGTTCGTGGCTGTACGACCCCGATAGATCACGCCCTCGAAGTCCTGGTACACCTGCCCCATCCATGCGAACTGCACGCTGCCCGGCACGATTGCGTCTGCGGTGTAGGGGCACAGGTCGATGACCACGCGGTCGGGGGTGTACGTCATGGTTTTGTTGGTGGGCACCGACACCCCGACGCGATAGCGTGCCACCAGCGACGCGGCAGCAAGCAGCTCCTCACTGACGCTTGCGGTGCCGTACTCGCCGCCCCGGCGCTTATCACCGCCGGTTGACCCCGAGCTATCGGTCACCGTGTGGATGAACTCGGCCGCATCCTCATGGTCGGCGCGGTATGCCTCGGTGGTGCGGTCGAGCGCGACCACCCGCAAGGATGCTGTCTTGCTGGCGTAGGAAACGGTGCCGAGGCCGGCGCCCAGATTGCCGGCGCCGTCGTCCGTCACGGTCTTTACCGTGACGATCTTGTTGTCGGATGTGGTGCCGGTTTCCTCGGTCAGCGTGGCGCTGCTGCCGGCCGTCTTGGACACCGTAAACAGCTTGTCAACGAATCGGGTAGCCATTCAAATGCTCCTGTCAGCCAGCGCGCGGCCAGTTGACGCCGGCCCCCGCCGTCGCCGTGGGTTCGTACACTTCCGGCACGCCGCGGACGCTGTAAGTCACGTCGGTGTTCTTGCTGGCGTTGATCGTGGTCAGCGTGCCGCCACTTGTCTTGCTTACGCTGCGCACGACGGCCCATTGCAGTTGCAGCGTGCCGGCTGCGGGCTGTTGGGCAAGGGTGATAGGGATGTAGCCGCCCGCGTCCGGGGATGTGGCCGTCAGGATTTCAGTGACCACGCTATCCAGTTGATAGGCGATGTCGAACTGCGCGCTGGAGTCGGGCATGTACTGCGGCCTCACCAGCACGGTGCGGCTCGGATAGTCGATCACGCCAGTTCCGGCACCCTGCAACTGCCCGGTCGAGTTGTCGGTGATCGTGCGAAGGATGCCGCCGCTGGTGTAGGTCAGGCTCACGCTGCCCGGCACCACGCGCTCCGTGCCGGTGCCGTCGTTGGCCGCGCCGTCCAGCAAGAACGCAAATTCAGGCGCCCGCACCTTGGCGCCCTGTGAGCGGCGGTCGGTGAAGGCGAGGGCTTCACCCCAGGAAATCGAGACAGTGGTTCCGATGTCCGGCATCGCCTTCAACGTGGCCGGCACGATGCCCGTCAGGTAGCTCATCAACCCCGAGCCAGAGCCGGTGAGTTGCCCCGCGCCGTCATCGACCACGGTGTAGCGCTGTCCCATCGACCAGTAGGTGATCACCACCGTGCCGGGCGACGGCAGCGGGCGCAACTGGAACACATACGACTGGCCGACGTTGGCGACGCCGATCTTCACCCGCTGGGTGTGCGGCGTCACACCCACTTCCACGCGCCGCGGCGCATCGGTCAGCAGTACGGTGCGTTGCGACGCGGGCCGCTGGTCAACGCTGATGGCCTCGGTGCGGCTGTTCGGGGACAGGCGCGAATGGATCGTCGCCAGTTGCAGGGTGCTGTCGGTCGCACTGGCCGGCGCCGCCAGCCGCGATGCCCCGTAGAACATGCCGCTGTCCGAATACACCGTTTCGCGGAACACGGTCTTGAGCGGGTCGCGGGCAAAGTAGCGGCTGGCCGACGACCCTGGAAAGGCGAAGCGCAGCGGCTCGAACAACTCAACGGTCGTGAACTGCCCCATGAAATCAATCAGCGCGCCGTTGGTGTTCGCGGACACCATGCGTTGCTGCGTGTCGATGGATTTCACCCGCACGCGCTGGCGTCGCTCGTCAGGCTTGTCCTCGTTGTAGATCAGCAGGTACACCTTGCCGATGCCGGGCGGCTCGGCGCCGGGACGCTGAAAAATTTGCAGGCTGCGTTGGCCGACGCCGTGGTTCTCCAGCAGGTAGCCAGCGAACTCGACGCTGGCGGTCATGCTCCCTTCGATGCGCTCAACGATGTCGGCGCGCGTGGCGAAGGGGTTTTTGGTGGACAGCAGTGTGATGTCCACGTTAGGGTCGTTGGGCAAGTCCGCGAGGATGACGTTGGCGCCGAGCAGCGCCGCCGTATCGGTGTTGCGCAACACCGTATGCACCTGTTTGATTTCGACGCGGCCGGTGGCGCGATCTTCTTCCCGCACGTCAGGGAAGATGGTGTTGCTGGCGCCATCGGGCAGTAGCTGCGCGGACGGCGGCCCGCCGCCTTCCGGCACGTCTGCCATGTTCACGGCACGTGCGAAACGCATGTCGGCTTGTTGCAAGGGCATGGGTCAGACCTCGATGAACTTGAAGGTGGGCCGCATCGGCATGTCGGGCGTCTGCTCGCCGTCGGCCAGGTCCCACAGCGGGCGCGCCTGCACGGCGGCGCCCTGGGTGTGATCGAACAGCACGTCGTAGTCGGTGCCACGGATGTGAAGGGTGAACTGCGCGGCAGGCAAAGCGGCCCAGGCCTTCACGGCTTCAACCTCGGCCAGCGTCATCCACGCCTCGCTGCGCTCACCTTCGAGCGTGATCGGGCGGCCGGCCTGGCGCGCACGTGCCCACACGATCAGGTCTCCGCGCGTGCCGGTGGCGGTCTCCATGGCCACCGGGTGCCAGGTGTGTTCGTCGGCCCAGACCAAGCGGTCGCTGAGCGCCAGCGTGGTGCCGTTGTGGCTGAGGGTGATGGCCATCAGGCGGCCCTCCGCTTGTCGCGGCCAATGTCGCGCAGCAGGTTCTCCAGCGCCGTTTGGCCGCTGGACGTGGTGGTGTCGACGTCGTAGTTTCGGCCGCCGAACTCGATGCGCACCACCTTGGACGGAGCGGTGCTGGATGACGACGTGCCGCTGCCCATGCCACCCTTGCCGCCTTCTCGAATGAGCTTCTCGGCAGCGCGGCGCGCGGCCTCGGTGACGTCAACGGATTCCTTGCCGACAGCGGAGTTTTCGTTCTGCAGCTGCGCCGAGTATTTGCCGTTCGGGTAGGCCTTGTCGGCAATGCCGCGGGCCTGCTCGTCGGTCAGGCCCATGCCCTTGACCTGGTTGTAGATCGAGAGCCAGGACTGCTTGGTCTGGCCGATGGCGTTGCCCTTGGCATCGCTGGCCCAGCCGTCCTTGTTGCGGTAGCCATCCGTGCCCACGCGCTCGACACCATCGCCGAGAGTCTCTTTGTATCGGCGCGCGGAAGCGGTGGCGCCATCCGCGGCTTCCGCCACGTCGTTCCAGCCTTCGCTCGCCTTGTCTGTAGCCGCCTTGCTCTTGTCACCGGCCGCGCCCGCTTCGTTGCCAAAGTTGCGCATGTTGCTGATGGCCATCTCTGTCGACCGCGCGGAATCGCGAATCGCGGCCGACTCCCTGATCTTGGCCTCGGCCACCTTGATGCTGGCCTCGAGCTCGGCGCGCTTGACCGTGTTCAACGGGTCCTTGACACGCAGCTCTTCCATGGCGGCACGCGCCACGGCGATGGACCCTTCGGCTTCGGCGCGCTGAGCGTCTGCCTTGGCCATGGTGATCCTGATCTCGATCTGCAGCTGCTCGATCTTGTAGCGACGGGCCGCTTCCTCGTTGCCCATCAGCCGCGCGACCTGCTCACTGGTCGCCGCCATTTGCTTTTGAGATTCGAGCAGTGTGATGGACGATTCAGCTTGTGCCTTGGCGGCGACGGCATCGGCCCGCTTGGCCGCTACCGTATCGGCGAGTGCGTCGTTGAGATGCGCCTGCGCCAGCGTGAGCTGATCTTTGGCCGCCAGCAGCTTTTCGGCATTGGCTTTATCGTTCTGGTCGAGTTGTGCTGCGGCCAGCATCGCCTTCTGTGCCTGCTGCAGTTCCTTCGTGAATTGGGCGACTTTGCCGGTGTGGTCCTGCTTGGCCTCGGCTGCCGCCAGCGCGGCGACGGACGCGGCCCGCGCCGCGAGCGCAGCTTGATCGGAGGCACCGGCTTCTTCCTTGAGCTTGGCGACCTTGTCGGACAGCGTCTTGATGTCCTCAGCCCGTGCCTTTTGTTCGTCGGCACTGCCGGCAATCAGGTTCTTCTTGGCGGTGAGTTCGGCCTCCGCGATCTCCAGTGCGGTGCTTCTGGCGGTTGCCACGACCCGTAGCGCCTCGGCATTGGCTTGAGCGGCAGCGGCTTCGGCGCCTGCGATTTCGAGATCGTTGCCGCGCACCCGAGCCAGCACCACCATGGCGTCGCTCTCTGCTTTGATGGCCTGCGCTCGCTTTTCCGAGTTCGTCACCTGCTTCGCAGCATCTTCGGCCGCCTTCGCCATCACCATGCCCGTGGCCGTCCAGGTCGCGGCCAGGTTGGACGCCGCTTGCGAAGTCGCGTCGGCCGAGCCCTTCGCGCGGCCCAGGCTGTTGGCCGCGCCGTCGGCACCGGTGGCGACAGCGACGAAGGCGTCCTGCGATGCGCGGATTCGCCCACCCGCGGCCTCGAAGCTCCCGGAGAGATCGTCATTGATCTCGCGCAGCGCGGCGGCCTTCTGGCCCCACGTGGTGCCTTTATCCGTCAGGATCGCGATGGCAGCGGCCGCCGCACCCACGCTGCGCCCCAGGCCGAACAGCACTTCGGCAAAGGCCTGCAGGGGCACCAGCACCAGGCCCAGCAGGCCCGCCAGCACGCGAATGGTGCCGATCAGCACGGTCATGCCACCGCCATCGCCCACGGCAACAAACATCTGGTTGATGGCGTTCTTCAGGCGCTCCCAGCCGGCGGATGCGGTCTGGTTCTCGCCGGCCATGCTCTTGAGTGATTGCGCCAGCGCCGGGAACAGGTCGCGCGCGGCCAGGCCACCGCTTTCGACCAGCTTGATCAGCTCGGTCTCGGTCAGGCCCAGGCCTTTGGCCGCGAGAGACAGCGCGCCGGGCAGCGATTCGCCCAGTTGCCCGCGCAGCTCTTCCATGGAGACCGTGCCCTTGCTGGCCATCTGGCTCAGCGCCAGCAGCGCGCGACCGTTGGCTTCGCTGCTCAGGCCCAGCGCCGAGCCGGCGCGCGTCACCGAGGCGAACAGTTCGTTCTGCACCGACAGCGGGATGTTGGCTGCCGTGGCCGCCGCCGTGAAGCTCGTGTAGTGGCCCGTCAGACCCGAGAACTCGATGCCGGCTTCGTTGGACAACTTGCGCAGCATGTCGATCTGCTGCTGCGCAAGCGCGCCGTCCTTGTAGATCACGGTCAGCGCGCGGCGCGTGGACTCGATCTCGTTGTTGGCCTGGATGAACGAACGGGCGATGTCGGCGGCCCGCCCGACGATGCTGCCCACTGCATTGCCCAGCGCGGTGCCAAGGGCCACCGTGGCGGGCGTGAAGCCGCTGAAGACGTCCTTGACGCGCTGCCAGGCGCCGCCGACGCGGCCTGCAGCGGCGGCCTGCTGTTGCGCCGCGCCACCAACCCGCACGCCTGCTTCCTGGGCGGCATGCCCGACGTCGGCCTGCTTGCCCGCGACAGCATCGAGCGCGCCCTTGACCTCGCCCAGACCTTGCTTGGCCTGGGCGTTGTTGACGCTGATCTTGAGGTCGACGCTCTTATCCGCCATGATCCATGGCCATGAACCGCGCAAGCTCTTCCCCGCCTACGCTGCCTGGCCTTGCCTTCTGGTTGATGGTTTTCGGGGTCTGCGGCGGGCTGTATCGGGGCAGTCCGCTGCTGTTGGCTGCGGGGGTGGTTGTTCCCCCGCTGTTGCTGGCCCTGTGGGTGCTGCGGCGCGTGTAGCGCCGCGCCGTTACGCCACCGTTTGGCGGTAGAACCGGCTGATGCCCACGCCGGTCTTGGTCGGGTCTTTCAGCACCGTGCCGGCAACGTCGAGTTGGCCGAACTTGTCGTTGATCAGCGCCAGCTGCTTCGACACCGACTGGCTGACACGGTAGACGTCGACGACGCACGGGCGGCCACCATCGGCTTCGTTCAGGCCGCCGAAGCTCAGCTCCAGTTCGGCCGCCTTGGTGGTCAGCGCCTCGATCACGGCCTGCTCGCCATAGCTGTAGCTGATCCACCACTTCTCGCCGGCGGCGAGGGTGGCGCCAGGCAGCACGTACACGCCTTCGGCGCGTGCCTCATAGGTGTTGGACGATGCCACCACGGTGGCGCTGGCCGCGTCGGCGCCTTTCTTGACGACGACCGCCGTGGGCGCGATGTGCGCCAGGCGCAGCAGGCCGCCGGCCACGGGCGTGTGCGGCTCGTCGGTCACGGTGCCGGAGTCGATGCCCTGCACGGTGCCCAGCGTGGCGCGCGCCAGGTTGGTGATGTTGAGGTCGGCCAGCTTCATGCTGATCGACACGTCTTCGACGCGGCGCACCTCGGCGTGCGTGCCGCCGCCCAGCACGGTCATGTCGGCCTGCTTGATGACGTTTTCCTTGTGCTCGAGCGTCAGCTCCAGCACGTTGCCGATCTCGGTCAGCGGCGCCGTGCTGCCGTACGGACGCGCGTACACCTGGCCCACGGTCATGCTGGGGCGGTAGGTTTTCTTGATCAGGTCGGCGGCGGTGGTCATGCGGTGCTCCAGTTAGATTTGCTTGCGGAAAACGGTCTCGACCGTCCAGGCCGAGGGCAGATAGAAATAGCCGGCGCTGAAGGTGCCGCGGGGCGCGCGCGCGGCCGTCATCGGCTTGGCGGCGCCGGGCAGCTTTTCTGCCAGCAGCGCCGACATGGCGCGCGCCAGCAGCGGGCCAGCGGCACGGCGCGCGGCGGCGCCCGTGCGCTGGTCAGCCACGTTGCGCACGGCCGCCACCACGTACCAGCGGTGCACCAGGCGCAGCAGTCGCGGGTCGGGTTCAGGCTGCGGGTCGAAGCCATCGGTGATGACGTGGATGGCCGGCACGCGCTGGCCCGCCTCCTTCACGTCGGCCAGCTCGGCCGCCGTCAGCACATGCACCGCGGGCGTCTGCCCGGCAAAGGCGCGCTGCAGCAGCTCGACGATGTGGCCTTCGATGCGGCTGAAGTCGTTGACCTCTTCGATGCTCAGGTCGGCGGCGCTCATCGGTAGCCCCCGTCCACGTCAGCGCCGATCTGGCGCGCTGCAAAGGTGTGCCAGGTCTCGCCCGACGCCGGGCCTTGGTCGGCCAGAGCGCCCGGATCGCCGCCCCAGGGGCACACCAGGCGGGCCTTGCCGTCGGCAATGGCCTGCAGTTCGGTGGTGGCCTGCTTGAAGCGGCGGTAGACCTCGCTTTCGGGCGCCAGGTCGTCGTACAGGTAGTAGCGCGCCACATCGCACACGATGCGCGTGAGCTGGGGCGGCGCGACATAGTCCCAGCCGCCCACGCGCGGCTTGGCGCACCCATCGAGCGGCAGCACATACACCCGGCCCAGGTGGCCGTCGGCCAGGGCGTGCGCATCGTCCAGCTTGAGCTGGATGCGCGCAGCCTTGACTTCGACCTGGTCGGCCGCGTCGGTGAGCTGGATCATCTCCGGCTCGCCAAAGCGGTCGATCATGTCCTGGACCGTGGCGTAGATCATGGCGATCAGGCGTGGCGGTGCGGCAGTATTTGCACTTCGACCAACTGGCCGGCGGCCGTGGCTACGCCCAGGGCGCGGCCGCAGTGGTCGGCCAGCGCGCCGACGGCGGCCTTGCCGGAGCCGTCGGCGGCGGGCTTCACGTAGTCGCCCAGCGCGATGGCGGCGCTGGCTTCGACCAGGTAGGAAAAGTCGGTGACCACGCTGACGGCTTCGCCGACGGCGGCGTTTTCTTCGGCCACACCCAGCGCGTCCTTCAGGCCGGTGCTGGGCAACGTGGGCGTCAGGGTGCCGTCATAGCTGACAAAGCGGTACTTGGTGATGGCGGCCGTCGCCGTCAAGGTGATGGCGTGGCGCTTGTCGAACTGGCGGCCGTAGCCGGGTTGTGCGGGGGGCATGGTTTTCTCCTGTTGAAAGTCGATTGCTGGCTCGGGAACGCCTGGCTTTCACCCAAAAGGCCCACCGGCCGAAGGGCGGGTGGGCGAATGGCACGCCCGAAGGCGGCCAGGAGACAAAGGGGGGGCTCTCAGGTCTTGCGCTTACCCGGCGGTGGCGCGGGTTCCGGCGCCGCGGCACCTGCATCGGCTGCCGCGGTCGCGGTAGCCGCTGGGGCGTCTGCGCTCGGCGCAGCAGCTGCCGTGTCGCGCTCTTCCTCGATTCGGATGGCCTTGGCCTCCAGCAGCGCGGCCTTGTCCGCATCGCTCAGTGGCGGCGCGGGTTTGCCAGGATCGATAACGATGCGCTCACCCTCGCTGTTGATGAAGGCGATGGCCACGAGGGCCGTGATGACGATGCGGGTCTTGCTCATGTCGGTTCTTTCGAGTTGGGGCCTCGAGGCCCCGCCGGACAACGCCGCCGGGGACTGGTCGGCTACTACACGCTCTCAGGGCTTTGCAGTTACGCCGGGTTCTGGAACAGGAAGCCGGCGCTGCCACGCACCAGCGTGGGCTTGCGCTCGAAGGTGGCGCCGTAAATCCAGGACTTGCTTTCGCGCTGGTAGTACGGCGTCTCGACGAATGGGTGACCTTCCATCCAGCTGGTGAAGCCGAAGGCCGGCTCGCCCAGGCTCAGGCCGTTGCCGTCGGCGCCGATGTTGCCGGGCGCAGCTACTACGGCATGGACTTCGCGCGCAACGTCGACCTGTCGGTCATCCTGCCGCTGATCGAAGACCAGCATCTGCACAAGCGCGCGCCGTTCGTGATCGAGATGCGCAACGTGCCGTTCAAGCAGCAAGAACAGGTGCTGTTCTACGTGGTGGATGGGCTGCCCAATTTTTCCTGCGGCGCCAACGATACGCGTGGCAACGGACAGTACCTGGGCGAGGTGGCAGCGCAGCGCTATGGCAGCACGCGCATCCATCGGGTGATGCTGAGTCAGCAGTGGTACATCGACCAGATGCCTCGCTACAAGGCAGCGTTTGAAGACGGCAACATCACGATTCCGCGCGACGATGGGCTGCTGACCGACCACCGGGCGGTGCAGATGATCAAGGGCGTGCCCAAGGTGCCGGACGGCGCCAAGGCCAAGGATGCGGACGGCGGCGAGCGGCACGGCGACAGCGCCGTCGCCGGCGCGCTGGCGTGGTTTGCCACGCAGAACGGCGCCCCTCCCATTGAGTTCATGAGCGACGGGCCAGTGTCCGGCGCCGACGATTACCGGGGCTTTTTATGAGCGACACCCAAGACAGGAAGCCCGAGCTGCCGCCGCTGGACAGCGAGGTGGCGACGCAGGCGAGCGACCCGTTCAGCAGCGTGTTCATGGGGCTGATGCGGACCAACGATCCGCTGCTGGTCGAGCGCGGGCTGCATGGCAGCGAGGCGCATGATCTGTACCGAGACCTTCGTCGCGACGGCAAGGTGTTCAGCGGCCTGCAGAAGCGCAAGCTGGCGGTGGTGGGGCGCGACTGGACGGTGGAGCCGGTGACCGAGAGCAACCAGGGCACGCGCGATGCGGCGCTGCTGGATGACATTCTGGGCGGCTTCAACTTTGACCAGCTGTGCAGCGGGCTGATGGATGCGCTGCTGGTGGGCTGGCAGCCCGCCGAGGTGGTGTGGACGCTGAAGGACATCACACACGACGGCACATCGCGCCAGATGGTGGTGCCGGCGCGCGTGGTGCGCCGGTCGCACCGTCGATTCGTCTTCACGCAGGAGGAAGATCAGGCGCCCGAGCTGCGGCTGCTGACCAAAAGCGACATGCAGCGAGGCGTGCCGGTGCCGGCGCGCAAGTTTATCGTGCACCGTGTGAATGCCGAAGACGACAACCCCTATGGCACGGGACTGGGGCTGCAGCTGTATTGGCCGGTGTTCTTCAAGCGCAAGGGCGTGCTGGCGTGGACGAAGTTTCTTGACCGGTTTGGGCTGCCGATTCCTTGGGGCAAATACCCGACAAGCGCGACGCCCCGCGAGAAGGGCACGCTGTTCGAGGCGCTGCGGGCGGTGAGCAACGACGGCATGATCATGACGCCCGAGGGCACGATGATCGAGCTGCTGGAAAGCAAGATCAACGGATCGGCCACGCCGCACCAGGCGCATGTGGAGTTCATGGACGACTGGATCATGGAGGTGATCCTGGGCCAGTCGCCGCGTGGCCAGAACGGCGGCGCGCTGGCCGCAGCAGCGAAAGAGCGCGAGGACGTTCGGCTGGAGCTGAGCCAGGCCGACAGCGACCTGCTGAGCGAGACGCTCAACGACACGCTGATCAAGTGGATTTGCGAGTACAACGGGCTGCAGCCGTGCCTGGTGTATCGCCGCGTGGAGAAGGAAGAAGACCTGAAGGCGGAGTCGGAGACCGACAAGAACGTGGCTTCGCTGGGCTTCCAGATGACCGAGGAAGGCGCGCAGTCGAAGTATGGGCAGCACTGGGTGCTGAAGTCGGCCCCGAGCCTGCCGCCCACCACCGGCCAAGGCAACCAGCAGCCGGCAGACCCGGCGAGCTTTGCCGAGGGTGGCGCGGCGGCGCCCGATGCCATTGACCACCTGGTGGCGACCGAGCTGGGCCAGTGGCGCCAGGTGGTCGAGCCGATGGCTGCACCGCTGCGCGCGCTGCTGGAGCAGGCGGCTGCCAAGAATTTGACGGCCGGCCAGCTGCTCGAGCAGCTGCCGCAGCTGATGGCGTCGATGGATGACGCGGCGCTGGTGGACGCGCTGACCAACCTGGCGTACACGGGCCGACTGGCGGGCAACGCGGGCGGCGAGCAGGTCTGATGGCGCCCGATGGCCTGACCGCGGCCGAGTTTGCCGAGCTGCGCCGCCTGAAGCCAGCCGATGCGATGCGCTGGATGCAGGAGCGCGAACGCGGTGCGCTGACTTTCAGCTGGCAGGACATGTGGCAGGCTGAGCACAGCCACCATTTCACGGTGTCGCGCCTGGCGCGGCTGGACCTGCTGCAGGCAATTCAGGACAGCCTGAGCCGCAGTGTGTCGGGCGATCTGCAGCGTCGGGACTGGATGCGCGATACCGAGCAGCTGCTGCGTGATGCCGGCTGGTGGGGCGACAAGCAGGTGCTGGACCCTGCCACGGGCAAGATGGTGACGACGCGGTTTGACCCCGCGCGGCTGAAGCTGATCTTCGACACCAACACACGGCAAGCCGCGGCGGCGGGCCAGTGGGAGCGCATTGAGCGCACCAAGCGGTCGCACCCCTACCTGCGGTACATCACCAAGCGCGACGACCGCGTACGCCCGCTGCATGCGGCCTGGGACAACGTGACGCTGCCGGTGGGCGATGCTTTTTGGCAGACGCACTATCCGCCGAACGGCTGGCGCTGCCGATGCCGGGTGGTTTCGGTCAACGAGCGTGAGTACCAGGACGGCAAGACGCCGGGCGGCGGCACGATGATCAAGCAGCCGCCGGACGTGGTGACGACCGAGTTTGTGAATGCGCGAACGGGCGAGGTGTCGCGCGTGCCGGTGGGTGTTGATCCAGGGTTCGGCTACAACCCCGGCGCGGCGCGGCGGCACGAGCTGGACGCGCTGGTGACCGCCAAGATGCGCCAGGCCACGCCCGCGCTGGCCCAGGCGGCGCAGCTGGAGGGGTTGACGCTGGAGGCCGCGGCGGCGACCTATGCTGAAACGGCGAGATTGCAAAAGCAGACCAAGCGGCCGGCGCTTGCCATGGCGCCACTGGCGGACAAGGTCATCAGTCAAATGAACGAGTTGGGGCTGGAGCCGGGTGGGAGGTTGCTTGGGCTGGACCACGACGGTGTGCTGCACACGTTCAAGAATCACGGCGGAAACGCCGAGTTCAAACGCGGCCAAGTGCCGATCACATCAGCGGATGTGGCGGCGTTTCCGGCGATCTTCAATGCCGCTGTGCTGGAGAGAGGTGATCCGGCCTATGCCGGGGATGGCACGCCGCTGGTAGCGGGTGAGGCTGTGTTTGGAGAGTTTCGCTACGGCTTCATCGCCAAGGTTCGGCGAGGGCTGATCACGATCTATTCGCTGTGGAAGCGCAAAGCCAAATGAGAGCCCCGCCAGCCATCATGCTGCCTTGCGGCCCGTGCGGCTTACGTCCAAAACGGTGGCGGGGAAGTCACATGATACAGGGGGCGGAGCGTGCTGACAATTGAGGTTGATGACCGAGCGTTTAGCGCCTATTGGGCGCAGCTGCAGGCGCGCGTGGGCGACCTGAGCCCGGTCTTGGCAGCGATTGGTCAAGAGATGGAAAACCGTATCAGCGGGCGCTTCGAGACCGAAAGCGACCCCAGTGGCGCATCCTGGGCGCCGTGGGCGCCGGCGACTTTGGAAAGCTACCCCAAGGACGGCAATCGGCGACTTCTAGATCGGTACGGGGATTTGATGGGCAGTTTGAACTGGCACGCGGACTCTTCCAGCGTGACGGTGGGTTTTGGACAGCCCTACGCGGCCTATCACGAGTGGGGGACCAAGCGCATGCCTCGACGCGGGCTGATGTTCCAGAACCCCGACGCCGGCACCTTGGCGCCAGCGGACGAACGTGCAGTCATCGACGTGCTGACTGAGTGGCTTGACCTGGCCTGAAATCACGCAAAATTCATCGGCGCCAATTTTTTCCACAGTGGCAACGCCGTTGCAGTGATCGTCCCCCTAAAGCCCCGTACATCCCGGAGAATCCCGGAAATATCGCAGCGCCCGCCCTGTGAATATCTCAGTTCCTTTCACCTATCATCGGTCGCTGATGCCCGATTCAGACCAAGCCCCTTCCACCCCAGCGCCTGACGACGCCGACCTGGGCGCGCTGGCGCCGTTCCAGCATGGCGTGTTCACCATGCTGTGGAGCACGTGGCTGATCGCCAACCTGTGCATGTGGATGAATGACGTGGCGGCGGCGTGGCTGATGACCACGCTCACGTCGACGCCGATCTGGGTGGCGCTGGTGCAGACGGCGGCCACGTTGCCGGTGTTCCTGCTGGGGCTGCCGTCGGGCGCGCTGGCCGACATCCTGAACCGCAAGCGCTTCCTGTTTTTCACGCAGGTGTGGGTGGCGGTGGTGGGCGCGCTGCTGGCGCTGGCGGTGTTCATGGGGGTGGTGACGCCGCCGCTGCTGCTGGTGCTGCTGTTCCTCAATGGCGTGGGGCTGGCGCTGCGCTGGCCGGTGTTTGCCGCCATCGTGCCCGAGCTGGTGCCGCGCGCCAAGCTGCCGGCGGCGCTGGCGCTCAACGGCGTGTCGATGAACGCGTCGCGCATCATGGGGCCGCTGATCGCCGGCGCGGTGATCGCCAGCCTGGGCAGCGCCTGGGTGTTCCTGCTCAACGCCGTGCTGTCGGTGGCGGCGGCGGTGGTCATCACGCGCTGGCAGCGCGTGCACAAGCCGCATCCGCTGGGCCGCGAAAGCCTGCGCGGCGCCATGCGCGTGGGCCTGCAGTACGTGGCGCAGTCGTACCACCTGAAGGGCGTGCTGCTGCGCATCGCCATCTTCTTCTTCCATTCCACCGCGCTGATGGCGTTGCTGCCGTTGGTGGCGCGCCAGATCAAGGGCGGCGACGCGGGCACCTTCACCGTGCTGCTGGCGGCCATGGGTGCGGGCGCCATTGCGTCCACCTTTGCGCTGCCGCGCCTGCGCCAGCTGTATTCGCGCGACCGGCTGGTGCTGCTGGGGGCGGGCGTGCAGACGGCGACGATGGCACTGATGGCCGTCACCACCCACATCTGGCTGGGCGTGTTGGCCATGGCGCTGGGCGGCGCGGCGTGGCTGACCACGGCCAACACGCTCAGCGTGTCGGCACAGATCAGCCTGCCCGACTGGGTGCGCGCGCGCGGCATGTCGATGTACCAGATGGCGATCATGGGCGCGGCCGCGTTGGGCGCGGCCGTGTGGGGCCAGGTGGCCACCTGGAGCAGCGTGCCGCTGGCGCTGGGCCTGGGCGCGGCCAGCGGCATTGCGGCCATGGCCTTTGCCAACTGGCGCTGGCCCGACCGCGGCGTGATCGAAGACCCCACGCCCGCCAGCGCACTGCCGCGCCCCAGCGTGAGCGCGCCGCCCGAGAGCGGGCACGTGATCGTTACGGTTGAATACGTGATCGACCCCGAGGACGGCCCCGCCTTTCGCACGCTGATGGAAGAAAGCCGCCGCTCGCGCCTGCGCCAGGGCGCGGTGGCGTGGGACCTGCTGGCCGACATCCACGAGCCGGGCCGTTACATCGAGGTGATCGAGGACGCGTCGTGGACCGATCACCTGCGCCGCTTCGAACGCGCCAGCGCCGCCGACGTGGCGCTGCGCGAGCGCAAGCTGGCGTTCCACATCGGCGACGAGCCGCCGCGCGTGCGCCGCACGGTGCGCCAGAGCACGGTGCGCGGCACGTGAGGGCGTGGGCCCACGGTTTGGCGTGCAATAGGCCGCCAGCGCTTTTCCCTGCTGCGCAGGAAGCTATCGTATCAATAGCGTCTTGAGGCGCTGGCAGCGCACGGCGCTCACACCGCCAGCGGCGTGCCGTCCACGAAGACCTTCAGCTCGCCCGGCTCGAAATGCGTCCACTGCTCGTCGCGCGTCAGCGGCGTGGTGGCGACCACGGCCACGCGGTCGTCGGGCGTGGTGTGCTCGGCAAAGTTGACCGACAGGTCCTCGTCGGCCAGCCGCGCCGTTGCAAACGGGTGCTGGCGCACGATGTAGCACAGCTTGGTCGAGGCATGCGCCCACAGCGCCTCGCCGTTGGACAGCAGGAAGTTGAACGTGCCGTGCGCGGCCACGCGCGGCACCAGCTCGCGCAGCGTGCGAGTCAGCTCGGCCACCGGCGGCACGCTGGCGTGCGCCTTGGCCAGCTCCTGCATCAGCCAGCAGAAGGCCTGTTCGCTGTCGGTGTCGCCCACCGGCCTGAAGTGGCTGTGCAGGCGCGGCGCGTAGTCCTTCAGGTCGCCGTTGTGCGCAAACACCCAGTAGCGGCCCCACAGCTCGCGCACGAAGGGGTGGCAGTTCTGCAGCATCACCTGGCCCACCGTGGCCTTGCGGATGTGCGAGATGACCAGCCGGCTCTTGATCGGGTAGCGGCGGATCAGCTCGGCCACCGGCGATTCGGCGGCGGCGCCGGGGTCGACGAACAGGCGCACGCCGCGCCCCTCGAAGAAGGCGATGCCCCAGCCGTCGGCGTGGTGGTCGGTGCGGCCGCCGCGCTGCGCGAAACCGGCGAACGAGAACGTCACGTCGGTCGGCGTGTTGCAGTTCATCCCGAGCAGCTGGCACATGGGCTGAATCCTACCCCTGCTGCGGCAGGCGCCCGTGCGTGCCCAGCCCGCGCGCCGCCAGCATGGCCAGCGCGCACAGTGCCGCCAGCATCAAGAACACCTCGTCGAACGCGGCCAGCCGCGCGGCCGGGTGCGCGCCGTCGGTCAGCGACGTGCCGTGCGCGGCCAGGCGCCATTCCAGCGCGATGCCGCACAGGCTGACGCCCGCCGCGCCGCCCAGCATGCGCACGAAGTTGATGGCGCTGGAGGCCTGCGAGATCAGCGCCTTGTCCAGCCCGCGCATCGCGCCCAGGTTGAGCGACGGCAGGATGAAGCCCAGGCCGACGCGGCCGACGATGGTTAGCCCCATCAGCCACCACAGGCTGCCGCCCAGCTGCATCGTCACCATGGCGGCGAACGACAGCGCCAGCAGCGACAGCCCGGTGCTGACCAGGCCACGCGCCGGCATGCGGTCGGCCAGCCGCGCCGCCAGCGGAATCACCACCGCCAGCACCAGCCCGGACGGCAGCAGGATGGCGCCCACGCTGGCCGCCGACAGGCCGAGGCCCATCTGCATGTACACCGGCAGCAGGTAGGTCGAGCCGAACAGCGCCGTGCCGTAGATCAGCGCCACCAGCGCGCCCATGGCAAATGGCCGCCACGCGTACAGCCGCAGGTTCATCAGCGGCGCCTGCCCGGCCGCCATGCGGCGCTTCTGCCACAGCACGAAGCCGGCCCCGCACGCCAGCGCCAGCACCAGCAGGCCCAGCGCCTCGGCGGGCGGCCCACGGCGCAGGGCAACCAGGCCGTTCAGCAGGCTCAGCGTGCCCAGCGTGCCGACCGCCAGGCCGACCCAGTCCAGCGACTCGTCCCGGTTGGCCACGGCGCCGCCCGGCGCCGTGGTCGGCACATAGCGGTGCGCCAGCCACAGCGACACGGCGCAGAACGGCGCCACCATGAAGAAGATCGAGCGCCAGCCGAACGCATCGACCAGCAGCCCGCCAATCGACGGCCCCACCGCCGGCGCCAGCACCACGCCCATGCCGAACAGCCCGCTGGCGCGGCCCTGCTCATGCGGCTCGAAGGCGCGCATGATGACGATGGCCGGAATCGGCTGCACCACACCCGCTGCCAGGCCCTCGGCCACGCGCGCCAGCAGCACCAGCTCGAAGTTCTGCGCCACGCCGCCCAGCAGCCCGCCGGCCAGCAACAGCCACATGCAGCCGGCGTAGGTGGCGCGGTAGCCGTAGCGCGCCAGCAGCCAGGGCGTGACCAGCATCGACACCGTGCTGGCCACCATGAAGCCGCTGGTGACCCACTGCGCGCGTTCCTGCCCCAGCGCGAACTGGTGCGACAGACCGGGAATGGCCACGTTCACCACCGTGGACGACATGATCGACGCCATCACGCCCACCATCAGCGCGGCCAGCAGCAGCCAGCGGTAGCGCTCGCCATAGCGGGCGCGCAAGGCCTCGCCCGACGCGGGGTCGATCGCGGGCGGGGCGGGGGCGGTCATGCGGCGGCGAGCTGAAAAATACGCGGTCGCCCAAAGCATAGCGGCGGCGCCGGGGCTATCATGCCGCCATGAAAAACCTCGTCCGTGCCGCTTGCCTGGTCTTGTGTGTGATCGCGCCCGGTGGCGCTGCGCTGGCGCAGGCGCCAGCACCCGTCGCGGCCCGGCCGGGGGCCAGTCTGGCGGCCGACATGGGCTGCCTGAACTGCCACGGCACGCCGGCGCGCGGCGAGGCGCCCGAGTTTCGACTGCTGCGCGAGCGCGCCGCCAGCCGCGGCAACGACCGCGCCGGCGTGGCGCGCCACTGGGCCGACGAAATGCGCGAAACCAGCAGCGGCTGGCGCGCCATCGTCGGCCACCGGCAGGTCAGCGACGCCACCGTGCAGGCGCTGACCGACTGGCTCACCTCGGCGGACAGCAAGCCCGTCAACTGATCGGCGCGCACTCAGCCGCCGGGCGGCGCCACAAACTGCGCCTGGCAGCGCGCACAGACGCAGGCGCGGCCTTGTGCGGCGGCGGGGATGCGGTCCAGCAGCGCCGGCGCGAAATCCACCTGTGTGCACCAGCACGGCGGCTGCGGCGTGCCGCTGGCGCGTTCGGCCTCCATGGCACAGCGGTTGGGCTGGCTGCACAGCGGGCAGAGGGCGGGGTCTGGGACGGCGGCGGGGGTCATGCGGGTGGTATTCTGCGGGACGAAGCGTCTGGGCGAATGGTCGCCGACGCCAAAGCCATTCAGGAGATCACCATGACCCAGAAACTCACCACCGCCCAGCGCGACGAACTCAAGGCGCTGCTGCTGTCGCGCCGCAAGGAACTGCAGCAGCAGATGGCGCAGAACCTGGAAAACCTGGCCCCGGCCGAAAACAACGCCGGCAGCGTGTCGCAGGACGAAAACGCGCGGCTGAAGAACCAGACGCGCGAAGTCGACGGCGCCCTGACCGCCATGGACGCCGACGAACTGGCGCGCATCGACCGCGCGCTGGAAGCGATGGACGACGGCGAATACGGCCAGTGTGAAGAATGCGGCTGCGCCATCCCGTTCGAGCGCCTGAAGATCGAACCCATGACGCAGCACTGCGTGGCCTGCAAGACCAAGTGGGAGCAGCAGCAGGCGCGCCTCTGAAGCATGCCGCGCGCCATTTGGCGCGACGCCGAAAACTCGGGGTGCAGGCCCCGCGTTTTTGTTTGGAGCTCAGGCAAGTCGACAGTCGTCATTCCCGCGCAGGCGGGAAGCCATGCATCCACCACGCCAGCGGGTTTGCCCAGCGCCGCTGGATTCCCGCCTGCGCGGAAACGACGATGTAAGAAGGCGGTTTCCGGTGGGTGGCTTTGGATGCGGATTTATGCCTTATCGGCCGCTGGCGCTTGCCATAAAAGCGCAGACAGCTATTAATTAAATAGCATCTTCCGGCGTCAACGCCGCGCGCATCGCTTCGCCCCATTCCCAAGGGCCGGTGAGCGTGAAGGTCAACGCAATCCAGTCGCCGTCTTGCGCGGTGTGCACATCGGCGTCCCACGCCCCGCCCTCGTCCAGCGGCGCGCGCGGGCCGGGCGCGTGCGCCTCGGCCCAGTCGATCACGCGCTGCACTTCGGTCCGCACGGCCGGCAGATCGGGCGCACGCACGCTGGCCATCGCTTCCCACGTGCCGGTGCCCGCGCCGTCGTCGCTGGCGTCGAAGATCAGGTAACGCAAGGGCATGGGGCGATTTTGACTGCGCCATGAAAAACGGCGCCGGCGGGCGCCGCTTTCATGTCGCGCGCGGGCGGCCGCGCGTCAGGCGCCGGCCTTCACCTTCTGCCGCCACGCGTGCAGCAGCGGCTCGGTGTAGCCGCTGGGCTGCTCGATGCCCTTGAACACCAGGTCGCACGCGGCC
Source organism: Ottowia sp. SB7-C50 (assembly GCF_033110285.1). Lineage (NCBI taxonomy): Bacteria > Pseudomonadati > Pseudomonadota > Betaproteobacteria > Burkholderiales > Comamonadaceae > Ottowia > Ottowia sp. SB7-C50. The sequence goes on from NZ_CP136995.1 coordinate 321,304, forward strand.
TTGAAGGCGGCGGACTTCTTGAAGTTGCCGTGCATGGGGCGGTAAAGCGGGTCACCGGCGTTCTGCTGGTCGACCAGGGCCGCCATGCGCTCGAGCGTGGCCTGCACCTGGCCCTTGCTGACCACGCGGTGCAGCAGCCAGTTGGCCATGTGCTGGCTGCTGATGCGCAGCGTGGCGCGGTCTTCCATCAGGCCTACGTGGTGGATGTCGGGCACCTTGGAGCAGCCCACGCCCTGGTCGACCCAGCGCACCACGTAGCCCAGGATGCCCTGCGCGTTGTTGTCCAGCTCCTGCTGCTTCTCGGCCGGAGTCCACTTGTCCTCGCCCACCACGGGGATGGTCAGCAGGCCGCTCAGCAGCTCGTCGCGCAGCGCGGCGGGGTCGGCCTTGGTCAGCTCGGCTTCCATCTGCTTTTGCACGTCGCTCACCAGCAGCTGGTGGTAGTGCATGGCGTGCAGCGTGGCGCCGGTGGGGCTGGGCACCCAGGCGGTGTTGGCACCGGCCTTGGGGTGGCCGATCTTCTGCTTCATCATCTCGGCCATCAGGTCGGGCATGGCCCACATGCCCTTGCCGATCTGCGCCTTGCCGCGCAGGCCGCAGGCCAGGCCCGTGAGCACGTTGTTGCGCTCATAGGCCTGGATCCAGGCGCTGGTCTTCATGTCGCCCTTGCGGTACACCGGGCCGGCCTGCATGCAGCTGTGCATCTCATCGCCGGTGCGGTCCAGGAAGCCGGTGTTGATGAAGGCCACGCGGCTCTTGGCGGCGTCGATGCAGGCCTTCAGGTTGACGCTGGTGCGGCGCTCCTCGTCCATGATGCCCAGCTTGACGGTGCTTTCCTTCAGGCCCAGCAGCTTTTCGACGCGGCCGAACAGTTCGCTGGCAAAGGCCACCTCGGTCGGGCCGTGCATCTTGGGCTTGACGATGTAGACGCTGCCGGTGCGCGAGTTGCGCAGGCCGTCGGCGCCCTTGCCCTGCAGGTCGTGCAGGGCAATGGCGGTGGTGATGGCCGCGTCCATGATGCCTTCGGGGATTTCCTTCCACTGGCCTTGCGCGTTCTTCCACAGGATGGCCGGGTTGGTCATCAGGTGGCCGACGTTGCGCACGAACATGAGCGAGCGGCCGTGCAGCGTCACCTCTTTCCCGCCGTCGGGCGCGGTGTAGACGCGGTCGGGGTTCAGCCCACGCGTCATGGTCTTGCCGCCCTTCTCGAAGCTTTCGGTCAGCGTGCCGCGCAGGATGCCCAGCCAGTTGCGATAGCCCAGCACCTTGTCCTGTGCGTCGACGCAGGCCACCGAATCTTCCAGGTCGAGGATGGTGGAGACGGCGGCTTCCACCACCAGGTCGGCCACGCCGGCCGGGTCGGTCTTGCCGATGGGCGACTTGGGATCAATGCGGATGTCGATGTGCAGGCCGTTGTGCACCAGCAGGATCGACGTGGGCGCCTTGGCCGGGCCCTGGTAGCCAACGAACTGGCTGTTGTCGGCCAGCTTGGTCGATTTGCCGCCCTTGAGCTTGACCACCAGCTCGCCATGCTTGTTGACGACGTAGCCCACCGAATCGACGTGCGAGCCTTTCTTGAGTGGCGCGGTGCGGTCCAGCACGTGGCGCGCCCACTCGATGACCTTGGCGCCGCGGCGGGCGTTGTACTTGGCGCCTTTTTCCAGGCCCTTGGTCTCGGCGATCACGTCGGTGCCGTACAGCGCGTCGTACAGGCTGCCCCAGCGCGCGTTGGCGGCGTTCAGCGCGTAGCGCGCGTTCAGGATCGGCACCACCAGCTGCGGGCCGGCCTGCACGGCCAGTTCGTCGTCGACGTTGGCGGTGGTGATCTGCACCTTGGCCGGCTGCGGCACCAGGTAGCCGATGCCTTCCAGGAAGGCGCGGTAGGCGCGCATGTCCTTGATGGGGCCGGGGTTGGCGCGGTGCCAGGTGTCCAGCTCGGCCTGCAGGCGGTCGCGCTCGGCCAGCAGGGCGGCGTTCTTGGGTGCCAGCTCGGTCACCAGCGTCGAAAAGCCCTGCCAGAAGGCGGCCGGCGCCACGCCCACGTCGGGCAGCACTTCGTTGTTGACGAAGTGGTACAGCTCGGTGGCGACCTTCAGGTCGTGAACGGGGGTGCGCTGGGTCATGGCGGGCTTTCCTGGAAAAAAAGAATGAAAAAGGGCGCGCAGGGCGCGTGCCGCATCGATCACTGTATTCGATTTGTTTTAGGCAATAAACAAATCAAAGAATGAAAAACTTTTGACTTTTTTGCAAATATACGGCGCCCGTCGCGCCCGCTTATGCTGGCGGTCGAGGAGGCACCCCCCCATGCACGGATTCGACCCGCAGCAGATTCACCACAGCCCGCACAAGAACAAGATCGTCACCGCCGCCGAGGCGGTGCAGCTGATTCACGACGGCGACACCGTGGCCACCGGCGGCTTTGTCGGCATCGGCTTTGCCGAAGGCGTGGCGGTGGCGCTGGAAGAGCGCTTTGTCGCCTCGCAGCACCCGCGCGACCTCACGCTGGTCTACGCCGCCGGCCAGGGCGACGGCAAGCACCGCGGGCTCAACCACTTCGGCCACGCCGGCCTGCTGAAGCGCGTGGTGGGCGGCCACTGGGGACTGGTGCCCAAGGTGCAGAAGCTGGCCGTGGACAACCTGATCGAAGCCTGGAACCTGCCGCAGGGCGTGATCTGCCACCTGTTCCGCGACATCGCCGCCGGCAAGCCCGGCACGCTGACGCGCGTGGGGCTGGGCACCTTTGTCGATCCCCGCCACGGCGGCGGCAAGCTGAACGCCCGCACCACCGAAGACCTGGTGCAGCTGCTGCCCATCAACGGCGAGGACTTCCTGTTCTACCGCGCGTTCCCGATCCACGTCGGCATCATCCGCGCCACCACGGCCGACCCGGACGGCAACCTGACCATGGAGCGCGAGGCGCTGACGCTGGAGGCGCTGGCCATTGCGATGGCGGCGCGCAACTCGGGCGGCGTCGTCATCGCGCAGGTCGAGCGCCTGGCCGAGCGCGGCAGCCTGCACCCGCGCCAGGTCAAGGTGCCGGGCGTGCTGGTCGATGCCGTGGTGGTGGCCGCCCATCCGTCGCACCATGAGCAGACCTTCGGCGAGCCGTACAACCCCGCCTTTGCGGCCGAAGTGCGCGTGCCCATGGACCGCCTGCCGCCCATGGGCCTGTCGGAGCGCAAGGTCATCGCCCGCCGCGCCGCGCTGGAGCTGCGCCCGCACCAGGTGGTGAACTTAGGGATAGGCATGCCCGAAGGCGTGGCCAACGTCGCCGCCGAAGAAAAGATCATCGACCTGCTGACCCTGACGGCCGAGCCCGGCGTGGTGGGCGGCATGCCGGCCGGCGGGCTGAACTTTGGCGCCGCCGTCAACCCGCAGGCCATCATCGACCAGCCCAACCAGTTCGACTTCTACGACGGCGGTGGCCTGGACATCGCCGTGCTGGGGCTGGCGCAGGCCGACCAGCATGGCAACCTGAACGTCAGCAAGTTCGGCCCGCGCCTGGCCGGTGCGGGCGGCTTCATCAACATCAGCCAGAACGCGCGCACGGTGGTGTTTGTCGGCACCTTCACGGCCGGGCAGCTTGAAGTGCGGCTGGACGGCGGCCGGATGACCATTGCGCGCGAAGGCGGCGCGCGCAAGTTCGTGCGCGAGGTCGAGCACCGGACGTTTTCCGGCGCCGAGGCGGTGCGGCGCGGCCAGCGCGTGCTGTACGTGACCGAGCGCGCCGTGTTCCGCCTGGTGCCGCGCGAAGATGGCGCGGGCGGCGAGCTGGAGCTGTTCGAGATCGCCCCCGGCGTCGACCTGCAGCGCGACGTGCTGGCCCACATGTCGTTCAAGCCGCGCATCGCCGCCGACCTGAAGACCATGGACGAGCGCCTGTTCGTGCCCGAGCCGCTGGGCCTGCGCGGCCAGTTGCTCGAGCGTCCGCTGGCCGAGCGCCTGCACCTGGACCCGGCCGCGCGCGTGCTGCACATCGACTTCTCCGGCTTGCAGGTCAATTCGTCCACCACCATCACCGCCATCGACACCGCAGTGCGCGCGCTGCTGGAGCCGTTTGGCGAACGGGTGGACGTGGTGGTCAACTACGACCACTTCGGCATCGCCCCCGAACTGGTGGACGCCTATGCCGACGTGGTGCACCGCCTGATGGCGCAGCTGTACAAGCGCGTCACGCGCTACGGCACCACGGGTTTCATCAAGTCGCGGCTGAAGGGCGGATCGGGGGACTGATTGCTATGCTAATGGTAGCTGTCTGCGCTTTATGAGCAAGCGCTGGGCGATGTTTTGACTTAAAAAAACGGCGCCGTCGCGGTCGGACCACCTAGAGATTTGGCAGCAGACGCATCCAACACCAGCGCACCACCCTTCCGGCGGTTTCTTTCGCGTCCTTCGCGAAGCCTTCGCGCCCTTCGCGTCCGGTATTCCGTTTCCGGTCTGGCCTATTCCAGCGATTCGCGCACCGCTGGCACCGCCATCCACAGCGCGGCGATCCACAGCGGCGCCGACTGCACCAGCGCCAGGCCCATGCTGCCCCGTGCGGTCTTCCAGGCCCACGCGATGGCCACCAGCAGCAGCACACCGTGCAGCACCAGGGCCCAGCGCCGGCGCTGCATCAGCAGCCAGCCGACCGCGGCCGACCCGAGCCCGCAGCCCGCGTAATACCAGCCGCCGCCGCGCGTGGCCATGATGAGCCCGCCCAGCAGCAGCAGCACGCCCCAGGCCATCAGCACCATGCCCATCAGGCGCGGCGGGCCGTCGGCGCGCGCGCGGGCTTCGTCCTGGCGGGCGATCAGCTCCAGCTGGCGCAGCGCGTCGTCCGACGTCCTCGGCGCCGTCGTGGCAGGTGTCGACGGCATGGCGCGCGCAGGCGGTGCGAGGGGCGCGCGGGGCGCGGCCGGGCGGGCCGCTGCGGCCGCCGGGGGCGGCGCGGGGACAACCGGCTGCCCTTGGGCCGCCGCCGCGCGCATGCGGCCTTCCAACTCGGCGCGGGCGCGTCGGCTGCCGCGCTCGGCCAGCTTCTGCAACTGCGCCAGGCTCAGCGCACGAACGTCCACGCCGGCAGTGCCAGCAGAGGCGGGGGGGCGGTGCGGCGGACATGGATGTAACAAGACGCGACAGAATGGCCATGATCGCACAAGTGCGGGGCGTTGCGGCGCGGCACATGCGCAGGGGTTGGGGCAGTTCGCGGGCGTCGCTTGGCGTGCCGGCCAACAGCGCAGCGGCCTCGCGCCGGCGCGCGCTGCCGATAATTCCCCCATGGACAAGCTCAAGGCGCTGGAGACCTTTGCGTCGGTGGCCACGCGCGGCAGCCTCAGCGCCGCCGCGCGCGCCGAGGGCGTGGCGCCGGCGGTGGTCAGCCGGCGGCTGGACGCGCTGGAAGAACACCTGGGCGTGAAGCTGCTGGTGCGCACCACGCGGCGCATCGCGCTCACGCACGAAGGCACGGCCTTTCTGGACGACTGCCAGCGCGTGCTGGCCGAACTGGCCGCCGCCGAAGCCAGCGTCACCGCCGGCGGGTTGCAGGCCAGCGGGCACCTGCGCATCACGGCGCCCGCGGGCTTTGGGCGCCGGCACGTGGCGCCGCTGCTGCCGGCGTTCCGTGCCGAGCACCCGCGCCTGCGCATTTCGCTCAACCTGTCCGACCGCGTGGTCGACCTGGCGGCCGAAGGCTACGACTGCGCCGTGCGCGTGGGCGACCTGCCCGATTCGTCGCTGGTCAGCATCCGCCTGGCCGACAACCGCCGCCTGTGCGTGGCCGCGCCCGACTACCTGCGCCGCCGCGGCACGCCGCGCCATCCGCGCGACCTGCTGCAGCACGACTGCCTGGTGCTGTCCAGCGACGCCTCGCAGACGAGGGGCTGGGCGTTCCGCGTCCCGCGCAATGCCCAGGGGCCGGACAACGAACGCACCCCTGCCGGCACCGGCACGGACGACAGCGAGCTGATTTACCTGCGCCTCGAAGGCCCGCTGGACTGCTCCGACGGCCAGGTGCTGCACGACTGGTGCCTGGCCGGCGAGGGCCTGGCATGGCGCAGCACGTGGGAGGTAGAACAGCAGATCGCCGATGGCACGCTGGTGCCGGTGCTGGAGGCGTTCGCCGCGCCGCCCAACGGCATCTACGCCGTGCTGCCCCATGCGGTGCGCCACCTGCCACTGCGCGTGCGGCTGTGGGTGGACTACCTGCGCGCGCGCTACGGCGACCCGGCCTTCTGGCGCGGCGCGGCGGCGGGGTAGCATTCGCGCCATGACCGAAGCATGGCTTGCCTTCTTTCACCTCAGCGCGGTGCTGGGCTGGATCGTGTTCGCCTCCGCCCAGGCGGCGCTGTGCCGGCCCGAATGGCTGAACGCCGCCGCGCTGGCGCGCCTGCGCCGCCTCGACACGCTGCTGTGGGTCGCCACCGCCGCCGTGCTCGTCACGGGGCTGCTGCGTATCTACGGCGGCGCCAAGGGCGCGGCCTGGTACTGGGGCAACTGGCTGTTGCACCTGAAGCTGACGCTGTTCATCGTCACCGTCGTCATGATGCCCGGCACCACGCGGCGGCTGTCGCGCTGGGCGGCGCGCCACGCGGCCGACGGCTCGCTGCCCCCTGCGGGCGAAGTCAACGGCGTGCGCCGGCTGGTGATGACCGAAACCCACGTGGTGGCGCTGATCCCGCTGGCGGCGGTGTTTCTGGCGCGCGGCTTTGGCGGGTGACGGGCTGATGCCGGCGGGGCCGGGCGGCAAGCCCATCGTGCTTTGCGCCGACGACTACGCGCAGGACGCTGGCATCAGCGCCGGCATCCGCGCGCTGGCGGCGCAGGGGCGGCTGAGCGCCACCAGCGCCATGGTGCTGTCGCCGCGCTGGCGCGAAGACGCCGCGCCGCTGCGCGAACTGCGCGGCCAAATCGACGTCGGCCTGCACCTGGACTGGACCAGCCCGTTCGCCATCGCCGCCGGCCACGGCCTGCCGCTGGGCGCGGCCATGCGGCGCGCGCTGCTGGGCGGCTTCGACCCCGCCGCGGCGCGCGCCGAGATCGAGCGCCAGCTCGACGCCTTCGAAGCCGCCTGGGGCGCGCCGCCCAACCACGTGGACGGCCACCAGCACGTGCAGCAGTTCGCCGGCATCCGGCAGGCGCTGGTGGGCGCGCTGCAGCAACGCTACGGCGCGCACGCGCTGCGGCCGTGGCTGCGCATCTCGCGTGCGCCGCGCGGCCAGCGCGACCTGAAGGCGCGCGTGATCGCGGCGCTGGGTGCGGATGCTCTTGAAAAGATAGCTGCTGACGCAGGTCTGCCTTGCGCTCCGGGCCTGACAGGCATCTACGGTTTTGACGGCGACACCGCCAGCTACGCGCGCCGCCTGGCGGACTGGCTGGCCGCCGCGCCCGCCGGCACGGTGGTGATGTGCCACCCCGGTCTGGCCGAAGGCGCCGCCGCGGGCGACGACCCCATCGCCGCCGCGCGCCAGCGCGAATGGCACTGCCTGGCGGGCGACGACCTGCCGCGCGCGCTGGCCCAGGCCGGCGCGCAGCTGGCGCGTGGCAGCGCGTTGTACAGTGCGGCGCCCGCCTTGAACCCTTGAACCTGTGCTGCCGATGAGCCGACCCCCCCGATTCCGCACTGCCCCGCTGGCCGCTCGGCCTGCTGGCCTGCTGGGTGCTGCTGGTCTTGCTGGGCGCCGTGCGTCCGCTGGCCCTGCCCGACGAGGGGCGCTATGCCGAAATCAGCCGCTGGATGCTGGTGTCGGGCGACTGGCTGGTGCCGCGCCTGAACGGGCTGCCTTTCTTTCACAAGCCGCCGCTGCTGCACTGGCTGCAGGCCAGCGCCATGGGTGTGCTGGGCGCATACCCGTGGGTGGCGCGGCTGGTGCCGGCCGCGGCGGCGGGCCTGATGCTGGCGGGGCTGTTCGTTGCCACCCGGCGGCTGGTGGGCGAGCCGCTGGCGCGCCGCGCGGCGCTGATGCTGGCGCTCAGCCCCGGCTTTCTGCTGGGCGGGCAGTACATCAACCACGACATGCTGGTGGCGTCGTGGATCGCCAGCGCCATCTGGTGCTTTGCGCTGGCCTTCCTGCTGGCGGCCGACGATGGGCGCCCGCACGCCGGCTGGGCGCGCGCCGGCTTCGCGTGCTGCGCGTTGGGCATGCTGTCCAAGGGGTTGATTGGCGTGGCGCTGCCGGGGCTGGTGCTGTTCGTGTGGCTCAGCCTGGCGCGGCGCTGGCGGCAGGTGCCGCGCCTGCCGTGGCTGAGCGGGCTGGCGCTGTTTGCCGCCATCGCCGTGCCATGGTTCGTGCTGGCGGCGCAGCGCTATCCTGACCTGTGGCGCTACATGTTCGGCGCGCACCAGTTCGGCCGCTACACGGGCGGCGGCTTCAACAACCAGCACCCGTGGTGGTTCTACATCGTGGGGCTGCTGGCGCTGCTGTTCCCATGGCCGATTTTCATGCTGTTTCGGCGCCCGGCGCAGGCGGATGCAGCGCATGACGCTTCCAAAAATATAGCGAAGGACACCTTCCTGCTGGCCTGGGTCTGGCTGCTGGCGATTCTGCTGTTCTTCTCCATCCCGCGTTCCAAGCTGATCGGCTACGTGCTGCCGGTGCTGCCGCCGCTGGCGCTGCTGGCGGCGGCCGGCTGGCAGCGCGCGATGGCCGGCCGGCGCCACGAAGGGCGCTGGTTTGCGGCGCTGGCCGCGCTGCCGCTGCTGGTGGCGCTGGTCATCACGTTCGGCTTCGGGCCGAACCAGCGCCACCGGCTGACCGGTGACCTGGCGCGCGAACTGGCCTGCCGCGCGGCGCCGGGCGAGCCGATCTATCTGGAAGGCAGCGGCAGCTTTCCCTACGACCTGCCCTTCATCGCCGGCCTGACCGCGCCCCTGGTGGTGGCGCAGCACTGGCCGGCCACACGCGATGGCATCGGCGACAGCTGGGAGCGCGAAATGCTGGAGGCGGGTGATTTCGAGCCGGCGCGCGCCGCCCAGCTGATGCGCGCGCCCGATGCGCTGGTCGAGGCTGCCGCGCAGCCGCGGCGCTGGCTGGTGGCGCAGTCGCGCGTGAAGGATCAGGCCGGCGCGCTCATCGACTTCACCCCGCCGCCCGGCTGGCGCCGCGTGGTCGACGGCGACCGCTGGGACCTGTGGCAGTCAGCGCCGGAAGGCCCAGAAGCGGCTCAGCACGAACGTCTGCCCGGCTGCCACGACCAGCGCGGTAATCAGCGCCGGCCATGACGGCCAGCTGAAGACCCGCAGCAGCAGCACGAACACGGCTTCGTTGACGGCAAAGCCCAGTAGCGCCGTGGCGGCAAAGCGCCGCAGGCTCGTCCACAGGCCGGTACCGGCGTCCTGAAAGCTCAGGAAACGGTGGCCGAAAAAGCTGACGAAGAACGCCACCGCAAAGCCGGCGGCGTTGGCCAGCTCGGGCCACAGGGCGGACTGGAGCAGGCCGAACACCGCCGCGTGCGTGAGCGCCGCCGCCACGCCCACCACGCCGAACCACAAGCCGGTGCGTGCCGCGCTCATGCGTGCGGGTCTGCGGGCAGGCCCTGCCCGGTGCGCCGCGCCACCAGGTAGAGCGGGCGGCGCTTGACCTCGTCGTAGATGCGCGCCACGTATTCCGACAGCAGGCCGACGGCCATCAACTGCACGCCGGCCAGAAACATCATGCCCACCACGATGGTGGCGTAGCCCGGCACGGCGATGCCCAGCACGAAGTATTCGCCCACCACCCACAGGCCATAGCCCAGCGCCGCCAGCGCCAGCAGCACGCCGACCAGCCCCATCAGCCGCAGCGGCGCGGCCGAAAACGCCAGCAGGCCGGTGGTGCCCAGGCGGAAGGCGCCGCGCAGCCCGTAGTGGCTGTGGCCCGCCTGGCGCGGCAGCGGCTCGTAGTCCAGCGCCAGGCTGCGAAAACCAACCCAGGCGTACAGCCCCTTCATGAAGCGGTGCTGCTCGGGCAGCTCGCGCAGCGCGCGCACCACGCGCGCGTCCATCAGCCGGAAGTCGCCCGCGTCGGCTGGCACCTTGACGCGCGCGCCCCAGTTGACCAAGCCGTAGAACGCGCCGGCCAGCTTGCGGTGCAGGGCGGTCTGGTCGTCGCGCGTGCGACGCACGGCGTACACCACTTCGGCGCCCTGCTGCCACGCCTGCAGCATGCGCGGCAGCAGCGCCACCGGGTGCTGGCCGTCCGAATCCATGATGAACACGACATCCCCCTGCGCGTGGTCCAGCCCGGCAGACAGCGCGGCTTCCTTGCCGAAGTTGCGCGACAGCTGCAGCAGCACCAGCTGCGGGTGCTGCTGCTGAAGCGCAGTGACGACGGCCACCGTGTCGTCGCGGCTGCCGTCGTCCACCACGATCAGCTCGACGGCGGGTGACAGCGCCTGCAGCGCGGCCAGCACCTCGGGCACCACGCGCGGCAGGCTGGCGGCCTCGTTGTAGGCCGGCATGATGCAGGAAAGCCGTGGCGGGCGGGGGTCGGTCGCGTTCACGGTGCGTATCATGCCGCCATTCGGCGGGCGCGCCGTGGCCGCCCCCGTAGAATTCGCCGATGCAATCCGTGAAGAATGAGTTGCTTGGCGCCCTGGCGACCGAGCTGGACCGAATCTCGCCCGGCGCCGGCGACAAGGCCGCCTTCGAATCGCCCAAGCAGGCGGCGCACGGCGATCTGGCCGTCACCGCCGCCATGCAGCTGGCCAAGCCGCTCAAGACCAACCCGCGCGCGCTGGGTGAACAGCTGAAGGCCGCGCTGGAGGCCACGCCCGCCTTCCAGCGCTGGGCCGACGCCATCGAACTGGCCGGCCCCGGCTTTCTCAACATCCGCCTGAAGCCCGCCGCCAAGCAGCAGACGGTGTGTGAAGTGCTCTCAAAAAAAGAGCTGTATGGGCAGTCTGGACAAGCGCCAGGCCGTGTTTTGGTTGAATTCGTCAGCGCCAACCCAACCGGCCCGCTGCACGTCGGCCACGGCCGCCAGGCGGCGCTGGGCGACGCCATCTGCAACCTGTTCGCCACGCAAGGCTGGCAGGTGCACCGCGAGTTCTATTACAACGACGCCGGGGTGCAGATCGAGACGCTGGCCAACTCGGTGCAATTGCGCGCCAAGGGCCTGAAGCCGGGCGACGCCGGCTGGCCCGAGGCGGCGTACAACGGCGACTACATCGCTGACATCGCGGCAGACTTTCTGGCGAAGAAGACCGTGCAGGCCGACGACCGCCGCTTCACCGCCAGCGGTGACGTCAATGACCTGGACGGCATTCGCCAGTTTGCCGTCGCCTACCTGCGCCACGAGCAGGACAAGGACCTGCACGCCTTTCGCCTGGCCTTTGACGAGTACTACCTGGAATCGAGCCTGTACACCTCGGGCCGCGTCGAGGCGGCGGTGCAGAAGCTCGTCGCCAGCGGCCACACCTACGAGCAGGACGGCGCGCTGTGGCTGCGCAGCACCGACTACGGCGACGACAAGGACCGCGTCATGCGCAAGTCCGAGGGCGGCTACACCTACTTCGTGCCCGACGTCGCCTACCACATCACCAAGTGGGAGCGCGGCTACCCCAAGGTCGTCAACATCCAGGGCACCGACCACCACGGCACCATCGCCCGTGTGCGCGCCGGGCTGCAGGCGGCGGGTGTCGGCATTCCGGCCGGCTACCCCGACTACGTGCTGCACACCATGGTGCGCGTGGTCAAAGGCGGCGAAGAGGTCAAGATCAGCAAGCGCGCCGGCAGCTACGTCACGCTGCGCGACCTGATCGAATGGACCAGCGCGGATGCGGTGCGCTTCTTCTGCTCAGCCGCAAGCCCGACACCGAATACACCTTCGACGTCGACCTGGCGGTGCAGAAGAACAACGACAACCCGGTGTATTACGTGCAGTACGCCCACGCGCGCATCTGCTCGGTGCTGGATGCCTGGGGCGGCGACTTGGGCACGCTGGCCGATGCCGATCTGGCGCCGCTCGACACCCCCGCCGCGCAGGCGCTGATGCTTCAACTGGCCAAATACCCCGAAATGCTGACCGCCGCCGCGCAGGACTTTGCCCCGCACGACGTCACCTTCTACCTGCGCGAGCTGGCCGCCAGCTACCACAGCTACTACGACGCCGAGCGCATCCTGGTCGATGACGACACGGTGAAAAAAGCCCGCCTCGCCTTGGTCGCCGCCACCGCGCAGGTATTGCACAATGGCCTGTCGGTGCTGGGCGTGTCGGCCCCCGCCCGGATGTAACGCGTTATCCCACCATGATTTTTCATTTCCGTCCGCACCGCATGCATGCAGTGAAAGTGAACCGAGTGGCCGCGGAGCAGGCCATGCCAGCGACCGCCGTGGCCGGGCTTGCACCGGCCACTGTCGGTGCCTCCTCTCTGGGGGGAAGGCGCGCAGCAACTCAAGGGGGGAGGCACTTTCCTCGGCGTCATCCTGGGCGTGGTCTTCGGCCTGGCCGTGGCGCTGGGCGTGGCCATCTACGTCGCCAAGGTGCCGGTGCCGTTCGTCAACAAGAACACGTCGCGCACCAGCGGCCAGGACGCGGCCGAAGCCGAGAAGAACCGCGACTGGGACCCCAACGCGCCGCTGCGCAACCGCAATGCGGCCAAGCCCAGCGGCGGCGGCACCGTCAGCAGCGGCACCGTGGCGCCCGCGCCCGAGCCGGCGCCCATTCCGGCGCCGGCCGAAGTGGCGCGCCCCGCGCCCGCCGTGGTCAAGCCGGCAGAGGTCAAGCCCGCCGAGGTGAAATCGGCTGAAACGAAGCCGGCCGAAAGCAAGCCGGCCGAAACGAAGCCGCCGCGCACGGCGGAAAGCAAGCCTGCCACGCGCGCCGCCGACAAGGCGTCCGAGCCGCCCCCCGTGGCCACGCGCCCGCCCCGCCCCACCTCGAACGACCCGCTGGGTGACCTGGCGGCCGCCCGTTCCGGCAACGCGCCCGCCGCGCAGACGGCCGAAGCGTTCACTTACTTCGTGCAGGCCGGCGCGTTCCGCACGTCCGAAGACGCCGACGCGCAGCGCGCCCGCCTGCAGCTGATGGGCGTCGAGGCCCGCGTGACCGAGCGCGAACAGTCCGGCCGCACCGTCTACCGCGTGCGCGTCGGGCCGTTCCAGAACAAGGACGCCGCCGACCGGGTGAAAGACCGCCTGGATGGCAATGGCTTTGACTCGGCGCTGGTGCGGGTGCAGAGGTGATCCCCCAAAAGCTAATCCCCCTGTGGCGCCTGCGGCGCCTTCCCCCCGGTGGGGGACAACGCTGGCGGCCGGGGCAAGCCCGCTCCGCGGCGTTCTCGAATGGCCTGCTCCGCGGCCCGTTTTCAGGGCTTGCTGCGCAGCCCTGGGGTGAGAAGTTGACAAATTCTTCACACGGTGGCGCCGTGGTGAGCGGAACTCGCCGGCAGCGCAGCCACTCTGATGCCTGTTGAAAGAAACGGAATCCTGATCCCATGAAACGTCGTGAATTTGCCCTGGGGGCCACCGCCTTTGCCCTGCCCGGCCTGCTGGCCCTGCCTGCCCATGCCCAGTCCGGTCCGGGCTACGTCACGCTGAAGGAGCGCGCGCCGGTGGAGTCGCCCGCGGGGCAGATCGAGGTGATCGAGTTCTTTTCGTACGGCTGCTCGCACTGCAAGAACTTCGAGCCGATGTTCAGCGCCTGGAAGAAGGCGGCGCCGAAGGACGTGAACGTGCGCCTGGTGCACGTGGGCTTCCAGACCAGCTTCGAGCCGCTGCAGCGCATCTACTACGCGCTGGAGACCATGGGTCCGGCCGCGCTGGAAAAAGTGCACGGCAAGGTGTTCGACGCCCTGCAGACCGAGCGCAAGCGCGTCGACAAGCCCGAGGTGCTGTTCCCCTGGATCGCCGAGCAGGGCGTGGACCGCGCCAAGTTCGAGGAAGCCTACAAGTCCTTCGGCGTGGCCAGCAAGCTGCGCCGCGCGGTGCAGTTGCAGGAGGCCTACAAGGTCGAAGGCACGCCGGCGCTGGGCATTGCGGGCAAGTACTACACCGACGGCTCCATGGCCGGCGGATTCGAGCGCATGATCCAGATCGCCAACAACCTGATCGCACAGGAGCGCAAGCGCTGATCGCGGCGCCGCGCGTGCCCCCCAAAGCCCGCCCTGGCGGGCTTTTTTCATGCGCACGCCGCGGGCCGGCCGGTCGAACCGCCCTACAATGAAACGCATCGATCAAGCAAAAAGCGTGCCTTTGATGAAGCACCCGTTTTTTACCTCTGTAGCTGCGCTGGCGTGGGCGATGGCCTTGGCCCTGGGCGCGACGTCGGCCTGGGCCGAGCGCGCCGACCGCGACAAGCCCATGAACATCGAGTCCGATGCCCTGCGCTATGAGGATCAGAAGCAGCTATCCACCTTCACCGGCCGCGTGGTGGTGACCAAGGGCACCATCGTGATGCGCGGCGCCCGGCTGGAAGTGCGGCAGGACGCCAACGGCAACCAGTTCGGCACCATGTTCGCCGAGCCCGGCAAGCGCGCCTTCTTCCGCCAGAAGCGCGAAGGCGTCGACGAATTCATCGAAGGCGAAGGCGAAACCATCGAATACGACGGCAAGGCCGACACGGTGCGCTTTCTGCGCCGCGCCGAAATGCGCCGGCTGGCCGGCGCCACGCTGCAGGACCAGGTGCTGGGCAGCGTGATCGTCTACAACAACACCACCGAGGTCTACACCGTCGACGGCGCGCCGCGCGCCGATGGTGCGCCTTCGGCCGCGCCGGGCGGCCGCGTGCGCGCCACGCTGGCACCGCGCAACCCCAGCGGTGCCGCGCCCGCCGCGCCGCCGTCGGCGCCCGCTGCCGTGCCGCTGCGCCCGGCCGACCGGCTGCCAGCAGGGGCAGGCGGGTGAAGGTGGCGGTCGCGGAAATGCCGGCGGTCGATGCGGGCCAGAGCCGGCTGGCAGTGCGCGGCCTGCGCAAGAACTACGGCGCGCGCCGCGTGGTGCACGACGTGTCGCTCGACGTCGCCAACGGCGAGGTGGTGGGCCTGCTGGGCCCCAACGGCGCCGGCAAGACCACGTCGTTCTACATGATCGTCGGCCTGGTGCGCGCCGACGCGGGCAGCATCACCATTGATGGCCGGTCGATCGAGCACATGCCGATCCACCAGCGCTCGCGCCTGGGCCTGTCGTATCTGCCGCAGGAAGCGTCGATCTTCCGCAAGCTCACCGTGGCCGAGAACGTGCGTGCCGTGCTCGAATTGCAGGTCGGCCCCGATGGCCGCGCGCTGCCGCGCGCCGAGATCGAGCGCCGCCTGACCGAGCTGCTGGAGCAGCTGCACGTGAATTCGCTGCGCGATTCGCCCGCGCCGGCGCTGTCGGGCGGCGAGCGCCGGCGCGTCGAAATCGCGCGCGCGCTGGCCACGCAGCCGCGCTTCATCCTGCTGGACGAGCCATTCGCGGGCATCGACCCCATCGCCGTGATCGAGATCCAGCGCATCATCGCCTTCCTGAAGGACCGCGGCATCGGCGTGCTGATCACCGACCACAACGTGCGCGAGACGCTGGGCATCTGCGACCACGCGGTCATCATCAGCGAAGGCCGCGTGCTGGCGACCGGCACACCAGCCGACATCGTCGACAACCCCGAGGTGCGGCGCGTCTACCTGGGCGAGCATTTCAGGTTGTGACAGCTCACGCCCCTGAGTCGCTGGCGCGCCTGCCCGCCGCTGCTGCGCGAGGGGGCACAAGGCCGATGCCCGCTGCAAGGACCGCATGAAGCCCGGCCTGTCGCTGCGCGTTTCGCAGCATCTGGCGCTGACGCCGCAACTGCAGCAGTCGATCCGCCTGCTGCAGCTGTCCACGCTGGAACTCGCCAGCGAAGTCGAGCAGATGCTGGACGACAACCCGTTTCTCGAGCGCGAGGACGACGCCGCGCCGCGCGAGGAATTCGGGCTGGCCCGTGCCGACACGCGCGTCAGCGAAGGCGACCGCATCCATGAAGCGGCGTCCACCACAGACGACCCCAGCGCCGCCGGCGACGCCCCCGTCGACAGCCTGTTGCCCGACAGCTGGGACGGCGACGGCAGCGTCGAGGTCACGCCCGACGACAGCGAATGGGGCGGCGATGCCCCGGCGCGCGCCCGCGGGGCGGACGGCGACGACGAACTGGACCCGGGCGAGCGCGGCGGCCCGCACGAGTCGCTGACCGAGCACCTGCACCGCCAGGCGCTGGCATTGCGGCTGTCGCCCGAAGACCGGGCGGCGCTGCACTTTCTCATCGAGTCGCTGAACGACGACGGTTATCTGGAAGACTCGCTCGCCCAGCTGGCCGCCACGCTGACCGACGAGGGCGACGACCTGGAGGAGCTGGAAGAACTGGTGCACCGCTTCAGCCTGGCGCTGAAGCTGCTGCAATCGCTGGAGCCGCCCGGCGTGGGCGCGCGCCACCTGGCCGAATGCCTGACGCTGCAATTGAAAAGCCGCCAGGC
The DNA here is from genome assembly GCF_033110285.1 of Ottowia sp. SB7-C50. NCBI lineage: Bacteria > Pseudomonadati > Pseudomonadota > Betaproteobacteria > Burkholderiales > Comamonadaceae > Ottowia > Ottowia sp. SB7-C50. The sequence continues at coordinate 337,684 of NZ_CP136995.1, forward strand.
CGAGCGCGACGTGCCGGCCAGCGAGCAGGCGGTGATCGCCAGCGCGCTGAAGGTGTGCGCCCAGCCCGGTGTGCTCGACCTGCTGGCGCGGCGCGACGCGAAAAAGCTGGCGCAGCTGACGGGCGACGCCGAAGACGCGGTGCGCGCCGCCATGGCGCTGATCGCGCGGCTCGACCCCAAGCCCGGCCGGCCCTTTGCCGACGTCGAGCGCAACGCCATCGTGCCCGACGTCATCGTCACCGCCAGCGGCGCGGGCGGCGTGCAGCGCTTTCGCGTACAGCTCAACCCTGACGTGATGCCGCGCCTGCGCGTGCACGACCTCTACGCCAGCGCGCTGCGCGGCGGCAAGGGCGGCGAAGGCCACCAGGCGCTGGCCAGCCGGCTGCAGGAAGCGCGCTGGTTCATCAAGAACATCCAGCAGCGCTTCGACACTATCCTGCGCGTGGCCACGGCCATCGTCGAGCGGCAGCGCAACTTCTTCGTGCATGGCGAGGTGGCGATGCGCCCTATGGTGCAGCGCGAACTGGCCGATGAACTGGGCGTGCACGAATCGACCATCTCGCGCGTGACCACCGCCAAGTACATGGCCACGCCGCGCGGCACGTTCGAGCTGAAGTATTTCTTCGGCTCCGCCCTGGCCACCGAAGCCGGCGGCAACGCCAGCAGCACGGCGGTGCGCGCGCTCATCAGGCAACTGATCGCCGCCGAAAATGCCAGCCAGCCGCTGTCCGACAGCAAGATCGCGGACATGCTGAAGGAGCAAGGCATCGACTGCGCGCGCCGCACCGTAGCCAAGTACCGCGAGGCGCTGCGCATTCCGGTGGCGAGCTTGAGGAGGACGGCCCCCCCCCTGAGTCGCCTGCGGCGCCTTCCCCCCAGGGGGACGCCGCTGGTCGCCGGGGGGGGACCCCGGCTTGGGCGGCCCGCGCATGGCCTGCTCCGCGGCCATTTGACATGGCCGCGCGGGGGCGTGTGATCGAGGCTGGCGCATGGGGCATCATTGGCGCTTGCTGGATTCCCACACCTCCATGACATTGCTGACCCTGTTTCTTCCCTGCGCCGGTGGCGTCGAGGGTTTTCTTGCTGATGAGGTGCACGGCCTGAGCGGCCTGGTGGGCCAGGACTTGCTGACGGTGCGCGGCGGTGTGCGCGTGCGGGGTGACTGGGCGTTGATGCAGCGCTTGAACCTGCACAGCCGCCTGGCGCAGCGCGTGCTGATCGAGCTGGCCCATGCGCCGTACCGCGACGAGCAGGACCTGTATGCGCTGGCAGCGGGCGCGGCGTGGGAGGACTGGTTTGCGCCGCAACAGACCTTCCGCGTCGACCTGACGGCGCAGGCGAGTCCGCTCAAGAGCCTCAACTTTGCCACCCTGCGCGTGAAGGACGCGGTAGCCGACCGGTTTCGCGCCCACGCGGGCGGCGTGCGCCCCAGCATCGACACGCACGCGCCGCAGGTGCGCGTCGTCGCGCACCTGGACGCCACGCACGCCACGCTGTACATCGACACCAGCGGCGAGCCGCTGTTCAAGCGCGGCTGGCGGCAGGACAAGGGCGACGCGCCGCTGAAGGAGACGCTGGCCGCCGCCATGCTGGCCGCCAGCGGCTGGTGGCTGCCGGCCGAGCGGCGCGTGGTCGACTCGCCGCTGTACGACCCCTGCTGCGGCAGCGGCACCATCGTCATCGAGGCGGCGCAACTGCGCCTGGGCCTGCCGGCTGGCGGGCAGCGGCGCTTCGGGTTCGAGCGCCTGCGTCCGTTCGACGCGGCGCAGTGGAATGCTATAAAAAAAGAAGCTGCTCACGCTGATCAGGCAAGCGCTGGAGGCGCTTTGGGCTTGAAGGATGGCGCCATTCACGTGTTCGGCAGCGACGTCGCCCACCGCATGGTCGACTTTGCACAGCGCAACGCCGAGCGCGCCGGTGTCGCCCACGCGGTGCAATTGCGCGGCGGCGACGCGCTGCAGCGCATGCCACCCACCGCGCAGCCCGGCGTGCTGCTGATGAACCCGCCGTATGGCGAGCGCATCGCCGCCGCCGGCGTGGCGGGGCAGAAGGGGCACGGGCGCGAAGCCTTTCAGAGCGGCACGTTGGCCCACCAGCGCGGCGCCGACGGCGCGGCCCGCACGGCGGCCGAAGTCAATGCGGGCGATGAGTTCTTCACGCGCCTGGCCGCGCACTGGAAGAGCCACTACGCCGGCTGGACGGCCTGGTTGCTGACGCCCGACCTGAAGCTGCCCGGCCGCCTGCGGCTGAAGGAATCGCGCCGCGTGCCGCTGTGGAACGGCCCCATCGAATGCCGCCTGTTCCGCTTCGACCTCAGCGCGCGCGGCCCGGCGCCGCAGCGGAGCGACCCGTGACCGCGGCGGCGGCCCGCCCCCACGGCTGGCCGACGGCGGACGCCGCCGCCCCTGCGGCCGCGGCCTGCGTGGTGATCGACACCAACCTGGCGCTGGACTTGCTGGTCTTCGACGACCCCGGCGTGGACGCGCTGCGCGCCGCGTTGCAGGCGCAGGCGCTGCGCTGGCTGGCCACCGAGGCCATGCGCGCTGAGCTGGCGCGGGTGCTGGCGTACCCGTTGATCGCGCGGCGGCTGGCGCGCGATCAGCGCCGTGCCGACGCCGTGCTGGCCGCCTACGATGCCGCCGTCTGCACGGTGCCGGCGGTGCCCGTGCCGCAGTGTCCGTGCTGCGACGACCCTGACGACCAGCACTTCATCGAGCTGGCCGTGGCGCACCGCGCGCAGCTGCTCAGCAAGGACCGCGCGATCCTGAGCCTGTCGCGCCGCCTGCTGGCGCATCAGGTGACAGTGGCATCCCATTGGGCGCCAGCGCTTGCCAGTTAATCGCGAGACGCTATCAAATTCATATCATTCAACCAGGAGGCCGACCTATGAGCACGCCATTCAAGCTCACCTACTCGACCATGTTCAATCCGCCGGCCGAGCTGCATGCGCGCTTTGATACGGCACTGGACGACTTCAAGGCGCACGGCCTGGGGCGCGAACACCCGCAGTGGATCGGCGGCCAGGTGGCTGAGGGCGGCGAGCGCTTCGAGGTGCGTTCGCCCATCGACCAGGATTGGATGGTCGGGCGCTTCGTGCAGGGCTCGCCGGCCGACGTGGACCGCGCGGTGCAGGCGGCGCGCGCGGCGTACCCGGCCTGGGCCGCCACGCCGTGGCGCGAGCGCGTGGGGCTGTTGCGGCGCGCGGCGCGGCTGATCGAGGAGCGCGTGTACGCCATCAGCGCCGCGGTGGCGGTGGAAGTGGGCAAGAACCGCATGGAAGCGATTGGCGAAGTGCAGGAAACCGCCGACCTGATCGACTGGTACTGCGACCAGATGGAATCGCACGACGGCTTCGACCGTCCGCTGGCCGATGACCCGCTGCCCCACTTTGCCAGCCACAACCGCACCGTGCTGCGGCCGTACGGTGTGTGGGCGGTGATCGCGCCGTTCAACTTTCCGTTTGCGCTGGCGGGCGGCCCGCTGGGGCCGGCGCTGATCGCCGGCAACACGGCGGTGTTCAAGTGCTCGCCCGAGACCTCGCTGTCGGGCTGGCTGCTGCTGGAGTGCCTGCGCGACGCCGGCCTGCCGCCGGGCGTGATCAACTTCGTCACCGGGGGCGATGACACCGGCCGTGCGCTGGCGCAGCACCCGGCGGTGGCGGGCATCACTTTCACCGGATCGCACGCGGTGGGCATGCAGGTGCTGCGGCAGGCCATGCAAGGGCCTTACCCGAAGCCCTGCATCACCGAGATGGGCGGCAAGAACGCCACCATCGTCAGCCGACATGGCGATGTGGAGCGTGCGGCGCTGGGCATCCTGCGCTCGGCCTTTGGCTTGTCGGGGCAGAAGTGCTCGGCCTGCTCGCGCGTGTACGTCGAGCGCCCGGCGGCGCCCGCGCTGCGTGAGCGGCTGGTGCAGCTCACGCGCGACATCGCGGTGGGCGACCCGACGCAGCAGGCCCACTGGATGGGCCCCGTGATCGACCGCCGTGCCTACGAGCGCTATGCGCGCCTGGCCGGGCACCTGCGCAGCGTTGGCCAGATCGACACCGGCGGCGAATGGCTGACCGGCGGCGATCTGGCGCGCGGCTTCTTCGTCGCGCCGACGGTGGCGCGCGCCCCGCTTCAGGATGCGGCGTGGGTGGACGAGCACTTCCTGCCCGTGGTGCTGGTGGGCGAGGTCGACTCGGTCGACGAAGGCATCGACCGCGCCAACGCCAGCGACTACGGCCTGACGGCGGGCTTCTACGGCACGGCCGACGAGGTGGCGCGTTTCCACGCGCGCATCGAAGCCGGCGTCACCTATGCCAACCGCCCGCAGGGTGCCACCACGGGCGCGTGGCCGGGCTACCAGCCCTTTGGCGGCTGGAAGGGCAGCGGCTCGACCGGCAAGGCCATCGGATCGTTCTACTACCTGCAGCAATACCTGCGCGAGCAGTCGCGCACGGTGGTCGAATAAGCGACTGAAGATTCAAAAATCATAGCTACTGACGCTTGACAGGCAAGCGCCAGAGCGGCATTGGAGGCTAAAAAAACAGAAACGCGGGCCATGGCCCGCGTGTTCTGGGTGCGCGGCGTCGCGCGCTCAGAGCGACTTCTTGAACAGATGCCCGATCTCGCCCACGATGCCGCGGCGGAACAACAGCACGCAGACCACGAAGATCACGCCCTGCACCACCGTCACCCAGGCGCCCAGCTCGGCCAGGTAGTTCTGCATGGTCACCATGACGGCAGCGCCCAGCACCGGGCCGAAGATCGTGCCCAGGCCGCCCACCAGCGTCATCAGCACCACCTCGCCCGACATGCTCCAGTGCACGTCGGTCAGCGAGGCCAGCTGGAACACCAGCGACTTGGTCGAGCCCGCCAGGCCCGACAGCGCGGCCGACAGCACGAAGGCGCGGTGCTTGAACTTGTCGGCGTCGTAGCCCAGCGAAATGGTGCGCGGCTCGTTCTCGCGGATCGCCTTCAGCACCTGGCCATAGGGCGAGTGGATGATGCGGTAGATCAGCAGGAAGCCGCCCAGGAAGATGGCCAGCACGAAGGCGTACATGACGTTGGTGTTCGACAGGTCGATCAGGCCGAACAGCTTGCCGCGCGGAACCGCCTGGATGCCGTCCTCACCGCCGGTGAACGGCGCCTGCAGCGCGAAGAAGAACACCATCTGCGCCAGCGCCAGCGTGATCATGGTGAGGTAAATGCCCTGGCGGCGAATCGCCAGCTTGCCCACCACCCAGCCCAGCGCGGCCGCGCACAGCGTGCCCGCGGCAATCGACAGCTCGGGCGTCAGCCCCCACACCTTGGCGGCGTGCGCGGTCACGTATCCGGCGCTGCCCAGGAACATGGCATGGCCGAACGACAGCAAGCCGCCAAAGCCCAGCAGCAGGTTGAAGGCGCAGGCGAACAGTGCGAAGCACATCACCTTCATCATGAACACCGGGTACACGCCGACCAGCGGCGCGACCATGAACAGGATCGCCATCACGATGAAGGCGTTGCGGTGCGTGCGCGCTACGTCTCCGCCCGCAGAGCGCGCCACTGTAGAAGATGAGTTGGAGAGGGCCGATTCAGTCATTTCAATTGCTTGCCGCGTGGCGTGCTTCGATAGGCCGCGGAGCAGGCCATGCGGGAACGCCGTGGAGCGGGCTTGGCCCGGCCACTGGCGTTGTCCCCCTGGGGGGGAAGGCGCCGCAGGCGACTCAGGGGGGATGTCATTTTTGCGTGCCGAACAGACCAGCTGGACGAATCAGCAGCACGATGGTCATGATGATGAAGATGACGGTGGTCGACGCCTCGGGGTAGAACACCTTGGTCAGGCCTTCGATCAGCCCCAGGCCGAAGCCGGTGACGATGGCGCCCATGATCGAGCCCATGCCGCCGATGACGACCACGGCGAACACTACGATGATGAGGTCAGCGCCCATCTGCGGGCTGACCTGGTAGATGGGCGCGGCCATCACGCCGGCCAGCGCGGCCAGCGCCACGCCGAAGCCGTAGGTCAGCGTGATCATGCGCGGCACGTTGATGCCGAAGGCTTGCACGATCTGCGGGTTTTCGGTGGCGGCGCGCAGGTAGCCGCCCAGTTTGGTGCGCTCGATGACGAACCAGGTCGCCAGGCAGACGATGAGCGAGGCAATGATGACCCAGCCGCGATAAATGGGCAGGAACATGAAGCCCAGGTTGACGCCGCCCTGCAACTGCTCGGGCATCGAGTAGGGCAGGCCGGTCGAGCCGTATTCGTTGCGGAAGAATCCTTGGATGATCAGCGCCAGGCCAAAGGTCAGCAGCAGGCCGTACAGGTGGTCCAGCTTGTACAGCCGCGACAGCATGGTGCGCTCGATGACGACGCCGGTGGCGCCCACGACCAGCGGCACGATGATCAGCGACCACCAGTAGCCGAGCCCCAGCTTGTTGAGCAACAGGTAGGCCCCGAAGGCGCCCAGCATGTACTGGGCGCCGTGGGCAAAGTTGATGATGTTGAGCAGGCCGAAGATGACGGCCAGGCCCAGCGACAGCAGGGCGTAGAACGAGCCATTGATCAGGCCGATGAGCAGCTGGCCCATCATGGCCTGGATCGGGATGCCGAAGATTTCCATGTTTCGTTCGTTTGCCGTGCGGTCGCGTTGCGGGTCAGGCCAGCCTTACTTCTTGGCCACCAGCGGGCAGTTGCCCTGGTCGATCGGGCGGAACGCCTTGTCGGCCGGGATGGTGGCCATCAGCTTGTAGTAGTCGTACGGGCCCTTGGACTCGCTGGGCTTCTTGACTTCAAACAGATAGGCGGGGTGGATCTTGCGGCCATCGGCGCGTACCTGGCCCTTGCCGAACAGCGGATCGTCCGTCGGCAGTTCCTTCATCTTGGCCACCACCTTGGCGCCATCGTCGGTCTTGGCGGCGTCCACGGCCTTCAGGTAGTGCAGCACGCCGGAATAGACACCCGCGTGGTCCATCGACGGGTACTTGCCGCCGTTGGCCGCGGCAAAGCGCTTGGTCCAGGCGCGCGTGCCGTCGTTCAGGTCCCAGTAGAAGGTTTCGGTGATGTTCAGGCCCTGCGCCTTGTCCAGGCCCAGGCCGTGCACGTCGGGCAGGAACACCAGCAGGCCGGCCAGCTTCTGGCCGCCCTTGACGATGCCGAATTCGGACGCCTGCTTGATCGAGTTGATGGTGTCGCCACCGGCGTTGGCCAGGCCGACGATCTTGGCCTTGGACGACTGCGCCTGCAGCAGGAAGGACGAGAAGTCCTGCGTGTTCAGCGGAACCTTCACGGTGCCCAGCACCTTGCCGCCGGCGGCCTTGACCACCTCGGCCGTGTCGCGCTCCAGCGCGTGGCCGAAGGCGTAGTCGGCGGTCAGGAAGTACCAGCTGTCGCCGCCGTTCTTCACCACCGCGCTGCCGGTGCCGTGCGCCAGCATCCAGGTGTCATACAGCCAGTGGACGGTGGTGGGCGAGCAGTCCTTGCCGGTCAGGTCGGACGTGGCCGCACCGGTGTTGACGAAGGCCTTGCCCTTTTCGCGCGAGATCTGGTTGATGGCCAGCGCGACCGACGAGGTCGGCACGTCGGCGATCATGTCCACGCCGTCGGTGTCGTACCACTTGCGGGCAATGCTGGAGCCGACGTCCGGCTTGTTCTGGTGGTCGGCCGACACGACCTCGACCTTCAGCTGCGACTTGCTGGCCTTCAGGTAGTCCTCGACCGCCATCTTGGCGGCCAGCACCGAGCCGGGGCCGCCGATGTCGGCGTACAGGCCCGACATGTCGTTCATCACACCGATCTTGACCACGTTGCCCGAAATCTGGGCCTGCGCCACGCCAGCGGCTGCCAGACCCATGCCGGCGATCAGCGTGCAGAGCAATTTGCGTTTCATCATTACATCTCCTTAGAGGGACTGCCAAAAAAACGGACAGGGAAAACGGGAAAAATCAGACGCCGAGGTACTCGCGCAACATGTCCATGTTGTCCTGCAGCTCGGCCGACGAGAACTCGCGCACGATCAGGCCGCGCTCCATCACGTAGAAGCGGTCGGCCAGCGGCGCGGCAAAGCGGAAGTTCTGCTCGACCATCAGCACCGTGAAGCCGCGCGAGCGCAACTCGCGGATCATGCGCGCCAGCGCCTGCACGATGACGGGCGCCAGGCCTTCCGAAATTTCGTCCAGCAGCAGCGTCTTAGCGCCCGTGCGCAGGATGCGCGCCACCGCCAGCATCTGCTGTTCTCCCCCCGACAGGCGCCCGCCCGGGCTGTTCTTGCGCGCCTTCAGGTTGGGGAACATGTCGTAGATCTCTTCGACGCTCATGCCGCCTTCGGCCACCTTGGGCGGCAGCATCAGGTTTTCCTGACACGTCAGCGAGGTCATGATGGCGCGCTCTTCGGGGCAATAGCCCAGGCCGAGCCGCGCGATCTGGTGCGGCGCCATGCGCACGGTCTCGACGCCATTGACCTGGATCGAGCCGGTGCGCTTGCCGGTCAGGCCCATGATGGCACGCAGCGTGGTGGTACGGCCGGCGCCGTTGCGGCCCAGCAGCGACACGACTTCGCCCGGCATCACGTCGACGTTGACGCCGTGCATGATGTGGGATTCGCCGTACCAGGAGTGGACGTCCTGCAGGCGGATGGCGGGTGCGGTGGCGTTCATGCTCAATGCGCCCCCTGCAGCACTTCGTCGGCGCTGCCCATGTAGGCCTCCAGCACCTGCGGGTTTCTCGACACCTCGGCGTACGGGCCTTCGGCAATCACCTGGCCGAACTGCAGCACCGTGATCTGGTCGGCGATGTTGCCGACCACGCCCATGTTGTGCTCGACCATCAGCACCGTGCGGTTGGCGGCCACTTTCTTGATCAGCTGTGTGACCATGTCCACGTCCTCGTGGCCCATGCCCTGCGTGGGTTCGTCCAGCAGCATCAGCTTGGGGTCCATGGCCAGCGTGGTGGCGATCTCGAGCGCGCGCTTGCGGCCGTACGGCAGTTCGACGGCCTTCAGGTGCGCGTAGTCGGCCAGGCCGACGAAGCCCAGCAGTTCCATGCAGCGGTCGTTCAGCTGGTTCAGCGTGCGCTCCGACTTCCAGAAGCTGAAGGCGGTGCCCAGCGTCTGCTGCAGCGCCACGCGCACGTTTTCCAGCACGCTCATGTTGGGAAAGGTGGACGAGATCTGGAACGAACGCACCACGCCGCGCCGCGCGATGTCGGCCGGCTTTTCGCGCGTGATGTCGTGCCCGTCAAACAGGATCTGGCCGCGCGTGGGCTCCAGAAACTTGGTGAGCAGGTTGAAACAGGTGGTCTTGCCCGCGCCGTTGGGGCCGATCAGGGCATGGATGGTGCCGCGACGCACCTGCAGATTGACGTCGTTGACCGCCACGAAGCCCTTGAACTCTTTGACGAGTCCACGCGTCTCCAAAATGATGTCCGAACTCATGCGGCCCGTCGCGCCTTTACACAATCAAAAACCGGCGGATTATGAGTGACTTGCCGCCGTGGGGGGGCTAGGGGTTTGTACCCGTCGAACAGTGGGTCGGATGTGCTGCAGCCAGGGGCTGAGGCGCTGGTTTTTCAGGCCCGTTTCCGGTGCCGTCCGTGCGCGCCGGGCCCGGCCCGATGCGCCATTCCGGCACGCGTGGCGAAGCGCCGCGAACGGGAATCCCCCATCGTTCACGCGGCATCCTTCTCTTGCGGCGCCCCATCGGCGTCGGCCTCCGAGCTGCGCCAGGTGGGCGGCACTTCGGTGGGCGAGGCGGGCGTGGCAGCGGCCGGATGGGCCTGTTCGGGCACCACGTGGGTCCTGGGCGCGGGCTCGGGCTTGCGGTGCGGCCGCAGTTGATGGGCCACTTCGTGCGCCGATGCCGGGGCGTTGCCCTTGCGCGACGTGGCGGCGCCGCGCAGATCGGGCGGTGATTCGCCCGGCGCGGGGGTGCGGGGCGCAAAGCTGTGCGCGTCGGCCAGCGGCCAGTACAGGCGGAACACGTTGGGCAGCCGCGCCAGGTCGTGCAGGATGGCGCCCGGCGCCACTTCGGGCATCAGCGACGACAGCAGCCGCACCTCGGCGTCGTCGATGCGGCGCACGATGTGGTGCATGGTCACGTCGTCCGGGTGCGTCAGGCCGGCGGCCTGCAGCAGCTCTTTCAGCGCATGCAGCGTATTGGCGTGGAACTGCGCCACGCGCGGCGCCTTGTCGGGCACCACCAGCGCGCGCTGGCGCACCGGGTCCTGCGTGGTTACGCCGGTGGGGCAGCGCCCGGTGTGGCAGGTCTGCGCCTGGATGCAGCCCACGGCCATCATGAAGGCGCGGCCCGAATTGCACCAGTCGGCACCCAGCGCCAGCATGCGGGCGATGTCGAACGCGTTGGTCACCTTGCCGGCGCAGCCCAGCTTGATGCGGTCGCGCAGGCCCACGCCGCACAGCGTGTTGTGCGCCAGGCGCAGCCCCTCCTGCAGCGGCGTGCCGACGTGGTCGGTGAATTCGACCGGCGCGGCGCCGGTGCCGCCCTCGGCGCCGTCGATGACGATGAAGTCGGGCGTGATGCCGGTCGCCAGCATGGCCTTGACCAGCGCAAACCATTCCCACGGGTGGCCGATGCACAGCTTGAAGCCGGTCGGCTTGCCGCCCGACAGGCGGCGCAGTTGCGCAATGAACTGCATCAGCTCGGCCGGCGTCGAAAAGGCGCTGTGCGCCGACGGCGAGATGCAGTCCAGCCCCACCGGCACGCCGCGCGCAGCCGCGATCTCGGGCGTGACCTTAGCGCCCGGCAGCACGCCGCCGTGGCCGGGCTTGGCGCCCTGGCTCAGCTTGATCTCGATCATCTTCACCTGCGGCTGCAGCGCCTGCTCGACAAAGCGCTCGGCGCTGAAGCTGCCGTCGGCATGGCGGCAGCCGAAGTAGCCCGAGCCGATTTCCCAGATCAGGTCGCCGCCGTGTTCGCGGTGGTATTGCGAGATGGAGCCTTCGCCCGTGTCGTGCGCGAAGCCGCCGATCCTGGCGCCCTGGTTCAGCGCCAGCACCGCGTTGGCCGATAGCGCGCCGAAGCTCATGGCCGAGATGTTGAACACGCTGGCGCTGTAGGGCTGCGTGCACGGCTCGGCGCCGGGGTTGGGTGCGCCGGGCTGCCCGCCGATCCAGATACGGAAGTCGTGCGATTCGATCTGTTTGGGGTGCAGCGAGTGGTTGATCCACTCGTAGCCCTCGGCGCCCACGTCCAGCTGCGTGCCGAACGGCCGGTTGTCCGGGTCGCCCTTGGCGCGCTGGTACACCACCGAACGCTGTGCGCGCGAAAACGGCTGCGCCTCGGTATCGCTTTCGATGAAGTACTGGCGAATCTCGGGCCGGATGAATTCAAACGCAAAGCGCAGCCAGCCCAGCACCGGGTAGTTGCGCAGGATGGCGTGGCGCGTCTGCGTCAGGTCGTGCACGCCCAGCGCCAGCAGCGCGCCCGACAGCACGAACCACAGCAGGCCGCGGCCGAACGCGATCATCGAAAACAGGCTCAGCAACAGCAGCACCACGCAAAGCGCCAGGGTGCTGTAGCGCACGGTGCGGGCAAAGGTGAGGGGTGGTGAATTCATGGGCAGGGCAGGACAAAAAGCAGGCGATGCGCCCGCGGCGCGGCCGCCGGGCAGGGTCGCCGACAGCCTACCACCCGTGCGCCCCTGTGCCCAAGGACGCGCGGCCCGGCGCGGACTGATGCAGGCGTTACAAACAAAAAACGGCCGCAGCGCTTGCCTGACAAGCGCATGCAGCTATCGTTTTGGGTGCATCGGGCCAGCCGGGATCAGGGACTTCCCTGTGCTGGCAAGGGGAGTACGGCCTGCATACTGCCGGGTCTTTCATCGACGGAGGATCGACCCCCATGAAAACCCGCACCCTTGCGCTGGCCGCCCTGCTGGCGTGCTGCGCCTTGCCCCTGCACGCCAAGACCTTCAAGTGGACCAGCGCCAGCGACATCCCCACGCTGGACATCCATTCGCAGAACAACGCGCTGGGCAACGGCGTGCACGCGGCGGTGTATGAGTCGCTGGTGTACTACAACAGCAAGACCTTCAAGCTCGAACCGATGCTGGCCACGGCGTGGAAGCAGGTCAGCCCCACGCAGATGCAGTTCACGCTGCGGCAGGGCGTGAAGTTCAGCGACGGCAGCGCCATGACGGCGGAAGACGTCAAGTACTCGCTCGAGCGCGCCATGGCCAAGACGTCCAACTACAGCGTCTACACCCAGGGCATCGACAAGGTGGTGGTGGCCGGCCCCAACACGCTCGACGTCTTCACCAAGGCACCCAACCCCGTGCTGCTGAACCAGCTGACCGAGCTGCGCATCATGAGCAAGGCCTGGGCCGAGAAGAACAAGTCCGTCGAGCCCAAGGACATCAAGACCAAGGACGAAAGCTTTGCCCACCGCAACGCCATGGGCACCGGCCCCTTCATGGTGAAGGAATGGCAGCCCGACCAGAAGCTGGTGATGGTGACCAACCCCCACTGGTGGGGCACGGCGGCCAAGGCGGCCAGCGGTAACGTCACCGAAATCATCTACACCCCCATCAAATCCGACGCCACCCGCATGGCCGCGCTGCTGTCGGGCGAAGTGGACTTCGTGCTGGACCCCACGCCGCAGGACCTGCAGCGCGTGCAGAACAACAACGCCCTGAAGGTGGTGACCGGCCCTGAGAACCGCACCATCTTCTTTGGCATGGACCAGCACCGTGACGAGCTGCCCGGCAGCAACATCAAGGGCAAGAACCCGCTGAAAGACCAGCGCGTGCGCCAGGCGCTGTACCAGGCGATTGACATCGACGCCATCCACAAGGTGGTGATGCGGAACTTAAGCCAGAACACCGGCACGCTGATCGCGCCGCAGGTCAACGGCTACACCAAGCGTGCCGACCAGCGCTACCCCTTCAACGTGGCCGCCGCGCAAAAACTGCTGGCCGACGCCGGCTACAAGGACGGCTTCGAAGTCGACTTTGCCTGCCCCAACAACCGCTACATCGGCGACGAACGCATCTGTCAGGCGGTGGCGGCCATGTGGTCCAAGGTGGGCGTGAAAGCCAAGCTGCGCACGCTGCCGCTGGTCACGTACTTCCCCATGATCCAGCGCTACGAAGCCAGCATCTACATGCTGGGCTGGGGCGTGCCCACGTTCGACGCGCTGTACAGCCTGCAATCGCTCACGCGCAGCGTCGGCGCGGGCGGCGACGGCAACTACAACGTGGGCCGCTACAGCAACCCGCAGATGGACGCGCTGGTCGAGCGCATCAAGGTCGAAGTCGACCAGAAGCGCCGCAGCGAACTGATCGAGCAGGCCCTGCTGCTGGAGCACAAGGACGTCAGCCACCTGCCGCTGCACAACCAGGTCATTCCCTGGGCGATGAAGAAAAACATCGACGTCGTGCACCGCGCCGACAACCGGCTGGACTGGCGGTTGATCGGTGTGAAGTGAGGCTTCCCGGGCGGGACGTCATGCACGCATGGCCTGAAGACCTGAGCGCGGCGCGTGCGCGCTGTGGCTTTGCCGCGCCAGGTGATTGCAGGCCAGCGCGCGGCAGAGTGTGACCGTCTCAGTCTGGGGTGAGCGCCGCGCCTTTCACCGTGCGTTGGCGCCCAAGCCGCATTCAGATCAGGCGCGCCTGCCGAGCCTCGTAGACAGCCTCGTTCTTGGAGTGCACGCCCAGCTTGACGTACAGGCTCTTCACGTGAGCCTGCACGGTCGAGACCGCCACGCCCATCGACTGCGCGGCTTCGGCGTAGCTGCAACCGCGCTCCAGCAGCGACAGCACGTCGCGCTCGCGCGCAGAAATGGTTTCGGCCATCACGGGCACGTTTCGAGGCCGGGAAGAATGCCGTGCCGTCGGCGCGGGGGGCTCAATCAAATCTGCGTGTGACATGCGGCCGATCTTTGACCAACCACCTCATATTGGGTATCACCCGCGCAGGGGTGATCAGGTACTGCTGGCCTGCATCAGCGCCTGTGCCACGCCGTTGCGTTCATGCACGCCCAGTCGCGAGAAAATTTGCTTGACGTAGGACGCAGCGGTGTTGGTTGTGATGCCCATCAACTGCGCGATGTCCTGGTTGCTGTGGCCTTGCGCCATCAAGACGGCAACTTCACGCTGACGCGGCGACAGCCCCTTGGCGGCGGCGCCGGTAGCCAGCCGCACCGGCTCGGCGGCCAGGCGCGACACGATCAGGGCCACCGCGGGCGGCCCGCTGTGCGATGCCATGTCATGCCGTCGAAAAGCGAATTCGCCCCAGGCCGAGTGCACATGGTGCGCCGATTGCGGAGCGCTGGTGAGCGCGGCCAGGATGGCCCTTACGAACTTGGGCACCGACTGGATTTCCTTCTGCGCACCCACAGGCGCGATCACGCTGGCCTGTGCCAGCCGCACGATGCGTTGCCAGCCAGCGTCGGCATACAGCTCTTCGCCGTCATCGTCCAGCACAGCCAAAGCTTCTTCCACCACATGCTTGCGCGGGTCGGCCGTGAGTTGCTGTGCCTGGACCGCCAGTGCTTCGCCCAGGTAATGCAGCACATCCGACAAGGTCTGCTCATTCGCCGCGCCGAAGGGGTCGTCGCGTCCACCCCGGTACAGGCTCAACTGTCCGATGACCTGGCCCCTGTGTCGCAACACGGCGTACAGCATGTGCGCAATGTCCAGCGGAGCCAGCACGTCCTGGTAGTACGGCTCCAACCGCTCAGCCGCGGTCACGCTGTGGCGGCTGGTAGGGCATTCGGCGGCCACACGCTGGATGAACCGTTCGCGAAATCGCTTCTGGTCGTGGCGTTCGTGATAAGCGGCCATGGACCGCGGCGGCAGCATGCGCTCGGCATACAGGTTGGCGATGTGCCCGTGCTCGTCGCAGAAGAAGAAGGCCGCGTGGCTGGCCGGCACCAGCTCGCGCAACACCGGCAGCAACGCCGGCAGCAGCAGTGGCGCTGGCAGGCCCAGACGGCATAACTGGCGCAAGGTGACGCGGGCGGGTGAGCGGCTCATTGATCCGGCCCTTTCTTGGCGCTTGACGGGCGAGGGTTGTCCGGCAGCGGTTTCCCGTTGGCCAGAATCCGGACGCACTGCGGCCCGGCCGAACTGGTGCCCACCAACCGCGCCGTTCCTCCGCTTCGGCTACCGGCGGCGCGCAGCCCCTGAAGCACCGGGCTCTCGTCCGTCACCCGCACGCGGTCGGGGTGGATCTTGAGTGGATTGCCAGGAGCGTTGAACAAGTCGTTCAGTCGTGGGCTATAGGCAGCGGGCTTGTCCCACGGGTTGCGCCCGGAAGGCAGATGCACCCAGCCACCCACTCCCACCCGATGCACGCCGTCCGTGCCCGTTGCCAAGCTGTTGTAGCTACCGCAGCGTCTAATCGGGCTTTGATTGCTGTCGCCGTGCACGGGCATGTCTTCCGACGCGCCAAGGTTGTAGTCCGTGGCCTCGAAGTACGAGGCGCGCGCGCCGGTGAACAAGCCCAACGCCACGTCGTTGCGCTCAATGAACGCGTCCACATACAGCGGCGAGTGAGGGTCAAGAGTGGGTGTGTAGTTCACCTCGATCTTCCAGGCACCGCTGGGCGCGACCGCCGCCCCCGTCAGGCTGGCAGTCGGCGCGACGGCGATCAACAGGCTGCTACCGTTCTCGCCCAGCATGGTTTGGCGGGGGAACACGGCCGTCGCGGTGCCCGCGCTGAGGCGTCGCCACTGGCCCGGCAGAACTGTTGCCGCCGAACCGTCGGGCGGGGTAATTCGAATGCTCAGGCCGTCCAGTGCGACCGCGTGGCCCGACTCGCCGCGAAACCACAGCTCCAGAAAGCTCGGCGTATGCCCGTCGGGCTGGATGCGCCACGAAAGCGCAAGCCCATTCCCACCGTACAGCGCGGCATGCGCATGCGACCGGGCCTGGTAATGATTGCCAGCGGGCACCACGATGAAAAGCCGCCCTTCCAGCCGAGGCGCTGCGCACAACGCCGCCATGGCTTTCTCCAGCACTGACGTCCCGTCGTGCGGTCCGGCCTGTGTGCCCCAGCTCAGGTTCACCACGATGCGCACGTCGTTCGCGCAGCACGACACCACATAGACCAGCGCGTCGAACACGCTCACAGCCATGGCGCGGCCCGAGGTGTCGAGCACGTTGGCCCATTCCAGTTGCACCGCCATCAAGTCGGCGGTGTCGTTGGCCGGGCTGCTGGCCTCGGGCGCGAATGTCGGCGGCGCGTCCTCGGTCGCCAGGCGGTCGGCGTATGGCTGCGTGGCCAGGCTGAACACATGGGTGCCGTGGTGCGCGGCGCTGTCCAGGCTCCACAACTCCAGATCGCGGTACAGCGCATCTTCATCCACCTGCCCGGCGTGGGTGTGCGTATGGATGGCGGCCTGGATAGCCGCTTCATCCAGCTGCAGCCCGTAGCCCATTTGCGCCGGCTTGTTCCAGCCCGCCTGGCTGCTGTGCACACGCGAGGTGCGCGCTACATCGCCCAGGTAGCGGCTGCCGAAGCACTCGTCCTGCCGCCAATAGCGCTTGACACGCGCCTCGCGCCGGCCGCCCACCTGTCGGCAGAACGCAGCGTGGGCGAATGCCAGCCCGCCGTCGATCAAGGCCATGACGGTGCGACCCTTGCCGCCCGTCAGAGGTTGGGCATCGGCCGGCTTGCCGGTGGCGGTCTCGTCGATTGCATGCAGTTCGCGCACGGTGCGCTCGACCGGCAAGCCAAGCTGGTAGCGCAACACACCAGCCCGCGCGCGTGCCACGTCGTCGGTGAAGAACCTCCCCGTCACGCGCGCCGTGCAGTAGCGAAAATCATCGCCCAGCGCATCATGCAGGTACGCGGCGGGCACCTGCAACCAGCTTCGCTGGGTTTCATCCAGCAATCGCGGGATCGGGTTCTTGCCATCGCGGGCAGGCTCCAACTCCAGCAGCACCGACCACCAGCCTTCCGGCGACTTGCCGGGGTTCAGTCGGTAGTCGGCATAAGCCGTGGTATCGGCCCACACGAGATAAGGGTCAACCGGCGGCAGTTTGTCAGCCAGTTGAGTCCAATCGACGCCGGTGGCCATCACACCCACTCCTTGATGGCCGCGTCCCACAGCGATTGCAGCGCAGCCACTTCGGTCGCGGCCGTCAGCGCCAGCGCTGTTTCGGTCGTCCCCTTGCTCGCCAAATCTCCGTTGACGCTGAAGTCCTTGCCCCCAAATGCCTGACTGTTGAAATCCCGCTTGTTGACCGATGTGCCTTTCGCCGCGCAAGCCACCACATAGTCGCCCAGGCTGGTGCCCAGCGCCCAGCCGGCTGCCGTGTCCAGCGGGTAGTGCAGCCCGGCCACCACGCGGTTGGTGGCGATTCGGGTGGCCAGCCGGTTCAGCTGCTGTTGAAGCGGCGCGGCGTCCAATTCGGGGCGGGCGGCCTTGATCAAGGCGCCCAGCAGCGCGGCGGCGGCAAACGACTCGGTGGCATGGCCGCCCGGCCAGGCCGCGTGCATCGGTGTTGCCAGCATCGGCTGCACCTGCGCAGACAACTGCACCGGCCGCGGCGCATTGGCCAGGTGCTTCATGCGTGCCACCACATGCACGGCCAGCGACTGCACGACGGCCATCAGCAACAGCGTGTTCGGGTGTTGGCGCGGCGTGATGCCGAGCACCGCCGACCAATAGTCCACCGGCCACACTTGCTGCGACTGAATCTCGGCAAAGCGGTCGGCGCGCAAATCGGCGTAGGCGATCACCAGCGGGAGTTGCGCATGCAATGTGGTTTGGGTGGGCGGCGTCAGTGCAGCCAGTTCAGCGGCTGGCGGTGCTTCACGGGTCAGCAGCAACCTGAGTGTGCCGTTGCCTTGCCGCACTGCCAGACGCTCCAGCAACTCACCCAGCACGATGGCGACCGCGTGCCCTGTTTCCCATCGCGTAAGCCGCTGCGGGCCTGGCGCATTGTTGCTCAGCATCAGCAACCCAGGTGGGTTAGCGGTGCTCTGGTAGCCATGTTCAAACACGCCCACGACAGCGGCGCGATTGAGAACCAGTCCGCTGCTGACGGATTCGGCGGGCCCTGCCGCTCCACCGCTGGCGCCACCGCTGGCTCCGCCACTGGCGCCGCCGCTGAGCCATGAAGCACCACCGCTCAGATTCGCGCCGCCCGAAAAAGGGCTGAAGTTGAAGAACACCGGATATGGCATGGCGAAGTCTCCTGGTCAATGAGGCGGCAGCCCGAGAGATTGCATGGCACGGGCAACACGGCGACGAAGCGGGCTGTCCTGCGTGGTGCCGAGGTATGAACTCACTGTCAGCTGCGGTGCCAGGCAGCGAATGGTGGCGAGGCTGTCTGCCGCGGCGGCTGCGTTGCCCGATTCAAATTGCGCCAACAGCAGGCCACGCAGCGCCGGCAGGTGCTTGTTGTTTTTCAGGACGGCGGACTGACACATGGGCAGCGCACGCTCCAGGTCACCATGGGCCAGGTACGCGTTGCCCAGCATCATCTCGAAATACGCCAGCTGGGGATCGAGCGGTGACAAGCCGAGCGCGTGCTGCGCGTCTGCCACCGCCAGCGGCCCCTCGCCCCACATCTGGTGCCATACGCTGCGGTACAACCAGGCCATGGGCTCGCTCGGGTTGGCGTCTACGGCGTCGTCCAGCAGGCGGTGCGCCTCGCCGATTCGCACGCCCTGGTGGCACAAGGCATGCCCCTTCACAGAAAGCGCCAGCGCACTGCGGGGCTCCAGGTCCAGCGCGCGGTCGGCCATGTCGATGGCATGGGTGAGTGCGTCGCCTCGCTCGTCCATGCCTTGCACCGCGCTCAGCACATGCCATTTCGCCAACCAGGCTTTGGGCGATGCGATCTGCCGATGGCGCTCGATGACGGCGTGCAGCATGGCTTCGCTGCGCCGCAGGCCGGTCTCGCTGACGAGGTGCATCAAGGTCACCGCACCGGTCATCAGGGCATGGCTGTCCAGCTGCGGCAGCGGCATGGTCAGGGCATCGCGTACCTGGCTTTGCAGCAGGGCAGTCGCGCAACCACGCACCAGGCTGCCTAGCAGGGCGCTCTCGGGCTGAAGCAGATCGGCCAGGTCGCCGCTGACACGTTCGGTCCAGATCAACTCGTCCGACCGGGTATCGAGCAGGTGCATGACCAGGCCCAGGCGTTGCCCCATGAGCCAGGACGACCCTGTGACCAGGTAGCGCACCCCCAGGCGCTGCGCAACGTCTGCCGGCGCCAGCGCGGTCAGCGCCGCGTTGACGGCCGACAGGCGCGACGTGACCAGCAGGCCCGGGTGGCGCGACAGCCCCGCGATCAGCGAGTCCATCAGAAAATCCTGAAGCCCCTGCGGCGCACTGACCAGCCCCTGCATGGAAAACGGCAGCACCGCCAGCCGCGCGCGCCAGTCCGGCTCGCGGACACCGTGCGCCGCTGCGCCCCTGCCACAGGGGGCGGGCAAGCGCCACAGATGCACCGGCTCACGCCAGTGCTTCAGGTGGCACAGGCCCATGTCAAGCGGGGCCAGGCCATGCACCTGCGCGTCTGCCAGCGCCTTCACGTCGGACGTGAACACAATGTCACCCGCCGTGGCCACGGTCAGAAGTCGCGCGGTCAGGTTGACAGCCGCTCCATACACGGCATGGCCGTCGCTCAACAGCGAACCTGAGTGCACCGCCACGCGAAGCCGAATCTCACCCGTCAAATCGGCCGCTGGCATATCGCCCGGGCGGTAGGCCTGCAGGGCCACGGCGCAGCGCAGCGCCGCGCCGGCGTCGGAAAACCGCAGCAACAGCCCGTCGCCCTGGCGTTCCAGCACCTGCCCACCGAACGAGGGAACCAGCGAGCGCGCGATGCCGGCGAGGAAGTGGCGAATGCGTTCGACCATGCCACGCTCGTCGGCCTGGATGAGGCTGACCGAATCGACCACGTCCACAAACACGATGGCCGCCCAGACAGGCTGAAGTGGCCTTTCCTCCGCAAATCGGTCCATAGTGCCCCGCTGCGCCCATTTGCCTTCTCTTGATCGCAAGCATAGGGCAATACGGCCACACTTTGGCCACCGCACTTGCGGCCTGGGCAACCGGCATGGGTCAGTCAAGGACATGCGGTCAGCCTAATGGGCCTACCCCAATTCATTTCACACCCATGCAGGGGGGGAAATGACGCGCTGGCCTCCCATATTCATGGCATGTGCATTGGCCGTAAACCAAAGACATTGATGCCGTAGGGATCAGCCAGCGCACCGATGGTCGGCAAGCGGCACGCACCCTGCCTTGTGTTCAAGAGAAGGAGCGCACCATGTCCAATCGAAAGCAAATGTTCGTGCTGAGCGGCTTGTTCGCCGCTGTAGCCCTGTCTCTGACCGCCTGCGGAGGCGGCGGCGACAGTTCCACCACCCCTGCGCCCGCACCAGGCAGCACGCTCAACCCGGGTACAGGGGTCAGCGATGGTGCAACGCCGACGGCACCGGTGACGCTCAGTGGTCAGGTGACGCGTGCAGGCCCGTTGAAGAATGTCGTCGTTTGCCTAGACCTGAACGCCAACAATGCGTGCGACGCGGGCGAACCCGCTTCTGCTGCCACCGGCGCTGATGGTGCTTACAGCCTGACCTTCGACTCCACCAAGGTCACGGGTGCGGCAGCCGCCTCGCTGATCGCGCCGGTCAAGCCGGGTGCGGTCACTGACCCGGCTACTGTCATCGACATGGGCTACAAACCCGATACTGCAGCCACAACGAATGCCTACGTGCTCAAGCGGGTGGCCGGTTCTGGGGGCGCCATCAACCCACTCACCACACTGGTAGCAGCCGGCGTTGCTGGAGGCATGACCGAAGCGGTGGCGCGGGCCAACGTGGTGACTCAGCTGGCCATCACCGACGCCAAGATCGACAATTATCAGGACGATCCTGCAGCAGACGACAGCAATATTCAGGATACCGCGCGCTTCATGGCGCAGGTCACGTCCCGTGTGCTGCGCGAGGGCGGCACGCTCCACGTGGCGGATCAGGCGGCGGCAATCGCTGCGGCCCCCGGTGCGTTGAACCTGCTCGCATTTACGGACGCAGGAAATTATCGTTACCACACGCTTGACATCCAGGCCAAGCCGGCAGGTACCCTGGGGCGGCTCGTGACCGATGTCCGGTCGGGCAAAACCAATGGGGTGGCAACTGCGAGAACCGTGCTGTACTCCCAAGCCTACCTCTCGCCAAGTGGCTGGGTTCTGTGTGACGATACGGTGCCGATACTCGCCTCGGAAGGCAATCCAAGCCGTAGCCTGTCGTGTAACACCCGACCGCAGGTTGGCTTCAGCACGCCGGACGTCAATGTCGCGGGCAAGGCGATGGCGGATGTGGTCGCTCAGTCGCAATCGGATGCGACGTCGAACCTCATCAACAACGGCACGGGGTCTACGCCAAACTTGCTCGCGGCCTTGGGCAATGCCCAGTTTCCTGCGGGCAGCACCCTCACCAAGCGTACTAACTATGGGTTGGCGCCGTCAATCTATATCAACAACGTATACGGTGACACTTACTCCGTGGACTACGCACGCAAGCTTGAGGATTTGATTGCCAAAGCCGCTGTTGGCAACATCAACCTCGGGACCGGCAACGGTGGTACCTTGAGCTTGGGCCCTGCGGGCGACGGTGGGCAGCGCAACATGCGTGTGGCTTTCATTGCCAGCGCCAGCCCCACATCCGGCACTGCGCAGTTCTATGAATGCACTTACAACGCGGCGCTGACCGACGCATCGAACTGCCAGCCCACGACGCAGGGCACCTACGCCATATCGACCGTGAACGGAGTGCGCATCATGCGTTTTTCGGGCCACCCCGCCGTCACAGCGACCAACTACACCCGGATATTCGCGGAATTCAAGTCCAGCACCACGGGTGACCGCGTCTACTTCGCGCGTGAGCTCAAGACCGACTTGGCGAATGTCCTGAACTATTCCAATCGACTGAATGCCACGGCCTGGGCCGCCATGAAGTCACAGCTGGGCATCTGATCCCCGAGCGCGCGCCTGCCCGCCAGGGCGGGCGCGCCGTCAGACCCAAATCACGGAGGAATGTCATGAAAAATACAACCAGGCTGGCTGCCGTCCTGACGGTGGTTGCATGGCTGGGCGGCTGCGCCAGCACGCCGCCCGCCACCGAGTTTCCTGCTGGCGCCCGCGCGCCGGCGGCGGCGGAGATCGGGCCTTTGCTCAAGGGGCGGTCGTTCAAGCTGGGCAGCGGTGGCGTTCGAGTGGACTATGCGGCGGATTCAGACGGCGTCACGGTCTATTTTTCCGGCAACGTCGACCACGGAACCTGGCGCGCCGAGGATGGGCGTGTGTGTTCCAACTTCAAGAACATTTCGTCCGCGTGCAGCGACCTGAGGGTGGTGGGCAACGAGATCTATCTGAAGCGCAGCAATGGGAGTGTGGTCAAGCTGGAGCCTCGTTCATAGGGCGCCATGGAAGTGAGTTTGGCAGGGAGGAAGCGGGTGAGCGGTGGCGGCCGGTGCGGCTGTCCACGGCTCACCCGCTTGCCATT
Source organism: Ottowia sp. SB7-C50 (assembly GCF_033110285.1). Classification (NCBI taxonomy): domain Bacteria; kingdom Pseudomonadati; phylum Pseudomonadota; class Betaproteobacteria; order Burkholderiales; family Comamonadaceae; genus Ottowia; species Ottowia sp. SB7-C50. The sequence goes on from NZ_CP136995.1 coordinate 360,137, forward strand.
CAATGCAGCGCTTCCAGCAACCGCCGCAGCCCATGCGCCACGGTCTGCGCGCGCACGGCGGCGCGGTCGCCGGCGAAGTGCTGCACTTCGCTGCGGGTGGCGCCGCCCACGCACCAGCCGAACCAGACGGTGCCGACCGGCTTGTCGGCGCTGCCACCCCCCCGGCCCGGCGACGCCGGTGACGGCCACGCTGGCCTGCGCGTGCGAATGGGCCAGCGCACCTTCGGCCATGGCGCGCGCCACCGGCTCGCTGACGGCGCCGTGCTGCGCGATCAGTTCGGCCGGCACGCCCAGCAGTTCGGTCTTGGCGGCGTTGCTGTAGGTGACGAAGCCGCGCTCGAACCAGTCGCTTGACCCCGCCAGGTCGGTGCAGGCGGCGGCGATCAGGCCGCCGGTGCAGCTTTCGGCGGTGGTCATCGTGCAGCCGCGCGCGCGCAGCTGCCGGGACAGTTCTTGCACGATTTGTGCCGCAGGCGCTTGCCCATCCAGCGCGTGAAGCTCTTTATTTTGTAGCATCGAACATCACCACGCGCGCCACAGCGCGATCACCAGCAGCGTGCAGAAGGCGGCCACCAGGTCGTCCAGCACGACGCCGAAGCCACCGCGCCAGCCGCGCGCGCCGTGCAGCAGGCGGTCGGCCCAGCCGACCGGGCCGGGCTTGACGGCGTCGAAGAAGCGAAACAGCGCGAAGGCTACGGCCTGCGCCCAGAAGCCCGCCGGCAGCAGCAGCCACAGCACGATCCAGAACGCCACCACTTCGTCGATCACGATGGCGCTGGGGTCGGCGGTGCGCAGGTGGCGCGCGGTCACGGTGCTGCTCCACACCGACAGCGGCAGCGCGGCGGCCAGCAGCCAGCCCAGTTGCGCCGGCGTCAGCCACAGCCCCAGCGCCACCCAGGCCAGCCACGCCCACAGCGTGCCGGCGGTGCCGGGCGCGATGGGCGACAGGCCCGAGCCGAAGCCCAGCGCCACCCAGTGCGCGGGGTGGCTGCGCATGAAGCGGGCGTTGGGCCGCACCGCGCCCGCGGGCGGCGGGCCGTCGTGCGGCGCCAGGGGCTCCAGCGGGGTGGGCTGCGCGCCGCCGGCCCGCGGTGCCGCGGCGTCGCTGTCTGCGCGACCGGGCGGCAAGGGCCGCGCCTGCACGTCGGTCACGTCGTCGCGCGGGGCGCGGGCCAGGTCAGCCGGTGGCGTCACTGGCGTTCGCGCAGGCGCGCGTCCTTGGGCCAGGTGATGGTGTGTTCGGCGCTGAAGCGCTGGCTGGCGCCGGCGGCCAGCGGCTGCTGCCACATCACGCTGCCGGGCTGGTTGTTCCAGGCCTTGCTCTGCGGCTCGGGCTGGTAGCGCGAGTCGACGCGCACGTCGTCGTGCTCGGCCACCGGCGCGGCGTCCAGCACCTGCAGGGTGATGGCCTCGCGGTGGCGGTTGTCGACGGTGTACAGGCGGCTGATGCGGCGTTCATTGCGGCTGCCGATGAAGCCGCCCGTGCCCTCGGTCTGCGCGGGCTGCTCGACACGCACGTGGACCAGCTCGTCGCGCCCGAAGGCAAAGCCGGTGCGCGGCAGCGCGGCGGCGTCGAAGCGGCTGTTGCCCACGTAGGCGCCGTCGCGGTACAGGTTGACGGGCCCGGCCGGCCACACGCCTGGCGGCGCGGCCAGATCGGCGATGAGGTAGGCCGCTGCGTCCAGCGCCGGCGTGGTGCGCACGACCAAGCGCGCGTCGGCCACGTGCTCGCCCAGCGACAGCGTGACGCGCTGCCCGCTGGACGGCACGGTGATGCGCTGCGGCACTGCAAATTCGGTAGCAAAACTGCCCTGGAGCACGCTGACGTCGAACGACGGCGCGGCTTCTTCGGCGCCCGCGCTGGCCGGCGCCGCGCGCGACATCATCGCTGCCGCCGGCACCGGCATGGCTGGGGCGGCCGGCGGCGCGGGCGGCTGGATGCCGACGCGCCACGGGCGCGGCAGCGGCCCCTGCGTGGCGGCGCCGGGCTGGCCGGTGGACAGGGTCAACTGCACGCCGCTCCAGTCCTCGCCGGTGTTCTGCGCCACCAGGGCCTGGCGCTCCAGCCGCACCTTTTGGTTGGCGCTGTCGAGCGTGGCGCGGTAGCTGGGCTGCCAGCCGGGGCCGCGCACCTGGTACGACAGCTTCACCTCGCCGCCCTGCGGCGCGGCCAGCGTCACCTGCACCGTGCTGACCATCGCGTCGCGCGCGCCGGCGCGGTCGCGCTCGGCCAGCAGCGGCTTCAGTTCGCGCTCCAGCGCTTCCTGCTGGCGCTTGATCTGGTGCTGCCGCGTCAGCGCGTCGCGCGCCGACTGGCGCAGCGCCTGCGCCGTGGCGCCGATCTGCGCCGGCAGCGCGGCGCGCGCGTCGGCACCGTTGGAGGCGTTCTCGAAGCTCTTGAAATAACCCGTGGCGTAGCCGATGCCCGCGCTTTCGGCCTGCAGCGCGGCGACCTGGTCTTCCAGCGCGCGCACGCGCTCGTCCAGTGGGCTGGCGCAGGCGTTGCCCAGCAGCTCGCGCGGCTGCTGGCGCACGGCCAGTTCGCCCACGCGCACGCCGGCATCGCCGCTGACCTGCAGGCTGGCCGCGTCCAGCACCGCCGGCAGGCAGGCAAACACCGCCTGCCGCGCGCCCGGCCCCACGCGCAGCGCGCGCTCGACGGTGGCGCTGCCCGGATAGACCTTGACGCGTACCACGCGCGAGGCGGTGTCAACGCGCCCCTCTGCGGCGGACGACTGCGCACCGGCAGGCGCCACCCCCACCCAGGGCAGCAGCGCCAGAAGGCCCCACCGGGCGAGGCGGCGGGTGGGCAAATCATTCATCGCAGGGCTCCAGAACGCGCATGCCGCCAATGCTAGCAGCCGCCTGCGCCGGGCCGGTACTGCGCGCTTACCCATCAAAAAGCCCGCTTGCGCTGATGGATTCAGCGCAAGTCGCTATCAATGTTGAAGTGATGGCGCTGTCACGCCCGCCCTCAGGCGCCCGCCGCCGCCTTCTGCTGCGCCAGCGCCTGATCGTCGATCTGCGCCGCGCGCCGCGCCGCCGGCCGCTGCGCATGCAGCGCGGCAAAGCGCTCGAAGGCCGGCCGCGCGGGCAGCAGCTTGAACTGCAGGTACCAGCCCACGTAGGCCGACACCAGCAGGTCGGCCGCGGTGAAGCGGTCGCCCGCCAGATGGTCGCGGCCCTGCAGGGCGGCCTCCAGCGTGTTCAGCAGGTCGTACTCGGTGCCGAAGCCGGCCATGCCGGGTTCGGGCAGCGTCGCGCCGCTGGCCTTGGCGGTCATCAGCTGCTCCAGCGGGCCCATGAAGCTGATCCAGCGGTAATACGGCCCGCGCGCCGCGCTGCCCACGGGCGGCGCCAGGTGCTGATCGGGCACCAGGTCGGCCAGGTACAGGCAGATGGCCGCGTTCTCGGTTACCACCGTGTCGACGTGCCGGATCGCCGGCACCTTGCCCATGGGGTTGATGGCGCGGTATTCCGGTGCCTTCATCGTGGTGCCGTAGTCGAGCAGCACGGTGTCGTAGGGCAGGCCGGTTTCTTCCAGCATCCAGCGCGCGACGCGGCCGCGCGACATGGGGTGGGTGTAAAAGGTCAGGGGCAGTGTCATGGGTGTTCGTGCAGTGGGTGCGGGTCGGCCGCACACTTTACGCCGGCGGGGCGGCTTCTGCCTCGCGCCGCAGCGCGGCCAGCACTGTCGGAAAGTCGGCGGCAATGCCGGGGCCGACGTTCTCCGCGCCCGGCCCGTCCACCTGGATGCGGTAAACCACGCGGACACCGCCCTCTTCGCGCGCGGTGATCTCATGCGCCACCTGCACCCGAACGCCGGCGAATTCGGTGACGTTGACGAAGCCCTGGAGCGGCCGAACGTCGGTCAAGGTGCTGTGCAGCACCGGGCCGCCGTCAGGCAACTGCATCTCAAAGCGAGTGCCATCGGCAAAAGGGCCGTGCAGGCGCATACCCGCTACGCCGATGTTCCATCGCGGCCAGCCCGCGACATCGGTGAACAGGTGCCACACGCGCTCGGCGGGGGCGGCGATGGGGGTGCTGTGTTCGGCGGTCCACATGGTGAAGGCTCCTCGTGTCAACAAGAAGCCAGTGTGGGCCGGGCGGCTGTCAGCGGTTGTCAGCAGTCGGGGCCTGCCGGATCGATGCCTTGCTGCGCACGCCAGCGGCGCATCAAGGCGTGGCGCCGGTCGGGGTAGCGATGTCCGCTGGCGGCCAGCGCCAGAACACGGTCGGCGCGAAAGTGGCGAAAGTCTTGACGCAATTCGCACCACGCGGCGATGACGTGTGCCTCGTCGAAGAATGCCATCGCAAAGGGCCAGATGCGCCGCTGTGTCGCCGCGCCGCTTTCGTCGCGGTAGTCGATCTGCAGCGCGTGTTCGTCGCGGATCGCGCGGCGCAGCACGGGCAGCCAGGGCGCAGGCGGTGGCGGCCTGCCGTGCGCGGGCACGAACAGGCTGTTGGTTTCGATGGCCAGCCTCAGCCCGGCGGGCAGCACGGCGCTGACGCGCTGCATCGCAGCCTGCGCTGCCCGCGCCAGTTCCGAATCGGCCGTGTGACCCGCGACCCAGCGCGCGCCCAGCACCAGCGCCTCCAACTCGTCGGCCGAAAACATCAGCGGCGGCAGCGTGAAGCCGGGCCGCAGCACGTAGCCGACGCCCGGATCGCGCTCGATCTGCGCGCCCTGCTCACGCAGCGTGGCGATGTCGCGGTACAGCGTGCGCAGGCTGACGCTCAGTTCCCCGGCCAGCACCGCGCCCGCCACCGGCTGGCGCCGCGTGCGCAGGCGCTCCAGCAGTTGCAGCAAGCGGGCGGCGCGGCCGGGCACGGCGGGTGGCGTCAGGCGAAGTGGTCGAAGGCGCGCGCCGCCAGTGGCGTGGTGCGGCCGTCGGCGCCGGTCAGGCGCAGGCCGGGCGCGGCTTCGATGCGGCCTATGCGGGTGACGGGCGTGGCGGCGCGTTCGGCGGCGGCCTGCACGGCGGCGCGGGCGACGGGCGGGGCGGTGAAGACCAGCTCGTAGTCGTCGCCGCCGGTGAGCGCCATGCGCCACCGCCGATCTGCATCGAATGGGCCACCAGCGCTGGATGGCAAAGCGTATTCAGCTATCAAAAATGAAACATCCGCGCTGTCGAGCACGGCGCCGACACGGCTTGCCTGCAGGATGTGCCCGAGGTCGCCCGCCAGCCCGTCGCTGACATCGGCCGCCGCGCTGGCGATTCCGCGCAGCGCCAGCCCCAGTGCGAGGCGCGGCGTGGGGCGCTCCAGCCGCTGGCGGGCAGCGGCCAGCACGGCGGGCGGCAGCGTCCATTCGCCGCGCAGCGCGCCCAGCGCCAGCCGCGCGTCGCCCAAGGTGCCGCTGACCCAGATGTCGTCGCCCACGCGCGCGCCATCGCGCCGCAGCGCCTGGCCCGCCGGCACCTGGCCGAACACGGTGATGCACAGGTTGAGCGGCCCGGCGGTGGTGTCGCCGCCGATCAGCGGGCAGGCGTGCGCGTCGGCCAGCGCGAACAGGCCGCGCGCGAAGGCGCCCAGCCAGGCTTCGTCGCGCGCGCGCTCGGGCGGCAGCGCCAGCGCCAGGGTGAAGGCCAGTGGCGCGGCCCCCATGGCGGCCAGGTCGCTCAGGTTGACGGCCAGCGCCTTGTGGCCCAGCGCGTCGGGGTCGACGTCGGCAAAGAAATGGCGGCCTTCGACCAGCATGTCGGTGCTGATGGCCAGTTGCTGGCCGGGCGCGAGCTGCAGCAGGGCGCAGTCGTCGCCGATGCCGAGCGCTATTGTTTGAGTAGCGTTATCCGCTTGCGGGGCGGGCGGTGGTGGCGACTTTCGCTTGAAGAAGCGATCGATCAGTTCGAATTCACCCATGGCCATCGCGTCCGCCGCTGGCGCGTCACCGGATTCTGTCGCGCACACGCGCCACGCTGCGGGCCAGCCGGCGCACGTTGCCGGCGCGGCGCAGCGCCGCCTTGAGGAAGTCCATCATCAGCGGGCCGCTGTCCAGCACGGTGTCGGCGGCGTCGAAGCCCAGGCCGTGGAATTCGGGGTGCCACTGCACGCCCATGACGAAGCGGTGGCCGGGGTGGCGAATGCCTTCGGGCACCAGGTCGATGGGGCTGCGCGCTTCCAGCACCAGGCCCTGGCCAAGCTGGTCGACGCACTGGTGGTGGATGCTGGTGACGCGCCGCGGCGCGTAGCCGTAGATGTCGGACAGGCGCGAGCCGGGCATGAAGTGCACTTCGTGGATCAGGCGGTCGTAGCGCTCGGTGTCGTTGTGCAGGATGGCGCCGGGCCACTGGGTGGGAATGTCCTGCACCAGCGTGCCGCCGAAGTACACGTTGAGCAGCTGGCAGCCGCGGCAGATGCCCAGCACGGGCTTGTCGGCCTGGATGAAGCCGCGCAGCAGGTCCAGCTCGTATTCGTCGCGGATCGGGTCGTATTCGGCCTTGTCGATCCACGGCGTCTGGCCGTAGGTGGCGGGGCTGATGTCGATGCCGCCCTGCAGCACCAGCCCGTCCAGGTGATCGACCAGGTCGTGGATGGGCGGGCGTTTGCGCAGCGTGGGCCCCTGGTTGTCGATGAACGGAATCATCAGCGCCACCACGCCGTGGCCCATGATCCAGTGCGCCATGTTGCTCTCAAGGTACTGCAGCCGCTTGAGCGGCAGCCCGATACCGGGCGGGGGCTGGTGCAACAGGCGGGCGGAGATGCCGATGCGCAGGGTCATGAGCGGTGTGGGAGATAGCGAAGCTGTCATTGTGACGCGCCTGCCGCCCTTCCACATCAACAGGCCGCGGAGCAGGCCATGTGGGAACGCCATGCCCGGGCTTGCACCGGGCGTTGGCGTTGCCCCCCCCTGAGGGGGGATGGCGCCGAAGGCGACTCAGGGGGCTCTGAATTTCAGTGCGGCCTGCCGGATGACTTCGCCCAGCAGGCGCGCCTGCGCCTGGCGCTCGCGCAGCCAGCGGGCGTCGTTGCGACCTTTCTGCACTTCGGCGCGCAGCAGGGCCAGTGCGCCGCCGGCGTCCAGCGCGCTGGCGTGCGGCGCCAGTTGCTCGAAGGTGGCCAGCAGGTGGTCGCGCAGCGGCATGTGCTGGCCGCTGGCCGGGTCGACATAGACCGCCTCCAGCCCGAAGCGGCAGGCCTGGAAGCGGTTGTAGCTGTAGACGAGGTAGTCGTCCTCGCAGGGGATGAAGGGCCGGTCGTTCTGGAACCACGCCGCCAGCGACTGCACGAAGCCGGCCAGCGCGGCGGCGCGCTGCACCGTCAGCGGGGTGTCGAACACGCGCACTTCGATGGTGCCGTATTCGGGCTTGGGGCGGATGTCCCAGTAGAAGTCCTTCATCGACTTGACCACGCCGGTGCGCGTCATCTTGTCGAAGTAGGTGCCGAACTCGTCCCACGTCAGCACGCAGGGCGCGCGGCCCGACAGCGGAAACGCGAACACCGAGTTGAGCCGCGCCGAGTCGAACGCCGTGTCCTGCCCCTGCACGTAGGGGCTGCTGGCCGCCAGCGCGATGAAGTGCGGGATGTAGCGGCTCATGCAGTGCAGCGTGTAGAGCGCCGTGTCGGCGTCGGGGCAGCCGACGTGCACGTGCTGTCCGAAGATGGTGAACTGCTTGGTCAGGTAGCCGTACAGCTGCGACAGCTGGTGAAAGCGCGGCCGGTCGTAGATGCGCTGCTGGTGCCACTGCTGGAACGGGTGCGTGCCGCCGCCCACCACGGCGATGTTGAGCTTGTCGGCGCATTGCACCAGCGCATCGCGGATCTGCGACAGCTCGGCCAGCGCCTGCTGCCAGCTGCCGCACACGCCGGTCGATATCTCGATCATGCCGGCGGTCATCTCGGGCACCACGCTGCCGGGCAGCTTGTGGCGCGCCATCAGGCGCAGCATGTCGTCGGCGTAGTGCGTCAGGTCGTAGTCGTTGGTGTTGACCAGCTGCAGTTCCAGCTCGACGCCCAGCGTCAGCGGCTGCGAGGGGCCGAAGGCTTCCAGGCTCATGGCGTGCGCCCTCCGTCATCGGTCGTCAGGTCGCCGCGCTGGCGGGACGGCCGTTCTGCCTCGCGCACATGCACCAGCGCGCCGCCCACCAGCACCGCGCCCAGCAGCTCGGTCAGCAGGATCACCGGCAGCGCGATGGCCGCCACCTGCGCGCCCACCGTCGGCGAGGCCACCACGAACTGCGAGGTCAGCAGCAGCGCCACGGCCGACATCGGGAACATCGCCACGCCCACCCACAGCGACTGCCGCAGCGACAGGCTGCTGGCCGGTCCGGTGACCAGCAGCGTCACCACCTTGGCCGCCAGCCGCGTGCCCAGCAGGGCCAGCGCGGCCCAGGTGATGGCGCCGCCCCAGTTGGCCTGCGCCGCCATGGACGACACCAGCACGAACATCAGGATCGTCAGCATCGACGAGGCCGTACCCAGCTGGCGTGGCCACACCCACGGGCGCGGGTGGAACTGCTTGAGCACAATGCCCGCCAGCAGCGTGGCCAGCGGCGCCGAGCCGCCCAGCGACGAGGTCACCGCCGCGCAGGCGCCGATCAGCGCCAGGATGACGATGGCCGTGTCCTGGCTGGTCGGCTGCAGCAGGCGGAAGGCGCCGGCCAGCAGCGCCGCCAGCAGCACGCCCACCAGCAGCGACACGCCCAGCACCGCCGCCGTCGAGGCCAGCGACGCCACCAGACTGGTGTCGCCGCGGGCGATGGTGCGCAGCATGGCGGTGCCCAGCGTCAGCGCGTACAGCGTGTTGAGCGTGGCCAGCGCGATGGCGCGGTCGGTCACCGGGCCGCTGGCGCGCAGGTCGGACACCACCCGCGTCAGCACCGCCGGCGACGCGGCCACCGCCACCATCGACAGCGCGCGCGCCACTGGCAGGTCGACGCCCAGCGCGCGCAGCGCCAGGTACGCGGCGGCAAACGTCAGCGTCGACTCGACCAGGCTTTGCACCAGCACCATCGGGTTGTGGCGGAACCAGCGCAGCGACAGCCGCGCGCCGGCCTCGAACAGCAGGATGGCGATGCCCAGCTCCAGCAGGTACAGGCCCACGCCGCGCAAGGGCCAGGCGGCGCCGGCAAAGCCCACGGTGCCGGCCAGCGCACCCACCACGGCGTAGCCGATCAGCTTGGGCAGGCCGGTGAAATGCTGCACCAGGTGGCCGGTCAGCGCGGCCACGGCCAGCACCAGCGCCCATTCCAGCGTCAGCGGCCCGGGCCCGGCCTGCAGCGCCTCGCTCCAGGGGGCGATCAAGGGGTCAATCAAAACGGGAGAATCCTTTCTGGGGTCGGCGTAAAGGCGACGCTGAATAAGTCGCCGCGGATGCTGGCGCTGTGGTTTGGGATGGGATGCAAGGCGCAAACCGCAGCCATAGCGTGGGCTATGGCGAGGATTTGCAACGCCGCAGACCGCCCAAATCCACAGATGCCGGCGCCGCGAGGGGCTTGTTCCAGCGTTGCCTTAATCCTAACCCGGGCGCTGTGGCGCCCTTTTCAGTGCGCCGCGTCTGCGCATATTTGCTTCCAAAGTAATAGCTGAATGCGCTTGCCAGACAAGCGCTGGCGGTCGATTTAATTAAAAAAACGGCGTGCTGGCGCCCGCCCGCAAGGCTAGGAGTCTGCGCGGTAGAAGGCGTCGAAGCGAAACGCGCGAAAAACGAGGACAGCTTTGGTGTACCGACAAGCCCATAGCCGGGCTATGGGCGCCGGAGGTAGCGCCGCGATGGACCGTTTTCTCGCGCGTTGCAGCCGACGCTCCTTCTGCCGCGCAGACTCCTAGGGCGCCGGGTCGGGCGAGCCCGCGCCGTGCAGGCGCAGCGGCAGCAGGAAGCTGAGCGGCCGGCGCAGCGCGCGCTGGCCCAGCGCGGCGTACAGGCGGCGGCGGTCCAGCGCCGGCACGTTCTGCGCCGTCAGTGCCAGCCGGAAGGCCAGCGTGAAGCTGAACGCCAGGTTCATCAGCCCGGTGATGACGATGCCGCCCGCCGCCCAGGCCAGCGCCGGCTGGTGCAGCGCGCCGGCGCCCAGCTCGTGCACGGCAGCGGCGATCTGGCCCGCCACCAGCGTGACGTGGCGCACGTCGAACGGGATGCCGAAGAAGCGCAGCACCGGCGGCACCAGCCCCAGCATCAGCCCAAGCGAGATGTTGGCCGTCCAGCTGGAGATGTTCTGCCGCCAGTACGCGGCCCAGCGCGCGGCGCGTTCGCGGCCCAGCGCGGCGGTGGCGCGCGGGTGGTGCGCCACCGCCGAATCCAGCCGGTTGAAGACGAACCAGTTCTCGACCCATCCGGCGATCAGGCTGGACGCGAACAGCAGCACGCCGGTGGCGGCGGCGAACAGCGCCGTGGGCCCCAGCACGTTGTGCTGCGCCAGGATGTACTGCGCGTGGAACGGGTCCATGATGCGCTGCGCCCAGCCCAGCCGGTGCAGCCCCATCGACAACAGCACCACCACCGGCATCACCAGGCCCACGTTGCCCAGGATGGCGGCGAACTGCGAGCGCAGCAGGTACACCACCTCGTCGACGAAGCGCTCCACCGCGCCCGGCGTGGCCATGTCCTTCAGCCGCGCGGCCATGGCCGGTGCCGTCATGGCGGGCTGCTTGGTGGCCACCGTCCAGTGCAGCAGCATGATCAGCACGAACGACAGCGCGTAGTTCACGCCCGCCCACCAGCCACCCCAGAACGACGACAGCCCCAGCGCGCCGATGGCCAGCTTGGCCCACGTGGTGCCCGCCAGCAGTGCCCCTCCGCCCGCCGCGCGCGCCAGCATGGCGCCGTATTCGGCCGCGTTGCGGGTGATGTAGTGCTGGCCGGTTTCGGCGTTGCGCTCGGTCACCTTGGCCGCCAGCAGCTCGGTGCTGGACGACCACAGCGCGCGCATGCTGGCACTGTCCTGGCTGACCTTGACCAGGTGCGACAGCAGCTGCGCCGTGGCCTGCGCGGGCGCGTCGGTCTCCAGGCACAGCAGCAGCGCCTTCACGCGCAGGATGCGCTGGCGCAACTGGCGCAGCTGGAATTCGATGTTGACCGAGATGCCATGCTCTTCCAGGTGCGAATACACGCTGGACGCCGCGGCGCGGCAGGCGTCCAGCTGCTCGCGCAGCTGCACCGCGGCGATCTGCGCCGGCGCGCTCAGGCGCCCGTCCTGCAGCACGGCGCGGCGCAGCGTCTCGAAGACGATCGGCAACTCGGCAAACGGGCGCGCCGCCTTGGCTTCGTCGGACATGCGCAGCCGCACGTCGGCCGACTGGCCGGCGGCGCTGATCTGGCTGGTGGCGTAGGCCAGCGCGTCCATCAGCGTGCGCAGCACGTAGTCGGGCACGCGCGAGGGTGTGGCCGTTTCGGCGTGGAACAGGATCACCCGCAGGCGCCGCAGCGTGCGCGCGTCCAGCGCGCGCAGCCAGCGGGCGTCGAAGTCGGTCGGAAACAGCAGCTCGAACAGCTCGCTCAGGTCGGTCGTCTCGGGCGACACCGGCAGCAGCCGGCGGCGCAAGCGGCGCGCCAGCTCGCTCGCCAGCGAACCCTGCGACGAAAAACCCAGGTCGGCCAGCAGCGGCGTGGCGTCCACCGAGGTCAGGAATTCTTCCCACCACAAATGCCACAGCTTCAGGAAGTCGGGTCGCACCTCGGCCGCGTCGATCAGCATGCGCACGCGCGCCACGGCCACGTCGGGGTTGCCGGTGTCGCCGCGCACCCAGTCCAGCAGGCGGATCAGCCACAGGTGCCGCTCGGCCAGCGGCGCCTGCGGATCGATCGCGCGCAGCAGGCCGATCAGGTCCAGCTGGGGCGTGGCCATGTCAGCAGCGCGGCGTGTGGATCAGTGCAGCACCCGCGCGCCGCCGCCACCCGTGCCGCTGGCGTCCAGCACGAACATGGGGATCGGGGCCTCGAAGCGCTCGCCGTCCTCGGCCACGCAGAAATACGTGCCGTGCATGGTGCCTGTGGGCGTGCGCAGGCGCGCGCCGCTGGTGTACTGGAAGGCCTCGCCCGGCTTGAGCAGCGGCTGCTGGCCCACCACGCCCAGGCCCTTGACTTCTTCGACGTGGCCGCGCGCGTCGGTGATCAGCCAGTGCCGCGAAATCAGCTGCGCCGGCACCTCACCCGTGTTGTGCACGGTGATGGTGTAGGCAAAGCCGTACTTCCCGCCCGCCGGATCGGATTGATCGGGCAGGTACTGGGGCTCGACGTCGACGCTGAATTGGTACTTCGGCATGCGGCGATGGTAAATGAGCGCCCGCCACGCCGCCGCTGCGACAATCCACGCCCATGAGCCAACGCACCTACCGCATCGCCCCGTCCATTCTCTCGGCCGACTTCGCGCGGCTGGGCGACGAAGTGAAGCACGTCATCGCCGCCGGCGCCGACTGGATTCACTTCGACGTGATGGACAACCATTACGTGCCCAACCTCACCTTCGGTCCCATGATCTGCCAGGCCATCAAGCCGCACGCCGTGCGCGCCGACGGCACGCCGGTGCCGATGGACGTGCACATGATGGTGCAGCCGGTGGACGCGCTGGCGCAGGCGTTTGCGCAGGCGGGGGCCGACTGCATCAGCTTTCACCCCGACGCCACGCCGCACCCGCACCGCAGCGTGCAGGCCATCCGTGCGGCGGGCGCGCGGCCGGGGCTGGTGTTCAACCCCGCCGCGCCGCTGGATGTGCTGGACTGGCTGATCGACGACATCGACCTGATCCTGATCATGAGCGTCAACCCGGGCTTTGGCGGCCAGTCCTTTATTGATAGCGCCTTGCGCAAGGTGGAGGCGGCGCGGCGGCGCATTGACGCGTCGGGCAAGGACATCCGCCTGGAGGTGGACGGTGGCATCAAGGCGGGCAACATCCGCCAGGTGGCCGATGCCGGCGCCGACACCTTCGTGGCCGGCAGTGCCATCTTCGGCCAGCCGGACTATGCGCGGGTGATCGGCGCCATGCGCGAAGAGCTACAAAAGTAATAGCTGCTTGCGCTTATGCAGCAAGCGCTGGGCGCCGAATCAAGGTTTGAGATAGGCAAACCCCTCGCGCTGCTGTAGCTGCGTGACGCGCGCCACGCCCGAGGGCACGAACTCGGCGTCCATGGTGAACTGGTCCTTCTTCAGGTTGTTGCCGCGCAGCGTGATCTCGCACACCTCGAAGCGCACGCCGCGCGCCTTCAGGGCGCTGACCAGGGCGCCGTAGTCGATGTCGGCGTTCTTCTTGTCCTTGGCGCCTTCCAGCAAGAATTGCACGCCATCGGCGTGCGTGACCACGACGATCTTGGTGGTGGGCGCCACGTCCAGGTGGTTGCGGATGTTGCGCAGCCCCTTGGTGGCCTGCGCCTCGGTGTTGTCTATGTGGTACACCACCTTGTCCTGCGCCCACGCGGTGGCGCTGCAAAAGACGGACATCAGCGCGATGGCGCACAACTGGGTTCGCAGGCTGGGGCGCGGCATGGCAAGTCTCCGGTGAAGGTAAAGCGGCAACGCTATCACAGCGCGCCGGGCGTCGCTGCGCGGGTCGGCGCCCAGAGCCGGCGCCTGGCAGCGCCGTCGCGCGCCCCAAAAACGCGTTGACGCTGCCCCCGGCGCGTGGCTACGATGTCATGAAAATGACATGAAAAAGCCACAATGGCTGGAGGCAAGCGAGATGATGACGCAAGGGGCGCGCCACCCGCGCGAGCGCGGCGCAGCGGCGGCGCAACCAGAAGCCGACGACGCGCAGCCCAGTGCCAAAGGCAAGTCTTCACGCGCCAAAGACGGGCGGCGTGCCGCACGGGCGCACGACGAAGCCACGCCGTCGGGTCACGCAGCGCAGCCGCATGGCGCGTTCGAACGCGCGGCCATTCAGGAGCGTATCTCGGCGCGGCTGGAAGAAATGGCCGAGGCCCTGCGCTACGCCGCCACGCATGGCGCGCCGGGCAAGCGTCAGGCCACCCACATGCTGCGCGAGGCGCTGAACGGCGTGGCGCCCGATGATGCGCGCCTGTTGCGGCACGCGCTCAAGAGCCACCACCCGACAACGGCCGGCGGCAGCGACCCGGACCTTGAACTGCTGCCCGGCGTGGCGCCCGGCAGCTTTCCGTACCGCAATCGCCTGTCGAGCCAGGCCTACGAAGCGCAGAAATACCACCTGCAGATCGAACTGCTGAAGCTGGCGCGCTGGGTCAAGGACAGCGGCGAACGCGTGGTGATCCTGTTCGAAGGGCGCGATGCCGCCGGCAAGGGCGGCACCATCAAGCGCTTCATGGAACACCTGAACCCGCGCGGCGCCCGCGTGGTCGCGCTCGACAAGCCGAGCGAGCTGGAACACGGCCAGTGGTACTTCCAGCGCTATGTGCAGCATCTGCCCACGGCGGGCGAGATCGTGCTGTTCGACCGCAGCTGGTACAACCGCGCCGGCGTCGAGCATGTGCTGGGCTTCTGCACGCCGGAGGAATACGCGCTGTTCATGCACGAGGCGCCGGTGTTCGAGCGCCACCTGGTGGACTGCGGCGTGCACGTCATCAAGTTCTGGTTCTCGGTCAGCCGCGAGGAGCAGCTGCGCCGCTTCCGGCGGCGCGAAAAAGACCCGCTGAAGCAATGGAAGCTGAGCCCGGTCGACCAGGCCTCGAGGGACAAGTGGGACGACTACACGCGCGCCAAGGAGGCGATGTTCGAGGCCACCGACACCTGTTACGCGCCCTGGATCGTCATCAACTCGGACTGCAAGAAGCGCGCGCGGCTGAACGCCATGCGCTACGTGCTGTCCGTGCTGCCGTACGCCGACCGCGATGCGGACAACACGGGCCAGGTCGATCCGCTCATTCTGGGCCGGGCGCGCAGCTTCTACGGCCGCGTCACGGTGCCGGGCACGGCCAAGCGCGCCAAGCCGCACTGACGCCGCGGCGTCAGGCGTTCTCGATCAGGATTTCCTCAATCGTGCGGGCGGCGCGCTTGCAGCCGTCGAGCACCGCCTCCTGCGCAAAGTAAAAGCGCCGCAGCTTCATGGCCTGCCACGCGGCCTGCTCGTCGCCTTCCTGCGCGAACAGGCGCGTCACGCCTTCGCGCATGGCGACGCTGGCACGGGATTCAAGTTCCTCCACCTCGCGGCAGTAGCGCTCGATCTCGGGGCCGCGGTTGCGCTCGCCCAGCGCCAGTACGGCGCGGTTGAGGATCAGGCAGGCATCAGCGGCCAGCGAGGCCATGGCGCGCGCTTCCGGCGTGGAGCGGCTGATGTTGTACATGTGGATGGCATTTGCGACCGTCTGCAAGGCGTCCAGCACGCGGTCCAGGTCGAGGATCAGCGTGTGCAGCTGTTCGCGGCTGATGGGCGTCGTGAACGACTCGTACAACAGCCGAATGAAGTCGGCCTTGATGGTGTCGGCGCTGGTCTCGTTGAGGTTGACTTCTTCGATCATCGAGCCGCGCTGCTCGCTCGGGTTGCCCAGGCTGGTGACCAGCCGCAGCGTGGCGTTGGCGCCGGCCACCAGGCGGTCGGTGTGCGAGCCCAGCAACTGGAAGAAGGTGGCCCGCTTGGGCATGACGTTGTTCAGCATGTGCTTGGCTCCTAGAGGAAGCTGCGGCCGACATACCAGAACAGCGCCGCGATCAGCCCCGAGGCCGGAATGGTCAGCACCCAGGCGATCAGCAGGTTGAAGGTGACCGCCCAGCGCACGGCCTTGACGTCCTGCGCCGTGCCGACGCCCACGATGGAGCCGGTGATGGTGTGGGTGGTCGACACCGGAATGCCCCCCCAGGGTCGCCAGGCCCAGGCTGATGGCCCCGCCCATCGACGCGCAGGAGCCGCTGACGGAGTTCAGCCGCGTGATCTTGCTGCCCATGGTCTTGACGATGCGCCAGCCTCCCAGGTAGGTGCCCCAGGCAATGGCGCCATAGCAGGCGTAGATGACCCAGTGCGGCAGCGTGGAAACCTCGGACGTGGACACGCCGGCGGTGATCAGCAGCAGCCAGATGATGCCGATGGTCTTTTGCGCGTCGTTGCCGCCGTGGCCCAGGCTGTAGGCGCCGGCGGCAAACAACTGGCCGTAGCGGAACAGCCCGCTGACCTGGTGGGGCGTCTTGTTGCGAAACGCCCAGGCCACCAGCACCATCAGCATGCCGCCGATGAAAAAGCCCACCAGCGGCGAGATGACGATGAAGGCCAGGATCTTGCCGAAGCCGCTCCACACGATGGGCGACAGTGCCCCTGCTTTCGCCACGGTGGCGCCCACCAGCCCGCCCACCAGCGCGTGCGAGGACGACGAGGGAATGCCGTAGTACCAGGTGATGATGTTCCACGCCAGCGCCCCCATGAGCGCGCCGAAGATCACGTAGTGGTCGACGAAGGCCGGATCCACCGTGCCCTTGCCAATGGTGGCCGCCACCTTGAGCTGGAACACCCAGATGGCCAGGAAGTTGAACGCGGCGGCAAACAACACCGCCTGCTTGGGCGTGAGCGCGCCTGTGGCGACGATGGTGGAGATAGCGTTGGCGCCGTCGTGGAAGCCGTTCATGAAGTCGAACGCCAGTGCAACGGCGATGAGAAGCCCCAGCACCCAGAGGCTCAAGGTCACGTGATCCATGGTGTGTGCGTCCGGGTTCAGGAGTTGTCGATCAGGATTTCTTCAATCGTCTTGGCCGCGTCCTCACAGCGGTCCAGCACTTCTTCCTGCAGTGCGTAGAACTCGCGCATTCGGATGGCGTTCCAGATCGAGCTGCCTTCGGCAAACAGGCCCGTGATGGCCTTGCGCTGCACGCGGTCGGCCTGCGACTCCATGCCGTCGATTTCCTTGCACAGGTCGCTGGTTTCCTGCTTGCGGTTCTTGTCGCCCAGCGCCACCACGGCGCGATTGAGCTTGGCCGCCGCGTCGGCCGCCAGCGCCGCCATCTCGCGCGCCTCCGGCGTCGATTCCTTGATGTTGTACATGCCCACTGCGTTGGCCACGTCCTGCAATGCGTTCAGCACGTTGTCCAGCTCGATGGTCAGCGTGTGGATCTGGTCGCGGTTGATCGGCGTGGTGAACGAGCGGTGCAGCAAGGTGATGAGTTCGGCCTTGATCTTGTCGGCGCTCTGCTCGTTCATGTTGACTTCGGCCACCAGGACGGGAATGTCCTCGGTGCCGGCGCCCAGACCGTTGAGCAGGCGCAAGGTGGCGTTGGCGCCAGCGACCACGCGGTCGGAGTGCGCCGCCAGCAGTTCAAAGAACTCCTTGCGCTGGGGCATCAGGCTGCTGAACATGGGGGCTCCTGGGTGGGTGTATTGAAAGATCGCTCAGACCATCTTGACGACGATGTCGTGCAAGGTGCTGGCGCAATGGGCCATGCGCTCGGCGGCGTTGGTCAGGTGGCGGTAGATCTCGCGCTTCTTGAACATCTGGATGTAGTTGTCGCCCTGGAACAGGTCGGCCAGCGCCACGCGGTACAGCTTCTCGACCTGGCGCGTGGCCTTGCGCGCGCCCTCGGCGTCCAGCGCGGCATCGCCCGTGTTGTGGCCCAGCTTGCTGAAGCCGTTGCGCAGCGCGGTGGCGCCGATCAGCAGCTGCTTCGACATCTCCAGCGTGTGGCCATCGGGCTGCAGGGTCAGCGCGTCCATCTCGTTGACGGTGTCCTTGCAGAAGTTGACGATGTCGTCCAGGTTGACGATGGCGCGGTAAATGTCCTCGCGGTCGATCGGCGTCGAGAACGCCTCGTTCAGCGTGTGGATGTTGGCCACCTTCACCTGGTCGGCGGCGTGCTCGTCGTTGTGGATCTCGGCGCTGATGTCGGCGCGGCCGGTTTCCATGAAGCGCACCAGCAGCTCCACGGTACGTTCCACGGCACGCGACTGCGCGGCCAGCAGGCCGAAGAAATCGGGCGCGGTGGGCAGCACGCGGTCGAACAGCCGCGCCAGCAGGGAGTTGCCTTGGTTGTGGGCCATGCGGTGCTTGCTCCTAGAGACTCTTGTAGACGTTGCCCGCCGCCAGCGAAAGCGCGTAGAACAGCATGCCCATCAGCGCGCCGGCGGGAATGGTGACGACCCAGGTGGTGGCGATCTCGCCGGCCTTGGACCAGCGCACCGCCTTGGGCCGCTCGGCATAACCGATGCCCATGATCGACGTGGCCACCACGTGCGTGGTGGAGACCGGCGCGCCCATGGCCGACGCGCCCAGGATCACCATGGCCGAGGTCAGCTGTGAATCCAGCGCGTGCAGCGGGCGCACCTTGTAGATGGCAAAGCCCAGCGTGCGCACGATGCGCCAGCCACCCGACAGGATGCCCAGCGTGATGGCGGTGGCGCAGGCCAGCATGACCCAGAACGGCACTTTGAACTCGTGGATGAAGCCGCCCAGCAGCAGCACCAGCGTGAGGATGCCCATGCTTTTCTGCGCATCGTTGGCGCCGTGCGAAAACGCCAGCCCGGCTGCCGTGATGAACTGTGCGCGGCGCAGGTCGCGCGCCACCCTGGGCCGCGCCCCGGCCAGCAGGCGCGACATCAGCTTGTGCACCGCAAACGCCACCCAGAAGCCCAGCAGCGGCGACACGATCAGCGCCAGCAGCACCTTGGTCACGCCCGCCACGTGGCCGTGCGCAAGTTCACCCACCCCCCCACACCACGCGGTCCATGCCGGCCGACACCACCACGGCGCCGATCAGCCCGCCCACCAGCGCGTGCGACGACGACGAGGGAATGCCCTTCCACCAGGTGATCAGGTTCCAGGTGATGGCGCCCAGCAGCCCGCACAGCAGGATGGTGAGCGCGGCGGTCGGCGCAATGCCGTCCAGGCGCACGAAGCCACCGATGGTGTTGGCCACCGCCGTGCCGCCCAGCAGCGGGCCGAGGAATTCGAAGAAGCCCACTACCAGGACTGCCTGCGCAGGCGTCATCGCGCGCGAGGCGATCACGGTGGCGACGATGTTGGCGGCGTCGTGAAAGCCGTTGGTGTAATCGAAGATCAGCACCACGGCCACGGCAGCCACGGCCAGGGCGAGCAAGGCGGTCAAGGGGAATCCATCTCCTGGCCCGCACGCTGACATCGCGCCGTAGCCGATTTGTTATGGTGACGTCACAGAAACGTCATGGATGAATCCTGCGCCTTCGCGCGCGCGATGAATTGACGTACATCAAAATCATGGGGGAGCGCGCCGGCTGTCGGCGCCACGCCCTGGACGAATCGGTAAACCCATGTCTTTAAACCCATGTGAACGCGGCGCCGTGCCCCCCGAGGCTGTGGCGCGCGAGCCACTGCGCGGCGTGCGCGCGTGCATGATCGATCTCGACGGCACGCTGGTCGATACGCTGGGCGATTTCGAGGCCGCGCTGGCCGGCATGCTGGCCGCGCTGGGGCGCCCGCCGGTCACCCGCGCGCAGATCGAGCGGCTGGTCGGCAAGGGCTCCGAGCACCTGATCCGCTCGGTGCTGGCGCTGACGCAGCCTGCGTCGGATGCTATGAATAGCGAAGCGGACGAGGCGCTGCAGCAGGCGGCCTGGCAGCATTACCAAAGCGCCTACCTGCGCATCAACGGCCAGCACAGCCACGTCTACCCCGGCGTGGTCGAAGGGCTGCGCGCGCTGCGCGCCGCCGGGCTGCCGCTGGCCTGCCTGACCAACAAGCCGCTGGACTTTGCCCGCCCGCTGCTGGCGGCCAAGGGGCTGGACGGATTCTTCGACCACGTGTTCGGCGGCGACAGCTTCGCCCGCAAGAAGCCCGACCCGCTGCCCCTGCTCGAAACCTGCCGCGCGCTGGGCACCGTGCCTGCGCAGACGCTGATGGTGGGCGATTCGCAGAACGATGCCGCCGCTGCGCGCGCCGCCGGTTGCCCGGTGGCGCTGATGACCTACGGCTACAACCACGGCGAGCCGATCACGGCCGTAGACGCCGACGCGCACCTGGACACGCTGGCCGCGCTGGCGGCAGGGTTGCCGGCGGTGGGCCAGAATCGCGCCTCCAAGGAGAGTTGACCCCGTGAGCGCGTTACACGAACTGCTGCGGCGCGCCGTTGCGCAACCCGACACGCTGCACTGGCAAAGCTGGGCCGCGCTGGCGCCTGGCCCGTCGCTGGTGGTGATGGGCGCCGTGCACGGCAACGAGGTGTGCGGCGCACACGCCATCGTGCGCGCCATCGACGCGCTGGCGCAGGGCCGGCTGCAATTGCTGCGCGGGCGGCTGACGCTGGTGCCGGTGGCCAACCCGCTCGCCTTTGCGCAGAACACGCGCGAGGGCGAACGCAACCTCAACCGCCGCTTCCTGCCCCAGCCCGCCCCGCAGGACTACGAAGACCGCATCACCCACCAGCTGGCGCCGCTGCTGGCGCAGCACGACGTGCTGCTGGACCTGCATTCGTTTCACACGCCGGGCGAGCCCTTCGCCATGGTCGGGCCGCGCAACAACAGCGGCGCGCGCGAGCCCTTTGCCCGCGCCGCCGAAGAGATGGCGCTGGCGCGCGCGCTGGGCGCGCCGCAGGTGGTTGAAGGCTGGCTGGAGGTGTACGACCGCGCGGCGCTGGCGCGCGGCGCGGTGCCCGACGACGACGGCATCGGCACCAACGAATACATGCGCAGCCAGGGCGGCTACGCCGTCACGCTGGAATGCGGTCAGCACGAAGACCCGGCGGCCATCGACGTGGCCGAGCACGCCTTGCACGGCGCGCTGGCGCTGCTGGGCATGGCCCAGGTGCCCGCGCCGGCGCGCTTTGACGGCCCCGCGGCCCGACTGGACGACGTGGTGCTGCGCCAGTCGCCCGACGACCGGCTGGTGCGCGACTGGCACAGCTTCGACACCGTGCAGGCGGGCGATGTGGTCGGCGTGCGCGCCGACGGCACGCCCGTGCGCGCGGCGCGCGACGGCTGCGTGCTGTTCCCGCACCCGGAAGCCGACGTGGGGCAGGAGTGGTTCTACCTGGCGGTGCCGGAGCAGGCCTGAGGCCTGTGCCCGCTCGGCACTTCAAGGATCGTCATGGCCGCGTGCCTGCATCCGAGGAAAAGGGTTTTGGCGCTTGTCCGTGCTGCGCTGGAAGCTATAAAAACAGTAGCTTCCGACGCGGGCTTCACGCGCTGGCCAGCAGCGCTTCCGGCGCGTCCTGCAATTCATCGGTGACCACGTCGAAGCGGTTCAGCTGGTGCCAGCCAAACACCATGGCGATCGGCACATCGGTCGCGTCGCGGCCGTGCGCCATCACCACGCGGCCGATGCGGCGCGCGTTGTGGCGCGCGTCGAAGGTGTGCCACGCGCCGCCCAGGTACACCTCGAACCACGCCGAAAAATCCATCGGGCACGGCACCGGCGGCACGCCGATGTCGCCCAGGTAGCCGGTGACGTAGCGCGCCGGAATATTCATGCAGCGGCACAGCGTGACGGCCAGGTGCGCGTAGTCGCGGCACACGCCCACGCCTTCCTGCCAGCCCTGCAGTGCGGTGCGGTTGGCGCGCGCCTGCAGGTAGTCGAAGCGGATGTGCTGGTGCGTGTAGTCGCAGATGGCCTGCACGCGCGCCCAGCCTTCGGGCGTGGCGCCAAACTGGTTCCACGCGAAGCCCATCAGTTCGCTGTCCACCTCGCAATAGCGGCTGGGCAGCAGAAAACGGAACACGTCCAGCGGCAGCTCGTGCAGCGGGTGCTGGCGCGCGTCGGGCACCACGGGGTCGGGCACGCCGGGGTCGGCCACCACGGCGTGGTTGGTGAAGCGCACGCTGCCCACGCCGGCCGGCACGTCGACGCGCACGATGGTGTTGTCGAACACGTCCTGGTAGGTGGTGAAGGGCAGCGCGGGCTCGACCGCGAACTGCTCCGGCGCCTGCAGATCGTGCGCCCGCGAAGGGTGCACGTGCAGCGCGCCCAGCACGGTGGTGGGCGCGTTCACCGCCATTTCGATGTCATAGCCGATCTTGATCAACATACAAAGCCTTTCGCACGATGGCCATGGCAAACGGTGGAAGAAAAAAGCCGGGCGGCCCGCGGCCGCCTGTGATTGATTGGGCCCGCCGCGCAGGCAGATGTATGCAAGACAAATGCCACCACCTGCGTCGGTGCGGGCGCGGACACGGACTTGCCCACGGGCGCGGCAAGCCTTTGCTACACTAGGCCGCATGTGTTCTTCCCGCAATGTCATTTCACCGCTGGGCGCCGCCGCCCAGGGGGCGTGGCCTTGGCGTAAGCCAGCACGTTGACTTGTGAGCCGCGCCCGCAACGGGCGCACCAGGGGCATCCGGCCGACGACGGGTGCCGCATCAGGAAGACCGCAGCCCCCGCGCCGCATCCCGCTGAGAGACCCCGGCGTGCGCGAGCTGCCGCAGCATGGAAGCCCACTTCGCCATGATCACGGAACTCGAATTCAAGAGCCTGTCCGCCCAAGGCTACAACCGCATCCCCTTGATGGCCGAGGCGTTTGCCGACCTCGAAACGCCGCTGTCGCTGTACCTCAAACTGGCCGCTGGCGCAGGCGGGACGGGCGGCGGGCGCTATAGTTTTTTACTGGAATCGGTGATTGGCGGCGAGCGCTTTGGCCGCTACAGCTTCATCGGTCTGCCGGCGCGCACGGTGTTGCGAGCGAGCGGTTTTGGCGCCGATGCGCGCACCGAAGTGGTGACGGACGGGAAGGTGGTCGAAACGGCCCAAGGCAACCCGCTCGACTTCATCGCCGATTACCAAAAGCGCTTCAAGGTCGCGCTGCGGCCCGGCCTGCCGCGCTTTTGTGGCGGCCTGGCCGGCTATTTCGGCTACGACACCGTGCGCCACATCGAGAAAAAGCTGGAGAAATCCTGCCCGCCCGATCCGCTGGGCCTGCCCGACATTTTGCTGATGCACAGCGAAGAGGTGGCGGTGATCGACAACTTGTCGGGCAAGCTCTACCTTATCGTCTACGCCGACCCGGCGCAGCCCGAGGCTTACAGCAACGCCAAGAAGCGCCTGAAAACCCTGCGCGAGCAGCTGCGCTATTCGGTCAGCGTGCCGCAGGTGCGGGCCACGCAGGGCTTTCCGGCCGAGCGCGAATTTGCCAAGGCCGACTACCTGAAGGCGGTGGAGCGCGCCAAGGAACTGATCGCCGCCGGCGACTTCATGCAGGTGCAGGTGGGCCAGCGCATCAAGAAGCGCTTTACCGAATCGCCGCTTAGCCTGTACCGCGCGCTGCGCTCGCTGAACCCGTCGCCGTACATGATTTACTACGACTTCGGCGACTTCCAGGTTGTCAGCGCCAGCCCCGAAATCCTGGTGCGGCAAGAAAGCACGCCCGAAGGCGAGAAAGTCACCATCCGCCCCCTGGCCGGCACCCGCCCACGCGGCGCCACGCCCGAGCTGGACAAGGCGACCGAAACCGAGCTGGTGAACGACCCCAAGGAGCGCGCCGAGCACGTCATGCTGATCGACCTGGCGCGCAACGACATTGGCCGCATCGCCAAGACCGGCAGCGTGAAGGTGACCGAAGCCTTTGCCGTAGAGCGCTACAGCCACGTGATGCACATCGTCAGCAACGTCGAGGGCATCCTGAAAGACGGCATGAGCAACATGGACGTGCTGAAAGCCACCTTCCCCGCCGGCACGCTGACCGGCGCGCCCAAGGTGCACGCGATGGAGTTGATCGATCAGCTGGAGCCGACCAAGCGCGGCATCTATGGCGGGGCCTGCGGTTATCTCAGCTACGCCGGCGACATGGACGTGGCGATTGCCATCCGCACCGCCATCGTCAAGGACCAGACTTTGCACGTGCAGGCGGCGGCGGGGGTGGTGGCAGATTCGGTGCCCGAGATGGAGTGGAAAGAGACCGAGCACAAGGCGCGGGCCATCTTGCGGGCGAGCGAGTTGGTCGAGGAAGGGCTGGAGTGATGGACGAGTCTTTTTTGAACGCAGAGGGCGCAAAGGACTCGCAAAAATCGCTAAAACGGGAAGATGGAATTTCTCACGCAGTGATTGGTGCGGCGGTTGAGGTACAGCGCGTGCTCGGGACGGGACTTCTGGAGAGCGCCTATGCCGCTGCGTTGGCGGTCGAGTTGCGCGAGCGCGGTCTGTCGTTTGAACGAGAGGTGCCCGTGCCCGCGAGCTACAAGGGGCAAATGCTGGGCGTTGCTTTTCGTGCTGATTTCTTGGTCGAGCGTTGTGTGTTGCTGGAGCTGAAAGCCGTCGAGTTGCTGACTGAACTGCACCGGGCGCAATTGCTGTCTTATTTGCGCGTATCGGATTTGCGCTTGGGATTGCTCATCAACTTTCACACTTTTCCTGTCGTCAAAGGCGTCAAGCGCGTGGTGAATCAGCTATGAAAAACTTCTGCGTCTTTTGCGAAGCTTTTGCGCCTTTTGCGTTCAAAGATTTTCCGGAGTTCAAGGCATGAAGCTCCTCATGATCGACAACTACGACAGCTTCACCTACAACATCGTGCAGTACTTCGGTGAACTGGGCGCGGACGTGACCGTGCTGCGCAACGACGAGGTGACGCTGGAAGAGCTCGACGCCATGTTCACGCGCGGCGAGTTCGACCGCCTGTGCATCAGCCCGGGCCCGTGTTCGCCCAACGAGGCCGGCGTGTCGGTCGCCGCCATCCGCCATTTCGCCGGCAAGCTGCCCATCCTTGGCGTGTGCCTCGGCCACCAGGCCATCGGCGCGGCGTTTGGCGGCAATATCGTGCGCGCCAAGGTGCAGATGCACGGCAAGACCAGCGTCATCACGACCACGCAGCAGGGCGTATTTGCCCACTTGCCCGCGCAGTTCACCGTCAACCGTTACCACTCGTTGGTCATCGAGAAGGACAGCTGCCCGCCAGAATTGGAAATCACCGCCACCAGCGACGACGACGGCGAAATCCAGGGCGTGCGCCACACTGGCTTTGCCCACGACGTGCGCATCGAAGGCGTGCAGTTCCACCCGGAGAGCATCCTGACGGAGCATGGGCACGCGATGCTGGCGAACTTTCTGCGCTGAACGGCCATGCCCGACGCCCACCACCTGCTGCTGTTCATCGCTGCCGGCGTGTTGCTCAATCTCACGCCCGGACCGGATGTGATGTTCATCGTTGCCAACGCCGTGCGCGCGGGCGCGCGGGCAGGCGTGGCGGCGGCGCTGGGGATTGCGGCCGGCTGTCTGGTGCACGTGGCCGCGGCGGCACTGGGTGTGTCGGCGCTGCTGGCGGCCAGCAGTGCGGCGTTTGGCGTGCTGAAGTGGGCGGGCGCGATTTATCTGGTGTGGGTGGGCGTGCAGATGCTGCGCTCGGCATTGCGCCATGATGCTTCAATAAACATAGCTGCTCGCGCTGATAAGGTAAGCGCTGGCGGCCGATTTGATGCTCAAACGCCGCTGGCCGCCGTGTTCCGCCGCGGCTTTCTGACCAACGTGCTCAACCCCAAGGTGGCGCTGTTCTTCTTGGCCTTTGTGCCGCAGTTCATCGCGCCCGGCACCGCGCGGCCGGCGTGGGTGTTTCTGGCGCTGGGGCTGCTGTTCACCGTCAACGGCCTGCTGGTGTGCGTTGGCTGGGCGCTGGCGGCGGCCTGGGCGGCGCGGCGCGCGGGAGCGCTGCAACGCGCGACACGTTGGCTGGACGGCGTGGCGGGCGGGCTGTTCGTCGTCTTCGGGGTCAAGCTGGCATTGACCGACGCGCCAGGCGCGCGCTGAACAAACCATCCAACGATTTGATTGCAAGGATTCCCACCATGACCATCACCGCCCAGGAAGCGCTGCAGCGCACCATCGAACACCGCGAGATCTTTCACGACGAAATGCTGCACCTGATGCGGATGATCATGCAGGGCGAGCTGTCGCCGCTGATGATCGCCGCCATCACCACCGGCCTGCGCGTCAAGAAGGAGACCATTGGCGAGATCACCGCCGCCGCGCAGGTGATGCGCGAGCTGTCGACCAAGGTGCACGTGGCCGACCGCACGCATCTGGTGGACGTGGTGGGCACGGGCGGCGATGGCTCGCACACCTTCAACATCAGCACCTGCAGCATGTTCGTGGCCGCCGCCGCCGGCGCGCGCGTGGCCAAGCACGGTGGGCGCAGCGTGTCGTCCAAGTCGGGCAGCGCGGATGTGATCGAGGCGCTGGGCATTGCGCTGAACCTGTCGCCGGATCAGATCGCGCAGAGCATCGCCGAAACGGGCGTGGGCTTCATGTTCGCGCCCAACCACCACCCGGCCATGAAGAACGTGGCGCCGGTGCGCAAGGAGATGGGCGTCAAGACCTTCTTCAACATCCTGGGGCCGCTGACCAACCCCGCAGGCGCGCCCAACATCGTGATGGGCGTGTTCCACCCCGACCTGGTGGGCATCCAGGTGCGCGCGCTGCAACGGCTGGGCGCCGAGCACGCCGTGGTCGTCTACGGCCGCGACGGCATGGACGAGGTCAGCCTGGGCGCCGCGACGATGGTCGGCGAATTGAAAGACGGCCAGATCAGCGAATACGACATCCACCCCGAGGATTTCGGCATGCCCATGATGAGCAACCGCGCCATCAAGGTTGAGACGCCCGAGCAGTCGCTGGCCATGCTGCGTGGCGTGCTGGCGGGCCACGAAGGGCCGGCCAAGGACATCGTGGTGCTGAACGCCGGCGTGGTGCTGTACGCGGCGGGCGTGGCGCCCACCATGAAGGCCGGCATCGACCGCGCGCGCGAAGCCATCGAAAGCGGCGCGGCACAGGCCAAGCTGCAGCAGGTGCTGGCGTTCACGCAGGCGCTGGCGTCGCCCAAGGCGGCATGATGTGGCGCGACGAAGGGGTGTGGATCGCCTTGGGCGTAACGCTGATCACGCTGGTGGCGGCCTTCGTCATGCACCAAATTTTCGTCAAGATACTGAAGCAGCCGGCACCGGACCAGCGCGAGGAGCTATCAAAAAATGAGTGATATCCTGGACAAGATCGTCGCCGTCAAGCGCGAGGAAGTCGCCGCGGGGCTGAAGAAGAAGTCGCTGGCCGCCATGCGCGAAGACGCCGAAAGCCGCGTGCTGACGCGCGACTTCGAGGGCGCGCTGCGCCGCAAGATTGCCCAAGGCCAGGCGGCGGTGATCGCCGAGATCAAGAAGGCCAGCCCCAGCAAGGGCGTGATCCGCGCCGACTTCGAGCCAGCCGACATTGCGCAGAGCTACGCCGTCGGCAACACCGACGCGGGCGGCAAGGTCAGCGCGGCCTGCCTGTCGGTGCTGACGGATCGGCAGTTCTTCCAGGGCAGCATCGACTACCTGAAGCAGGCGCGCGCCAGTTGCGAACTGCCCGTGCTGCGCAAGGATTTCATGATCGACCCGTACCAGGTGTACGAGGCGCGCGCCATCGGTGCCGACTGCATCCTGCTGATCGCCGCCTGTCTGGGTGACGGGCAGATGCAGGAGCTGGAGGCGGTGGCGCGCGCGCTCGACATGGCGGTGCTGGTCGAGGTGCACGACGGGGCCGAACTGGAGCGCGCCCTGCGCCTGAAGACGCCGCTGGTCGGTATCAACAACCGCAACCTGCGCACCTTCGACGTCAGCCTGGACACCACGCTGGGGTTGATCCAGGACGTGCCGGCCGACCGCCTGTTGATCACCGAAAGCGGCATCCACACCCGCGACGACGTGCGCCGCATGCGCGACGCCGGCATCCACGCCTTCCTGGTGGGCGAGGCCTTCATGCGCGCCGAGGAGCCAGGGGATGCGTTGGCGCAGTTGTTTGCCTGATTGCTATTCAGTTGATAGCTGGATAGGCGTACTGGACAAGCGGCGGACGCAATTTCCATGACGGAGTTCTCGCCCGAAGGTGCGGGCGCCGACGCGCCTGCCCTGGCGCACTGGCCGCCCGACGTCGACGCGCTGGCCGAGGGATGGCGGGATGAATGGCGTGCCTTTCTGCACAGCGCGCCCGGCCAGCGCCTGAGTCACGCGCTGCAGTCGCAGCTGGCGGCGGGCGCGACCATTTATCCGCCGCAGCCGCTGCGCGCCCTGCAACTGACGCCTCTTGAATCGGTGCGCGTCGTCATTCTGGGCCAGGACCCATACCACGGGCCGGGTCAGGCCAACGGCCTGGCCTTTTCGGTGGCGCCCGGCCTGCGCCTGCCCCCCAGCCTGCGCAACATATACAAGGAACTGCAACGCGAATACGGCCGCGCGCCCCAGCCAGAAGGCTTGCTGGACCATTGGGCGCGCCAGGGCGTGTTGCTGCTGAACACCAGCCTGACCGTGCAGGCGGGCCAGGCGGGCAGCCATGCCCGGCTGGGCTGGCAGGCATTCACCTCCCGTGTTTTTGAGCGCCTGGTTGAAAGTGAGCGTCCGCTCACTTTCTTGCTGTGGGGCGCCCATGCGCAATCGATGCGGCCGGCCGGGGCGGCCGCCGGCCCGCACCTGTGGCTGGCGGCCAACCACCCGTCGCCCCTGTCGGCGCTGCGGCCGCCTGTGCCGTTCATCGGCTGCGGTCACTTCGGGCAGGTCGATGCCTTCGTGCGGCAGCGGGGCGAGCCGGCCATCGACTGGCTGGGCGCGGCGCCGTCAGCGGCCGGCACGGCTTGATCGGCTCGAACAATTAGTGGCATAATCCATGGTTCCCTGCCGGAGAGGTGGCCGAGTGGTTAATGGCAGCAGACTGTAAATCTGCCCTCTTACGAGTACGCTGGTTCGAATCCAGCCCTCTCCACCAGCAGGCTAGGCCGGCATGCGCGGCCGACACGATGAGCGTTCAGGATGGGCGGTTGCCTGGCGAAAGCCGGGGCATGGCTCACGCAAGGTCAAGGCGTCCTTCGGGGTGCATCTTTGCGGGAGTAGTTCAATGGTAGAACCTTAGCCTTCCAAGCTAATGACGCGGGTTCGATTCCCGTCTCCCGCTCCACTCGGTCGGTCTTGGTGTGTTGCGTCTGGCTCAGGTTTTCGCCCTTGTGGCTCAGTGGTAGAGCACTCCCTTGGTAAGGGAGAGGTCGTGGGTCCGATTCCCACCAAGGGCACCAGACATGCGGCGGCGCTTTCCGGGGCGTCGCCGCTACCGTTGTGTTGTGTTTGAGTTGATTTTTTCGGAGTCGAAGAAATGGCAAAAGAGAAATTCGAGCGGACCAAGCCGCACGTGAACGTAGGCACCATTGGTCACGTGGACCATGGCAAGACCACCCTGACGGCGGCCATTGCCACCGTGCTGGCCAAGAAGTTTGGCGGCGAAGCCAAGGGTTACGACCAGATCGACAACGCCCCGGAAGAAAAAGCCCGCGGCATCACCATCAACACCTCGCACGTCGAATACGAAACGGCCAACCGCCACTACGCCCACGTCGACTGCCCCGGCCACGCCGACTATGTGAAGAACATGATCACCGGCGCCGCCCAGATGGACGGCGCCATCCTCGTCTGCTCCGCCGCCGACGGCCCCATGCCCCAGACCCGCGAGCACATCCTGCTGTCGCGTCAGGTCGGCGTGCCCTACATCATTGTCTTCCTGAACAAGGCCGACATGGTCGACGACGCCGAACTGCTCGAACTCGTCGAAATGGAAGTGCGCGAACTCCTGTCCAAGTACGAATTCCCCGGCGACGACACCCCCATCATCAAGGGCAGCGCCAAGCTGGCCCTCGAAGGCGACGCAGGCGAGCTGGGCGAGCAGGCCATCATGAAGCTGGCCGAAGCCCTCGACACCTACATCCCCACCCCTGAGCGTGCTGTGGACGGCGCCTTCCTCATGCCCGTCGAAGACGTCTTCTCCATCTCCGGTCGCGGCACCGTCGTCACCGGCCGTATCGAGCGCGGCATCATCAAGGTCGGCGAAGAAATCGAAATCGTCGGCATCAAGGCCACGCAGAAAACCACCTGCACCGGCGTCGAAATGTTCCGCAAGCTGCTCGACCAGGGCCAGGCGGGCGACAACGTCGGCATCCTGCTGCGCGGCACCAAGCGTGAAGACGTCGAGCGCGGCCAGGTGCTGTGCAAGCCCGGCAGCATCAAGCCCCACACCGAATTCGTCGGTGAAGTCTACGTGCTGAGCAAGGACGAAGGCGGCCGCCACACCCCCTTCTTCAACAACTACCGTCCGCAGTTCTACTTCCGCACCACCGACGTGACCGGAAGCATCGAGCTGCCCAAGGACAAGGAAATGGTCATGCCTGGCGACAACGTCAGCATCACCGTCAAGCTGATCGCCCCCATCGCCATGGAAGAGGGTCTGCGCTTCGCCATTCGCGAAGGCGGCCGCACGGTGGGCGCGGGCGTGGTGGCCAAGATCATCGCGTAAGGGTTCGTGTAGGGGTATAGCTCAATTGGCAGAGCGTCGGTCTCCAAAACCGAAGGTTGTAGGTTCGATTCCTACTGCCCCTGCCACTTGAAAGTGGCGCTCCGAAGCCCGCCAAGCACTTGGCGGGCTTGTGTGTCTGATGGATGGCTGTTCGATTCGTGCTCTTTGTGCGCGTCGGGCGCCTCGAGAAACTGAAATCTGGCCAACATGGCAAGCACTCCAATTGAGACCGTGAGTACCGGCGCCGACAAGGCGCGGCTGGCAGCGGCTGCCCTGCTGGTGGTCGGCGCGCTGGCGGCGTTCTACTTGCTGCGCAGCCAGGGTGCTGTCGCGCAGTGGGGTGGCCTGATCGCCGGGCTGGTGCTGGCGGTGGTGGTGTTCTTCACCTCCGACTCCGGCAAGCGCCTGATCGCGTTTGGCCGCGACTCCGGTCGTGAAATCAAGAAAGTCGTCTGGCCAACCCGCAAGGAAACGCTGCAGACGACCGCCTTCGTGTTCGCTTTCGCCGTCGTGATGGCGTTGTTCCTGTGGTTGACCGACAAGACCCTGGAGTGGGCGCTGTATGACCTGATCCTGGGCTGGAGACGCTGATGAACGACGTGGTGGACAAGGTCGAGCCGTCGACCAACCCGGACCTGAAGTGGTATGTCGTTCATGCCTATTCGGGCATGGAAAAGGCGGTCGAGCGCAACATCGTCGAGCGCATCAACCGCGCGGGCATGCAGTCGAAGTTCGGCCGCATCCTGGTGCCGACCGAAGAAGTGGTCGAGATGAAGAACGGCGTCCGTCGCACGACCGAGCGCAAGTTCTTCCCTGGCTACGTGCTGGTCGAAATGGTGATGGACGACGACACCTGGCATCTGGTGAAGCACACCAACAAGGTGACGGGCTTCGTCGGCGGCGCGAAGAACCGGCCCGCGCCCATCTCGGAAGACGATGTCATGAAGATCGTCAACCAGATGCAGGAAGGCACGGACAAGCCGCGCCACAAGGTGGAGTTCGAGGTGGGCGAATACATCCGCGTCAAGGAAGGCCCGTTCACCGACTTCAATGGCACCGTCGAGGAAGTCAACTACGAGAAGAGCAAGGTGCGGGTGTCCGTCACGATCTTCGGCCGCGCGACGCCGGTCGAACTGGAATTCAGCCAGGTCGAAAAGGCCTGACTATCATTTTTGTAGCTGCTGGCGCTTTCCGACTCTGCGCTGGCGGCTGTTTTCGATAAGAGTCGACAACCCCCGGGGAGTCTGGCCGACGTGCCAGGCGCATGTACCCGCAAGGAGTAAAGCATGGCGAAGAAAATCGTCGGCTTCATCAAGCTGCAAGTGCCAGCTGGTAAGGCCAACCCGTCGCCGCCCATCGGCCCTGCACTGGGTCAGCGCGGTCTGAACATCATGGAATTCTGCAAGGCGTTCAACGCCCAGACCCAGGGCATGGAGCCCGGTCTGCCGTTGCCGGTGGTGATCACCGCCTTTGCGGACAAGAGCTTCACCTTCATCATCAAGACGCCGCCTGCGGCCGTTCTGATCAAGAAGGCCATCAAGCTGGACAAGGGCTCCGCCAAGCCGGCAACCGACAAGGTCGGCAAGATCACTCGCGCCCAGCTCGAGGAAATCGCCAAGACCAAGATGAAGGACATGACGGCGGCCGATCTGGACGCCGCTGTGCGCACCATCGCCGGCTCGGCCCGTTCGATGGGCGTGACCGTGGAGGGCGTGTGACATGGCCAAGCTGACCAAGAAGCAAAAAGCCCAGCAGGGCGCTGTTGAAACCACCAAGCTGTACGCGCTGAATGAAGCGATCGAGCTGGTGAAAAAGCACGCCACCGCCAAGTTCGACGAATCGATCGACGTGGCGGTGCAACTGGGCGTGGACGCCAAGAAGTCCGACCAGGTGGTGCGTGGTGCCGTCGTGATGCCCAACGGCACCGGCAAGACCAAGCGCGTGGCCGTGTTCGCCCAAGGCGCGAAAGCCGAAGAAGCCAAGGCCGCCGGCGCCGACGTGGTCGGCATGGACGACCTGGCCGCCGAAGTGAAGGCGGGCAACATGCCCTTCGACGTGGTGATCGCCGCCCCCGACGCGATGCGTGTGGTGG
This sequence comes from Ottowia sp. SB7-C50, assembly GCF_033110285.1. Taxonomy (NCBI): domain Bacteria; kingdom Pseudomonadati; phylum Pseudomonadota; class Betaproteobacteria; order Burkholderiales; family Comamonadaceae; genus Ottowia; species Ottowia sp. SB7-C50. Next base: position 392,295 of record NZ_CP136995.1, read on the forward strand.
GTACGCTGGGCCAGATCCTCGGCCCGCGCGGCCTGATGCCGAACCCCAAGGTCGGCACCGTGACGCCCGACGTCGCCACGGCGGTGAAGAACGCCAAGGCCGGTCAGGTGCAGTTCCGCGTCGACAAGGCCGGCATCATCCACGGCACCATCGGCCGTCGCTCGTTCGACACCGATAAGCTGCAGGGCAACCTGGCCGCGCTGATCGACGCGCTGAACAAGGCCAAGCCCGCCACCAGCAAGGGCGTGTACCTGCGCAAGGTGGCGGTGTCGAGCACGATGGGTGTGGGCGTTCGCGTCGACACGCAAACCATCACCGCTTGACGTGTAGAGGATTCGGGCGCCAGCCGATGAGGCCGGCGCCTGATGTGGTGGGCCGGATGGGCCGCAAGGCGCATCCGGGTCATCCAAGACCGTTGGCACAGGGCCTGCCCTGTTTAATTGCTCTTGATTCGAGAGCGGCCAGCGCAGATGGCGTACCCGCTGCGAAGGATTTTTCCTTGAAAGCAGTAGGTCGCTGCAAGAAGGCGCGCTGCCAGATCGAACGGCCATCCGGCCCGCATCGAACGGCGCATTTTGAAGGAGTAGACCTTGAGTCTGAATCGCAGTGAGAAAGAAGCGGTCATCAAAGAAGTGACCGGCCTCGCCGCTAAAGCTCAAACGCTCGTGATGGCGGAATACCGCGGCGTCACGGTCGCCGACATGACCAAACTGCGCAGCGATGCGCGCAGCAAGGGCGTCAGCCTGAGCGTGTTGAAGAACACGCTGGCCCGCCGTGCTGTCGCAGGCAGCAGTTTCGAAGTGGCGGTGGACCAGATGACCGGTCCGCTGATCTATGGCTTCTCCGAAGACGCAGTGGCCGCCGCCAAGGTGGTGGCCGACTTCGCGAAGACCAACGACAAGTTGGTGATTCGCGCGGGCGTCTACGGTGGCAAGTCCCTGGATGCGAACGGCGTGAAGGCACTGGCCAGCATTCCCACCAAGGAAGTGCTGCTGGCCCAGTTGTGCGGCTTGCTCATGTCGCCGATGTCCCGCACCGCCGTGGTGCTGGGCGCGCTGGCGGCCAAAAAGGGCGAAGGCGAACCGGCTGCCGCCTGAAGCGGGCGCGGCTGATACCCAACAATCTGTTTTCAAGGAAATCAAATGGCATTCGATAAAGACGCATTTCTGACCGCGCTGGACAGCATGACGGTCATGGAACTCAACGACCTGGTGAAAGCCATCGAAGAGAAGTTCGGCGTGAGCGCCGCTGCGATGGCCGCTCCGGCCGCCGGTGGTGCCGGTGCGGGCGCCGCTGCCGCGGAAGAGAAGACCGAATTCAACGTGGTGCTGACCGAAGCCGGCGCCAACAAGGTGTCGGTCATCAAGGCCGTGCGCGAAATCACCGGCCTGGGCCTGAAAGAAGCCAAGGATCTGGTGGACGGCGCGCCCAAGGCTGTCAAGGAAGGCATGCCGAAGGCCGACGCCGAGGCGGCCAAGAAGAAGCTGGAAGAAGCCGGCGCCAAGGTCGAACTCAAGTAATTCGGCCCGAGGCTACTGCGCGGGGCCATTTTGCCGCTGCGATGCTCGCCGTACCCAAGTACGGCTGTGCTTCTCGCGACAAACTGACCCCCGCTCGCTACGCCTCGAATCCGAATTACTCAGGCTGGTTTCACACCAGCCTTTTGCGCTTTCAGAGCGCACCTGAAAACCGGCTTGGGGCCGGTTTCCCGGAGGCCGAAGGCCGAGGGAAATTCCCCACGCCGGATTTCAAGTGTCTTCTGATCCCCGACTGCAGAAGACCACTTGGTTCGGGCTGCGTGCAACGCGCGGCCGTCCGCCATCGGCTGGTAGTGGCCAGTCACCAAGCATTTGTCAGGCGCCGATCCTGATGCCTAGTCGCCAGATGTCCAGGACCCTCGAGTCAACGCCCGGAGATTTCATGGCCTACACTTTTACCGAACGCAAGCGCATCCGCAAGAGCTTTGGCACGCGTGAAAGCGTGCTGCAGGTGCCGTACCTGCTGCAGATGCAGAAAGATGCGTACACGGCCTTCCTGCAAGCCGATACGCCCCCCCAAGAAACGCACGCACGAAGGCCTGCAGGCCGCGTTCGAATCGGCCTTCCCGATCGTCTCGCACAACGGTTTTGTCGAGATGAAGTTCGTCGAATACAACCTGGCCAAGCCGGCGTTCGACGTGCGCGAGTGCCAGACACGCGGCCTGACCTACGCGTCGGCCGTGCGCGCGCGCGTGCAGCTGATCATCTATGACCGCGAGTCCTCCACGCCGCAGTCCAAGGTGGTCAAGGAAGTGAAGGAGCAGGAGGTCTACATGGGCGAAGTGCCCCTGATGACCGACAAGGGCTCGTTCATCGTCAACGGCACCGAGCGCGTGATCGTGTCGCAGCTGCACCGCTCGCCCGGCGTGTTCTTCGAGCACGACAAGGGCAAGACCCACAGCTCGGGCAAGCTCCTGTTTTCGGCCCGCATCATTCCCTACCGCGGTTCGTGGCTCGACTTTGAATTCGACCCCAAGGACATCCTGTTCTTCCGCGTCGACCGCCGCCGCAAGATGCCGGTCACGATCCTGCTGAAGGCCATCGGCCTGACGCCCGAGACGATCCTGGCGCACTTCTTCGTCAACGACAACTTCCGCCTGATGGACAGCGGCGCGCAGATGGAATTCGTCGCCGACCGCCTCAAGGGCGAGGTGGCGCGCTTCGACATCACCGACAAGTCGGGCAAGGTCGTCGTCACCAAGGACAAGCGCATCACGGCGCGTCACACACGCGAGCTGGAGCAGTCCGGCACCACCCACATCAGCGTGCCTGAGGACTTCCTCGTCGGCCGCGTGGTGGCCAAGAGCGTGGTGGACCCCGACACCGGCGAGATCATCGCCAAGGCCAACGACGAGCTGACCGAAGCGCTGCTGAAGAAGCTGCGCGAGGCGGGTGTGCAGGACCTGCAGGTCATCTATACCAACGAGCTCGACCAGGGCGCCTACATTTCGCAGACGCTGCGCGCCGACGAAACGGCCGACGAGTTCGCCGCCCGCGTGGCCATCTACCGCATGATGCGCCCCGGCGAGCCGCCGACCGAGGACGCGGTGCAGGCCCTGTTCCAGCGCCTGTTCTACAACCCCGACACCTACGACCTGTCGCGCGTCGGCCGCATGAAGTTCAACGCCAAGGTGGGCCGCGAGGAATCAACTGGCCCCATGGTGCTCACCAACGAGGACATCCTCGACGTGGTGAAGATTCTGGTCGAACTGCGCAACGGCCGTGGCGAGGTGGACGACATCGACCACCTGGGCAACCGCCGCGTGCGCTGCGTGGGTGAACTGGCCGAAAACCAGTACCGCACCGGTCTGGCGCGCATCGAGAAGGCCGTGAAGGAGCGTCTGGGCCAGGCCGAACAAGAGCCGCTGATGCCGCACGACCTCATCAACAGCAAGCCGATCTCGGCCGCGCTGAAGGAGTTCTTCGGCGCGTCGCAGCTGTCGCAGTTCATGGACCAGACCAACCCGCTGGCCGAGATCACGCACAAGCGCCGCGTCTCGGCCCTGGGCCCGGGCGGTCTGACGCGCGAGCGCGCCGGCTTCGAGGTGCGCGACGTGCACGTCACGCACTACGGCCGCGTGTGCCCGATCGAGACGCCGGAAGGCCCGAACATCGGCCTCATCAACTCGCTGGCGCTGTATGCGCGCCTGAACGAATACGGCTTCATCGAGACACCGTACCGTCGCGTGGTCGACGGCAAGGTGACGATGGAAATCGACTACCTGTCGGCCATCGAGGAAGGCAAGTACGTCATCGCCCAGGCCAACGCGGCGCTCGACAAGGACGGCCGCCTGACGGGCGACCTGGTGTCGGCGCGCGAGAAGGGCGAATCGATCCTGGTCGGCGCCGAGCGCATCCAGTACATGGACGTGTCGCCGGCACAGATCGTGTCGGTGGCGGCATCGCTGGTGCCGTTCCTCGAGCACGACGACGCCAACCGCGCGCTGATGGGCGCCAACATGTCGCGCCAGGCCGTGCCCGTGCTGCGGCCTGAAAAGCCGCTGGTCGGCACCGGTATCGAGCGCGTGGCCGCCATCGACTCGGGGACCGTGGTCACCGCCAAGCGCGGCGGTGTGGTCGATTACGTCGACGCCACCCGCATCGTGATCCGCGTCAACGACGACGAGGCAGTGGCCGGTGAAGTGGGCGTGGACATCTACAACCTCATCAAGTACCAGCGCAGCAACCAGAACACCAACATCCACCAGCGTCCCATCGTCAAGCGCGGCGACAAGCTGGAAAAGGGCGACGTGATCGCCGACGGCGCGTCGACCGACCTGGGCGAGATCGCCATCGGCCAGAACATGCTGATCGCCTTCATGCCCTGGAACGGCTACAACTTCGAGGACTCGATCCTGATCTCCGAGAAAGTCGTGGCCGACGACCGCTACACCAGCATCCACATCGAGGAACTGGTGGTGATGGCCCGCGACACCAAGCTGGGTGCCGAGGAAATCACGCGCGACATCCCCAACCTGTCCGAGCAGCAACTCAACCGCCTGGACGATTCCGGCATCATCTACGTCGGTGCCGAAGTCATGCCCGGCGACACGCTGGTGGGCAAGGTCACGCCCAAGGGCGAGACCACGCTGACGCCGGAAGAAAAGCTGCTGCGCGCCATCTTCGGCGAGAAGGCCAGCGACGTGAAGGACACCTCGCTGCGCGTTGACCAGGGCTCGCAAGGCACCGTGATCGACGTGCAGGTGTTCACGCGCGAAGGCATTCAGCGCGACAAGCGCGCCCAGCAGATCATCGACGACGAGCTGAAGCGCTACCGCCTGGACCTGAACGACCAGCTGCGCATCGTCGAGGCCGACGCCTTCGACCGTATCGAGAAGCTGCTGAACGGCAAGACCGCCAACGGCGGCCCGAACCGCATCGCCAAGGGCACCAAGATCGACAAGGCCTACCTGGCTTCGGTCGACAAGTACCACTGGTTCGACATCCGCCCGGCCGAGGACGAGGTCGCCGCGCAACTCGAAAGCATCAAGGCTTCCATCGAGCAGCAGCGCCACAGCTTCGACCTGGCGTTTGAAGAAAAGCGCAAAAAGCTCACCCAAGGCGACGAACTGCCCGCCGGCGTGCTGAAGATGGTCAAGGTCTACCTGGCCGTCAAGCGCCGCCTCCAGCCGGGCGACAAGATGGCCGGCCGTCACGGCAACAAGGGCGTGGTGTCCAAGATCGTTCCGGTCGAGGACATGCCCTACATGGCCGACGGCACCCCTGCCGACATCGTGCTGAACCCGCTGGGCGTGCCTTCGCGCATGAACGTGGGCCAGGTGCTCGAGGTTCACCTGGGCTGGGCCGGCAAGGGTATCGGCCAGCGCATCAACGAGATGCTGCAGGGCGAACAGCGTGTGGCCAGGCTGCGCAAGTACCTGGAAGAGCTCTACAACAGCACCGGCCGCAAGGAAGAGCTGGCCAAGCTGACCGACGAACAGGTACTGGAGATGTGCGGCAACCTGGCCAGCGGCATGCCGTTTGCCACGCCGGTGTTCGACGGTGCCGACGAGCAGGAAATCCGCGCCATGCTCAAGCAGGCCTACCCCGACGAGGTGGCCAAGGCGAAGGGCCTGACGGACACGCGCACCCAGGCGTGGCTGTACGACGGCCGCACCGGCGACGCCTTCGAGCGCCCGACGACCATCGGCTACATGCACTTCCTGAAGCTGCACCACCTGGTCGACGACAAGATGCACGCGCGTTCCACCGGCCCGTACTCGCTGGTCACGCAGCAGCCCCTGGGCGGCAAGGCGCAGTTCGGCGGCCAGCGTTTCGGCGAGATGGAGGTGTGGGCGCTGGAAGCCTACGGCGCCTCTTACACGCTGCAAGAGATGCTGACGGTGAAGTCCGACGACGTGCAGGGCCGCACCAAGGTCTACGAAAGCATCGTCAAGGGCGAACACTCGATCGACGCCGGCATGCCCGAGTCGTTCAACGTGCTGGTCAAGGAAATCCGCTCGCTCGGTCTCGACATCGAGCTGGAGCGCTCCTAATTCAATAGAGATTTGAAAAGGAAAGAGTCACATGAAATCGCTGCTCGACCTGTTCAAGCAATTCACGCCGGATGAGCACTTCGAGGCCATCCGCATCGGCCTGGCCTCGCCCGAGAAGATCCGTTCGTGGTCTTTCGGCGAGGTGAAGAAGCCCGAGACCATCAACTACCGAACCTTCAAGCCGGAGCGCGATGGCCTTTTCTGCGCCAAGATTTTCGGCCCGATCAAGGACTACGAGTGCCTGTGCGGCAAGTACAAGCGCCTGAAGCACCGCGGCGTCATCTGCGAGAAGTGCGGCGTTGAAGTCACGCAGACCAAGGTGCGCCGCGAGCGCATGGGCCACATCGACCTGGCCGCGCCTTGCGCGCACATCTGGTTTCTGAAGTCGCTGCCGTCGCGCCTGGGCATGGTGCTCGACATGACGTTGCGCGACATCGAGCGCGTGCTGTACTTCGAGGCCTACGTCGTCACCGACCCGGGCATGACGCCGCTGAAGAAGTTCAGCATCATGAGCGAGGACGACTACGACGCCAAGCGCAAGGAATACGGCGACGAGTTCGTCGCGCGCATGGGCGCCGAGGGCATCAAGGAGCTGCTGGAAGGCATCGACCTCGACATCGAGATCGAGCGTCTGCGCGGCGACCTGACGGGCTCTGAAGTCAAGGTCAAGAAGAATGCCAAGCGCCTGAAGGTGCTGGAGGCGTTCAAGAAGTCGGGCATCAAGCCCGAGTGGATGGTGCTGGACGTGCTGCCGGTTCTGCCGCCCGACCTGCGCCCGCTGGTGCCGCTGGACGGTGGCCGCTTTGCCACGTCGGACCTGAACGACCTGTACCGCCGCGTCATCAACCGCAACAGCCGCCTGCGCCGCCTGCTGGAACTGAAGGCGCCCGAGATCATCGCGCGCAACGAAAAGCGGATGCTGCAGGAAGCCGTGGACAGCCTGCTGGACAACGGCCGCCGCGGCAAGGCCATGACCGGCGCCAATAAGCGCGCGCTGAAGTCGCTGGCCGACATGATCAAGGGCAAGAGCGGCCGCTTCCGCCAGAACCTGCTGGGCAAGCGCGTCGACTACTCGGGCCGTTCGGTCATCACGGTGGGTCCGACGCTCAAGCTGCACCAGTGCGGCCTGCCGAAGCTGATGGCGCTGGAGCTGTTCAAGCCCTTCATCTTCGCTCGCCTGGAGGCCATGGGCATCGCCACCACCATCAAGGCGGCGAAGAAGGAAGTGGAAGCCGGCACGCCGGTGGTGTGGGACATCCTGGAAGAAGTCATCACCGAACACCCGGTGCTGCTGAACCGCGCGCCCACGCTGCACCGCCTGGGCATCCAGGCGTTCGAGCCGATCCTGATTGAGGGCAAGGCGATCCAGCTGCACCCGCTGGTCTGCGCGGCCTTCAACGCCGACTTCGACGGTGACCAGATGGCCGTGCACGTGCCGCTGTCGGTCGAAGCGCAGATGGAAGCCCGCACGCTGATGCTGGCGTCCAACAACGTGCTGTTCCCGGCGTCGGGCGAGCCTTCCATTGTGCCGTCGCAGGACGTGGTGCTGGGCCTGTACTACACCACGCGTGAGCGCATCAACGGCAAGGGCGAAGGACTGGTGTTCGCCGACGTCGGCGAAGTGCAGCGTGCGCTGGACGCTGGCGTGGTCGAGCTGACCGCCAAGATCAGCGTGCGCCTGACCGAGTGGGCCAAGGACAAGACGACGGGCGAGCTGACGCCGTCCACCAGCCTGGTCGACACGACCGTGGGCCGCGCGCTTCTGTCCGAGATCCTGCCCAAGGGCCTGCCGTTCTCGCTGATGAACAAGGCGCTGAAGAAGAAGGAAATCTCGCGCCTCATCAACGCGTCGTTCCGCAAGTGCGGCCTGAAGGAAACCGTGGTGTTTGCCGACAAGCTGCTGCAGAACGGCTTCCGCCTGGCCACGCGCGCGGGCATCTCCATCGCCATCGACGACATGCTGGTGCCGCACGAAAAGCAGGGCATCATCGAGCGCGCCGAGAAGGAAGTGAAAGAGATCGAGCAGCAGTACGTCTCGGGCCTGGTCACGGCCGGCGAACGCTACAACAAGGTGGTGGACATCTGGGGCAAGGCCGGCGACGAAGTGTCGAAGGTCATGATGGCCCAGCTGGCCAAGCAGAAAACCACCGACCGCCACGGCAAGGAAGTCGACCAGGAGTCGTTCAACTCCATCTACATGATGGCCGACTCGGGCGCTCGCGGTTCTGCCGCGCAGATTCGCCAGCTGGCCGGCATGCGCGGCCTGATGGCCAAGCCCGACGGCTCGATCATCGAGACGCCCATCACGGCCAACTTCCGTGAAGGCCTGAACGTGTTGCAGTACTTCATCTCGACGCACGGCGCCCGCAAGGGCCTGGCCGACACGGCGCTGAAGACGGCCAACTCGGGTTACCTGACGCGCCGCCTGGTCGACGTGACGCAGGACCTGGTCGTCACCGAAGACGACTGCGGCACCGCCGACGGCTCGCTGATGCGCGCCATCGTCGAGGGCGGCGAGGTCATTGAATCGCTGCGCGAACGTATCCTGGGCCGCACCGCCGCCGAGGATCTGATCAATCCGGAAACCCGCGAAGTCGTGGTTCAGGCCGGCCAGATGCTGGACGAGGACGCCATCGACGAGCTGGAAAACGCCGGCATCGACGAAGTGCGCGTGCGCACAGCGCTGACCTGCAACACCCGTTTCGGCATCTGCGCCAAGTGCTATGGCCGTGACCTGGGCCGTGGCGGCCTGGTGAACATGGGCGAGGCGGTGGGCGTGATTGCCGCCCAGTCGATTGGCGAGCCGGGCACGCAGCTGACGATGCGGACCTTCCACATCGGCGGTGCGGCGTCGCGCGCGGCGGTCGCGTCGAGCGTGGAGGCCAAGTCCAACGGCTCGATCGGCTTCAACGCCACCATGCGCTACGTTACCAACAGCCGTGGTGAACTGGTCGTGATCTCGCGTTCGGGCGAAATCACCATCCACGACGAACACGGCCGCGAGCGCGAGCGCCACAAGGTGCCCTACGGCGCCACGCTGACCGTGAAGGCCGACCAGTCCATCAAGGCCGGCACCGTGCTGGCCAACTGGGACCCGCTGACGCGCCCGATCATCACCGAGTACGCCGGTACCGTGAAGTTCGAGAACGTCGAGGAAGGCCTCACCGTGGCCAAGCAGGTCGACGAAGTCACCGGCCTGTCGACGCTGGTCGTGATCGACCCCAAGCGCCGCGGCTCGGCCAAAATCGTGCGTCCGCAGGTCAAGCTGGTCGATCCCGAAGGCAAGGAAGTCAAGATCCCTGGCACCGACCACTCGGTGACGATCGGCTTCCAGGTTGGCGCGCTGATCCAGGTGCGCGATGGCCAGGAAGTCGGCCCCGGCGAAGTGCTGGCGCGCATCCCGGTCGAAGGCCAGAAGACCCGCGACATCACGGGCGGTCTGCCGCGCGTGGCCGAGCTGTTCGAAGCCCGTTCGCCCAAGGACAAGGGCGTGCTGGCCGAGCAAACCGGCACCGTGTCGTTCGGCAAGGAGACCAAGGGCAAGATTCGCCTGCAGATCACCGACCCGGATGGCCACATCTGGGAAGAGCTGATCCCCAAGGAGAAGAACATCCTGGTGCACGAAGGCCAGGTGGTCAACAAGGGCGAAAGCATCGTCGACGGCCCGGCCGACCCGCAGGACATCCTGCGCCTGCTGGGCATGGAAGAACTCGCGCGCTACATCGTCGATGAAGTGCAGGACGTCTATCGCCTGCAGGGTGTGAAGATCAACGACAAGCACATCGAGGTTATCGTGCGCCAGATGCTGCGCCGTGTCGTGGTCGAGAACCCGGGTGATTCGGGCTACATCGCCGGTGAACAGGTCGAGCGCAGCGAGATGCTGGACACCAACGACGCCCTGCGCGCCGAGGGCAAGATGCCCGCCACCTACACCAACCTGCTGCTGGGCATCACCAAGGCGTCGCTGTCGACGGACAGCTTCATCTCGGCCGCATCGTTCCAGGAAACGACCCGCGTGCTGACCGAAGCCGCCATCATGGGCAAGCGCGACGAACTGCGCGGCCTGAAGGAAAACGTCATCGTCGGCCGCCTGATTCCCGCGGGCACCGGCCTGGCGTACCACCAGGCACGCAAGGTCAAGGACCAGATGGACGAGGCCGAGCGCCGCGCCATCGCCGAAGCCGAAGCGGCCGAGCTGGCGGAAGCCACCGGCGCCGCGGAAGCCGGCGAATCGGCCAGCGTGGACGAAGGGGCGGCTGCCGAATAAGCGGTTGCTTCATAATTAATAGCGCCCTCTCGCCGCAGGCTCTGCGCGGGGGGGCGTTTTTTCTTGGAGGTTCGATGTTGGGCTCGGCGACGCTGTGGTGGATCGTGGTCGTGGCGCTGTTGCTGTTCTGGGGCATCGGCGCCTACAACCGTCTGGTCAGGCTGCGCGCTGCGGTGAGCAAGGCCTTTGCCGCGCTGGACGAGCAACTGATGCGGCAACTGGTCTGCGTCCAGGGCTGCCTGCCCGATTCGATGAACGACGAAGCCGCTGCGGCCCCGGCGGAGCCGATGGATGCCGCCACCGCGGCGTGGGCGCGCCTGCAGTCGGCCGGCGACCAATTTGCCGTGGCGCTGGCGCAAGCGCGCAGCCAGCCGATCGACGTGCCGTGCATGGCGCGCCTGGTGATGGCGCATGAGGCGCTGCGGGCGGCGTGGGCGGGTGCACTGGCCGATGCCGTGCCAGCCGATGCCGTTCCGTCGGCAGAGCGCCTGCAAGCGCGCTGGATGCGCCTGCTGCACCAGTCCCTGCCGTTTCGCACGGCCTTCAATGAAGCCGCCCAGGCCTACAACCAGGCGGTGCAGCAGTTTCCTGCCTCGGTACTGGCCCGCTTGTTCGGCTTCAGGCCTGCCGGCACGGTGACGCGCATGGCCGAAGGGCGCTGATCACATGGCCTTGCCGAACGATGCCCCTCGCGTGCCGCTGTGGCGGCAACTGCAGGCCGTCGCGCGGCTGGTGCAGGGCGTGCGGGATGGGCGATCGCTGTCGCAGCAGCTCGACGGGGTGGAGCCAACCCTGCGCCCCGGTGCGCAGGCCCTGTCTTTCGCCGCGCTGCGCTGGTTGGGGCGGGCGCAAGCGCTGCGCAGCCTGCTGGTGCGCCGCGTGCCAGCGCCCCTGGCGGATGCGCTGCTCTGCACCAGCCTTGCGCTGGCCCAGGATGGCGCGATGTACGAGCCTTTCACGCTGGTCGACCAGACCGTGGAGGCGGCCAAGCGCGACCACGCCATGCGCGCGCATGCGGGGTTGCTCAACGCCTGCCTGCGCCGCTTTCTGCGCGAACGCGAAGCGCTGACCGGGGCGGCAATGGCCGATGCCGTGGCGCGCTGGAACCACCCGCTGTGGTGGATCGAGCGCCTGCAGCGCGATCACCCGGCCCATTGGCAGGGCATTCTGGAGGCAGCGCAGCACGCCGCGCCCATGGACCTGCGCGTCAACCCGCGGCGCACGAGCGTGGCGGACTACCTCGCCCAGCTGGAACGCGCGGGCATCGAGGCCTGTTCGATGGGCGGCATGGCCATTCGATTGCGGCAGCCCAGGCCGGTGCGCGATTTGCCGGGTTTTCTGGACGGGCTGGTGTCCGTGCAGTCCGCGGCCGCGCAGCGCGCCGCGCCGCTGCTGTTGGACAACATGAGTGAGCGCGCACCGCGCGTGCTGGATGCCTGCGCGGCGCCCGGCGGCAAGACGGCCCACCTGCTCGAACGCGTGCCCGAAGCGGCTGTCACCGCGCTGGAGATCGACGCCCATCGCGCCGCCCGCATCGGTGAGAACCTGTCCCGCCTGGGCTTGCAGGCCGATGTGCGCGTGGCGGACGCCGCCGCCGTCGAGACGTGGTGGAAAGGCGAACCTTATGACGCCATCCTGCTCGACGCACCCTGCAGCGCCTCGGGCATCGTCAGCCGCCATCCCGACGTGCGCTGGCTGCGGCGTGCATCCGACATCGCGCAGCTGGCGGCGCAGCAGGACCGGCTGCTGGCCGCACTGTGGCCGCTGCTGAAGCCGGGGGGCAACCTGCTTTACTGCACCTGCTCGGTGTTCGTCGAAGAGGGGAGAAATCGCATCCAGTCGTTTCTTGCGCACAACAGCGGTGCGGCCAGCATGCCGTCGCCGGGCCATTTATTGCCCGTGCCGGCCGAAGCACAGGCCGGCGTTGACGACAATAGGCACCGTGAAGATGGCTTTTATTACGCACTGCTGCACAAGCCCGTGGCCTAGCCGCCTGCGGTGGTGGGCCTTGCTGGCCGTACTGGCGCTGGTCGGGCTGACGGCGCGGGCCGAGAATGCCGAGCTGACCTCGCTTCGCGTCGAACGCAATGACGAAGGACTGTTCCTGACGGCGCGTGTCGGCTTCGAGCTGTCGTCGGTGGTCGAAGATGCGCTGCGCAAGGGCATTCCCATCCATTTCGTCGCTGAAGCGCAGGTGTTGCGCGAGCGCTGGTACTGGTACGACCGCGATGTCGCGTCGGCCCAGCGCTACATGCGTGTGGCCTATCAGCCGCTGACCCGGCGCTGGCGGCTCAATACCTCGTCGGAGCCCATCGTCAACGTCGGGCTGGGCGTGAGCCTGGCGCAAAACTACGACTCGCTGGAAGAGGCCATCACGGCGGTGCAGCGCATCGCCCGCTGGAAGATTGCCAGCGCCTCGGACGTCGATGGTGACGGCCGTTACACGCTGCGCTTCAGGTACCGGCTGGATGCGAGCCAGCTGCCGCGCACCCTGCAGATCGGCTCGGTCGGGCATTCGGACTGGGTGGTCTCGGTGGAGCGGCGCATCGACCTGACGCCGGAGCTGGCGCGTTGAGCATCTCCACCGAGCCAGCCGACCCGGCCATCATCGCCCGTGACGCGGCGCGCAAGCGGCGGGCCCGGTGGGCGCTGTGGGTGGCCATCGGCCTGATGGTGGGCATCGGGCTGGTGCTCATCTTCCTGCTGGCGCTGGCAACCAACAACCGCCTGCTGTACGAGCGCTACTACACACGGCTTTTTGCCGTCAACGTGGCGGTGGCGTGCCTGCTGGCGCTGGTCATCGGCTGGGGCGTTTACCGCCTGCTGGCGCGGCTGCGACGGGGCAAGTTCGGCAGCCGGCTGCTGATCAAGCTGGCGGCCATCTTCGGCTTGGTTGGCGTGCTACCGGGCTTGCTGATCTACGTGGTGTCATACCAGTTCGTCTCGCGCTCCATCGAATCCTGGTTCGACGTAAAGGTCGAGGGAGCGCTGGAGTCTGGCCTGACCCTGGCGCGCACGTCGCTGGAAACGCAGGCGCGCGACTTCGGCAACCAGTTGCGGACCGCGTCGGCGGCGCTGGCCGAAACGCCCGATTCGCTGGCCGCGTTGCCGCTGGAACAGCTGCGCACCCAACTGGGCGCCAGCGACGTCACCTTGTGGAATGCGTCGGGCCGCCTGCTGGCCAGCGCGGGCCAATCGCGCTTTCAGCTGGCGCCCGAGCGGCCCAGTGCGCAGCTGATGCGTGGCCTGCGCGCGCAGGGCGTGGCGACCCAGGTCGAGGGACTGGATGAAGTCACGGCCGACGGCAGCGCGCCCACGGCCCGCATTCGCGCGCTGGTGGTGGTCAGCGGGCGCTCGATCGGCCTGGTGGGCGAGCAGCGCTTGTTGCAGGCCGTGCAGCCCTTGTCCGCCGCGCTGGTCACCCACGCGCTGGCCGTCCAGGACGCCAACCGCGAATACCAGGAACGTGCCTTAGGCCGCGAGGGGCTGCGGCGCATGTACATCGGCACGCTCACGCTCAGCCTGTTCCTGTCGGTGTTTGGCGCGGTGCTGCTGGCCGTGGTGCTGGGCAAGCAACTGGCGACGCCGCTGCTGATGCTGGCCGATGGCGTGCGCCAGGTGGCGGCCGGCGACCTGACGCCCAAGGTCATCTTGCCAGGCAGGGACGAACTGGTGGGCCTGACGCGGTCGTTTGCCGACATGACGCAGCAACTGGCGGACGCGCGGGCCGCGGTGGATTCGAGCATGCGCGAAGTCGACGCATCGCGCGCCCACCTGCAGACGATCCTCGACAACCTGACGGCCGGCGTGGTGGTGCTGGACCGCGCGGGCAACATCCAGTCCGCCAACCCGGGTGCCACGCGCATACTGCGCGCGCCGGTGGCGGCGACCATCGGCCGGCCGCTGGGCCATCTGCCGGGCCTGGAGGCGTTCGACGACGAGGTGGCGACGCAGTTTGCCGAATTCGAGGGCGAGCGGGCCGACCATGGACTGGATCACTGGCAGAAGTCGTTCGAGCTGTATGGCCGCGCCGGCGGCGCCGTGGCGGCCGATGCGGTGACGTTGATCGCGCGCGGTGCGGCGCTGCCCGACGGCCAGCGGCTGCTGGTGTTCGACGACATCTCGGAAATCGTGTCGGCACAGCGGGCGCAGGCCTGGGGCGAAGTGGCGCGCCGGCTGGCGCATGAAATCAAGAATCCGCTGACGCCCATCCAGCTGTCGGCCGAGCGGCTGGAGCGCAAGCTGGTGGACAAGCTGTCCGACCCGGATCGCGCCATGCTCACCAAGTCGGTCAACACCATCGTCGACCAGGTCGATGCGATGAAGCGGCTCGTCAACGAGTTTCGCGACTACGCCCGCCTGCCCTCGGCGGACCTCAAGACCGTCGATCTCAACGCGCTGGTGGGCGAGGTGCTGCATCTGTACGACAGCTCGGGCGACCCGGGACACGAGTTTGCCGGTGTCCAGGTGCGCTTCGACTGCGACGAGGCCTGCCCGCCCATTCAGGGCGATGCCCAGCAACTGCGGCAAGTCATCCACAATCTGGTGCAGAACGCCATCGACGCGTCTGAAAGCCACGGCGGCGCATCTGCCCGCGCCCCAGGGGGCGAGCCGGTCGTCACGGTCAGGACGCAGTGGCTGGAAAGCTCGCAGCGCGTGCGGCTGAGCGTGATGGACAATGGCCATGGGTTTACCGACGCCATCCTCAAGCGGGCGTTCGAGCCGTACGTGACCACCAAGGTCAAGGGCACGGGCCTCGGCCTCGCCGTCGTCAAGAAAATCGCCGAAGAACATGGCGCGCGCATCGACCTATCCAACCGCATGACCGACGGGCAAATTCAAGGCGCTCAAGTGTCGTTATCATTCCAAGTGGCACCGGGCGGGGATTCCGCCGGTGCGTAGAACGAATCACAGACGAATTTATGGCGAACATCCTGGTGGTTGACGACGAGCTCGGCATTCGGGATCTCCTGTCGGACATCCTCAATGACGAAGGCCATACCGTCGAACTTGCCGAGAACGCCGCGCAGGCACGCCTGGCGCGTCAGTCCGCCCGTCCCGATCTGGTGCTGCTGGACATCTGGATGCCCGACACCGACGGCGTGACGCTGCTGAAGGAATGGCGCGGCACCGGCCTGCTGACCATGCCGGTGATCATGATGAGCGGGCATGCCACCATCGACACGGCCGTCGAGGCCACGCGAATCGGCGCGCAGTCCTTCCTCGAAAAACCCATCACGCTGCAAAAGCTGCTGAAGGCCGTCGACCAGGCGCTGTCGCGCGACGCCGCATCGCGCAAGCCCGCCGTCGAAGCCGCAGACGCCCAGGCGCCAGCAGCTTCATCGTCAGACCTGACCGTCGAAGCCGCCATGATGGGCGGCCAGACACTGCCCGCGGCCGTCGACCTGAGCCCCCAGGGCCAGCAGACCTTCGATCTCGACAAGCCCCTGCGTGACGCCCGCGATGCATTCGAAAAGGCGTACTTCGAATTCCACCTGGCCAAGGAAGGCGGCTCCATGACGCGCGTCGCCGAGAAAACCGGGCTGGAGCGCACCCACCTCTATCGCAAGCTCAAGCAGCTCGGGGTGGATCTGTCCCGCGGCCGGCGTGCCTCCTCTGTCCCTTGAAGAGCGCCGATCGAGTGCTATAATCACCCGCTTACTGGCCCGGTAGCTCAGTTGGTAGAGCAGCGGATTGAAAATCCGCGTGTCGGTGGTTCGATTCCGCCCCAGGCCACCAAAATTCAGCGCCCAACTGTTCTCAGTTGGGCGTTTTCATTTGCGCTTCCCGCATGACACGCGGGGTTCCCGCACATTCTGCGTGTGCGACCGGGGTCCTATGGCCTGGCAGGAACAACCCCGGTTGCCCTCCGTTCTGCCCTCTCTTCTCTCGAAATCGGCGCTAACTTCTTCGCCTTGGCACACGCACATGGCCTTTTGCGACCATGATTTGCGCGCGTGCCATCGCCATTCGTTGTCGGGCGAGCTTGGAGCAGCAGTCCATCACGCCAGAACTGCCGCCGCGCAAGGCATGGAATACAAGCCTGCGCGTTGCTGCGTGACCACGAGCGCAACGTAGGCCGCCAGCCGAGCCTCGTACTCCGGCTTGCCCTTGTCCCTCGACTTGATCTTGAACAGGTCAATTGGCTTGTCGCTCTTCTGGCCGGCGCGCTGCATGATCCTTTCGCCGTCCACCTCGGCCCCCCTTGAACGACCAGAGCGCTTCGAACACCTTGGCCTGACCTTGCGTGAAATGGATCGGCGTGGACTGCACGTTCGGCAGCGTTGCCCACTTGAAGTCCGCCGAGAACGGCCCGTTCACCGGCGCGGCCGGATCGGCCACTACTGGCGCTGCAGACGGTACCGAGGGAATGAACGTGATCCCACCACCATAGAACGTGAACCGTTCTTCCAGCGCCAGCCATTCCACGCCGGAGCCGAAGGGTGATCCACGAGTCGTGCGCGGCCTGGGGGTGATGACCAGGATGTTGCTTCCCGCCACCCGCACACGATCCAGCAAGGTCGGCTCATGCAGCACTCGCGTCAGATCGCGGGCCAGCACAACCGGAGAGCGGCGGGCGTCACCGAGTCGCCAAGCACCGTCGCCCAAGTCATCGATGCCGTCGCGGCTCTCGATGTCGAGCGCGAGGCGCATTTTCTGCCGCAGCCAGTCTTCATCCAGGGCCAACGCCGCACCGTCGCTTGCTTCGACGGGCACCTGTCCACAATCCGGGCATCGGCAGATTCGACCTCTCCGGCCGTCACTCCAGACCTGCACCCGGTGCTGCTGGCAATGGGGGCAGAGCACAAAAGACTGATCCACCACCTTTGGCCTGACGGCTTTGCCGAGCGCAGACAGAGCAGATACCTCGCGTGTCGACAGCGTGGCAAGCAGCACCGGCGTGCCGCCCGCGAACAGGCGGCAAACCAAGGCCCAGGCATCGTGCGTCACCATTGATCAGTCCTCGAAGGCCGATGAGGAACTGACGGCGTCGGTCTCCGGCGGCAATTCCTGGGCACTGAGGGTCTGGCCCTTCTGCAAGATGCCCACCGCGACCAGGTAACCCTCCAGCTGCGCCTGCATATTGGCGTCGAACTTGTGCAGGTTCAGCCGACCTTTGCTGGTCACTTCGATGGTGACCACCTTGGGGCGGGTCCTGCCCGGCTCGGGCGGGTAATAGAGATTGACCTGTGCCGCTGTCACTGCCCACTGACCTTCCAGCGGGCCAGGCAGCTTCTCCTTCAGCAGATCGTGCACCGAGCGTTGCTGGCTGGATTGCATCGCCGTGCATTCGATCTTCAGCGCCGTGTCGGGGCTGAGCAAGGTGAGTGCCTTGAGCTGCACCATCGAAAAGCCGTCCTCAAAGACCTCCGGCACATCGAATCCGGTGCGCAGCATCGACAAATCCAGCGTCGGCGACTTGATTTTGTGAGCACTCGCCTTCACGCCCAGCACATGCTCGGCGAAGGCCTCGACCAGCATCTGCTGGTACTTGGCGCCGCCGCGCACCAGCGTGCGCACGACACCGGTGGACTTGGCGTACTCCAACACCATGTGGATGTTGGGGTTGCCGACCCGGCGCTTCAGGGTCGCGCCCTCGAACTCCAGGCGCAACATCGCCATGTCCTTGACATGGACCGACAACAGGAACACCCCCCGGGCTACGCTCGACCAAGTGCGCCACGCTGCCGTCTCCGCATTGCAGTTCGCGCTTGTAGAAGGCAGAGATGGCGTGACGCAACGCAGTCAGATTGGCATCCGAACCGTTCGGTTGGCGCTTCAAGCCAAGATCGTATTGCTGCGTCTGCTGCCCATGCTGCTCCCAAAAGCTGAAGTCATAGGCACGCTCGAAGAGCGCCGGGTGGTGGACGTAGAGCCAGAAGGAACGGTGGACGTCACTTGCGCACAGCGTCAGGCCCGCCAAAGCGGCACCGTCGGTCACAGCCGCCTCAAACATCGCCTGCTTACCTGCCGCGTCGCCCAACTGAACGCTGGCCATGAGGTTGGCCGTCATCCGGTCGCGGGCAGCAATGTCGGGCCAGACCTTGACCGCCTCAACCAAAAACTGGCTGGTCTCCGGTGTGTCATCCCATGCAAAGCCATCGGGCACCGGCAGGCTGTGGGTGGTCAGAAAGTCGCGCAGCGTGGCATCCACCGGCAGCTCGAGCATCACGTCGACAAAGGTCTTCTTCATCTTGATCGTCCTTTCTGGATCGGCGTCGAAGGTCTGCGACCGATGTACGGACTGCACTGGCCAGCGACTGGGTTACTGAACACGAACCTCGCACAAGTAAAGTGGCGAGATACAAGTGCGATTCTGAACCTCGGATTTCCGCTTGTCAATCAACGTGGTACATCTAGACCCAATGTGTATCTCGCGGCTATACTGGCGGTCTTGTTTTTGTTAACTGACTGTTTTTCCCCAACAGGAGCATCGCTATGGCTTCAGCGTTCGGAGCACGCCTGCGACGCTTACGCGAGGCGAAGAAATTGACCTTGCAACAGGTCGCCGACGAAGTCGGCTGTACCAAGGCGTACATATGGGAACTGGAGATGAAGGACGGTCAGCGTCCCTCCGCTGAACGGGTCCAGGCCCTGGCCAGGGTACTGGGCGTGACGATGGAGGACATCATGGGCGAGCCCATCGAACAGGTTCCTCAGGCCAGTCCAGAAGATGTGGCCTTCTTCCGCGAGTACGCCGGAATGACGGACGAGGAGAAGGATCGCTACCGTCAGGCCCTCAAAATCATGTTCCCTGACAAGAGCTAAGGCGGTCTGACAATTGAGCGCATCCCAGCCCCTCACCGGTTCCATCGCGGCCAGCACAGTCTTGAAATGGTTGCGGGCCTGGCACGCCGACGGCATGCCGGATGCAGTGGATCTGGAAGTTGTCCGGCAGATGCTTCCGGAGACGCCTTACGGCAAAGGGGTGCGGGAGATCAAAGCTCCGATGGTGCTGGACATCAATAGCTGCGAAGGCATGCTGGTACGCAGCCCACAGGACACCGCAGAATGGGGCATCTTCTATAACGGCAAGGCAAACCCAGAGCGCCAGCGTTTCACCATCGCTCACGAACTGGGCCATTTCATTCTCCACCGCGATCAGCGGCAAAGCTTCAACTGCGACAAGGAAAGCGTGTACTCCGGCGCTGACACCATCCGTGTCATCGAACGTGAGGCGGACGACTTTGCCAGCAACCTGCTGATGCCTGGCGACTTGCTGCGCGAGTGGATCTCGAACCAGCGCATCGACTTGCATGTCCTGAGCGCCCTTGCCAAACGGTTCCAGGTGTCGTTCGAGGCGCTGTGCATTCGGTTCATCAAATTCACCACGCAGCGGGCAATCCTTGTCTATTGGGACAACGGTTTCGTAAAGTACGAATGGCGCAGCAGCAGCGCGGTCAAGACGCGCGCCCGCATTCGGCGCACTGACGATCCGCAGGAACCATTACCCGGCACCCTGGCTGCTGATTCCACCGTTGAGCAGGAGTGGGATGGCACGGAGATGTCTGCCGCGATCTGGTGCCCGGAGGAGGCACCACACATGAAGTTGCGCGAGTTCAAGCACAGCTACACCACAGGAGATCGCGTCCTGACCCTTTTGCTACTGGAAAGTGCTGAACCACGGTCATGGGATCGGTCTTGGCAAGACGGCGAGAGCTTTGACAGCTTCGATCAGTTCGTCTCGAACGGGCAATTGCCAGTACGGTGAGTCCCTCAATGACAGGTTTACCGATCCAACCCATAGATGAAGAACTGCAGACCTTGCAACGCGAGGTGCAACGAATGCTGGGCCGTTGTCTCTTGCGTCTGCAGCAGTACGAAAAATTGATGAAGGCCATCGTGGCCCACCACGAAATCTCCGCGTCAGGATCACCCCTCGAATCGAACGAGGCGGAGCGCATTGCGGATGCCGCAAACAAGACTCTGGGTACGTTGGTTGGCACGCTGCTCGGAACGTATGTCACCAGCGGCGACCAAGACGAGGTCGCCGAACCAGATGCGCCCGACAACATCATCTCGTTCAAGATGAAGATGAGCTTGCGGATGTCTGCCGAGGATTTCGATACGACGCAAAACGATCTGAAGGAACTGGTTCTGCTGCGGAACAACCTGGTGCACCACTTTATCGACCAGCACGACCTTTGGAGTCTGGACGGATGCCGTGGTGCGCAAGAGTCCTTGGCCGCGGCCTACAGTCGCGTCGATCAACACTTTGAGCAACTGCGAGGCTGGGCGGAGCACATGGATCAGGCCCGTCGTCTGGCGGCGGAGTTTGCCCGGTCCGATGCCTTCCGCGATCTGGTGATCAACGGCATAGCGCCGGATGGCTCGGTGGATTGGCCCGCAGCCGGAATTGTTCGCGCATTGCGTGAAGCGGCAGATCAGTTGGCTGTCGACGAGTGGACGCCGGTCGCTACTGCTGGACGATGGATTGCAGAACGGTATCCCGATCAACTGCCGGCCAAGTATGGGTGCAGCAGTTGGCGGCAGGTCGTGCACGAATCCCGCCTTTTCGAGCTTCGGTATCGGGAAGTGAATGGCCAGCGCGCGGCTTGGTATAGGTCCAAAGAGACATAGCGCCAAACCCGCGCACTCACGCTAAATCACGTTACGCGAAGTGCCCTTGGTTTCTAGCATGAGCAGCGTTTTCCATCGGAACGCTTGCCATGACAGAAATCGAACTTATCTCCATTTGCACATCACCTGAACGGCCACGGCACGGGCATCAAGAAATCGCTGATCTCTTGGCTGCTGCGCTGTTGCGCCTTCGTGTCCGCCAATCGCGCGACATCCCACAAAACAGCGAACACGTTTGCCTTGGCTTCCCCGGCCAACAGCGCGTGAATGCGAACCCCGATCACAACAACGGAGTTCGCCCATGACAGCACACGCAACCTCACCAACGCCCGCCTCAGTCGCCGCCCGCGTCGCGGCTATTCCACATCTTTCGATGGATGATCTTTGGGCTCTCTGGGACGACCATTTCGATGAACGGCCGAATCACCACCATCGGGTCTGGTTGGAAAGTCGCCTGGCCTACCGGATGCAAGAGCGCGCGTTTGGCGGTTTGAAACCGTCACTGCGCAAGAAGCTTGAGGAGGTTGGCGAAACCGGCATCTTGCCCAAGCAACTGCGCGGCGATAGCCAACGCCTACTGCCCGGTACCGTCCTGACACGCATCTACGACGACATTGAACATCGTGTGCTGGTGCGCGGATCGAATGATTTCGAGTACCAGGGGCAACGCTTCAAGAGCCTGTCCGCTGTAGCCAAACGCATCACGGGCAGTCACTGGTCAGGTCCTGTGTTCTTTGGCTTGAAGGCACCAGCTTCGAAGAAGGGGGCGGTATGAGCTCAGTGCGTCGAAATCAAACTCCCGCAGTCACACCAAAGAAGCGCTGCGCCGTCTACACCCGCAAGTCCACTGACGAAGGCCTCGATCAGGAATACAACAGCCTCGAGGCACAGCGTGATGCAGGCTTGGCCTTCATTGCCAGCCAACGGCATGAAGGCTGGATAGCCGTCGACGACGGATACGACGACGGCGGCTACTCGGGCGGCAACATGGAACGGCCCGGGTTGCGCCGCCTGATGATCGACATCGAGGCGGGGAAGATCGATACCGTGGTCGTCTACAAAATCGACCGCCTCACGCGCAGCCTGCCGGACTTCGCAAAGCTGGTCGAGGTTTTCGACCGCAACCGCGTCTCCTTTGTCGCAGTCACGCAGCAGTTCAACACCACCACATCGATGGGGCGATTGACGCTCAACATCCTTTTGTCATTCGCGCAGTTCGAACGCGAGGTCACCGGCGAACGCATCCGCGACAAGATCGCCGCCAGCAAGGCCAAGGGCATGTGGATGGGCGGAGTCCCGCCTCTTGGATACGACGTGGTCGAACGCAAGCTCGTCATCAATGAACGTGAAGCCGCGCTGGTGCGTGACATCTTCCGCCGCTATGCCGAGCACGGCTCGGCTGCGCGACTCGTCCGCGAATTGGAAATCGAAGGGCATACCACCAAGGCATGGGTCACCCAGTCCGGTCGGGAGCGATTGGGGCGCAGCATCGATCAGCAGTACCTCTTTACCTTGCTACGTAACCGCATTTACCTCGGTGAAATCTGCAATCACGAGACGTGGTACTCGGCCCAGCACGACCCCATCATTTCTCAAGAATTGTGGGACGGGGCACACGCCTTCATTGAGAGGCGAAAGCAGGCACCGCGCGAACACCGAGCCAAGCATCCGGCACTGCTGGCGGGACTTCTGTTTGCACCGGATGGCCAACGGATGTTGCACTCCTTCGTCAAAAAGAAAAATGGTCGGCAGTACCGCTACTACGTGCCTTACCTGCACAAGCGGCGCAACGCCGGTGCCAGCCTGGCTCCACATACTCCGGACGTGGGCCACCTGCCAGCCGCCGAGATCGAAGATGCCGTGTTGGCGCAAATCCATGCTGCGCTCTCATCGCCGCAAATGCTGATCGCAGTGTGGAGATCCTGCCAGCAGCATCCGGCGGGGTCGACGCTGGACGAGGCACAGGTGGTGGTCGCCATGCAGCGCATCGGTGACGTGTGGTCGCAACTGTTCCCCGCCGAGCAGCAACGGATCACACGGCTGTTGATCGAACGCGTGCAACTACGCGGGCACGGCCTGGATATCGTTTGGCGGGAGGACGGTTGGATCGGATTCGGTGCGGACATCAGCACGCATCCCTTGATCGAAGAGTCCCAAGAGCGTGTCGAGGAGGCTTTGGCATGAATGCCACGACCCACCAGCGCCAGCGCGCCGTCCGCATCGAGATTGGAGCCGAGGCGCGAAGTTATGTCAGCGAGGGGCAGCGGGTCACCTTGGTGCCCCTGACGATCAAGCGCCGCCAGAACCGGAAGCTGCTGATACCGCCAGCCCCCGAGATCGCGGACCGAATCGGTGGCTTCGATGTGCCGATGATCAAAACGCTGGGCAAGGCCTTCTACTGGAAGCGCTTGATCGACGATGGCACCTACTCCACGACAACGGACTTGGCGCACGCCTTCAAAGTGGAACCGGGCTGGGCTGCCGAGGTCTTGCGCATGACCATGTTGGCCCCCGATATCGTGGAGGCGATATTCGAAGGACGTCAGCCACGCCACCTGAATCTGCACACCTTGCGTGGCCGCCAAGAGCAACTACCGCGCGATTGGGCTGCGCAGCGTCGATTGCTCGGTTTCTCCGACGCCTGATCTGCTTCCAGACACACCCGATGACGGCGAGCCATGTGCTCGCCGTTTGCTTTTCTGCACTGGGCCATTGGCGAACCTGGAGTTCCGTCGTGGTTCGCCATTGCGTCCCTTAAAGGTTCGCCACCCGAAGTTTGGAATGACACCTGTTACTCAACAACGTCACAGGAGCATTCCATGCAGACACCAACCAGCGGTATCCCCCGGTCGCCACAGCAGGCGATCAACACCATGTCACCCGGTGATCGCCGCGTGCTCAACGAAAACGAGCTCGCGCAACGCTGGGGCGTTAGCCCCAAGACTTTGCAGCGCTGGCGCAGTGAGGGTCGCGGTCCACGCTACCTGAAGCTGTCCAAGCGTGTCGGCTACCCGGTCGACGCGATCCTCGAGTTTGAGCGCGAAGCGCTGCACGACTCGACATCCGAACGCGCGGCGGTTTGAGGAGAGATGCGATGAATGACATCACCATCTTCCCTGCCGAGATCGCCGAGATGTCGGTCAGCCAACTGGCCGCATTGCCGCCCGCGCAGAAACACGAGATCGACAGGAACCTCGATGCAGCCATCGACTGGCTGAAGAAGGCGCGCACCAAGTTCGATGCGGCACTGGATCAGTGCTACGGCGAGCAGGCACGCACCGCGCTGCGCGAGTCCGGCCGTGACTTCGGCACCGCACACATCAGCGATGGCCCGCTGCACCTGAAGTTCGAGCTACCCAAGAAGGTCAGCTGGGATCAGAAGCAACTGGCTGAGATCGCTGAACGCATCGTCGCCTCAGGCGAGAAGGTCGAGGGTTACCTCGACATCAAGTTGTCCGTCTCCGAATCCCGCTTCACGAACTGGCCGCCTGCTTTGCAACAGCAGTTCGCCGCCGCTCGCACCGTGGATTCCGGCAAGCCGTCTTTCACCCTTTCCATCGATTCGGAGTAATGACCATGAGCACCAATCTCATCGCCTCGCTGCGTCAACAGCTGCCGTCCATCTACGGCGAACACCTCCCTGACGAAATCCGATATCGCCGCGCGGACGGTCAGGACGTCGTTGTCCCGCTCAATGCCGCCACTGTGGACGAGCTGGCTTTTGCGATCCAGACAGGCAACGCGGAATCGCTGGCGCTCGGCCGCCGCCGCACCGCGCTGGAAGAACTCCACACCGAGGTGCGCAAACGTGCCGCGCGTGGAGCCGACCGTATCGCCGATGTGTCTTGGGAGGACTGATCATGAGCGCGATCATTCCCTTCCAGTTCGAAGCGCACGCCGTGCGCGTCCAAGTCGATGAACTCGGGCAGCCGTGGTTCAACGCCACCGATGTCTGCGACGCCCTGGAGATGGGCAATCCGTCTCAGGCGATCAAGTCCCACGTCGATGCCGAGGATCTCCAGAAATTGGAGACCCTTACGGCGGGTGGCCGTCAACGCCAAAACCACGTCAACGAGTCGGGGCTTTACGCCCTGATCCTAGGTAGCACCAAGGATGCCGCCAAGCGCTTCAAGCGCTGGATCACCGGTGAAGTGCTGCCTGCAATCCGCAAGACAGGCGCGTATTCCGCCGCCACCACGATGGCTGCCTTGCCCGCGCCGACCCAAGATCGCGTCACCGCCATCCTGCTGATCGGCGAAGCGGTCGCCAAGGTACCGGGCGTCAAGACCGGCATTGCAATGGCTGCCACGTTGACCTGCATTCAGGAAAACACCGGCCTGACCACGGAAGTGCTGCGACGCGCTTTGCCTGCCGCCAACGAGCCGATCTGCTCGCTCAACGCCACACAGCTCGGCAAATTACTGAGTCGCTCAGCCAAGGCCACGAACCAGTTGCTGGCATCCGGCGGCCTTCAGTTCCGCAACGACCGGGACGAGTGGGAACTGACCGAGGCCGGTGAAGCATGGGCCGAAGCCATGCCGTACTCGCGCAACGGCCACAGCGGCTACCAGATCCTCTGGAATCCGGCGGTCGCGGAACAACTGAAGGAGGTGGCGTGATGTCCCTCCCGATCATTTCCGCGCAGCAGCGCTTGGCCGAGCGCAAGGGTGTGAAGTTGCTGATGCTGGGCAAATCCGGCATCGGCAAGACCACCCGGCTCAAAGACCTCGACCCTGCCACCACCTTGTTCCTCGACATCGAGGCGGGCGACCTCGCCGTGGCCGACTGGCCGGGCGACACCATCCGCCCGGCCTCGTGGCCGGAAAGCCGCGACTTTTTCGTGTTCCTCGCAGGCCCGGACAAGTCACTGCCGCCGGAGAGCGCGTTCTCGCAGGCGCATTACGACCACGTCATCGAGAAATTTGGCAGCCCGACGCAGCTCGACCGCTACCAGACCTTCTTTCTCGACTCGATCACGCAGCTGTCCCGGCAGTGCTTCGCATGGTGCAAGACGCAACCAGGTGCCACCAGCGACCGTAGCGGCAAACCCGATCTGCGCGCCGCATATGGCCTGCTTGGCCAGGAAATGATCGGCGCACTGACTCATCTGCAGCACGCACGCGGCAAGAACGTGGTGTTCGTCGCCATCCTCGACGAACGTCTCGACGACTACAACCGCAAGGTGTTCGTGCCGCAGATCGAAGGCAGCAAAACCAGCCTGGAGCTGCCCGGCATTGTCGATGAGGTCGTAACACTGGCCGAGATCAAGGCCGACGACGGCAGTGCTTACCGCGCCTTCGTCACCCACACCGTCAATCCCTACGGCTTCCCGGCCAAAGACCGCAGCGGTCGTCTCGACCTGCTGGAGCCGCCGCATCTCGGCGCACTGATCGCCAAGTGCGCTGGCCAGTCGCCAGCGCCCATGCCCGTCAGCAGCGGCACACCCACTACAGAAAACACCACCGAATCCAAGGAGTAATCGCCATGTCGTCCAACTATTTTGATTTCCAAGATGCCGATCCCCAACAGTCGGGCTTTGACCTGATCCCCAAGGGCGCGGTCGTGCCAGTGCGCATGACCATCAAGCCCGGTGGTTATGACGATCCGGAACAAGGCTGGGGCGGCGGCTACGCCACCGAGTCCTTCGAAACCGGCTCTGTCTACCTCGCCGCCGAGTTTGTCGTCACGGCGGGCGACCATGCCAAGCGCAAGATGTGGAGCAACATCGGCCTGCACTCCAAGAAGGGGCCGACCTGGGGTCAGATGGGGCGCAGCTTTATCCGCGCCGCGCTCAACAGCGCCCGCAACGTCCATCCCCAGGACAACAGCCCGCAGGCCGCCGCCGCGCGCCGCATCCAGGGTTTTCATGAACTGGATGGCCTGGAGTTTCTGGCGCGCGTGGACATTGAGAAGGATGGCAAGGGCCAAGACCGGAACGTGGTCAAGATCGCGGTCGAGCCTGATCACCCCGACTACGCAAAACTGATGGGCGTGCCGCCCAAGGCTCCGGGCAGTGGACATTCCGGCGCTCCGGCGCAGGCGGCTGCGCCTGCGTATCAGGCACCGGCTCCACAACGCGCACCGGTGACCGGCAAGCCGTCGTGGGCACAGTGAGGGAGGCAGATGAAATGCTGGGTCTGCAAACGACAGGCCCGGGGATTCGGCCACACCGACAACCGTCACGGTGTCGGCCATCCCCGGCGCTATCCCATCGACTGGGTGTTCTGCTCACAACGCTGCCAAAACGCGTTTCATGCGCTGTACGGCAACTGGCTGCGGGTCAAGGAAGGTCGCGTCGACAGTACGGAGGTCGCCATGATCGATCCATCTGATGTCGAACTAGCCGCGATGAAGAAGTGCCTCAAGGCCTTCGGCGAGGCTGCAGGCGAGATTGGCTTCACCAAGCCGCTGGGCGACTACTCCGAAGCCGAGGCGCTGCAAGTGATCGACGTCATCGTCACTTGCTACACCGAGGCAATGGTCGCGCACCACGAGGCGAGCAAGTACCCACCGGTACGCGGCATGACGCCTGCGCCCGACCCTCTGGCCAACCCGTTCGCGGATCTGGAGGACGACCTGCCCTGGGAAGAGCCGAAGGGGAAGAAGCCATGATCGACTTCAACTCCTCATCGAGCATCTCGGGTCAGGTCACCACCCTGGTGGACACGGGCCTGCAACAGGCTCGCGCCCGCCAGTCCGAGCGCCAGTACCTCGGGGCCTCACGTCTCGGCGTGGCCTGCGAGCGGGCGCTGCAGTTCGAGTACGCCAAGGCACCCATCGACCACGGGCGAGACACCCCGGGCCGAATGCTGCGGATCTTCGAACGCGGTCACGTCATGGAGGACTGCATGGTCGCGTGGCTCCGAGACGCGGGCTTTGACCTGCGCACCCGCAAGGCCGACGGCGAGCAGTTCGGTTTCTCGGTGGCCGATGGCCGCCTGCAGGGCCACATCGACGGCGTCATCGTCGGCGGCCCCGAGGGCTTCGCCTATCCCGCGCTCTGGGAATGTAAGTGTCTCGGCAACAAGTCCTGGAGCGATCTGGACAAGAAGGGCCTGACTCTCTCCAAGCCCGTCTACGCCGCGCAAGTGGCGATCTACCAAGCCTATCTTGAACTGCACGAGCACCCGGCGATCTTCACGGCACTCAACGCCGACACGATGGAGATCTACACCGAGCTCGTGCCCTTTGACGCAGCACTAGCCCAACGCATGTCGGATCGGGCGGTCAAGGTCATCACGGCGACCGAGGCGGGAGAGCTCCTGCCGCGCGCCTTCCATGACTCGACCCACTTTGAATGCCGGATGTGCGCGTGGCAAGACCGCTGCTGGAGGACACAAGCATGAATACCTCGAATTTGAATCACGTACTGGGCGAGCAGCTGATCGACGTCCGCCAGGCTGCACTGATGTTCAACCTGCCGTCGTATTGGCTCTCACAAGCCAAGGAGCGACAGGAGCGTCGCATTCCGCATTACCGCGTCGGCAAACTGGTTCGCTTCAAACCCAACGAACTGGAAGCCTGGATCGCTGCGCAGCAGACGTCACACGAGGGTGGTGCCGATGCTTGATTTCAATGACACATCACCACCGGGAGAAACGGGCCGGCGCAACGTCAATGACAGCGAGCGGGACGAGATTCGCACTGAACTGATCGCACGCATGGAATCAGTCCTGACCACGATGTTCCCGGCAGGAAAGAAGCGTCGTGGCAAGTTTCTGATCGGGGACATCCTGGGCAGCCCGGGCGACAGTCTTGAGGTGGTACTCGAAGGCGACAAGGCCGGTCTCTGGACGGATCGTGCCACGGGCGATGGCGGTGACATCTTTGCCTTGATCGCCGCCTACCTCGGGGCCAACGTCCACACCGACTTTCCCCGGGTGCTCGACGAGGCAGCTGAACTGCTCGGTCGTTCGCGATCAGTGCCGGTACGCCGCGCCAAGAAGGAAGATCCGGTTGATGATCTCGGCCCGGCCACGGCCAAGTGGGACTACTTCGATGCCACCGGCAAACTGATTGCGGTCGTGTACCGCTACGACCCACCCGGGCGCAAGAAGGAGTTCCGGCCGTGGGATGCCAAGCGGCGCAAGATGACTCCGCCTGATCCGCGCCCGCTGTACAACCAGCCGGGGCTGGCTGCCGCTGGTCACGTTGTGCTGGTCGAGGGCGAGAAGTGTGCGCAGGCCCTGATCGCCATCGGCGTGGTGGCAACCACGGCCATGCATGGCGCAAACGCTCCCGTCGATAAGACCGACTGGTCGCCGCTGGCGGGCAAATCCGTGCTGATCTGGCCTGACCGGGACGCGCCAGGCTGGGATTACGCTGACCGTGCATCGCAAGCAATCCTGAACGCGGGTGCGACCACGGTCGCCATCCTGGTGCCACCCGATGACAAGCCGGAAGGATGGGATGCGGCTGACGCCATTCCGGACGGCTTCGATGTGAGGGGCTTCCTCGCCGTCGGCGAGCGGATGCCGGTGATGCGGTCGGTCGAGGAGACGCCACCACCGGATCTGCTGACCGGTGTCGACTGGACTACGGAGGACGGCTTGTCCTCGGCCTTCACACGCCGCTATGGCGAGGACTGGCGCTACTGCGCGCTTTGGGGCAAATGGCTGGTCTGG
Organism: Ottowia sp. SB7-C50; assembly: GCF_033110285.1. NCBI lineage: Bacteria > Pseudomonadati > Pseudomonadota > Betaproteobacteria > Burkholderiales > Comamonadaceae > Ottowia > Ottowia sp. SB7-C50. Next base: position 421,801 of record NZ_CP136995.1, read on the forward strand.
ACCGGCGTGCGCTGGAATCCGGATCAGGTTCTCTATGTGTCTCATCTGGCGCGCGGTATCTGCCGGATGGCGTCACTCAAGGCGGACAGCCCTCGGCTCACAGGCAAGCTGGCCAGCTCCGCCACGATCTCGTCCGTCGAGAAAATCGCACGCTCCGATCCCAAGCACGCCTCCACCGCCGAGGAGTGGGATGCCGACGTCTGGGCGCTCAACACACCTGGCGGCGTGGTTGATCTGCGCACGGGCCGGATGCGACCGCACCGGCGCGATGATCGGATGACCAAAGTGAGCACGGCCACACCGCAGGGCGACAGTCCGACGTGGCGCGCGTTCCTGGCCGACGTCACTGGCGGCGACGCCGAGTTGATGGCCTACCTGCAACTGATGGTCGGCTACTGCCTGACGGGCGTGACTAGCGAGCACGCGCTGTTCTTTCTGTACGGGACGGGCGCGAACGGCAAGTCGGTGTTCGTCAACGTCCTGACCACCATCTTGGGCGACTACGCGGCCAACGCGCCGATGGACACGTTCATGGAGGCGCGCACTGACCGGCATCCGACCGATCTGGCGGGTCTGCGCGGCGCACGCTTTGTGTCATCCATCGAAACCGAACAGGGTCGGCGCTGGAACGAATCCAAGGTCAAGGCCATCACCGGTGGCGACAAGGTGTCTGCGCGTTTCATGCGCCAGGACTTCTTCGAGTACGTGCCGCAGTTCAAGTTGGTGATCGCAGGCAACCACAAGCCATCGATCCGCAACGTGGACGAGGCGATGAAGCGCCGACTGCACCTGATCCCGTTCACGGTGACGATCCCGCCCGAACGGCGTGACGGCAGGCTGACCGAGAAGTTGCTCAAGGAGCGGGACGGCATTCTGGCGTGGGCAGTCGAGGGCTGCAGCCTTTGGCAACGCCAAGGCCTGAAGCCGCCCGCCAGTGTGGTGTCGGCGACTGAGGAGTATTTCGAGGCCGAGGACGCGCTCGGGCAGTGGATCGAAGAGCGCTGCCTGCTGGCCAAGACCCACCGCGAAGGCGTTTCCGAACTGTTCGCCGACTGGCGCGAATGGGCTGAGCGCGCGGGTGAGTACGTGGGCTCGGTCAAGCGCTTCTCCGAACTGCTGGCGGCCCGCAAATTCGAGAAGTGTCGGCTGACCGGGGGCGCACGTGGCATCACGGGCATCGCCCTCAGGCCCAAGCCGTACAGCCACGGCTACCCCTACCGAGATGACTGAGCAATCCGGGCGAGTGACGGATTTGACGGGTTTCCTGATTGACGCGCTACGCGTGCGCGCACGTAAGGGCTGTTCTCCAGAGAACCCGTCGTATCCGTCACTCGCCCCCGAACTGGAGCACGACGATGAACACGACGATCTTGGCCCTTGATCTGGGCACACACACCGGGTGGGCTTTGCTCCACCTGGACGGAACTATCACCAGCGGCACGGAGCACTTCAAGCCGCAGCGATTTGAGGGGGGGCGGCATGCGTTTCCTCCGTTTCAAGCGCTGGCTCAACGAACTGCTCTCGGCCAGCAACCACATCAACGCGGTGTTCTTCGAAGAAGTTCGACGGCACGCTGGTGTTGATGCGGCGCACGCCTACGGCGGGTTCATGGGACACCTGACCGCGTGGTGTGAGCATCACAACATCCCATACCAAGGTGTTCCGGTCGGCACGATCAAAAAGCACGCGACCGGCAAGGGCAACGCGGGCAAGGACGAGATGATCGCGGCGATCCGCGCGCGTGGCCACACGCCCGGCGACGACAACGAGGCCGACGCGCTGGCGCTGCTGCATTGGGCCATCGCACAGCACGATCTGGATCAGGAGGCGTGAGATGAAGATTCCGACACCCACCTATCGCTGCCCCTTGGGCCGCCTCCAGCCCGCGACCACCGACCTCGAAGCGATGAAGCAACGTGGCTGGCGCGACCAGCACATCCTCGTCGTCAACGCCGCCGACGAACGCTTGGACTTCATCGAGCGCGAGTTCGTCCGGCGCATCGGCGAACGTCTCTACGGACAGGGAGGCACACACCATGGCTGACCGTCGCGCTGCTTGGACAATCGAAGACGTGGCCGCGCGTTTCGAGGAGGCGGCCAGCACCGGACGACGCCTGCCGCCCGTGCGTGTGCAGGGCTACTTCAACACCTGGCCGATCATCGTGCGCAAGGAGTGGGAAGCCTTCGCGGCCGACGAGACGGTCTATCGACCGTTTCCTCCGACGCCGGACGCCATCGAGCGTATGCTGGAGACGATGAAGTGGGTGCAGTGGCTGGAGGTCGAGCAGCGCCACCTCGTGTGGATGCGCGCCAAGCGCTACGGCTGGCGCGACATCACCATCCGCTTCGCCTGCGACCGCACGACGGCATGGCGGCGCTGGCAGCGCGCCTTGCAGACGGTCACCGACCAACTCAATGGCGTCGTCACGGCGTAGTGATTTGGCGTGATTTGGCGCGCGGGGTCGGACATCAGCGGCGATCAGCGGAGCAGAGCGGCTTTTGCCCCTGCAACAAATCCGGTCGTTTGGGCATACAGTGACGGCTATGGTCGCACGAGGTGTGTGACCGAGAGGGACGGCCCAGGCGAAAGGGGTCCTTCCTGCCGAAAATCCAATGCGGGGGGGCGCGAGCGCGACGCTTTTTTAGCGTCAGGTCGCGGGCAAGGTTACCAGTCGGCCAGGTTACCGGCCCAGGTTACCACCACCAGGCGCAGTTACCACCCCTCCAGAATCTACTTTCACCCAACCCGCCCGGCAGCAACGCTCGGCGGGTTTTCTTTTGGGACTTCCATCTTGAACACGCTCAACGTCGAGTACCGCAAGGTCGAGGCGCTGATTCCCTACGCCCGCAATCCGCGCACGCACGCGGAAAGCCAGATCGCCAAGATCGCGGCCAGCATCGTCGAGTACGGCTGGACGAACCCGATCCTGGTCGATGGCGACAACGGCATCATCGCCGGACACGGGCGTCTGGCCGCTGCGCGCAAGCTCGGGCTGGAGCAGGTGCCAGTGATCGAACTGGCCCATCTGACCGTCGCACAGAAACGGGCACTGGTGATTGCCGACAACCGGCTGGCACTGGATGCAGGCTGGAACGAAGAGATGCTGGCGCTGGAGCTGGCCGAGCTCTCCGACGCAGGATACGACCTTGCCCTGACCGGCTTCGAGGATGCCGAGATCGAGGCACTGCTCACCGGTGCGGTGGCCGTTGCGGATGATGAACCCGAGTCCGAAGCCGACGAACCTGACGCTGCTGACGAGGTGCCGGATGCTCCTGTCGTGGCGGTGTCGCGTACCGGCGATGTCTGGGCCATCGGACCGCACCGCCTGATCTGTGGCGACGCCACTGACCGGGACGTAGTCGCTGCGCTGATGCAAGGTGACGTCGCTCGCCTGTGCTTCACTTCGCCACCTTACGGCAACCAGCGCGACTACACCTCGGGCGGCATCTCCGACTGGGATGGCCTAATGCGCGGAGTGTTCGCGCACCTGCCAATGGCTGGCGACGGTCAGGTGCTGGTCAACCTTGGCCTCATCCACCGCGATAACGAAGTGATCCCGTATTGGGACGCGTGGCTCGGCTGGATGCGCCAGCAGGGCTGGCGGCGCTTTGCGTGGTACGTCTGGGATCAAGGGCCAGGCATGCCCGGCGACTGGGCTGGCCGCTTCGCGCCGAGCTTCGAGTTCGTCTTCCACTTCAACCGCGAAAGCCGCAAGCCGAACAAGATCGTCCCCTGCAAGCACGCGGGCCAGGAGTCGCACCTGCGCGCCGACGGGTCGTCCACCGCGATGCGCGGCAAGGATGGCGAGGTGGGCGGTTGGACGCACAAGGGGCTGCCGACGCAAGACACCCGCATCCCCGACTCGGTGATCCGAGTGATGCGCCACAAGGGCAAGATCGGCCAGGACATCGACCACCCGGCCGTGTTCCCGGTGGCCCTGCCGGAGTTCGTGATCGAGGCCTACACCGACGCGGGCGACATCGTGTTCGAACCCTTCGGCGGCAGCGGAACGACGATGCTGGCCGCCGAGCGCACCGGTCGGATCTGCCGCAGCGTGGAGATTGCACCGCAGTACGTGGACGTGGCCATCAAACGTTTCCAGCAGAACCACCCCAGCGTACCGATCACCTTGATCGCCACGGGTCAGTCCTTCGAGCAGGTGGCTGCGGAGCGCACCACCACCCTTGATGCCGAGGTGGTGGCATGAACTGGCTGGCCGACAAGATCGAGCAGTGGCCTACGGCCAAGCTGCTGCCCTACGCTCGCAACGCGCGCACCCACTCCGAGGAGCAGGTGGCGCAGATCGCCGCCAGCATCGCCGAGTTCGGATTCACCAATCCGATCCTGGCAGGCAGCGACGGCATCATCGTCGCTGGCCACGGTCGGCTGGCCGCCGCACAGAAACTCGGTCTGGAGATCGTGCCAGTGGTCGTGCTCGACCATTTGAGCCCGACCCAGCGCCGCGCGCTGGTCATCGCGGACAACCGCATCGCCGAGAACGCGGGATGGGACGACGCGATGTTGCGGATCGAATTGGAAGCCCTGCAACTCGAAGGGTTCGACCTCGATATCACCGGCTTCGACGCCGACGCGCTGGCCGAACTCATCGCGGGCGAAGAGCCGGACAACGAGGGCCAGACCGATGAGGATGCGGTGCCCGAGGTCAGCGAGATACCCATCTCGCGTCCGGGCGATGTCTGGATCATGGGCCAGCATCGACTGCTTTGCGGCGACGCGACCGTGGCCGAGAGCTACGACCGACTGATGCAAGGCGACGTGGCGGACATGGTTTTCACCGACCCGCCGTACAACGTGAATTACGCCAACAGCGCCAAGGACAAGATGCGCGGCAAGGATCGTGCGATCCTGAACGACAACTTGGGCGACGGGTTCTACGATTTCCTGCTGGCGGCATTGACACCCACCGTCACACATTGCCGGGGCAGTATCTACGTGGCGATGTCCTCCAGCGAACTGGATGTGCTGCAGGCTGCCTTCCGCGCCGCCGGTGGCAAGTGGTCGACGTTCATCATCTGGGCCAAGAACACCTTCACGCTGGGGCGCGCCGACTACCAGCGCCAGTACGAGCCGATCCTGTACGGCTGGCCCGAGGGCGCACAGCGGCACTGGTGTGGCGACCGGGACCAGGGCGACGTCTGGAACATCAAGAAGCCGCAGAAGAACGACTTGCACCCGACGATGAAACCGGTCGAGCTGGTCGAGCGCGCGATCCGCAATTCGAGCCGCCCCGGCGACGTGGTGCTCGACCCCTTCGGTGGCTCTGGCACGACGCTGATCGCGGCGGAAAAGTCAGGCCGCATCGCGCGGCTGATCGAACTCGATCCGAAGTACGTTGATGTGATCGTGCGTCGGTGGGAGGACTTCACCGGCAAGCAGGCCACCCGCGAGGCGGATGACGCGGTGCTCGATCAGGCGGCAAGCGACTCCTCAACGATCTCGCAGTGAATCACGAAGCCCGTCAGGTAAGGCAGGCCGCGCGGGATGCCGTATTGCTTGCTGGTCTGGCGGCCAATCGTCCAGCCCATCCAGCGTTGGGTGGCGGCGTTGATCGCGCCCGCCAGGGGCTGGCCCTGATAGAGCCCGTTCTGGACGTCGTCTGCAAAGTGGCGGCCGTGGCGGCTGTCGAGGAAGACCCTTACCGATTCGAGGGGCTGGCTGGTGGCGTCCGAGATGGCGGTCATCGCCAGGGGCCATGCAGCGCTGGCGTGCTCGTTCATCGTGCCCCAAAAGCCCCAGGCATCGTTCTGGGTGGCGGGAATTTGCGTGGTGGTGTTCATCTCAGGCTCCTGCGGGTTGATCGTTGCGACACCCGTAGTAACGCGCTGTTCGATTGAGAAGCCAAGCGCCGCTTGGCCTCTTTCTCGATCTTTCTGATCAGGCGATGCGGTACACCCGCTCGCCGCCCTCCGGCTTGTCCGACACGATGCTCAGGCCCAGCTTCTTCTTGAAAGCCCCGGCGAACGTGCCGCGCACCGTGTGCGCCTGCCAACCGGTGGCGGCGCAGATCTGGCCGATGGTTGCGCCCTCGGGGCGTTGCAGCATCCGGATCACTTCGGCTTGCTTGCTGTTGTCGCGGGTGCGCGGCGTGGTCTTAGTCTTTGTTTGCCACGTTGCTTCGGCGGCGGTTACAGCGGCTTCCAGTTCGGGATCGCTCGTGGCGGCTGGCGCGCCTTCTGCGTTGGCGATGATCTGGTCGAGATTGGCTTCGAATTGACCGATGCCATTCTTGTTCACTCCCGGGCGTGGCATGCCCAGGGCGTCATAGCCCTCGGCGGCGACGAACCAGTCGGTGCCGTCGCTGGTGATCAGGGCACGGTTGAACAACCCGTCGAGCACCTTCTTGCGCGCGCCGCCTTTGATGTTGTCGGGGAACCAGTCGATCTTGCCCGCGCTGGTGTTGATGGCCTTGGCCAGGATGGCGTGTTGGGCCGGGGTCAGGTTGGTGGTGGTCATGGGCTGCTCCTTCGGGGGGGGGGGATGACGATGTGATGAACGCGCTGTCTGGGACTGAAGCCAAGCGCTTTCTGCCTGGCTTCGTCGGTTTCCAATCAGTCCTTGGCGATTTCCGCTTCCGAGGCCTTCGGGCTCGATGCGCCAAATTCGACGCCCGCCTTGAAGGCCGCTTCCAACGCGTCCTTGAGGCACCACACCGCCGTGTCGTGGAAGTCGAGGCTGTCGGCGTTGCGGGTTTGCAGGGTTTCGATGCCGAGATGCTTCTGGGCGATGAGGGTGAGGATGGTGTCGATCTGGCTCATGGCGTTTTCCTTTCGGGGTTGGTTGGCGTGACGTGATGAACGCGCTGTTCCCGATGGAAGCCAAGCTCAATCTGCGGAAATGACGAACAAATGATTGAAGGTGACGATGGGACTCTCCATTCGCGCCTACGCGCGCCACCGTGGCGTGTCGCACGTGGCCGTGAAGAAGGCCATCGACACCGGGCGGATCACACCGCTGCCAGACGGCACGATTGATCCGGATACCGCCGACGCGCAGTGGGCACAAAACACATTGCAACCCCGTAAGGCGGCAGCGCCGGAGAAGGTCAGCCCCGCGAAGGCGCGCGTACTGCCCGAGCGTGAGGTGCCCGAACCCGGCGCCCCTCCGTTGTCGACGGGCGGTACATCGCTGCTGCAGGCGCGCACCGTCAACGAAGTGCTCAAAGCCCAGCTCAACAAGGTGGAGCTAGCGCACCGCAAGAAGGAACTGGTGGATCGGGCGCAGGCCGTGGCCCACGTGTTTAAACTCGCGCGCATCGAGCGCGACGCGTGGTTGAACTGGCCCGCGCGTATCTCCGGGCAGATGGCATCCGCGCTCGGTGTCGATGCGCACCAGATGCACGTGACCCTGGAGGCTGCCGTGCGCGAGCACCTGATTGAGCTGGGCGAGCTGCGCCCGCGCGTGGATTGATGACGATGGACTACGAAGGCGCGCAGGAGATCGAACGGGCGTGGCGCGACGGGCTTACTCCCGACCCGCTGCTCACGGTATCGGAATGGTCAGATCGCCACCGGATGCTCTCCAGCAAGGCGTCTGCCGAGCCGGGGCGCTGGCGCACCAGTCGCACGCCGTACCTGAAGGCCATCATGGACTGCCTGTCGCCGACCTCGCCGGTCGAGCGTGTGGTGTTCATGAAAGCAGCGCAGCTTGGTGCGACCGAGATGGGGTCGAACTGGATCGGCTACGTCATCCACCACGCGCCGGGCCCGATGATGGCGGTCTGGCCAACGGTGGAGATGGCCAAGCGCAACTCCAAGCAGCGGATCGACCCGCTGATCGAGGAATCGTCCGCCTTGGCCGAACTGATCGCCCCGGCGCGCTCGCGCGACTCGGGCAACACCATTCTGGCCAAGGAGTTCCGGGGCGGCGTACTGGTGATGACCGGGGCGAACAGCGCGGTAGGCTTGCGCTCGATGCCGGTGCGCTACCTGTTCCTCGACGAGGTTGACGGGTATCCGCTGGACGTCGAGGGTGAAGGCGATGCGATCTCGCTGGCCGAGGCGCGCACGCGCACCTTTGCCCGGCGCAAGATCTTCATCGTGTCGACGCCGACGATTTCTGGCGCCTCGGCCATTGAGCGCGAGTACGAGGCCAGCGACCAGCGCCGCTACTTCGTGCCATGCCCGCACTGCAACCACCCGCAATGGTTGCGCTTCGAGCAACTGCGCTGGGACAAGGGGCAACCGGAAACCGCCGCCTACATCTGCGAATCGTGCGACACCGCGATTTCCGAGCATCACAAGACGTGGATGCTGGAGCGTGGCGAATGGTGTTCGATGGCACAGGGCAAGACGGCAGGCTTTCACCTGTCGTCTCTGTACAGCCCGGTGGGCTGGCGCTCCTGGCGTGACATCGCTGCCGCGTGGGAAGCCGCCGTCAACAAGGAGTCGGGATCAGCCGCCGCGATCAAGACTTTCAAGAACACCGAGCTGGGCGAGACCTGGGTCGAGGAAGGCGAAGCGCCCGACTGGCAACGGCTGGTCGAGCGCCGCGAGGACTATTCCGTGGGCACCGTGCCACTTGACGGCCTGCTGTTGGTGGGTGCGGCCGACGTCCAGAAGGATCGCATCGAGGCCTCGATCTGGGCCTTTGGGCGCGGCAAGGAGTCCTGGCTCATCGAGCACCGAGTCCTGATGGGCGATACCGCACGGGACGCGGTGTGGAAGGCGCTGGCCGCGATGCTGGCCGAGAACTGGACGCACGCCTCGGGGGTGGCGATGCCACTGGCGCGCTTCGCGCTGGACACCGGCTTTGCCACGCAGGAGGCTTACGCCTTCGTGCGAGCCTGCCACGATCCGCGCGTGATGGCGGTCAAGGGCGTGCCGCGCGGTGCCGCACTGATCGGCACACCGACAGCCATCGATGTGTCGCAGGGTGGCAAGAAACTGCGCCGAGGCATCAAGGTGTTCACGGTGGCGGTTGGGATCGCCAAGCTGGAGTTCTACAACAACCTGCGCAAGAGCGCGGATGTGGGCGAGGACGGCTCGACCCCGGTGTTTCCCGCCGGGTTCGTCCATTTGCCCAAGATCGACGCCGAGTTCATCCAGCAGCTCTGCGCGGAGCAATTGATCACCCGCCGCGACCGCAACGGCTTCCCGGTGCGCGAGTGGCAAAAGATGCGCGAGCGCAACGAGGCCCTGGACTGCTATGTCTACGCCCGCGCGGCCGCATCCAGCGCGGGACTTGATCGCTTCGAGGAACGCCACTGGCGCGAACTGGAGTGGCAACTGGGGGTAGCACCCCCCACCGGATGAGCCACCGCCCATCCACGACATCGAATTGAACGAGGCCACCCAACGCGGTGGCCTCGCTGCTTCTGGCACCCGCAATTCCGGTCGGCGCGTCATCCGAAGCCGTTGGCTTCGCTGACGGCGGCGGCTTCAAACCAAGGAGAACACATGAGTCTTGCCACCCGCATCGAGAGCCTGGTCATCCGCGTCGCCCAAGAGTTCAACGACGTCCGGGCGACCGCAGGCAATCTCGCCAGCCTGTCCACCACCGACAAGTCAAGTCTGGTCGCGGCGATCAACGAGCTGAAGGCGGCGGTGCTTTCCGCCACCGCCATCGACGACAACCAGATCGCCACCTCCACCACCTACTCGTCGAACAAGATCGTGTCGCTACTCGACGCGCTCAAGGCCGACATCCTCGGTGGCGCGGACGCCGCTTACGATACTTTGGTCGAGATCCAGCAGCTCCTGCAGAACGGCAGCACGGGTCTGGACGCGCTCCTGGCCGCCGTCAATCTGCGTGTGCGCTTCGACGCGGCGCAGACCCTGACGGTCGCCGAGCAACTGCAGGCCCGCACCAACATCGGTGCGGTCGCGGCCAGCGATGTCGGCAACACCGACACCGACTTCGTCGCGATCTTCGACGGGGTGCTGGCCTGATGAGCCTCGCCTCCAGCATCGCCGCCTTGGCGGCGCGCATCGGCTTCGAGGTCAAGTCCAAGATCGACGCCACACATCCCGGCCTTGCCCGGGTGTGGGTCAGCTTCGGCTACGTCAATGGCCAGGTCGTGATCGCCAGCGCGCGCAATGTGGCCAGCGTCGTGCGCACGGCGGCGGGCCGATACCGCGTGCATTTCGCCGTCGCGATGCCGGACGCCAACTACTGCTGGACGGCGCTCGCGCGCAGCAGCAGCAACAGCGGCCAGCAGCGTCTGGCCGTCGTGCGCGCCAGCTCCGACCTCAAGACGGCCCAGTACGTCGACATCTCCTGCGCGACGACGGCAACGTCGTTCGACGACTCGTCCGAAATCAACCTCGTGGTGTACCGCTGATGGCCTACACAGAAATCCAACTCCAGGCCTTGGAGAGCGCGCTCGCCAAGGGCGAACGGCGCGTGACCTTTGCCGACAAGACGGTCGAGTACCGCTCGGTCGACGAACTGATGGCCGCGATCCGCGAGGTTAGGCGCGGAATGCTGCAGCAGGCGGCTGAAACCGGGCTGCTGCCCGGTGCGCCGCGCCAGATCCGCGTCACCACGCGCAAGGGGTTCTGAGATGGCGTGGTTCTCCCAAACGGTGCGCCGGTTGTTCGGTGCCTCGCCAGTACACGAAGCCGCAGGTCGTGGCCGTCGCTCGCTGGCTTGGATGCCCGGCAACCCGGGCGCGGTCGCGGCGATGTTGACAACCAACGCCGAGTTGCGCGGCAAGAGCCGTGACCTCGTCCGCCGCAATGCTTGGGCGCAGGCCGGTATCGAAGCCTTCGTGGCCAACGCGGTCGGCACCGGCATCAAGCCGCAGAGCCTGTCTGGCGACGAACGGTTCAAGGCCGAGGTGCAAGCACTGTGGCGCGATTGGGTTGAGGAAGCAGACGCGGCGGGACAGACCGACTTCTATGGCCTGCAGGCCCTGGCGTGTCGGGCGATGCTCGAAGGTGGCGAATGCCTGATTCGCCTGCGGCCACGCCGTCCGGAGGATGGCCTGTCGGTGCCCCTGCAACTCCAGTTGCTGGAGCCCGAGCACCTGCCCATCAACCTGAACACCGATCTGCCGTCCGGCAACGTCGTGCGCTCCGGCATCGAGTTCGACAACCTTGGGCGGCGCGTGGCCTACCACCTGTACCGCTCGCACCCGGAGGACGGGCGACTGGCTCCGATGTCGGGCCAGGGCGGGATGGACACGGTGCGCATCGACGCCAAGGAGATCATTCACCTGTTCCGCGTGCTGCGCCCGGGGCAGATCCGGGGCGAGCCATGGTTGTCGCGGGCCCTGGTCAAGCTCAACGAGCTCGACCAGTACGACGACGCCGAGCTGGTGCGCAAGAAGACCGCCGCGATGTTCGCGGGTTTCGTCACGCGCGCCAACCCTGAGGACAACCTGATGGGCGAAGGTGCAGCGGACGCCGACGGGATTGCGCTTGCCGGACTGGAGCCGGGCACGCTGCAGATCCTGGAGCCGGGCGAGGACATCAAGTTCTCCGATCCGGCTGATGTTGGCGGTTCGTACTCCGAATTCCTGCGCACCCAGTTCCGCGCGGTCGCCGCCGCCATTGGTATCACCTACGAGCAGTTGACCGGCGATCTGACCGGCGTGAACTACTCGTCTATCCGTGCCGGGCTGCTGGAGTTCCGGCGTCGCTGCGAGATGGTGCAGCACGGCGTGCTGGTGCATCAGATGTGCCGCCCGGTCTGGGCGGCCTGGATGAAGCAGGCGGTGCTCGCCGGGGCCCTGGATGCCCCGGGCTTTGCGCGTGGTGGGCCAGCCCGTCGCCGCCAGTACCTCGCGGTGAAGTGGATTCCCCAGGGCTGGCAGTGGGTTGACCCGGAGAAGGAATTCAAAGCGATGTTGCTGGCTATCCGCGCCGGCCTGATGAGCCGCTCGGAAGCCATCTCGGCCAACGGCTACGACGCCGAAGACGTCGACCGTGAGATCGCCGCCGACAACCAGCGCGCCGACGACCTCGGCCTGATCTTCGACTCAGATCCTCGCTACACGTCGAAGGACGGCGGCGGCTCGGAACCCAACCGCAGCGCCAACGCGCCGGACATCACCGGTAGCCAATCGCTTCCCTGATTCGCTGCCTGACCGCTTTCCCGAAGGATTCCCATGACTTTGCTACCTCATCTGGCTGCGCGCCTGTTCGGCGTGCCGCTGGCGATTCATCGGCCGAAACTCGACATCATCCTCTCCGTGCTCGGTGCGCGCATCGGCCTCGCCGACCTCGCCGCGCCCGTGGGTTACACGCCTGCGGCCCGCGCGCCTGGGCCTCCGAGCGGCAAGGTTGCCGTCATCCCGATCCACGGCACGCTGGTGCGCCGAACCTCGGGCCTCGAGGCCGAATCGGGTCTCGCCAGCTACACCGGTATCGCCGCGCAACTGGACGCCGCGCTCACCAGCCCCGAGGTCGCTGCGATCCTGCTCGACATCGACTCGCCGGGTGGCGAGTCGGGCGGCGTGTTCGATCTGGCCGACCGTATCCGCGTGGCGTCGCAAGTGAAGCCCGTCTGGGCCGTGGCCAACGACATGGCGTTCTCTGCAGCCTATGCGCTGGCGTCCGCCGCCACCCGCGTGTTCGTCGCGCGCACCGGCGGTGTCGGCTCGATTGGCGTCATCGCCATGCACATCGATCAATCCGTCAAGGACGCCAAAGACGGTGTTCGTTACACCGCCGTGTTCGCGGGCGAGCGCAAGAACGACCTCAACCCGCACGAGCCGCTCTCCGACGCCGCGCACGCGGTTCTCAAGGCCGAGGTGGATCGCGTCTACGAGCTGTTCGTCGAGACGGTCGCTCGACATCGCGGCCTCGATGCGGACGCCGTGCGCGCCACCGAAGCGGGCCTGTTCTTCGGACCGGACGCCGTTGCCACCGGTCTTGCCGATGCCGTCGGCAGCCTCGACGACGCGCTCACGCAACTCACGCAATCGCTTTCCCCACTCCCGACTCAGGTGGCTCCGGCCAGCCAAGCGGGCTTTCTTCGCAACCACCAGATGGAGTCTTCCATGAATGATCGAACCGACCCCGCTGCTCCTGATCGGCCTCTTGCTGATCCTGCTGGCAGTCCTCCTCAACCGTCCGCCGCCTCCACCGCCACCGCGCTGAGCGTGGCCGACGCCGTCGAAATCGCCCAGACCTGCACGTTGGCCGGGCGAACCGACCTGATTGCGGGCTTCCTCGACGCCCAGTCCTCGCCCGCCAAGGTGCGCAGCCAACTGCTTGCGGCGCAGGCCGAAGCCAGTCCCGAAATCACCAGCCGCATCGCCCCCGATGCCGCGCGCCCTGTGGCCAGCAATCCGCTGATCGACGCCGCCAAGCAGATCGCAGCGCAATCCACCAAGAAGGAGATCTGAGATGCCCGCTCTCGCCGAACCTCTGAACCTGGGCGACCTGCTCAAGTACGAAGCCCCCAACCTTTACTCGCGCGACCGCGTCACGGTCGCTTCGGGCCAGAACCTGCCGCTGGGCACGGTGGTCGGCATCGTCACCGCAACGGCCAAGTTCAAACAGCTCGATCCGTCCGCAGAAGACGGCACGCAGGTCGCCGCTGGCGTGCTGCTACAGGCCTGCGATGCCACCTTGATCGACCGTGACGACGGTCTCGTCGTCGCGCGCCACGCCATCGTCGCCCACCATGCGCTCGCGTGGCCCGACGCCATCACCACCGCCGAAAAACTCACCGCCATTGCGCAGCTTAAGGCGCTGGGCGTGCTCGTTCGCCAAGGAGCCTGACCATGAACAACCCCTTCAGCAACCCCGCCTTCTCGATGACGGCGCTGACCGCCGCCATCAACATCCTGCCCAACCGCTACGGGCGTCTGGAAGAACTGAACCTGATGCCGTCCAAGCCGGTACGGCAGCGCCAGATCGTCGTCGAGGAAATGAACGGCGTGCTCAACTTGCTGCCTACGCTGCCACCGGGTTCACCCGGCACGGTTGGCGTGCGTGGAAAACGCAAGCTGCGCTCTTTCGTCGTGCCGCACATCCCGCACGACGACGTGGTGCTGCCGGAGGAAGTCCAAGGCATCCGTGCCTTCGGCTCGGAAACCGAAACTGAGACGGTGGCAGGCGTGATTGCGCGCCATCTGGAGACGATGCGCAACAAGCATGCGATCACACTGGAGCACCTGCGCATGGGTGCGCTCAAGGGCGTGATCCTCGACGCGGACGGCTCGGTTCTCTACGACCTGTTCGATGCCTTCGATATCACCCAGCAGGCGGTGGCCTTCGAGCTCGGCACGGCGGGCACCAATGTGAAAGCCAAGTGCACCACGGTGCTGGCAACCATCGAGGAGAACCTCAAAGGCGAGTTCATGAATGGTGTCCATTGCCTGTGCTCGCCGGAGTTCTTCGCCGCGCTCACCGGCCACGCCAAGGTCGAGAAGGCCTTCGAGAACTGGCAGAACGGGGCAATCCTCATCAACGACGTGCGTCGCGGCTTCACCTACGGCGGTATTACCTTCGAGGAGTACCGGGGTCAGGCCACCGATGCCAGCGGAACCGCACGCCGTTTCATCGCCGCTGGCGAGGCTCATGCCTTCCCGCTGGGCACCATCGACACCTTCGGCACCTACTTCGCACCGGCGGATTTCAACGAAACCGTCAACACGGTCGGCCAGCCGCTGTACGCCAAGCAGGAGCCGCGCAAGTTCGACCGGGGCACCGATCTGCACACGCAGTCCAACCCGCTGCCGATGTGCCATCGTCCGGGCGTGCTGGTGAAGTTGACGGTGGCGTGATGAGTCTCGTCGAGCAGATCTACGAATCGGCCGCCAATGCCGGGCTCTTGAAGGACTGCCTCTGGCGTCCTTCGGACGGCACGACAGCGCAGCGCCACCCGGTTGGCTTCGCCGCTCCGGACGACACCGTGTTCGACGGCCTGGCCTCGACCACCGACTATCAGATGTCGTATCCGGCCTCGGTGTTCCTGGGGCTGGTTCCGCGCGAGGCGGTCGAGATCGATGGCGTGATCTATCAGGTGCGTAGCACCCGGGCCGTGGGCGACGGCTCGGAGATGCGCGCACAGCTCACCCGGGTGTAGTGCCGTGTCCGGCAACTCGATCCGCGAACAGATTCTGCTCGCGGTGATGGCGGCTGTCCGCACGCCGGTGGAATCGCTCGGCGCCACGCTACACCGCTCGCCCACGGTGGCCATCAGCCGGGAGCAATGCCCGGCGCTGGTGGTGTTTCCCGAGTCCGAATCCATCACCGAGCGTGCCAACGACCGCGTGACGCGTGAGCTCACGGTGCGCCTCGTCGCGCTGGCCCGCGCGGTGCCTCCCGCAATTCCCGAGACAGAAGCCGACCGGCTGCTCACCGCCGCCCATGCTGCGCTGCTGGCTGACCGGAATCTGGGTGGCCTTGCCTTGGGTATCCGCGAGCAGGAATGCGAGTGGGACGTCGAGGACGCCGATGCGGTGGCCGCCACGATTCCGGCGCGCTATGCGATCACTTACCGGACGCTCGAAACCGATCTTTCAGCCAAAGGATGACCCCCATGACTTCCATCGTTCTGACTCAGCCGCACACCCACGCGGGCCAAGCCTACAAGGCGGGCGAACGGCTCGATGTGGATGGCAGCACTGCCGACTGGCTCATCGCCAACGGCATCGCCCGCCACGACCGCCAGCCCGTACCCGAGCCCCAGCCGCAAGGCGACGGCACACCCATTGAGCCCATCCGACCCATCACCACCCAACGCAAGGAATCCAAATCATGAGCACCTACGCCAGTTTTCAGGGCCGTGTCTTCCTCGGCAAGCGCGACGAATCCGGCCTGCCCATCGAAGTGCGCTCGCCCGGCAACGTCGCCGAGCTCAAGCTCTCGCTCAAGACCGACGTGCTGGAGCATTACGAGAGCCAGACCGGCCAGCGCTCGCTCGACCACCGGATGGTCAAGCAAAAGTCGGCCACCGTGAACCTCACCATCGAGGAGTTCACCAAGGAAAACCTCGCGCTGGCGCTGTACGGCAACCACGTCACCGGCAGCACAGGCACTGTGACCGCCGAAACGATCGGCGGCGCTGCTCCGGTGGTCGGCGACCGCTACTTCTTCGCCCATCCCAAGGTGTCGGCGCTGGTGGTGACCGACTCGGCGGGCACGCCCGCGACGCTGACCGCAGGCACGCACTACACCGCCGACACCGACTTCGGTGCCCTCCAGTTTCTGGATATCACCGGCTTCACCGCACCGTTCAAGGCCGCCTACAGCTACGGCGTCGCCACCGAGATCGGCATCTTCACGCAGGCGCTGCCCGAGCGCTACCTGCGCCTGGAAGGCATCAACACCGCGCAGGGCAACGCCAAGGTGCTGGTCGAGCTGTACCGCGTGGCCTTCGATCCCTTGAAGGAAATCTCCTTCATTTCGGACGAGTACAACAAGTTCGAGCTGGAAGGCTCGCTCCTGGCCGACACCACCAAGCCTTATGACGCGGTGCTTGGCCAGTTCGGCCGCATCGTGCAACTGTGATGGGGACTGCCATGAGCGATCTGGAAACCCTCATCCCGCAAGCGGTGGAGCTGGTCATCGACGGGGAGCCGTTGGCTATCAAGCCACTCAAGGTCGGCCAGATGCCCGCCTTCCTGCGCGCGATCACGCCGGTGATGCAGCAGATCGGCGGCGATGGTATCGACTGGCTGGCCCTGTTCGGCGAGCGCGGCGACGACTTGCTGACGGCAGTGTCCATCGCCGTCGGCAAGCCCCGCGCGTGGGTCGACGCACTCGATGCCGACCAGGCCATCCTGTTGGCGGCCAAGGTGCTTGAGGTCAACGCCGATTTTTTTACCCGGACGGTGATGCCTCGGCTCGACGGGTTGATCGCGCAGACGAGCGCGGCGGTGGCAGTGACCACGGCTGGTTCGACACCGTCCAGCACCTGATCGAGCGCGGCCACCGGTTGCCCGACATCCTCGACTACACCCTTGCGCAGGTGCGCGGCTTCGCCGCCGCCACCGCGCGTGAGGACGCCGCACGCGATGCCCGGCTGCTCTCGCTGATCGCCATCGGCGCACGCGGCGACTCGCGTCACCTCGACCAGACCCTCGACAGGCTCCAAAACCATGCGCATCTCGGTTCGCATCGATAGCAAGGCCGCGCAGGCGCAGTTGCGCCGCTGGGGCGGCGAGTTCCGCGAGAAGGTCCAGAAGGTAGTCGCGCGCGGCATTGCCAGTGAGGCCGCCGAACTCAAGCAGGACGTGCGCAGCCACGTCGCGGGCCAGATGACGGTGGTCAAGAAGTCCTTCGTCAAGGGCTTCACTGCCAAGGTGCTCGACAAGGACAAGAACCGGCTGCCTGCGCTCTACGTCGGCTCGCGTATCCCGTGGTCGGGCATTCACGAGCGTGGCGGCTCTATTTCCGGCCGGATGCTGATCCCACTGCACGGTCGTGTCGGCCGCAAACGCTTCAAGGCGCAGATCGCCGAGTTGATGCGCGGTGGGAACGCCTACTTCATCAAGAACGCCAAGGGGAACATCGTGCTGATGGCCGAGAACATCAAGGAATACGACCGGCCACTGTCGGGCTTCAAGCGCCGCTACCGCAAGGCCGAGGGCATCAAGCGGCTCAAACGTGGAGCAGATGTACCCATCGCCGTGTTGGTGCCCCGGGTGCAGCTCAAGAAGCGCCTGAACGTCGAACGCATCGTCGCCGGTCGGATTCCGCGCCTCTCCGCACGGATCGAGAAGCAGTTGCGGCTGGTGGACTGAAATGGCAAACCGCATTTCCATCCTTGTTGCGCTCGAAGGCGCTGACGAGGGGCTCAAACGCGCAATCAATTCGGCCGAGCGCAGTCTTGGCGAGTTCGGCGCAAACGCCAAGACCGCAGGCGATAAAGCTGCCGCCGGGATGGCCGAGGTCAAGGCCGGAATGAGCGCATTTGGCGATCAGGTCGCCAAGGCCAAGACGCAGTTGCTGGCTTTCCTCACCATCAACTGGGCCAGTGGCAAGGTGCAGGAGATCGTCCAGATCGCCGACGCCTGGAACATGATGTCTGCGCGGCTCAAGCTCGCCACCGCTGGCAGCCGCGAGTACACGGTCGCGCAGAAGGAACTGTTCGCCATCTCGCAGCGCATCGGCGTGCCGATCCAGGAGACCGCCACGCTTTACGGCAAGCTGCAACAGGCTGTGCGGATGCTGGGCGGAGAGCAGCAGGATGCCCTCTCGCTCACCGAAAGAATCTCGCAAGCACTGCGTATCTCAGGTGCATCGGCCACCGAGGCGCAGTCGTCCCTGCTGCAGTTCGGGCAGGCCCTGGCCTCGGGCGTGCTGCGCGGCGAGGAATTCAACTCTGTCGTCGAGAACAGCCCTCGTCTGGCCAAGGCGCTCGCCGATGGTCTGAACGTGCCCATCGGACGGCTGAGGAAGCTCGCCGAAGAAGGGCGGCTCACCGCCGACGTGGTGGTCAACGCGCTGATGAGTCAGAAGGACAAGCTGGCCGCCGAGTACGCGCAGTTGCCCGTGACCGTCAGTCAGGCATTCACGCGCCTGTCGAACGTCTTCGGCCAGTGGATCAGCAAACTTGACGAATCGACCGGCTTCACCAAGAAGCTCGCCGAGGCGCTGACGTGGCTGTCGGAGAACCTGGACACGGTGATGAAGTGGCTGGGGCGCATCGCCGAGGTCGGCCTCGCGGTGCTGGTCTACCGCCTGATCCCGGCGCTGATCATCGCGTGGCAGACGGCGGGGGCGGCAGCGGTGACAGCCGCCAGCACCACGGCGGCGGCGTGGGCAACGGCCAACCTGTCGTTGTCGAACGCCATCGCCACGGTCGGCAAGCTGCGCGTGGCCTTCGGCGTGCTCGGCGCGGCCATCATCGGCTGGGAGATTGGGACGTGGCTGTCAGAGAAGTTCGAGATCGTCCGCAAGGCGGGCATCTTCATGGTCGAGGTGCTGATGAAGGGCATCGAGCACCTGCGCTTCCAGTGGGAGGTGTTCGCCGCCATCTTCACGTCCGACACCATCGCGGAAGCCACGAAACGGCACGAACAGCGGCTCGCGGAGATGAATCGCATCTTCGCCGAGATGTACGCGGACGCCACCGAAGGCGCGAACGCCGCCAAGGGCGCGATGAACACCGCCGCGACCGCTGCCGAGGAGATCGCCAAGCGGCTCGAAGCCGTGCGCCAGGGCACGCAGGAAGCGGTCGGACGCGGCATCGAGGCGGTGCACGCCGCGCTGGAGAAGCTCAAGTCCCGGCTGGGCGAGGTCGAACAGGCCGTCGGCAAGGCCCAAGGCGTGGTCAACGATGCCACCGCCAAGATGGCCGAAGCCTACAAGGGGCTGACGTCCATCGTCGAGGCCAGCCTCGCCCAGCAGGTGCAGGCGGTGAAGAACCGCTACGACCAGGAGAAGGCGGAACTGGATCGCACCCAGCAATCCGAAACCGCCAGGATCACCAAGTCTACGCAGCTGCTCGCCGAGGCACTGACGCAGCAGGCGACCCTGCGCCGTCAGGCCACGACCGAGACGCTCGGCCTGATCGATCAGGAAACGCAGGCGCGCAAGGACGCCGCCGCCCGGCAAGGCCAGACCGAGGACGAGCGCCGGGCCAACGTGCAGCGTGTCGAGAACGACATCCTCGCCACCAAGCGCCAGACCCTGGCGCAGGCGCTCTCCGAGTACCGCCAGCACATCGACGCCCTCAACGCCGAAGCCAACCGGCATCTGGCGGAAGTGCAGCGCATCGAGGAAGCCAAGCGCCAGTTGTCGATGTCCACGGAGGAGCGCATCCGCGACATCCGCCGCCAGGGCATGACGGAGTATGAGGCGACTGAGGATCGCAAGCGCCAGATCGCGGAGATGCAGGAGCAGGCGCGCCGGGCGCTGGCCAACGGTGAATTGGAGCTTGCCCGCCAGCTTGCGCAGAAGGCGATGGACATGGCCGCGCAGGTGGCCACCAGCCAGACCAACGAGGCCAAGCGCGGCGAGGAAGCGCGCAAGCAGTCCGAGCAGGCGGTGTCGCAGGTCACGCAGCTCGAAGCGCAGTCGCGCGAGGCCTACCGCAGGCAGGAGTACCAGCAAGCAGCCGACCTGATGCGCCAAGCCGATCAGTTGCGCGCGGAACTGGCGCAGAAGGCCAAGGATGCCGACGTGCAGGCCGCGCAAGGAAAACAAGGGGTGCGTGACGCCATCGACCGCATCCGCCAGTCTGAGGAAATCCTCAACCAGGCGCTGGATGCCGAGGCCAAGGCGCACCAGACCGCTGCACGCGAAGCGCTCAGCGCGCGTGACCAGATTCGCCAGACGCTGGAGCAGACGCAAACCCAGATCGACCAGGTCACCGCCAAGCTCAAGGACGGCCTGAAGGTCACGCTCGACGCCGACACCACGCGCTTCGACAAGGCCATCGCCGATCTGGACAAGGCGCTGGCCGAGAAGGAATACCTGCTGCAGATCCAGGCCGATCTGCAGGAAGCGGAGAAGAAGCTCAAGGAATACGAGCAGCTGCTCAAGGAAGGCAAGACGCTGCCGGTCGATGCCGATGTGTCCAAGGCCAAGGAGGCACTGGACAAGCTCAAGACCTACGCCGATCAGAACGCGCAGTTCGAGCTGAAGGTGGCGACCGAAAAGGCGCAGGCGGCAATCACCAATGTCGAGGGGATGATCAAGGCGCTGAATCGCATCCAGACCGAGTCGCAGCATCAGGTGGCCAGCAACGTCGGCGCGGTACGCGCGGAAATCGACAGCCTCAATGGGCGAAACACCTCCAGCACCCACACCATCTACGTGACCAAGGTGGAAACCAATGCCACCGGCGGTCTGGTTGGTGGTGTGCGGCGGTTTGCCGACGGCGGCGCGGTGGCTCCGGCCTTTCCTCGGATGAGCGGTGGCTCGGTGCCCGGCTCCGGCCACCACGACACCGTGCCGCGC
Organism: Ottowia sp. SB7-C50; assembly: GCF_033110285.1. Classification (NCBI taxonomy): domain Bacteria; kingdom Pseudomonadati; phylum Pseudomonadota; class Betaproteobacteria; order Burkholderiales; family Comamonadaceae; genus Ottowia; species Ottowia sp. SB7-C50. The sequence goes on from NZ_CP136995.1 coordinate 442,627, forward strand.
ACCTTGGACGCCGGAGCCTTCGTCATCCGCAAGGCGGCCGTGCAGAAGTACGGCAGCGGCGCGCTCTCGCGGCTGGCCAGCGGGGTCGCGCACTTTGCACGAGGCGGCTCGGTGGCGATGTTCGGCGGCGGCAAGGCGGCAGATGCCGATCCGAACGACAAGCCGAGCGGGCCCAAGAAGAACCGCGAAGCGTTCGAGGCGCTGAAGATGATCGACCTCGGCCTGCAGGGGATGAACGAATACACCAGCTGGCTGCAATGGAACTACGGCGCATCGGTCAGTCTGGATATGCGCAGCAAGACGATGGACAACTACGGCAAGCAGGCGCAGCAGGATCGCCGCACGCTGGAAGAGTTCATGAGTCGCAAGACGCTGAGCGGAAACGAGCGCCAGAACCTCGAACGCATCAAGCAGACGTGGCGCTCGGCGATGGCGCAGCCCCTGCTCTGGGGCAAAGACCTGGAGCGCGAGCTGATCGACTACATGGAGCAGAACCAGGGCGAGTTCTACCGGCGCGGCGGGCTGTCGAAGTCGGACACCGTCCCGGCGATGCTCACCCCCGGTGAGTTCGTCGTGAACCGGCAGGCCGTCTCTCGCTACGGCGCAGGCTTCTTCGAGGCCATCAACAACCTGAACGCTCCGGCGCAGGCACTGGCGGGACGCGCGCTGGCAGGCATTCAGGGCTTTGCCTCGGGCGGTCTGGTGCAGCCCGCAAGCCGCAGCCTGCCGCGTCCCTCGCTGCCCGACAGCGCGCCGACGCGCACCGTGCGCGTGGAGCTGTCCTCGGGACAACAGAAGGTCAACGCCACCGTCGATGCGCGCGACGAAGCGCGACTGCTGCAACTGCTGGACGCCGCCCGCGCCCGCACGGCTTGACCGTGCGCTCCTGTTTCTCTGCCTGAGGGTTTCCCGATGCAAATGAAGAACCTCGACACCGGGGTGGCTCTGCCATTGCCGGACGACTTGCTCTGGAGCGACGAGCACGCGTGGTCGCCTGCGGTTGCCAATGCGTCCTACCTGATCACCGGGGCCTTGCTGATCCAGTCGGCCACCCGGCAGGCAGGTCGGCCGATCACTCTGGTGGCAGCACCCGATATGGCCTGGGTGACGCGTGCCGCCATCGAGCAGTTGCGCGCGTGGGCGGCGATTCCGGTGGGCGGCAGCACAGGCCGCTTCGAACTGACTTTCGCCGATGGCCGGGTCTTCACGGTCGCTTTCCGCCACCAGGAGGTCGCCATCGAGGCCGAACCCGTGCTGGGCATCCCGGCGCGATCCGGCAACGACTTCTACCGCCTGACCCTTCGATTTTTGGAGATTGCCTGATGCCAATTCAATCTGGCGACGTGAAGCTGCTCAAGTCCGCCGTGATGGCGGACGTGCCCGAAGGCGGCGGCGCGCCCACGGGCCTCGTGATTGCCGATGGCGTATCGAACGCCATCTTCCCCGACATCTCCGAGCTGGATCGCGCCGGAGGCCGTGTCAACCTGCGCAAGAGCTTCGTGCAAGTGGCCACGGATGACACCGACACCTACTTCGGGGCCAACGTCATCGTGGCCGAGCCGCCGCAGGACGAGCGCGTCAGCGTCACGCTGTTTTCCACCCGCAAGACCTTCGACACCCGTGAGCAGGCGCAGACCCGCATCGAGGCCTACCTCAACAAGGGTCCTGAGTGGGCGGGCTACTTGTTTGAGAACCACATTGCGGGCCAGCGGGTGATCCAGCTCTTCCAGCGCCTGAGCGACGCCGTGCCCAACGTCGGCCAGACCCTCGTCCTGATCGAGAACGAAGGACTGCCCACGCAGAAGGAGCAGTACATCCGCGCCACCGCCGTGTCGGTGGTCGAACGCAGCTTCACTTACAACACTGACCAGGACTACAAGGCGGCGGTCGTCACCGTCGCCATCAGCGACGCGCTGCGCTTTGATTTCACGGGCTCGCCCGCCAGCCGAACGTTCACGCGGGCAACCAACAGCACGAAAACGCGCGACACGGTGGTGGCCGACGCGGGCACCTATGTCGGCGTCGTGCCGCTGACGCAGACTGCCAATGTGGGCGACTTCACCATCAAGGGCGCGTCCATCTACACGCAGCTCGTGCCCAGCGCCCAGACCGAGACGCCGATCTCCTTCGTGCCCCCCCTACGCCGCAGCAGGTTTGCCGGTGCCCGGCGCGGCACCCGTGAGCTACACGGCCAGCCATGCCTGGAACACCAGCATCAAATTCAACCTGCCGGGTGGCTGCCTGCCCGGGTCGCTGTCCATCGTCACCGATGGCATCACGATCTTCGACGATGCGGGCCTGCTCAAGACCGCCAGCGGCACGCTGGGCACCATCGACTACGCCAACGGCATCCTGAGCCTGAACTCCGGCTCGATGTCCAACAGCAAGGCCATCACCTACACACCTGCTGCACAACTGCAGCGCGCGCCGCAAAGCGCGGAGATCGCGGTCACGCCGGAGTCGCGCAGCCAGTCCTACGTCGGCACCGTAAATCCGGTGCCGCAACCCGGCACGCTTGCCATCAGCTACATGGCGCAGGGCCGTTGGTACGTGCTTTCGGATGGCGGCAATGGCTCCCTCAAAGGGCTTGATGCCAGCTACGGCGCGGGCACTTTCAACAAGAACACCGGGGCCTTCGTCGTGACCTTGGGGGCACTGCCCGACGTGGGCTCGTCGCTGATCCTGACGTGGAACGTGCCGACCCAGGAAACGCAGCAGCCAACCGCCGCTCTGAAGGCATCGCAGGCCCTGCAGCTTGCCCCGCCCGAAGGCCAAAGCGTTCAGCCGGGCACGCTCACCATCACCTGGCTACACGAGAGCGGCACGGGCACGCGCACGGCGTCCGCCACCACGTCCGGCGAGCTCAGTGGTGCTGCCACCGGTAGTCTGAACGTCGCGCAGAACCTCTTGAGCTTCGCGCCGAATGTCCTGCCGCCAGTCGGCGCACTGCTGACCGTGGACTACGTTGCGGGCCCCAAGCAGGAGGACAGCTTCGCGCACCCCTCGCGCGATGGCCAGGGCAAGGTACCGGTGACTGCAACCCTGGGCTCCATCGAGCCGGGCTCATTGGAGATCGAGTGGAACACCCTGACGGACACCGCCGTACTCGGGGTCTACACGCTGCAGCAGATTCAGGCGATGGGGCTGGGCCTGTGGAACGGGGTCGATCCCACGCAATACGCCCGCGACGATGGTGCGGGCAATGTGCTGCGCGCAGGCCAAGTCATCGGCACCGTCAACTACGCCACCGGCGCGGTGCAGTTTCAGCCCGACGTCACCCTCAAGATTCCAAGCCCCGTCTATGGCGCGCAGCGCCTTGGCTGGGCCTCGGGCGTGGGCCAGATGTTCCGCCTCAACTACGGTGGCATCAGCTACGTGGATGCACCGTCGCTGTACCCGAACGACGAGTCCGGCTACGTCAAGCTGCGCTACAACAGCGCGGGCTCGACCAGCAACCACAGCGAAACGTTCGCGTTCAGCCCATCGTTTCGGCTGGTGCCCGGCGTCAACGCGCAGGTGGTGACGGGCACGGTGTTGCTGTCCATCGCGGGCAGCCAGCCCTGGGGCGACAACGGTCAGGGCACGCTCCGTGAATTCACGCCCAGCGGCTGGGTCACGCGCGGCAGCATCAACTACCTCTCGGGCGCGGTGACGCTCACCTCGTGGTCGGCGGGCGCGACCAACAGCATCACGCGCGCCAGTTGCGTGACCACTGTGGGCGAGAACATCTCCAGCGAGTACGTGTTCCGCACTGGTGCTGCGCCACTGCGCCCAGGATCGCTCTCCATCCAGTTCGCCCGTGCGGTGGGTGGAACCCAAACCGTGACTGCTGGCATCGACGGCGCGATCACTGCGTCTGGCGTCATCGGCAGCGTCGATTACGACACCGGCCTCGTGCGGGTGCGCTTTGGCACCGTGGTCACGGCGGCGGGCAACGAGAGCGAGCCGTGGTTCGACGCCGAGAACGTGCGGCCAGACGGCAAGATCTTCCGGCCGGAGCCGGTGGCGGCATCCAGCCTGCGCTACAGCGCCGTGGCCTACAGCTATTTGCCCCTGGATGCGGCGCTGCTGGGAATCGATCCGGTGCGCCTGCCCAGCGACGGGCGTGTGCCGATCTTCCGGCCCGGCGGCTTTGCGGTGGTCGGCCACACCGGACGCATCACCGCGTCGGTCAGCAACGGCCAGACCATCGATACGGGCCGCGTGCGTCTGTCGCGCGTGCGCGTGGTCGGCCACGACGGCGTGGTGATCCACACCGGCTACATCACCGATCTGGAAGCAGGCACCGTCACCTTCACGAACGTGACCGGCTACAGCCAGCCCGTGACCATCGAGCACCGCATCGAGGACATGGCCGTGGTGCGCGACGTGCAGATCAACGGCGAGATCAGCTTCACGCGCCCGCTGACCCACGCCTATCCGCTGGCCAGCCCCGGCGATCCCGTCTCCGGTAGTTTCGTCTCGAGTGCGCTGGTGGCCGGTGATCTGTTCGCCCGCGTGAACCTCGTGTTCGATCAGAGCACCTGGAACGGCAGCTGGTCGGATGAACTGACCGGCAGCGCCGCGACCGCCACCTTCAACCACACCCAGTACCCGATCACGGTCACCAATCGCGGGGCGCTCACTGAGCGCTGGGTGGTTCGGATGACCAACAGCACCTCGTTCGAGGTCATCGGCGAGAACGTAGGTGTGATCGCCACCGGAAATACCAGCGCCGACTGCGCCCCCAACAACCCTGCGACGGGGGTGCCGTACTTTCGCTTGCCAGCGCTCGGCTGGGGCAATGGCTGGGCCACCGGCAACGTGCTGCGCTTCAACACCATCGGCAGCCAGTTCCCGGTCTGGGTGGTGCGCACTGTCCAGCAGGGGCCGGAGTCCGTGCCCGACGACAACTTCACGTTGCTGATTCGCGGGGATGTCGACACGCCCTGATGGCGTGGGTGCCCCCTGATCTTTGAACCCTTCTCGCAGGAATTCCTATGACCGACCTGACCGTCAAATACTTCAGCAGCGGCATGACTGGCGCGCCCCAGATCGCCAACAACTGGGGAGATCTGGTGACGATGCTCGATGCGTGCCTGATCAACGGCTTCGCCTTGAAGGCCATCGACACATTGACCTTCGCCGACGGCATCGCCACGGCGACCATTTCCTCGGGCCACGCCTATCGGCCATTTCAGGTGGTCGAGATCGCTGGCGCTGAGCAGCTCGAGTACAACGGACAGTTCCGCGTACTGACGGCGACGATGACCACGTTCACCTATGCGGTGACCGGCACGCCCGTCTCGACCGCCACGACGGCGACGAGTCTCTCGGCCAAGGTTGCCCCGCTGGGGTGGGATAAGCCGTTCTCGGCGACTCACAAGGCCGCCTACCGCAGCAAGAACCCGCAGTCCCCGCAAAACCTGCTGCTGATCGACAACAGCCTCAAGACGCCCAACTACACGACGGGCTGGGCCAAGTGGGCCAACGTCGGCATCGTCGAAGACCTGTCGGACATCGACACCATCGTCGGCGCGCAGGCTCCCTATGACCCGAACAACCCGGCGCAGAACTGGAAACAGGTCACCGCCAGCCAGTGGGGTTGGTACAAGTGGTTCCACGCGCGTGGCCCCCAGTACGAGAGCAATGGTGACAGCGGCGGCGGTGGGCGTAACTGGGTGCTGATCGGTGACGACCGCCTGTTCTTCCTCTTCTGCACCAACGCGGCGGGCTATGGCTGGTATGGCCGCAACAGCTACTGCTTTGGCGACCTCATCAGCTTCAAGCCGGGTGACAACTACGCCACGGTGCTGGCTGCCGATGACAACTACTCGGGGATGAGCAACTACTGGAGCTATCCCGGCCAGTTCAGCGGCTACGGGTTGGTCTCGTCCCTGGACTTCACGGGCAAGGTGCTGCTGCGCAACCACACCCAACTCGGCAACCCGGTGCGGTTTGGGCTCACGTCCCTGAACACGAACAATGGCCAGCAGATCTGCGGCCGGGGCCCGACGCCGTTCCCGAATGGAGCCGACTACAGCTTGTGGCTGCTGCCCACCTACGTGCGGCAAGAGGATGGCCACATGCGCGGCATCCTGCCTGGAATGCTGTGGATGCCACAGGATCGTCCGTACAGCGACCAGACCATCGTCGACAACGTCGTCGGCCAGGAAGGCAGAAGGTTCCTGTTGGTCAGGACGCAATACAGCTCGGAAACCGAAGGCGCACAGATCGCATTCGACATCACCGGGCCTTGGAGGTAAGCGATGAGCTACCCGTTGAGCGAGTCCTTCGCCACTGCGCCTGCCGCCGGTTACACCGCAGTTCTGGGCGGAATGTCCGCGATGCACAACAGCGCGCAGCAATCCATCGACATCTCGGCTCCCAACAGTCAGTCCATCCTGCGCTTCAATGAAGCCGCCCACGGCGATTTCTGGTTCGAGGCCGACGTCGAGTTGTTGACCGACCCAAGCGCCCGCAAACACATCGGCCTGTGGATGACCACTGGCAATGGCTCCGAAGGCTACCGGTTCGCACACCTCGACGGGGGGTGGAGTGTTTCCCGCTGGAACAGTGGTTTTGGTGACGGGGCCGGGGTGACGGGTGGCGTCAATGATGGGGCGAGGCCCATTGCTGGGCTGGCCGACGTGGCTCCGACCTTCAACGTCGGCCAGCGGATGACCCTGCGCTGCGAGGTCATCGTTGGCGCACTGGATGCCAACGGAGTGCCCTGGGCGCGATTGATCCAGTTCAAAGTGGACGGCGTACTGATGTTCCAGGTCGGCGATGCCGCCTACCGGGGCAAGCTGATTCCAGGTGTGTTCCTGTACGGGGCCACGGCCCGCGTCCACGCCATCTTTGGTGACACGCCTTCGGGCTTGCCTGCGTTTCCTGCGGCGGTGGGCGTGAACGCCGCCGACGATCTGCTGCCGTTGGCCGGTGGATCGACCTCGGTGCTGCCCGATCCCGCCGCCAACATCGGCGTCAACGCTGACTGTGACCTGATGCGCTTGAACAGTCCCAACTCGGAGTTGTGGAGCCGAGGTGGTGGCTACGACTGGCAATTCCATCCGATTCCGAACGGTCGCAAGAACATCCACTTCAGCGGCCACGGATTCATCGCTGGAACGGTCAAGGAGAAGGGACAACCCGACCAACCGCTGGTGCGGAGGGTGCAGCTCATCAGCGAGAACACCCGCATCCTGGTCGCCGAGACGTGGTCTGACACCGGCGGCAACTACCGATTCGAACTGGTGGACCCGGCGCAGCGATACACCGTGGTCAGCTACGACCACAAGCAGATGTACCGCGCCGTGATCGCGGACAACCTACGCCCGGAGATGATGCCGTGACCGTTGCCATCACTGTCGAACACAACGAGGCGCGGCTGGCAGGCACCTTGGCCTTCCTCGACGCAGGCACCAACCCGGCGCGCCTGCGCATTTACGGCGGTACGCGTCCCGCCACCCCGGCGACGACGCCCGCGAGCGCGATGCTGGTCGAGATCAGGCTCACCAAGCCCGCAGGCACGATTGCGGGGGGACTACTCACCCTGACGCAACAGGAGGACGGTTTGATCACCAGCACCGGCGTTGCCACGTGGGCGCGGCTGGTCAACGGCAACGAAGTCACGGCTTTGGATCTGGATTGCAGCGGTACCGACGGCGATGGCGATGTGAAACTGGCCAGCACCAACCTCTATCTGGGCGGTGACGCCCGGATGGTGTCGGCCATCCTGGGGTAAGCCGTGCCTGCCGTGTCCAACGAGGTGACCTTGGTCGCCACGTTGCCCGCGCCCGCCGTCACCGTGGTGGTCGACCCGCCCTTGGTCGATCTGCTCTTCGATCAACCCGCTGCCACCGACGCCAATTTGGTGTTCGGGGCCAACTACATCGCCCCGCGCGACGATGTGACGTTGCGGGCCACACTGCCGCTGCCGGTCGTCACGATCAAGTTCATCCCACCGGCACGGGCCGAGTTGTTAGCCCAGCTCCCGGGCCTGACGGTGCAGTCACTGGTCTTGCGCCCGAGCGTGCCCTTGAATGTGGGGGCTGGTGCAGGCGCAAGCCTGCCCGGCGTCGTGTTCACCGGAGAGGTCAGGTACGCGTCGCACACGCAGCGTCCCACGGTGGGTCGGACTTCGCACCTCTGGCAGGTGGCGAAGCAGACGGAGGACGGCGCGAAGCAGAGCCAGCAGGATGCGGCTGCAACGCCCGCAGGCTGGAAGACGTTCTGGCGGCGCACGATTGCCGCGCCTCAAGGCGTCGATCATCGGTTACCCCCCGGTCTTGGCCTCGCTGCCTGCGCAGCATCGCACCGGCCAGCAACAGGCTCGGCCCTTCCACGACTTGACGTGGTTCGCGCATCAGGATGGCACGTATCTCGAATTGGCTCGACTGAGCTTGTTTCAGAACGCGTCCCGCCTGCGCGATGCGACGGGGTTTCGTCATCAAGACGGCGACCGCACCAAGCGCGCGGGACGGGTGAGCCCTTGGCAAACCGCGCGGCAGCTCACCCAGCGCCAAGGGAGTGATTTTCAGAGCGCGAGTCCATCAGCGATGGGATGGCGTGGCCGGTATCAGGATGCCGTGCCGCCGCTGCCAGGGATCAGCATCTGGGTGATCCCAGAGCCGCCCGCGCCTCAACCTTGCTACGCGCCGAGCGCCCACCTGGTGTTCGCGGCATTGGCCCCTGCGGACAGCCACTTGCTGTTCGTTTGTGAAAACCACATCGACCCGCCACCTCCCGATGGGGAGCCGGTGGTCGTTCCCGTTCGGAGGGTGTATTTCGTGATCAACAACGTGACACTGCACCGGCTGCCCGATGGATTGCCCGTGCCAGTGTTCAGCCTTTCACTGGCGCTCGATGCCGCCTCCTGGACGTGGGGCTTCGATGCGCTGCTGCCCGCCGCCGCTACAAGCCTCGTCGCCCCCAGCAGCAACGGCGGCCCGGTCGAACTGGTAGCCAGCGTCAACGGCACGCCGTTTCGCGTGCTGGCTGAGAGCATCAGCCGCGAGCGGGTGTTCGGCGACGCGAGCATCCGCATCTCAGGAAGAGGGCGTAACGCCGTGCTGGCCGCACCCTACGCGCCGGTGATGAACTTCCAGCAACCGCAGGCGCGCACGGCACGGCAGTTGATGGACGATGTTCTCACGCTCAACGGTATCCCGTTGGGCTGGAGCATCGATTGGGGCCTGACCGACTGGAACGTCCCGTCCGGGGTATTCACCCAGCAGGGTACGTGGATGGAAGCCCTGATTGCCATTGCCAGTGCGGCCGGGGGGTTACCTGATCCCGCACCCGTCCGACCAGAGCATCCGCGTGCGCCACCGTTATCCGGCTGCGCCCTGGGAGTGGAACACCGTCACGCCAGACTTCGTGCTGCCCGTCGATGCGGTGGCCCGCGAGTCGCTACGCTGGGTAGAGAAGCCCGGCTACAACCGCGTGTTCGTGTCCGGCCAGGATGTCGGTGTGCTTGGGCAGGTGACCAGGGCGGGTACTGCCGGGGATGTGCTGGCTCCGATGGTGGTCGATGCGCTGATCACCGAAGCCGCTGCGGCGCGCCAGCGAGGCATCTCGGTTCTGGCCGATACCGGGCAACAGATCGAGGTGAGCCTGCGCCTGCCGGTGCTGGCCGAGACGGGGATCATCGAGCCGGGTGCGTTCGTCGAGTACCAGGACGGCAGCGTGACCCGGCTGGGCATCGTGCGCTCGACGCAAGTCGAGGCAGGAATGCCGGAGGTCTGGCAGACCTTGGGGGTGCAGAGCCATGCATAACCTCTACGAGCAGTTCCGCCAGCTCATCCCTGAGCCGCCATTGCAGGCGGGCACGGTTGTGGGCGTCGGCTCCGGCGTCGTGACCGTCGCCTTGCCCGGCGGCGGCTTGATCCGCGCACGCGGCAGCGCTGCCATCGGCCAGAAGGTGTTCGTGCGTGATGACGTCATCGAAGGCGGCGCACCCAGCCTGACGCTGGAAATCATCGAAATCTGAAACCCATCTTCCTGATCACCCCTGAACCCGCCTTGGTGCCACGTGCATCAGGCGGGTTTCGCATTTCTGGAGACCCGCAATGACCGAACCCGAACAACAACCCGCCGCCCTCGTGGAAAACATGCTCCTGCTGCGCCGCGAGGACTTTGACGATCTGCTCGACCGCGCCGCCGAACGCGGTGCAGAGCGTTGCCTGGCCCACCTCGGGCTGGAGAACGGCAGTGCGGCGAAGGACATCCGCGAACTGCGCGATCTGCTGGAAGCGTGGCGCGATGCCCGCCGAACGGCGTGGCAGACCACCGTCAAGGTCGTGACCACCGGCATCCTGGCCGCGCTGCTGGTGGGGGCTGCCATCAAGTTGAAGCTGATGGGAGGCGTGCAATGACTGCCAAGCCGAAGATCTGCCTACTGGACGACTGGCGGCGCGTGTTGCGACGGGCCTGGAGCATCCGCTTCTCGCTGCTGGCCGCTGCCTTCACGGCGGCGGAAGTCGCGGTGCCGCTGTTCGGGGACGTACTACCGCGCGGCGCGTTCGTGCTGCTGGCCTTTGCCGCCAGCATCGGCGCAACCGTAGCTCGCATCGTGGCTCAGCCGGAGATGCACCGATGACCCGGCCACCATCACCAGCGATACGCAGGACGGTGGCCGGACTGACGCTGTCCGCTGCCGCCCTGGTTGGCATCGTGCTGCACGAGGGCTACACCGACCGTGCAGTGATCCCCGTCAAGGGCGATGTACCGACCATTGGTTTCGGCACCACCACCGGGGTGAAGCTGGGCGACACCACCACGCCGCCAAAGGCGCTGGCTCGGGCTCTTACCGACGTGCAGCAATTCGAGGGGGCGCTCAAGCAATGCGTGACCGTGCCCCTGGCCCAGCACGAGTACGACGCGCTGGTGAGCTTTTCTTACAACGTCGGCAGCCGCGCGTTCTGCCAGTCCACGCTGGTCAGAAAACTCAACGCCGAGGACTACGCGGGAGCCTGTGCCGAGCTGCTGCGCTGGCGCTTCTTCCAGGGCAAAGACTGCGCACTGCCCACCAACGCGCGGCTGTGCGGCGGGCTGGCTACGCGGCGAGAAGCCGAATACCGGCAGTGCATCGGGGAGGCGTCGTGAGCGTGATTCCGTGGCCGTACCGGCTGCTGGCCCTGGCGGCGCTCGGCGTCGCTCTGGTTGGCTTTGGCTGGATCAAGGGGGCGAGCCACGTTCAAGCGCAATGGGATGCCGCCATCCAGCAGCAAGCCCTACAGACCGCCGCCGCCCGCGAGCGGCAGGCGCAAGCCACCGTCAAGGTCGTCACCCAGTACGTCGACCGTGTCCGCGTCGTCCGCGAGAAGGGCGACACCATCATCAAGGAGGTTCCCGTCTATGTGCCCGTTCAAGCCGATGCTGCTTGCACTATCAACCGTGGCTTTGTGCGCCTGCACGACGCTGCCGCCGCCGGTGAACTGCCCGAGCCCGCCCGAGATGCTGATGCGGCCGCCACAGGCATTGCGATCTCTGCCGTCGCCGGAACCGTTGCTGCCAACTACCAGACCTGTCACGAGAACGCCGAGCAGCTGAGGGCGTTGCAGGCTTGGGTCAGCGAGATGGCATCCACCACCAAGTAGTCAGCGCTTGACGACTTCGCAACATCTGATCGTTCCATCCCGAATGCGCTTGGCTTTCAGCCCGAACAGCGCGTTCATGACATCCGTACCCACCACGGAGCATTGACCATGAGTAACCGATTCAAGCACGCCGTCATTGACGACGTGACCTCGCGCAACATCGACGCCAGCCTGCAAGAACATCTGCTCGACCTGTTCGAATCGGCCATGAAGTCGGTGGCCACGACGCTGGTGCGCGAGGCCAAATTCGACACCACCGACTTCGCCACCGCCAAAGGGCGCGGCTGCGAGGGGTTCACGCTGCTGGTGAGCCGCACCCGCAGCGACTCGCGTGACGGCTGGTTCGGCGCGTTTCAGCGCGGCGACGAACGCCTCGACGTCGTGGGCCACCTGGAATAGGCGGTCAATCGTCCAGTTCGGGAACGTCCCAGTCCGCTGGGCGCGCCTCGCCAGTCTGGTAGAACTGCTTAACCAGCTTCACGTATTCCAGAAAATCCCGGTTCTCCGTGGCCAGCCTGTTGGCCATGTCCCAATCGATCTCGTCGCGCTCGCGCGCCGGTATCAGCACTTGACTGTCGGCAGGGTTGTCCACGTCCAGCTTGATGAAGCCGATGCCGTGGGCGGCGAACAGCATCCGCAGTTCCTTCAGCGTATCGGTGCCGCCGATTTCCGCCGCGACCAGATAGCCGAAATTGGCCCACGACGAATTCGACACCGCCTGGAAAAAGCATTCACGCACGTTCGAACGGTTGATCAGCAGCTTGGCCTCGAACGACCACAACTTGGTGCGCTTGTCGGAATACTGCGTCACGCAATCGCGCACTTCGCGGTGCCATTCCTTGCTCAAATCCTCCATGCCGACCACATCCGGATACAGCCAGCGGTTGCCATTGGGCCCGCGCTTGTTCGATGAGCGCTTTTCGTCGATGCGCTTGGAGAAAACCCCGAACTCCTCCCACAGATATTGCGACAGCAGCGGGTAGAGCGCGTGTTCGTCGATCTTGGGCGACCCTGAGTCCTCCGCTGACGTGACCGTAGTGCCTTCACTCTCGACCGCTGCCACCTCGGCGCTGTCCGACCGCTCCGAGTAGTAATGCTTGCGCGGCCGCCCCTCGGTCGTCTTCAGCTCCAGATGCTTCCTTTGCAGGCGCGGCAACTGGGAACTGATCTCGCGCACGATCTGCTGCAACAGATCGGCATCCGTTTCGAGGCGTTGGCTGCTCTGTTTCTTGGCCTGACACTGCTCGGGATAGGTGGCAAACACCCACTCGGCGATCTGACGCGCGGTGAATTTCTCATCCGGGTGCGCCTTGAGGTAGCCGACGACGGTTTTCGCCAGATTCAATTCCATACCCATTCCTCTCTCGTCCCGGTCATCACGCCGACGCACCGGTCTGCGGCGGGGCCTTCGGCGGCACCACGCCCGGCTGATAGGTCGCATCGAACACCGTGTCCGTCAGCCAACGCTTGAAATTGGGGTTGTCGCTGAACTGCTTGAACAGTTCGGTGTGGTCGGACAGCAGCTCCAGCACCACGCGGTTGAGTGCCTTGTCGTGCTCCAGCTTGGCGTTTTGCTTGTCGGAGTTCGCCTGCGCGTTCTGGTAGGCCTTGTCCTGCGCTACCCGCGCTGGGATTTCCTCGGCGATGACCTTGCGGATCTTGTCCTCGTCCTTCCACTCGATGTTGCCGAAGAGGTCGTTGAAGGTCTTGATGATCGCGGAGAGCCTGTCGATGTCGGCTTCGCCTTTGCCGCCTCCACCACCGGGCGGCACCGGATCGACGGTGGCGTCGGCATCGTCCATCGCCATCTTCAGCGCTGCTTTGGCCTCAACCCGGTAGCTGTCCATGTCGATGGTCTCCAGCACCCCTTTGGAGAGGTCTTCCTCCTTGGGCGCGGGCAACTTGGGGATGAGGAAGTTCAGGAAGATCGACAGCTTCTCCCACGTCGGGTGACCGTAACTCAGGATCGCGGCGAGGAAACCGTAGCTGCGCACGAAGGCCTTGGCCTTCCCCTTGAACTTGACCTGATCGTCCTCGCCGAGCTGGTCGGTGTATTCGACCACGCACGCATCGAGGATCGGATCGAGTTTGTCCCGGTCAGCGCCGCTCAAGTACAGCGACACCAAGTCTTCCACCTGCTGCCAGCTATACACCTGCTGCCCGTCGAGTTCAGCCTTCAGGTCGTGCAGCTTGTTGGCGTCGGTTTCGCCGGTCTGGATGGTGGCGCGGTAGTAGTCCTGGAACGCCGCCTTCACTGCCTCGGCGTTGTCGGCGAAGTCGAGCACGAAGGTGTCGTGCTTTTGCGGATGTGCCCGGTTCAAACGTGACAGGGTCTGCACCGCCAGCACGCCCGCCAACGGCTTGTCCACGTACATCGTGTGCAGCAAGGGCTCATCGAAGCCGGTGACGAACTTGTTGGCAACGATCAGGAAGCGATACGGGTCTTGCTTGAGATTCGCCGGAATGTCCTTACTCGGAAACCCATTGAGATCGGCCTCGGTCTTCTTCTGACCACCGATCTCGAAGTCGCCCGAGTACGCCACGATGGCCTTGTACGGGCTCTTGATCTGGGTGAGGTAGTCCGACACCTCGCGCCAGTAGTCGATGGCCCGCGCGATGCCGTTGCACACGATCATCGCCCGCGCCTTGCCGCCGATCTTCTGTTTGCCCGCAACCTGTGCGATGAAGTGATCGACCATGATCTCGGCCTTGCGACGGATGGCCTTGTCGTGCGATTCGACGTAGTGGCGGATCTTCTTCAGCGCCTTCACCTTGTCGAATTCCGGGTCGTCCGCCACCGTCTTGGCCACTTGGTAGAAGCTGTCGTAGGTGGTGTAGTTCTCCACCACGTCGAGGATGAACTTCTCCTGGATCGCCTGCTTGGTTGTGTAGGTAAGCTCTTCCGGCGAGCGGAACTGCACCTTGTCGCCGACCAGGGTTTTCTCGCCGAACAACTCCAGCGTCTTGTTCTTGGGCGTGGCAGTGAATGCGAAGTAGCTGGCGTTGGCGAGCAGCTTGCGCGAGGCGATGCGTTTCTCGATTTCCGCGTTCACCGCATCCTGCGTGCTGTCCTCCTCGAACTCCTCCTCGGCAACCTTGCCGCCGAGGGCTTCGTGCATCCGCGCCGTGGTTTTGCCGCCTTGGCTGGAATGCGCCTCGTCGATCAGTAGCGCGAACTTCTTGTCGCTGAGGTCGCCCAGCTCATCGAGGATGAACGGGAACTTCTGCACCGTGGTGACGATGATCTTCTTGCCTCGGCGCAGGTACTCGCGCAGTTCCTGCGCGTTGTCGGAGTGGCCGAAGATGGCCGCCACATGGTCGTAACCCTTGATGGTGCGGGCAATCTGTGTGTCCAGCGCGCGCCGGTCGGTGATGACGACGATGGAGTCGAACTGCGCCGTCATCGGGTCGTCCTTGCGACGCAACTCCACCAACTGGTGCGCCAGCCAGGCAATGGTGTTGCTCTTGCCGCTGCCCGCCGAATGCTGGATCAGATATCGCTTGCCCACCCCGTCGGCGTGGGCCCGGCGCAGCAGGGCGCGCACCGTGCGCAACTGATGGAAGCGCGGGAAGATCTGCTTGCGCTTCTTGCGTTTCTTTCCGCTGGTGTCCGCTTCTTCCTCTTCCACTACCTGCGCGTAACTCTCGATGATGTTGGCCAGCGACTCGCGGGTCAGCACCTGTTTCCACAGGTAGTCGGTCTTCAGGCCATCCGGGTTGGGCGGGTTGCCCGCGCCACTGTTCCAGCCCTGGTTGAACGGCAGGAACCACGAGGCTTTGCCCTTCAGCTCGGTGCAGAACGCAGCCTCCGCGTCATCGACCGCGATGTGCGCAACGCAACGGCCCAACTGGAACAGCAGCTCCTGCGGGCTGCGCGTGGTTTGGTACTGGACGATGGCGTCGGCCAGGGTCTGCTTGGTCAGCGAGTTCTTCAACTCGAAAGTCAGCACCGGCAGGCCGTTGATGAAGATCGCCAAGTCCAGTTCGTTGCCGGAATCGTTGCTGTAGCGCAGCTGCCGGGTGACGCTGAAGATGTTCTTGCCGAAGGCATCCGCTGCGGCGGCGTTGCCCGGCGTCGGCAGCAGCTTGTACAGATCGACGTGTACCGGCCCGTGGCTCACGCCCTTGCGCAGCACGTCCACAACGCCGCGCTTGGTGATCTCGCCCTGCAGCCGGTGCAGGAACTGGGTGCGCTTGATGCCGTCCGCCGCCAGTTCCAGCGTTTCCACCGCCTTGGGCTGGGTGGCCTGCAAGAAGGCCAGCAACTGCGCCACATCCAGCGCTACATCGCGGTTGTAGTCGGTGGGCTTGCCCTGCACGTAGCCGTTGTGGGTGGCGGCAAAGTCGGTGGGAGCCAGCGCATGGCTGTACTCGGGCTGCGGCACACCGGTCAAGCCGCGTACCACGCGCGCCTCGAACCAACGCTCGCTGGTGTCAGTCTTCGCCATCACCATCCTCCTCTTCGGTCACATCTTCGTTTTCATCGCCCAGCGCGGCCAGCGCCGCGTCGTCCACCACGTCGTCCGGGCCGGGTTGCCAGCCGCGCACGTCCACTTGACCGGTGACCACATCGGCAATCTGACGGTCGCGGTATTCGCGGATTAGCTTGATTTCTTCTTCGGTGCGGGCAATCGCGTCATCCAGCGGCTTGCATTCGTCGGTGATCCAGCGGCAGATGGTTTTTTGCTCTTCGACGGGTGGTAACGCGATGACTGCGTTCTTCACATCGTGTTTGCCGAGTGCAAAGCGCGTGACGCCGGTGGCGAGAACGTGGAACTGCTGCGCCGTGCGCGCCGAGCCGATGGCGCGAAACAGGAACTCTCCCAACACGCGATCCGGTACGGGGCGCAGCAAGCCGAGGTGATACGCGCAAACCACGCCGGGCAAATCCTCCGGCACCCACGCGGGTACACCGATGTCGTCCGGCGTTTCGGAATCTTTCGTCAGAATGACATCGCCCGCTTTCAACGTCAGGCGGGCGATCTCTGCCGCCGTCGCTGTGGCGCGCATCAAGTCCATATCGTCGGTGATGCGGTCATTCTTGTAGACGTCGGTGTAATTGCACAGGCGCACCGGTGTTTCGAGGTCGTGTGAATGTTTGTCCACCCCGCTGAAGCGCACGTCCGCGACGTGCTTAATGAGGGCTACTTCCCAATGCTCCGGCACCTCGCCCAGCCATTCGATGCCGGACGGCTTCAGCGAGACCGCAGCGTCGAGGCCGCGCGTGACGGCGTGGTCGATGATGCGCAGTTTCTTTTCGGTGAGCAGCCTGATGAGATCGCGCTTGGCCTTGATGAAGCGGGCGATGTGAGCGTCCTGCGCTCGTAGGTAGGCGACGATCTGGTCTTGCTCGGGGCGCGGGGGCACGAGCGAGGGCATCTGCTTAAAGGACTCCCAATACAGCCGGTTGCGATCCGCCACGATGCCGCGCGAGAACTTGTTGACCTCCTGCATGTACGCCGCCGTGCGGAACAGGTAGCTGTAGTAGCTGCTGTTGGCCTCGTCGTAGGGTTTCACCACGACATAGGCCGGGCTGACCAGCCCGTCAACTGGCGCGGGGCCGACCGCGCCTTGCCACATCCGCATCATGTTGTAGGCGATGTCGCCTTTGGCTGCGCGTTTGTACTTCTCCTTCTGGCTCATCACCTGCTTGCGCTTCAGGTTTTCCATGTCACGCACACGTACGCCGGTGCGCAGCGACACTTCCAGAATGGGTAGATCGGGGAAGCCCGTTTCGACGCGATGACCGAATAGGCGGCCATTGCGCAGCACTTGCCAGCTTTCAGGTATATGCGGTACCCAAGGAAGACCCGATGCGCGAAAGGCTTGATTTACCGTCTTGGCTGGAACAACCGGTGCCGGATCAGCTACAGCCTCGACTGCGATGGCTGTGTCCGCACCGAATAGGGAGCCCTGCTCCTGTACTTCGGCGGCCTGCGGCGTTGGCAGTCCCACTGCCACTTCAATCGCCTGCCCGAACAGCAGGAACTGTGGAATGTCCGGCGGTGCGATGTCCAGGGCTGCGTCGCGCCCCTGCTGCTTCACCTGCTCGCGCAACTCCATCAGCAGCCTGCCCAAAACGTTCATGCCAACCAGCGTGTCGCCGTCGTCAACGACCTTGGCTCCCCAAAAATCGTCCTTGCGCGATTCCTCGACGATGGGTCGCTCGCCAGTCTTCAGCAGCAACGTACTGAAGGCGTTCCAGTTGTTGGCCAGCTTCATGCGCAGGCTCCAGCGCATAATGCGCACGCGCACCTGATCCCAATCCGGGCGCGAATCCTTACGGTAGGGCTTGCTCCGCATTTTGGCCGTCATAGGGCTGATCTGGCCGATGATCAGCTTCTGCACGTCGGGAAGATGCGGAAAGCGGCAGGCCTGATACAGCGCCTCGGAGGTTAGTATCCGTACCCCATTAACATGGATCGGGTAGCCCCCCGCCATGTTGGATAGGCCACCAAACGGTTCGTCGGTCTTGAGGAAGACGACGCTGTCCTTGCGGCTGTAAGTGCGACTCTGATCTCTTCCGCTCATCAGAGATCGCCTCCGGTCAGATCGGCAAACATCCTTCTCATCGCCGTCTGCGTGTTCGTGGTTCGCGGGAAAAGCGGATACCACGGCGCATCCACCCAGAACGCCAGCGGCGCGTTGTTGGGGCAATTGCGGTAGGTGACGATGAGCGAGCCGAAGCCCAGCGTTTCCAGCGTCATGTGCCCCAGGGGGCGCTGGACGGCACTGAGGTTGGGGCAAATCTGCCGAATGTGGACACCGGCTTTCAGGAACTCCTGTTCCAGCAGAATTTTGGCCGCGTCGCTGGAGAACAGACCCGCAGCGCCGGGGTTGCCAGCGGCTCTGAGCGTGGGCGGGTACCGCATGGCAGCCACATGGGCTTGCACCGCAGGATCGTTCGGGATCGCCGTCGGGCGCAGCACGTCCGACGTTGCGCTGTAGGTCTTTCTGTCCTCGAGCTCGATGGCGTGCCACCACGTGATATCTATATTCTTTCCCGAACCTCGGATGACTTCTTGAATCTTGGTGTTCGCGTAATACCGTCCGCCACTGTGCTCTGCGATGCAGATCACATGCACCTTAGCCTGCGCGGGCGCGTTGCCACCAATCCATCCTTCCAGATCACGTCGCACGCGGTTGCCGGTGAAAATGCCGTCATCCAAATAGATGAAGACTTCGTCACCTTGCCCGCAGTCGGCGATGCCGAATCCGTGCTCATCTTCCAGTTGCTCGGAGAACAGGGCGAGCATGTCGGTTTGGCTGCTGCCACCGCCCTGAATATCGAGGAAGCTGGCAGATCGCCAGAACCTGTCGGGTCTGTCGCCGGTGAGCTTCTGAGTGCGCATCGCACCACGGAGGAACTTGGCCACGTCCTCTTTCGAGAAGTAGATCTTCTTGAGTACGTGGTCGATCTCTTGGAGGATGGGCAGCTGCACAGCAGCGTCGAATTGCTGCACCCAATGCTCGACGTGGTCGGGGATGGGCTGCGGGAGCGAGCCGCCCCGATAGTCCTGAATCGTGTTGGCGATGGACGCCACAAGGTCGATACGTTGGCTCATGCGGGCACGCCTCCCACGATCTTGTCCAGCAAGCCTTCGGTCTGCTGCTCCAGCTTCAGGATGTCGGCGCGGATTTCTGCCAGCGTGCGCAGCGGCGCGGGCTTGTAGAAGTAGCGGGCGAACGAAATCTCGTAGCCGATCTGGGTCTTGTCGGTGGCAATCCAGGCATCCGGTGCGTGCGGCAGCACCTCGCGGGCGAAGAAGGCATCGATACCGCCCGGCTCCTTCAACGGCACCTGCTCGGTGTCGCGCAGATCACTGTCGGGCTCGTACTCGACCATGAAGCGATCTTTGCCCACGATCTCCAGGTACGCGCCATCGAAACCGGGCTCGAAGTGTTCTCCTGCCTTGAGCTTGCTGCGCCTGGCGATGACCGGCGGCGCGGTTTCGTCGCGCCAGCTCACCGCCTTGTAGATGGTCTTCTTCTCCGGCGCGCCGAGCTTGTCACCCTGCGCCTTGAGCGCAGCATCGAAGCGGGCGCGGAATTCGTTGTGGTCGTCGAACACGGCGCTGCCCAGTGCCTTCTGCGCCCGTTGCGCCACCTCCATCAGCCCCTTGTCGCGCTGCCACGTCGAAGCATCGAGCAGCTTCTTGCGGCGCTTGGCGGGCACGGCCTTGCGGGTTGTGGTGGCTTCGCCGTCATCACTGCTCTCGCTGTCTTCGCTGTCGTCGTCTTCGTTCTCGTCCTCGCCCTTCAGCCACGCCTCGATGGCTGGCTTGCGCTTGGCGAACTCGCTGTAGAGCGTCTCACCGTGGGTGGCGTATATCTCGGCGCGCAGCGCCTCGTCGCCGGTGGCAAACCGCAGGGGCTCGATGCGTTCGTCTGAGAGCTGACTTTTCAGGCGCAGCGGGCGCTCGACGGTGATCTTCCAGTAGCCGAAGTCCTGGGTGTCGAACCATTTCGACTCGGCGGTTTCCTGCGCCTCGCCGAGGTAGAGGTCGAGGATTCGTTGGATGTCTCCGTCCGAGAGCTCGCAGTTCTTCTTGCCGAGATTACGGCGCAGCGGCTGGAACCAGCCGCTGGCGTCGATCAACTGCACCTTGCCACGGCGTGCTTCGGCCTTCTTGTTGGCCAGCACCCAGATGTAGGTGGCGATGCCCGTGTTGTAGAAGATGTTGAGCGGCAGGGCGATGATGGATTCGAGCCAGTCGTTCTCCAGCACCCAGCGGCGGATGTTGCTCTCGCCCTGGCCTGCGTCCCCGGTGAACAGCGCCGAGCCGTTATGCACCAGCGCAATACGGCTGCCCAGCGGCGTGTTGTGCTTCATCTTCTGCAGCTTGTTCACCTGGAACATGAGCTGCCCGTCGCTGGAGCGGGTGAGGAGCTTGAACTCGTTGTTGCCCGCGTGGCTGACAATGAAACGCGGGTCGTTGAACTCCTTCTTGCCGCCCATGCGCTCCAGATCGGTCTTCCAACTTTTCCCGTAGGGCGGGTTGGAGATCATGAAATCGAATTCGCGGCTGCGGAACTGGTCGGCAGACAGGGTGGATTTGTCTGCGCCACCGACGATGTTCTCGGCTTCCGCTCCTTCCCCCTTCAAGAGCAGGTCGGCCTTGCAGATGGCGTAGGTTTCGTCGCTGATTTCCTGGCCAAACAGGTGGATTGACACTTCCTTGCCGTGCTGCTCGGCCAGTTCGTGTAGCGCTTCCTCGGCCACGGTGAGCATGCCGCCGGTGCCGCAGGAGCCGTCGTAGAGCGAATAGGTGCTGGATTCGATCCGGTCGGCCACTGGCAGAAACAGCAGCTTGGCCATGAGCTGCACCACGTCGCGCGGGGTGAAGTGCTCGCCTGCCTCTTCGTTGTTGTCTTCGTTGAAGCGGCGGATCAGCTCCTCAAACACCGTGCCCATGCCATGGTTGTCCAGGGCGGGCAGCTTGATGCGGCCGTCGGCATCCTTCACCGGCAGCGGCGCGAGATTGACCTCAGGGTCGAGGAAGTCGTCGATCAGGTAGCCAAGGACGTGGGAATCCACCAGCTTCTGGATCTGGTTGCGGAAGTTGAACTTGGTGAGGATTTCCTGCACGTTGGGCGAAAAGCCGTCCAAATACGCAATGAAGTCATCGCGTAAGCGCTGGCCTGCTGCGCTGGCCTTGAGCTTGGCCAGCGTGAATTCCGAGACGTTGTAGAAGGCTTGGCCTGCCGCCATGCGCAGCGCGCCGTCCTGCTCGGCCACTTTGTGGGTGTCCAGGAACTTCTTGCGCTCGAGCACCGCGTCTTTCGTCGCTTCGAGCACGGCATCGAGCCGCCGCAATACGGTGAAGGGCAGGATCACATCGCGGTACTTGCCGCGCACGTAGACGTCGCGCAGGCGGTCGTCAGCGATGTTCCAGATGAAGTCGGAAATCCACTTGATCTGGCTTTGGTCTTGTTGTTGTTTCTTCTGCATTGATACGTTCCTCAGCTCGCCGCCGTGCCTGTGGAGACTGCG
Organism: Ottowia sp. SB7-C50; assembly: GCF_033110285.1. Classification (NCBI taxonomy): domain Bacteria; kingdom Pseudomonadati; phylum Pseudomonadota; class Betaproteobacteria; order Burkholderiales; family Comamonadaceae; genus Ottowia; species Ottowia sp. SB7-C50. The sequence goes on from NZ_CP136995.1 coordinate 464,203, forward strand.
AGATTCCAATGGTCTTTGAGGACGCCCACAAGGCGTTTCTGGCGTTCGGCCAGAAGCGTGGGCGTCCACTCGTTCTCTGATCTGACTTCCTGCGTCAGCACGAAGGGAGACGCCTTGCCTTTGCCCCTGAAGTAGGCGTCCTTCTTCTTGGCAAAGTCGTAGTTGCTTGCAGACGAGTTCTTGTTCCTATCCAGCGGAACCAGATTGGCCAGGCGGTGCGTCCAGCCATCGCGCTCGTCTTCATCCGGGAACCACTTGATCCAGTCCGAACCGTCGGGCGGGGTTTGCGGCAGAACGTGCTCCAGAGACACTGCATCTTGGAGCTGCACGCCGGGGGCGCGCACCAAGGACTCAAGGCGCAAGACCAGCGCCATCCGTGCCTTGGGCAGATCGTCGTAAACGTCTCCATCGAGTGCCGCGACGAACTTGCGCTTTTGCGCGTCTGTCAGTGTCAGCGTGGTGAGCGCAGCCAGATCTCCCTTGAAGGCCTCCGGTTCAATTTCCTTGGTGAGCGCAGCGTAGGTTTCTATGCGCTCATTGATGCCCACCTTTGTGACCAACAGGAAATAGGTCAGGCGTTCCAGTGACTGGAAAAACTCTGCGAGTAGTTTGGGTTGCTGCCGGAAACGCTTGAAGTAGACCAGTGCCGGGGGCACCCAGTCCTTGAAGTCCACGCGGTTGAGCCAGGACAGGTGTTCGTTGATCGTCTCGGCGTGTTCGGTGGCCTCGAAGTCGGCATCGCGCACGAAGTCCCACACTTCGGCGTAGGGTTTGATGACCTTGTCGACGAGGTCGATGGGGGTCTTGTACTCGGTGACGTGCTCCTGGAACTCCTTGACCAGGATGTACTTCTGCTTCTTCTTGGCGTAAATGCTGCGGATGTGGCCAAACAGGTCACCGAAGGCGTCGCGGCCCAGCGAACTTTCGATCCGGCTCCACTCTTTTGCGTAGGCGCGGCTCTTGATGTCGCCTGCCGTAGTGCGGATCAGGCCAAGGACCTGCGCCTTGATGATGTCGATAGGCGCGAGGTCGAGTCCCCGGTTGTTGAGTACGGAGAAGATGCGGTATGCGGCTTCGAGGTCGGGCGTGGAGATGACAACCAGCGAGCAGTCGTTGGCGAGGAACTGCCACAGCGCAATGAGGTCGGCAGGCGGAAGCGCCTTGGCCTTTTCGAGCAGCAGCGTGGCGTTTTCACGGTAACGCAGACGGCTGTCTTTCAGCTTGTCCGTACTGGCGACCAGCTGTGCGATGCCACCCGGTTCCTGAATGTTGGTGCGGAAGAAGTCGGCATCCTCTTCGCGAGCTGTCAGGCGGTACTCGTTCTTCTCGCCCAGACTGACCTTGCCCTTTTTATAGAGGAAGTCGGTGATGTCATCTGCCGCATCCGGCATCACGGTGCGCAGCACAGCAAAAAGCATCGTGAGCGTGGACAAGCGCTGCTGGCCATCGACCACCGATGACTTCGGGTCACGGTCATTTTTGATCAGAACAATGCTACCGAGGAAGTATTGGCTGCTGGCTCCGGAGACGCGCGCGTCCTGCATCGCCGAATACAGATCATCGAACAACTCTGTGGCCTGCTCGGTTGTCCAGGCGTAGGGGCGCTGGTAGTCCGGAATCTCGAACTGGTAGCTGCCTTCGAAGATCTCCCGGATCAGTTTGTCGTGAGCTTCAAGTGTCTTGGCCATTGGCGTTCTTCTTTCCTATCGCTTCTTTGGGCTGCTCGGGGCTTGGTAACCCGGAGCCAGCTTGGCGTTCTCGACGCCGTACAGCGCCAGCGGATCGCTGAGCCACAGGCGGTACTGTTCTTCCTTTAGACGGTGGTCGGGCGAGCAGTCCACGCTCCAGCGCAGCAGCATGTAGCCAGCTACCGCTGCGCGCACACGCATCCGGATCGAGCCGTCGGTCATCCCGTAGTCCATCTTGATGATCTCGGGGCGCTCAAGGCGCGGGTGCGGCACGAAGTCCAGCTCGACGATGCGCGTCCACTGGATGTCGTTGTCCGGCCGCTCAAAGGCCTGTGGCTCCTCGTCGAGCAGCGTTGGCGCTTCGATACGGGTAACGACGAAGTCCCGAAACTCTCCGCTCTTGCGATCAAAGGCTCGGACGTGCCAACGCGGACCGGTGTCCACCAGGGCAAAGGGCACGATGACCCGCTCGGACTCTCCGCTGCTCATCGAGTGGTAGCGGATGGCGACGGGTCGCTTGGCGTGGATCGCCCGGCAGACCGGGGCCAACACATCCATCCTGGGATTGCTCAGGGCGGTGGGTGACTCGCACGGCAGCAGCGGCTGCGTTGCGCCGTTCACGCCATCGCCGAAGCCCAGAGCCAGCGCCGACAGCACGCGCTGCGATGCGTGATCGAACAGAGGGGAGAACGCCTGCCCGATGCGGTAGATCTTGTTGCTGCCGTCGAAGGTGATGTTCTGCGGCGCGATTTCTCGGTACAGCGCCAAATCGCGTGTCGCCCCTGCCGGAGCCACGCCGAAGCGCTCAATCAGGTCTGGGCGACCGATCTCACCGAAGAAGTAGAGCCGGAAGTCGATGTAGGCCAGCCGCTCGCGCTGGGCGTGGCTCAAGCTCTCGACGCGCTGGGGTTGAGTCACCGAAGGCTCCTCATCCAAGGCGGACGACCGAAAGACTGCGATTGGTTTTATATTGGCGCATTGGTAAGCGGTTTACATCATCAAACTGATGACATTATGCGCGGCAAACCGACTTCCAACAACCCAAGCGTGCCCCTGCCGCCGGTTGCCAGTTCGATTCCGTGTTTGGGGATTGAACCGGTGCCCGTAGATTCACTGCTGGCCGAGCACGCTACCTATACGGCAAATATCCGCGTGTTCCGAATTCAGAACCCTGCTGGTCATGCACGGACGTTCACGTTTGACCGAGGGTGGCGTGAAATTGCCTTGAGAGCCCCGTGCTGATTGAAATCTGCCGTTATTTTCGTGACGCCACTTCCTTGATCCCTGCATTGCCCCCACCGAGGGATTGATACAGAGCAACGCTATCGGCTAGGCGCTGTGCTTGTGCGGCCACCAGGCCGATTCGGCTCTGCTGCGCCTGCTGTTGCGCAATCAGCAGCTGCGTGTAATTGGCTGCACCGAGCGCATACTGGCGTTTCACGGATTCGAGCGACGATTGCGCGTATGTGTCGGCAGCAGCAAGGGATGCCAGTGATTGCGCATCGTGATCCAGTGCACGCAAGGTATCGGCCACGTTGCGCAATGCGTCAAGGACTACACCTTGATATTGTGCGGCAGCCGCATCCAGTGCCGCCAGTGAAGCGCGCTTTTCAGCAGGTAAGCCCGGATTGAATAGTGGTTGCGTCAATTGCCCCAGCACGCTCCACACGGCCGAGCCACCGCCAAACAACGCCCCAGTCGTTAGTGCCTGAGAGCCGAGGTTGGCGCTGAGATTGATTTGCGGGTAGAGCTTGGCCACAGCAACGCCATAGTCGGCATTCGCGGCGTGCAGCAGCGCCTCAGCGGCCTGAATGTCGGGCCGACGGCGCACCAGCTCTGACGGCAATACCACGGGCAGATCAACAGGCAGTTTGAATTCGTCCAGCGTGAAACCGGGAACGTCTGCCGAGCCCGGCGCTTGCCCGCTGAGCGTAGCCAACAGATGCTCGCTCTGATCGAGTTGCTTGCGCAGCAAAGGCAAACCAGCCCGCGTCTGCTCGGCTTGGGTCTGCAATGACAACAACTCATCCGGGGCAGCTTGCCCCAAGCGCACTCGCGTTCGAGTGACGGTAATCTGTTCTTCCTGCGCATCGATCATGGCTTGGGTGGCGCTGATTTGCGCCGTCAACCGAGCTCGCAAAATAGCCGTGGTGGTAATGTTTGCCGCAAGCGTCAGGCGCGCCCCATCCAATTCGTAGCGACGATAATCGGTGCGGGCAGCCAAAGCCTCCAGCGCACGCCGATTGCCACCTGCCAGATCCAATCGATAATGCACTCCAACGCTGGCGTTGTAGAGGCTGAATTCCCTTGCATCACCTGTCTGCCCGAGAGCGCTGGGACTCATTCGTTGGCGCTGCGCTCCGAGCCCCGCATCAACTTGCGGATAGAGGGTTGAACCCGCCTGGGCAGAGTGCAGTTCCTGTGCCTGACGCAGGGTGGCTCTGGCGGCCACCAAGGTTGGACTGCTCTCAAAGGCGTTCTCGATCAGCACATCGAGCCGGGGTGATCCCAGTTTTTTCCACCACTGCGCATCCACATCTTCACTCAGTCGGAATTGCTGTGCCTCTCCCAATGGTGTTTTTGCTGAGACAGTTTTCGCAGGTAATGACGCAACCGTGTAGCGTGATGCTTCGGGCGGTTCCGGACGAGTGAATTCCGGGCCGACAGCACAACCAGTAACCAGTCCGACGAGCATCAATGAAATGAGCGTTCTGGCAGGCAACCAGCAAGGGCGAGTAGGACAACCTTGCATGGCTTCGCCGCCAAAATCGAGATTAACGGCTTCCATAGAAATGCTCCACGAAAGGTTGGCGGAAGCTCTGATGACAGCCGAGGCAGCTTTGCTGCACTTTGGCAAAGGCGGCAATTACGGCCTGGCCGTCACGACGCTTGGCGGCTTCTCCCATTGCCGTCGCCGCGTCGTGAGCCTGTCCATCAAAACCACGAAACCTTCCAGCATCGCTGCCAAGCCACGAGAGGATGCGTACCTTTTCTGGCAAGGGCGGTTCGGCGTGACTGGCGATCTTGGGCGCAAGCGCTGCAACCAGCACCCAGTCCTCCTTCGATATCGCTCCCGTGGCGGCTTGCATATCTCGCCCAAGTCTTTCCATGACGCCGCGTAGCGCCAAGGGCTTTGTCGCCTCGGTAGACAATCCACTGTCTGCCATCGCGGAACCGGCCAGCACCATGATCGCCGCCGCCGCAATCGTTGAGATGGTTTGTTGGAAGTTGTTCATGAAGTCTCCATTCAGTCGAAACTGCGCCCCTCACCTGCTTCCTCGTGGGTGATGCCGTCGCGGATGTGGTAAATGCGCTTGAAGGTTGGGATGATTTTTTCATCGTGGGTCACGACGATGACAGCGGTCTCGAAGCGCTTGGCCATGTCGTTAAGGATGCGAATCACCGCCATTGCACGTACCGAATCCAATGGCGCGGTGGGTTCATCGGCCAAAATCACTGGCGGCCGATTGACCAACCCGCGCGCAATGGCGACGCGCTGCTGCTCGCCGCCGGAGAGCTGGGACGGCATGGCTTTGGCGCGATGTTGCACGTCCAACGCCGTCAGCAGCTCCAACGCCCGGACGCGCGCCTCCTCATTAGGAAGGCCCGCCAACATCGGCAGCAGCGCGACGTTGTCGGTGACATCCAGAAACGGGATCAGATACGGTGCCTGAAATACGAAGCCAATCTTGTCGCGGCGCAGCGCCCGCAAATCGCGCACTTTCCAGCCATTGTCAAAGATGGTTTCATCACCCAACACCATGCGACCGGCGGTCGGGTCGATCACCGCACCAAGGCATTTGAGCAGGGTGCTTTTGCCTGAACCCGAAGGCCCGATCAGGCCGACGACTTCGCCGGGAGCGACGTGCATATTCACGTCCTTCAAGGCCAGAACTGCCGTATCGCCTTCGCCGTAGCGCTTGGATAGCCCCTCGATGTGAATGCCCTTTCCAGTATTTTCTACCATCGTCAGCCTCCGATCGCTTCGGCCGGATCGACCTTGAGCGCCATGCGGATGGCAACGATGCTGGACAGTACGCAGATGACCAACACGGCGAAAAATCCCAAGACTGAATCGACCGGTGTTAACAACACATACTTGGGGAACAGCGGGGCGGCAAAGGTGGCGCTGATTTTTCCGACCACAAAGCCGATCACACCCAGCACCAAGGCTTGCTGCAGAATCATCCCAGCGATGGTGCGGTTACGCGTACCGATGAGCTTCAGTACCGCAATTTCTCGTATCTTGTCCATCGTCAGCGTGTAGATGATGAAAGCAACAATGGCGGCGCTGACCAATGCCAGAATCACCAGAAACATGCCGATCTGCTTGGCCGATGTGGCAATCAATTTGCCCACCAATATGGATTCCATCTGGGCGCGGTCATACACGGTGAGTCGCTTCCAGCGGCGGATCGGTTCGGCCACTTCTTCCTGTGAGAATTCGGGCTGGATACGCACCAACACGGCGTTGACCGAGCTGTTGCTGGTCTGTGAGGCGATCACGGCATCGAGCAGCCCCGGCACACCGGGGCGGTTGAAAGCCGGGTTGGCTTCGGTGCGCCGACGTTGCATCAGAATCGCATCGTTGTCCTTGAGAAACTGGGCTTCCTGTGCATCCTTGAGCGGGATGAACACCATCGGGTCACCGCTTGATGACACCATACGGCGCGTGAGGCCAACCACCGTGTAGTGGTTGCGGCGAATTTTCAGAACATCTCCCAACTGAAAGCCGGCAGCGATATCCGCGACCGCCTCATAATGGCCACGCGTGATCTGCCGACCGGCGACAAGCTGTGGCGGCCACCCTGGTGTTCCTGCCTCACCGGCGGTGATGCCGACCACCATCGCACGCACATCCTGGTCGCCTGCATTCGATTGTCTTGCGACCTGCATCGTGAGATAGGTGACATTGGCTGCTTCTGCCACGCCCGGCATGGTGCGGATGCTGCGCCACACATCATCGGGAATGCTGGAAGATTCGGCGTAGGGGCCGAGCGTGTCTTTTTGCACTACCCACAGATCCGCGCCACTGTTGTCGAGCAGTACCTTGCCGTCGTCGACCATGCCGCGATACACACCCGCCATCGTGAGGGTCACGCCGATCAAGAGCCCCAATCCGACGCCGGTAAAGATGAACTTTCCCCATGCATGGAGAATGTCGCGCCCGGCGAGGCTGATCATGGCGAAACTCCAGCCAAGCGCTCGACGATGTGAATTCGGCTCTTCGCGCTGAGGATTTTGTCGCTGTAGACGACGACACGATCACCCGCCGCCAATCCATTGGCTACCTGCACATGGCCGTCGAGATCAGCACGTCCCAGTGTGAGTGGCACAAATGTCAGATCGCCATTTACCAGTTTCCATACGCCACGCTTGCCATTGACGGTGCGCAAGGAGGCATTGGGAATCGTCGGCGCTGCGGGCAATTCATCCAGTCGCACAGTGATCTCGGCCAACTCGCCCAAAGGAGGGAGGGGAGTTGGTGGCGTATCGAAAATGATTTTCGCCAGCGTTTCTTCCGTCACTGCGTCAGCACGCGGCTCGATGCGCATCACCCGGCCAGCAAGAACGTTTGACTGGCGTGAACGCAGAGTAATCTTGGTAGGCAAGCCCGGTGCCAACCCATTGGCACTGATTTGATCGAACCGCGTCTCTATCCACAGACTGGTCGGATCAATGACTTCAACCACTGCTTGCCCCGCGACCACCGTGGTGCCCGGATCGGCATCGCGGGTGGCCACCAGCCCGGCCACCGGGGCAATCAAACGCAGATTGCCGCGCTGCGCGCGCAATGCCTCCAAATCTGCACGCAAGCGAACAGCATCTTCACGCGCAGCAGTTAGGGCAGCATTTGCAATGGCCAATTCCTGACGCTTGATTGCGGTGCTTTCTTCACTGGTGCCGCGTACCGCCAGCAACTGCTCATAACGGCTTGCTTGCGTCTGCGCAAAATCCTGCTTGGCCGAAGCCTGCTTCAAAGCGGCTTCTGAGCTCTTGATCGCTGCCTGCTGTGCGACGATGCGATCATCCAGATCCACCGCGTCCATCTCTCCGAGTACCTGACCGGCCTTGACCACATCGCCGACATGCACATCCAGTCGCTTGAGGCGCCCGGCAAAGGTAGGGCCGATTTTGTAGGTGTAGCGTGCTTGTACCGTGCCGATACCGAACAGCGCCGGGGAGACCGTCCGGGACTCGACCGTGCTGACTGTGACTTCGGTCGGAGCCAACGGCCCGGATCGCGCGGCCACATAAATGAATAGCAACAGGAGCGGCACGATGACAGCGATAAGTGCCAGTGTGCGGCGTTGCAGGCGTGGAAATTTCATGATGCGCTCCCGACGTGGCCGATTCCTCGCCGATAAATCGCAAATACACCCACTGCGTCACGACGCATGCGCGTGACGTCACCGGCTAACAAAGACTGCATCACCAGGCCCTGAATCGATCCGATGAACGACACCGAGGCTGCCTCGATGTCCAGTTGTGCATGCAACTCCCCTTGTGTCTTGCCTGCCTCGAGCAGGTGCTGCAGCCGCTCGCCGTAGCGGCGAATCAATGCCTGCACCATCTTCTTGGGCAAGGTATCGCCCGGGCGCTGCAATTCGCCAAAGAGCATCCGTGGTACGCCTGGATGTTCGGCAACAAAGTCGATGTGCGCCATAAACACAGCTTCCAGCGCCGCCATCGGCGATGTCGCACTTGCCGCTGCTTTGTCGACACGGGCGAGCAGACGCTCGGCCACCCAGTCCATCACGGATTCCAGAATCGCGTCCTTGGTCGGAAAATGACGAAATAGCGCGCCTTGGGTCAGCCCCATGCGTTGTGCAATGGCAGTGGTCGTGATGTCGCTCGGATTCTGTTCGGCGGCAAGTTCGACAACCGCCTCAACCGTGGCCGCTCGACGCTCTTCGGCAGGGAGATGCTTGGAATGACTGCTCATGGATCGCCTCATAAAGTAAGTAATCCATTACTATCTTACTGGAGGAATCGATCAGTAGCAAGTCAGGGGGCCGTGTTTCCTTCATCGCCAAGGCGTGCGGCGAAATGAGCGAAAGCAGCGAAATGAGTGGATCAACAATAACTTACGAACGTTTTGACAGCGCGAAAAGAGCGAAATGAGCTTTCGCGCTACATGAGCCGATACACCCGCGTCGGCGTGCCCGGCGCGTCGACGGGGCGCTCGACCCACTGCACGGTGATCTTCGGCGGCGTGGCCACCAGCAGATGCTCCAGACTGGCGTCGATCCGCGCCTTGGGCACCTTGCCACGGAAGCACTCGGCGCTGATCTGGCTGCGCGTGGCCTGACCGCGCTCACGCAGAAAGGTCAGAATTCGGTTCGACAGTTCCTGCACCTTCGCCAGCTTGGCTTCCTCGGCGGCACTGACAAACACGAAGCGCACGGATGCCGTGGCATACCGAATCCACGCCATCGCCGCGTCTATGTGCTGGACGTCGATCCGGGTTTGCAGGTCGGTCAGTGCCATCAGCATCGCCAGCCGCAGCAGTATCGGGGCTCGGCGCTCCAGTAGTGCGCCGACGATGCCATCACCGAGGTCGTCGTCCAGTTCACCCCGGTAGAGCTGGGCGTAGCGCCACTGCGCCTGTGGCGACAATTCCATCCGCAGGTGGTCGCGCTCCTCGTATCGGTCGGCGCGGACGAAGGCCAGCACACCGAGTGTCCGGCGCGCCAACTGCTCGACCACGGCCTGCGGGGTTTCCTCTGGAAACGGCAGCATCCGCGTGCGCTCGGCCCAGGTCATCAGGAAGCGGTTGGCGAAACCGTTGGTGAGTTCGCGGGCACTCATCAGGCTGGTCAGTTCGCCCGGAGAAATCGCGCCGCTCAGGCAGACGTGCGGGTCACTGGCGTAGAGCCTATTCGACTTGGTGGCGGGTTTGAGGTCGATGCCATCCCAACAGTCGCGCAGGGCCGCCGACAAGGTGTTGCCGTCGCGCCGCCCTTGATGCAGCACGTTGGCGAACTCGGACTCGACCACCCACAGCCGCTTGTCCTCGATGGCAGGTACGTCCTGCCGATTTTGCCGGTAGCCGTCGTGCATCAATGCCACCAATCCCTCGCGCGTGGACAGGCCGCCACGGTGAATCTGCGGCGCGAAGGTGTTGTCCATCGCCCGCAACGCCTGATCGATGCGCAGCACCAGCGACACTGCGTCGCCCTTGCGGCCCCGGCCCGAACGCCCAATGTGCAGGCAGAACAGTCGCGCGTGGTGCCGGGTGTTGCCGATGGGCAGGTACACGCCGCGCCCAACCGCGCAGGACAGGTAGGCCATGAAGTTGGCGGCGATGGCGTAGGCGTTGGTCTCCGTGCCGTCACTGCCCGCGCGAGCAACATCACCGATCAGACCGTAGAGGCAAGCGGGATCAGCGTCCGGGGCATTGCGATGGGCGACCACGGTTGCACCGTCGTCGTCATCGAAGACGTCAAGCGACGACTCGGCGTGAGATGCCGGAGTGGTATTGACGATACGGCGCATTCGTCATTTGCCGTCCAGCGCTACGGTCTGGACGATGTTCTCGAACTCGGCCAGCACGTCCGGTTGGCGCTTGGACAGAAAACGGAGCACTGCTTTGTTGCCGATCAGCTTGCCGAGGTAGCCGCGCGCCAGCACCAAAAGCAACACGTCCTGACCGTAGGACTTCTCAACCAGCTTCAGTTGGTTTTGGATGTTTCCCATTTCGCGCTCCATCTTGACCATCTGTTCCGCTGTCACACCGGAGAGCTTGCGGGGCCGCTTTTCGTTGACCAGCAGATTCGGCGGTGTCGCGGCCAGCAATGCCTCGGCGTAGGCGACGGTCATGTTGTTGGCCGTGAGCATCAGTTCCACGCACTCGACCTGCCGCGTGGGCTTCATCTTGCGCAGCACCGAGCCGAGGTTGGCCGAGAAATGTTGATCCTTCAGCATCTCGACCGCTTCCGGGCAGATGCCGTCGAGCAGGCTCACTTTCTTGTGGATCTGGCTGATGTCCACATTCAACGCCTTGGCCAGGCGGTCTTGCGTGACGCCACGCTCGACGGCGCGCCGGAGCATGTGGTGTTCCTGAATGGACGTGATGCGGTTTATCCGGTTGTTGTAGGTGTAGCTTTCATCGTCGGTGGCGATCAGGCACGGCGCGTCGGTATAGCCGATCTGCTGCAGCGCCAGCAGGCGCATGTGCCCGTCGAGCAGAATGTGCTGACCGGTTGCCTTGTCGGCCTTACCCACGCTCAAGGGTTCGATCAATCCGACGGACTCCATCGAGGCCACGATCTGCTTGAACTTGCGCGACGCCTGCAGGCCTTCCGGCGGCCTGCGCGAAGGAAGAATCCGATCCAGCGTCAGGATGATCGGCTCCGGGATGAAGCCCAGCGGTGGCTTGTTCATGCCGCGTGACCTCCGCCCCAGACGCGTTCTGCCAGCTGCTTGGGCAAGGTGTCCAAGCCTTCGGCTCGCAGCAGATTGGAAAAATGCTCGTCAGCCAGCAGCTGGCGTAGCGCTTCGATCACGAACAGCAGGCGCTGCTGCGTGAACTCGGCTTTCTTGATGGTCAGTTTCTGCCGCTCGACCTCGTTCTGATAGTTGCGCACCAGACTGGTGGTCGTGACAGGCGCCCCCTTGCGCGTGGGTCGGTTTTTCAGCGTCTTGCCAAGGGTGCTGCGCCGCTGCAATACACGCCGCGCCTGCATCAGTTGCCCGCCGCGCAGCTGACCGCTTTCGTAAGCATCCTGCAATGCGGCTTGCACAGACTCTTCATCGCCCGCGCCTGCGATGGTGATGGCGACATTGAGTGGAACCCGTCCCGACTCCACAGCGGCCAGCAGGCGCTCCTCGCCGTTCTCGAAGAGAAGCAGAATACCCTTGATGTAGTCGAGACTCAGGCCGGTCTTCTGGGCAATGACCCGCTTGTCGTAACCCTGTTGGCTCAACTGCTCGATGCTCATCAGCAGTTCCAGCGCGCTGTATTTTCGGCGGGCGATGTTCTCGGTCAGGCTCATGATGAAAGCGTCCTCATCGTTGACCGCGACGACCAGTGCCGGAATTTCCTTCTCGCCAAGTGATATGAACGCCTTGAGCCTGCCTTCGCCGCAGATCAGCAGGTAGCGTTTGCCGTCCTCCAGGCCGTCGCGCGGCGTGACTGTGACCGGTTTTTTCAGGCCGATGTTCTTGATGTTGCCAACGATCTCCTCGAACACACGGCCATTGCGGTCGCGTGGGTTGAGCACCGCGATCTGATCGACCGGAATCATTTGCAGGTCGGTGGTTTGATGTTGTCTGCTCATGCTGCCCTCCGGATACGGCTGCGCTCGGCCATCGCATAGAGGTAATCCAGGCTGTCGAAGCGATAGCTCTCGAACTCGATACCGTTGTGATCGGCCAGATGGATACGTGGCTGGCCAAAGTCCAGGCGCGGCAACAGGTAATAGTCCAGCGGGGCCTGATTGGTTTCATCGAGCCGGACGGCGACCGTGATGTCCGGCGTCAGGCTCGTGTCGAAGCGCACCTTCCAGCGGTGGCGACCGTTGTCCAGCAACTGGCAGCGTGACAGCACCAGTGAGACGGTGAACTCGCGGTTGACGGTGAGCAGGTCGTTCACCGGATCGCGCACGACCGCGCCGCCGACCTCGGAGATCATCCGCTCGGTCTGGCCGACGACCTCCGGGTGCAGGCGACGCAGAAACTGGTTGACTTCCAGATACTGGTAGTCCCGATCCGGCGTGAAGCCAACCGTCTGGTAGGCGCGGATCAGGCTGCCGAAGCGGTGCGCGTAGGCCGCCGACGATGGCATGCCTTCCGCTTCGTCGATGATCAGGCCGGAGAGGTAGCCGTGCTGCTGGAACAGTCGGCGCAGCTTCTCGATCAGTTCGTCGTTGCTGAAGCGATGCGCCCGTGCGCGCAGGATGCCCTGAGCCGTGTAGAACAGATCCGGCGGCACGATGCCATCGAATGCACCTTCCTTCTTGATCCACATCTCGGGGCTGTTCACCACGCGCGTTTTCTTGAGCTTGAAGGAGCGGCGGTTGTAGATGTTGTTGCCGATGTATTTCTCGTTGGACAGTACTTCGCGTACCGTGGCCCGCGTCCAGTCGCGCCCGAGGTCGGTCTGGATGCCTTTGGCATTGAGCCGCTCGGCGATTTCCGATTCGAACAGCGCGTCCTCGATGAACCAGCGGTAGATCTGGTTGACGATGGCGACTTCGGCGTCCGGGCCGGGCTGCAAGATCACGCGGTCGGTTTGCAGGCTCTTGTGCTCGCCGCGAGCCAATTCACCTTTGAGCGTGCCGGACTGATCGATCAGCACACGTCGCAGTCCATAGCCAGCCGGGCCACCCTGGCGGAAACCCAACTCAATCAGGCGGCACTGCCCGGCAAACACTTTGGCCGACAATTCGCGGCTGTATTCGCCTGCCATCGCACGCTTGACGCCCTTGACGATGGTCGACACAGGCGAGCCGTCGTTTTCGAACTGCTCGGCACAGTAGGCCACCTGGATGCCCGCACGGCGGCAGATGTATTCGTAATAGGCGCTCTCATCGGCGTCCTGGAACCGGCCCCAGCGGCTGACGTCATAGACCAGAATGATCTGGAAGTCCGCGCTGCCTGTCTCGACGTCCTTGATCAGCTGCTGCAGCGCCCGCCGCCCATCGATGCGCAAGCCGCTCTTGCCCTCGTCGGCATAGGTGCGAACGATTTCTATGTTGCGCCGAGCCGCGTACTCGCGGATTTTGTCGGCTTGGTTTTCCGTCGAATACTGCTGGTGCTCGGTCGACATCCGCACGTACTCGGCGGCCCGAAATGTCGGTGGCTGATCCGCCCCCGGAATGGAGAACTCTTCTGCCTGCATAGACCCGATCACTTTATGTTGTGTGAACTTGCTCTCGGGCCTGCCTTTCACCTCATTGGCATAACCGTGACCTGCACTGCGCGGCCGGAATGCACATGGTTGAAATTGTTGCCATCCAGGATGATCGAGAGCCCATTTGGGCTTGAAGTTAAGGCTGGATTCCCCGGGTGTCGATCAAGTCATCTCTTGACGCATCCATCTTGCATGCGCAGGTTTCGCACAGCAGCGTGATTTCAACTACCCAAGAGCCCGGCGTTCCATTGGGAAACTCCGGACGTCTTGTGATCCGGTAGATGCCGGAAGGCAGCGCTGACAAGTCCATCTTTACAGGATCGATGACTACCTGCCGATCGGCGGCGGTAGGTTGTTCCCCTTGATCGCCGTTGGCCTGTTGTTCGTCTCGGTGATTGCGCCAATAGTCGTGATTGCGCTGTGACCACGCGCGCTGGGCCGCCTGCTGGTTGATGCGGTAGTCAGGATCGGATTGGAGTTTTGCCCGCTGCCATTCGCGCTTGCGAGCCCGCTGGCATTCAGGGGCGGAGCAGAACGCTTGGTCGGGAACCTGTGGGCGGGGTTCGAAGGGGTGGCCGCAGTGTGCGCAAAGTCGAGTAGTCATCGTGGTCTCCATGCAAAGTCCGTATGGAGACCGCCACTGACCGTGGCGAAGGGCGCGAAGCAGCTGCCCTATGAAGGGATATTCAACGAGCGACGGTGTTCAACGCGGGGGCCAATGCCACGCTCAAGCGGCCAACGATGGCGGGCAAGGGTTCTGGCGGAAGTTCGTTCTTCTTGAGAAATGCCAGCCACAGCGCCTGGCGCGAAGCGTCGTGCGCAAACTCGTCCGTCAGGCCGACTGGCAGCGCGTCAGGAACCGCCATGCCGCGTCTTTCGAATGTGGCCTTGATCGCTTGGGCCAGCAGATCAGTGTCCAGAGTTTCTCGTTCCAACAGCACCGACAGATCGAAGTAGTCCTTCAGGCGGCTGTTGGTCATGCCCAGCAATGCGATGGCGTGGAGCTTTTCCGCGATGACGGTGTACGTTGGGTAGGCCCGCAGCCGTGGCGCGGGCATTTCCTCCAGCAGTACTGGGTAGACCGAATCAACAGGCGCCGGGGTGACGGCGTCGCCGAAGCCGACATCGATTTGGGTCTTGCAGCGTGCTCTGGCCAGATCGCCTGCAATCATCACGCGAACGCCACCGTAGCCAGCTTCCTTGCGGATCTCCTCGACCGCGACGGAGGCTGGGTCGAACATAATGCCGTCGTCGACCGGTACAGCTGCGATGTCCCGGAATACTTGGGCCACTGACTCCAGATCACTGGCACCGAAACCCAATAGATCGGCATCGCGTGTGGCCCGGTGTGGCATGTCGTACCAGAGCGTGAACAGCAGCGCACCCTTAAGCAGAAAACGGTCCGCGTGCGGCGACTGGGTCAGCCGATAGAGGATGCGCTCCAAGGCATAGCGCACCAGCACCTGATTGAAATCCACGCCTTGCGCCTTGGCGACATTGAGCAGACGCGCACGGACGGATGCCGCGACATTTGGGGTGGCCGCACTCATCCGACACTCTCCAGATAGGGTCGCATCACATTGGTCACGCGGCATATCTTGGCGAAACGCCAGATGTCGTCGACGGAGGCTTTGCTGCGCGCCCGGGCGTCCTTCAGCGCCTCAAGCGCCACATCCAGCCCGATCTTGTTGCGGTGCTTGAAGCAGTCCGCCACGGTCTTGGCCACGCCGTACACCCGGAGCCTGACACCGTCGCGTTCGACTTCCTCAATCCCTGCCGAGTAGGCATCACCCGTGAACTGCACCATCTTGACGGGCGGGTAGTCGACCCGGGGCGGGTGGCTGCCCCGAGGCATGGCGATCCAGATCTGACGCGGCAGCTGTGTGGTCAGCTCATGAAACTGCAGCGCTGTAAGCAGGCAGAACACCGCTTGAGGTACCTTGGTGGCGATGGTGCCAAGGCTCTCGAATTCCGAAACCTGTGCATCCGGCAGACGGTACAGGCCACGCCCCACCTTCTCTAGTAGACCCGCAGCGGTCAGGCGCGTCAGAACGACCCGAGGCGCACTGATGGCGTCCAGATCGCTGGCGCGCAGTAGCCCCTTCTGGCTGGCCAGATCGAGGACGCGTTGATTGTGGGTACTGGAGAGCATGGGTGGAGTATGTTCCGTTATTTCGTCGAATGCAACTTCTGGGAGATAAAACGAAACATTTAGCCCACGTTCTCCCGGTATCGCTGCTGGCAGACGATGCGCTGGGCGCGCTACAAATCGGGGGGTGTTACCGCCTCAATCGCAGCATCCCCTACACGAAAACCTTTTAAGCGAAATTATTTGATGATAGAATCCGCTTGAACGAAATCCGATGACGGAGTTGCCAATGGCCCAGCCGAACCAAGAAACGATCCATGACCTGCTTGTGAGGAATATCCCGCGTGAGCTTGTCATGGGCCTCGAAGAAGCCAAGCTGGTCGGCGCTCAACGTGCCTATGCTGCGGCGCGAGGGATGGATGACGGGCACTTGCCCAGCGTGGTGGGGCAGTTGCGCCACTTTCATATGAACGAGTCCTTCCATCGCGCTCTCGCCGTTGCAGACGCATCTCCCTCACCGCTACGCGGCAATCAGATCGTCACAGGCCGGTCTGGGATCTTCACCTTGGCACGGTTCAACACCAAGTATGGGGTCTGGAACAGCGGGCGGCGTAGCGAAACCCGAAAACAGATGTCCCTGGCGAACGCAGCCATCGAGCCACTGGTTCAACCCGGACTCTTTTCAGGCTACGTGGAGCCATCCCAAGCGGTTGTGTTCGTCGTGGCCTGCTTTGCAGGATCGCTGCACAGCCAGCCGGACACACCCGTCTCCATCGAAATCGCGGTTCCAGATCGCCACATGCAAGGCTGGCTTTTCCGGGAACCCATTGACGCATTCATCAAGCGCTACGACCAGCAGCCGACAGCAGGCCAGGACGATTTGGCTGTGCCGAAGCTGAAGAAGAACATTGGCAAACAACAAGACAAAGACGGAACAGGCTCATGAGCAGGGGTGGTGTACAAGGATTTCAGAAAGATCGACTTAGCCAAATTCTTGCGGCCCGTCGTCTGACTCAAGTCCAGCTGGCCTCGATGGTCGACGTGTCTCCGGCGACCATCAGTAAGTGGCGCGCAGGAACGCAAGCGCCCGAGCGTGATGCGCTTGAACGCCTTGCTGGCGTGGTCAACGTCACGCCGGAGTGGTTTACGCGTGCGCCCGGGGCGAAGTTGTCGTTGCCGCTTTTTCGCAGCAACGCGTCAGCGCACGTCGCTGCACGAGCCATGCTGGAGGCCCGCCTTGAGTGGGCCCAGGACGTGGCGGCTGCCCTGATGGAGTACGTTGACTACCCCGATGTCAATTTGCCCTCTCGTGATTACACCGAGCCGGAGCAGATCACTAACGAGGACATCGAGAAGGCTGCCTGCGAATGCCGGGATCTGTGGCGTTTGGGCCGCTCGGCGATTCAAGACTTGGCGCTGGCCGTGGAAGGCGCTGGGGTCATCCTCGTTCGGGAAGAAACCGGCGTTGCCCAGATTGAAGGGCTGTCGGCTTGGAGCGAGGTATTGGGCCGACCGTTGATCCTCCTGTCCGCCGACAAGGACAATGGTTACCGCAGTCGCTTCGACCTTGCCCACGAAATCGGGCATCTTGTTCTGCATCGTCACATTCAGCGCACGACTGACAGCGCCCGCCACAAACTGATGGAGCAACAGGCACACCGCTTCGCAGGCGCATTTTTGCTGCCCGCCGAAACGTTCGCCAGCGAAGTTCGTGTGCCACCGACTCTGGATGACTTGTTGCTGCTGAAGCGCCGTTGGGGCGTGTCGGCGGCGGCGATCATCATGCGGCTCAAGGCACTTGAGATGCTGGATGAAGATGGTGCTTTGATGCTTTTCAAGCGTCGCTCTGCTCGGTGGGGTGCGAAATCAGAGCCCGGAGACGAGGATCGTCGCCCAGAGCAGCCACGTCTGCTTCGTCGCACCATCGATCTGTTGGTCGAAGAGAAGGTCATGCCTTTGGACGCCATCCCGAGACACATCGGACTGGCTGCGGGCGACGTGGAAGCACTCGCCGGATTGCCTGAAGGCTACTTCCAGGGCAAAACCAATATCGTGGAGTTTGCGCGACTGAAAGCAACCCAGAAGCCGGTTGATGACCAACCAGCCCAAGGCAATAAGGTGGTGCCATTCCGGCCCGTCTCCAAATCCTAATGTGAAAGGAGCAGCGATGTCCAAGAACACAAAGCAGACGTCCTCACGAATTGGTCGGCTGGCGTCGGAAACGCTGCAAAGCAGCAGTTCGTCGCAAGTGGCCAAGAGTCTGGCCGCCTCGGCACTGTCTCAGCGCAGCGGCGACAAACAGACCGGTGCCCAGATGGAAGACAAGGCCGCACGCGTTTTGGCCAGCGACCGGTACGCCAAAGAGACGAAAGAACTGGCGGCTTCGGTTCTGTCCCAAGCCAACAAGCAGCGCTGAGCCAGGGAGTCGAGTCCCTCATGTCACACGATCTGAGCGACTCGCAACTGAAGGATCTCTGGCGTCAGGGAAAAATCCCGGTCGTCTTCAAGCGCAATAAGCCACTTCCGGTCCTGGCGCGCATTCCGTTCGCCGAAGGGAACATGGAGTGGCTGCGGGATGGCCGGCGCTTGAAGCCCGATTGGTGTGCGCAGTTCAAAGCCTGGGAAATTCCGACGGCGTGGTTCGACAGCGTGATCAAACTTGCGCTGAGGCGACACCAAGAGGTCTACGTGATCCAGTTGTACCGGGAGCACCAGAAATGCGCTCCAGCATGCTGGAACGCGGAGGGCTTTCACTGCGAATGCTCCTGCATGGGGGAGAACCACGGCGGTGGTCATCCAGGCGGCAACTGGTACGAGGTTTCCGAAACCTTTGCCGTGTCCTGGGGGCAGCAGCGCTATTCATGCCGCCATCTGAAGGTCAAGAACCCCGGGCGCTGACCTTGGCAGCGCAAGCTATCGAAGGTCGGAAATGCGCGGAGACAGCCAAAGTCCACCCGGACCTCCGCATCGTATATAATCTCGCCTACGGTGTCCTCGCCGGTGAGGCAGGAAGGTTCTCTCTAGTAGGGGACTACACCACCAAATCACTGTTTTGGGTAGTCCAGTAGCGTCTATCTTAAACACTAAGCCCTAGGTGTATCAAGCACTTAGGGCTTTTTTTCGTCCGAAGGTGTCCAGGAACGGCCAGCGACAGCCGGCCCATTAGCGGGGTAAGAAAGCGGGGAACTCGGCGATTACCCTGCCGATGGGGTAATTTTTACCCCGTTCACGCCACCTCCCCTGCATACCCTCAGGAAATTTTTCCTGAGGGTATGGCGACCTCGCGTCTGTGCACCTACTGCACCAAAAGTGTTCCCACATCGGAACAGTTTTGAGGTCTGGCACCCTGCCGTCTGTGCACCTACTGCACCCGCTTGCACATCAAGTGCAGCTCACGCCCGGCGCTGCGCACGTCTGCCACATGCGTGATGCCGTAGAGCGTGCCCGAGTGGTTCACGCGCATCGCTGACGTGACGCCCGGGCGATACCGCAGCCGCACGCGCGCAGTCACTTCGCTGACGGCGGCCATTGCCGCGATGAATTCCCGGCCCGCCATCGGCTCCACGGCGGCCCAGGCGGTCAGGAACGGCGCCCAGGTGTCGACCGGCTGACCGAACTCGTCCTGTCCCTGCACGCGCTGTTCCAGCGTGATGCGCTGGTCTAGCTGGCCGGCCCTCATAGGCTCATGCCCCGGTGCGGGTTCCACAATTGCCGCGCGGCCTCCAGGTGCTGGCTGCGCTTCACCGGGTCGCCGTCGAAGTCAGCCTGCACCATCAAGATGATGCCGGTCGCCACGTCTTCACTGACCATGACGGTCTCGCCTGCCGCTGGGATGGGCAGGTCTGCGAATTGCAGGTATTCCAGCACCGCGCTGTCGATAAGCCGCTGAATCAGCGCATCGCTGTCGGTGCCGTCGATTCGCAGGTGTTGCTTTGCTTGCTCAAGGATAGGCATTCACAGTCCTTCTGAATGGGTGCCGGTCGCGCCATTTCCACGTAGGCCACCGGCTTTCGGGGTTTTCCAAGGCGCGGCACTCACCGACTAATCCGCGTCCGGAACCGCCTTGCGGCGCCCACCGGCAGGGGGTCAGACGAAACAGAACTCATTGGCCACATGGCCCGCGTTCTCACCAGCGGCCACGGCGGCGCCAATGGCCATTGCCAGCGCCTGCATGCCGTCTATGCGGCCCGTGGCGCGGCTCTTGTCCAGCTTGCGCGCGCCGGTCGGGTCTTTCGTCACCACGGCATTGGCGGCGCACATCGTCAGCACCGGGTGCATGCCGTGGGCAATGCGCTGGTTCAGCAGCTCGGCTTCCAGCGCATCCAACGCGGGCGCCATGTCCTTGTAGCCCTGGCCCCACGGCACCAGCGGCAGGTCGCAGCCCACGCGCTCCAATTCCCTGCGCAGCAGGTCGATGCGCCAGCGGTCGTAGGCAATCGCCTGCACGTCCAGTCCCGACAGCATCGCGGCCATGTCCTGCGCGACGATCTCGTAATCGACGGTGGCGCCTGGCGTGGTGCGCAGGTGGCCCTGGCGTGCCCACACGTCATAGGGCGCCCGGTCGCGGCGCGCGCGCTCGAGCAGCCCTTGCTCGGGCGTCCAGAAGTGCGGTTGAACGTGCCACACGCCATCGGCCTTGCCGACGATCACCAGCGCGGTCAGGTCGGTGCGGGCGCTCAGGTCAAGCCCAGCCCACACGGGGCCATCAAACGGCTGCACAGCGGCGCCGCACGCCTTCCACACGTCAGGCGCCACGAACGGCGACTCGGTGCTGACGCGCTGATTCAGCAGCAGATTGCGGGCGCTGTTTTCCATGCTCGGCATGCGCTGCGCCTGCGTCAGTTGGTCGCGCAGGTCGTCCAGGCTGCGGAACACGCCCAGCGCGGGATTGGCGGCCTGCCATGCGCTTTCGTCCATCAGCTCGCAGCCCTCGGGCGCGGCGTACACGCGGCAGACGATGCGCGGGTCGTTGCTGGTCTGCGCATCGTCAATCCAGATGCTCAACAGGTCGGCATCGCTGGCGGCCTGCGTGCTGATGGCGATCAGCAGCGGTTCGGCATGCGCGCCCTGGCTGGTGGTGATGGCGTCCACGAAGTCGGATTGCGGCCCGCGCACCTGGCCCACTTCGTCCAGGATGGCCAGCACCGGGGACAGCCCGTGCGCGGTCTTGCCGTCAGCGGCCAGCGCGCGGTATTCGGTGTTCATCGGCAGGCCGATCAGGCGCTTGCCGCTGGGGATGATCCGCACCAGCTCCGACAGCTCGGGCGACAGCCGCACCATGTCGCTGGCCAGCTTGAACACCAGCGCGGCTTGATCGCGGCTCATGGCGCCGGATACCAGTTGCGCATTCAGCTTCGCCTCGGGGCCGACCAGGTGCGCCAGTAGCAGGCCGGCAATCAAGGCGGTCTTTCCGTTCTTCCTGGCCAGGCTCAGGATGGCGCGGCGGGTGCCGTGTTCGTTGTCGTAGATCGAGCGGATGAAGTCGCGCTGGAAGTCGGCCAGCACCAGCGGCTTGCCCACATGCTCGCCATCGGGCGTGCGGCAATAGCGCTCGATGAAGGTGACGATGCGGGCGGCGCGGGTCATACCGCCCGCAGCCTCGGGATCAGGTCGTCCTCATCCTGGCTGCGCACGTCGCGTTCCAGCGTGGCAGCGTTCACCATGTCGGCAGCACGGCCCACGGTTGCAGTCGGATGCACGGCAACGGCACGCGCCAGGGCCATGGCCAGCCGCGTCAGCTTGGCGTGTTCGTCGCTGCCGACGGGCGCCGATTCGATGGCGTGCTGGGTGCGCGCCAGATTGGCGGCCAGCACCAGGTCGCTGTCCGTCCAGGTGTCACGCGGGCGGCTGGTCACGATGGCCCGCCAGAACGGTTTGCACGGCTCGGGCAGGGTGACGTAGCCCGGCGGCTCCAGCGGGCCTTGTGCGGCGTTCTGGTGCGCCTGAACAGCGGCCTTGGCGCTGTCCGATCGGTGACGGCGGGGCGTGGGCTTCATTGCCTATTTTTTAAGCAGGTAGCGATGATTCGATGGACAGGGGGCGGTCTGGTCCTGGCGGTTGCTGGTGATTTTTCGCAGCAGCGCGGGCAGCGGCTCGCTGTTCCACGGATGATTCGGGTCAAGCGGCATGCCGTGCGCGTCGCAGCCCATCGGCACGCGCTTGCCTTCATCGGCGGCGGTCTTGCGCGAGTGGCATTCGTGGCACAGAGGTTGCAGTGACTCGCGCCGGTTGTCATCGGCGCCATTCATGTGGTCAACGTCCGTCGCCCGCACGATCAACCCACGGGCCTTGCAATGCCTGCACAGCGGTTCATCGGCCAGCACGGACGCGCGCAGTCGCTGCCAGGCTGCGCCATTCAAGGGCAGCGTGCGGCGCGGGTCTGCATCGCGTCCGCTGCGCTTGCTCATGCCGCGCCCTTGGGTGGCGGATTGGGCCGGTAGTGGGTGGCCTTGATGGCGGGCAGGTTTTCCAGCTTGCGGGCCTCGGCAGGCAGCAGCCAGCCGGCCCCGATGCCGGATGCGTAGAACGCGGCGCGCACTTCGCTGTCACCCCGCAGCAGCCCCTCCGCGCTGAACTCGGGGTAATACAGGCGCTTGCCCGCATCGGTCAGCAACTGGCGGCTGATGGCGCCTTCCCATGCGGCCATGTGGCGGCCCAGGCAGTGCGTGACGAACCAGCGATTCACCTGCACGGCGTTGCTGTAGTTGGCCTCGCCCAGGTCGGCCAGCAGCGGCGGCGGCACCTTGAAGATGCGGGCCACTTCCTGCACGCTGAACTGTCGGGCGGCGATGTACTCGGCATCCTCAAGGCTCATGCTCAAGGGCACGAAGTCGGCGCCTTCCTCAAGCACGGGCGTGCGGCCCGCATTGGATGCGCCCGCGTACTGCGTCTGCCAGGATTGCTTCAGGCTCTCGCGCTGTTCGGCCTTCAGCTTGCCGGGCATCTTGATGATGCCGCTCAGCTTGGTGCCATTGGTGAAGTTGGCCACACCGTGCTGCGATTCGGCCAGCGCCAGCTCGATCACGCTGCGCGCAGCCTGAATAGGTGACTGGCCGATCAGGGGATCAGGCCCAGCGCGGTGGCGCAGGTGAAACACTTCATCAGGCAGCAGGCGCTCGCGCTTGCCGTCGCGGTCGGTGTAGTCGAACCCGCCGATGGCGTCCCCCTTGCGCAGCACGTTGACGCGCTCGGGCGCCAGCGGGATCAGCGCACGCACCTGGCCATCGTTGCCCCGGATCACGCGCGCGTAACTGTTGCCGTGCAGCAGCATGGCAGCGGTCATCCATTCGATGAACTCCTGCGAACTCTGGTGCTCGTTCGGCTCGCGGTGCAGGCACTTGTGCAAGGCGTGGTCATCGGCGGGCGTGCGGCTGTCATCGCCGCGCTTGTACAGGCGCAGCGGTAGGGTGCCGATGGCCTCGGATATGACGGCGACGGCACCATAGACGGCGGCCACGGACTGCGCCGACTCGGGCGTGATGCTGGCCGTGCGCAGGGCCTGGAAGGCGGCCCAGGTGTCGTTCGGATTGGTGGCCCGGCGTTCAAAGCCCAGGGCGCGGGCGGTGCGTTCGATCAGTCCCATACACAGGTTTCCAGCCAAAGGGCGCGCGTGTCGTTGCTGCGGATGGCCTGGCGCGAGCGCAGGGCGACCGTGGTGTCGGCATAGGCCGGGTCTGCCGTCAGGGTGATTTCCACCAGGTCAACGTCGAGCAGCTCGCGCACCAGTTGCGCGCCGCGCTGTTCCCAGCGGTCGCCGCCATCGCGCACGCGAAAGCCGAATGAACAGCCCGCCACGTCGCCGCGATCCACCAGAATGGCCAGGTCGCGGCCATGCGTGGTGTCGGGCAGGGCCAGCTCGAAGGCCAGCCCCTTGGTGTCTTCGCGCAGTTGCAGCGTGCCCCCGCGCGTGGTGCCCAGCAGGGCATCGCCCTGATGGTGGTACAGGGCGCGAATGTTGGTGCCGCTTTGCAGGGAATTGCGAAAGGCGCCATTGCGGATCACCTCGACGAAGTCGCCCAGAACGGCCTCGCTGTTGAAGATCGCGGCGTAGCCGGTCAGCGTCTTGCCGTTGCTGCGCAGCTCGCCAGTGGAGCGGACTTCCAACATTCGCAGCCCCTTAGGCGATGGCCAGGTCTTCCACCACCACGAACGCTTCGGGGCGGCGCACCACGGCATCCATCGTGTGCAGGATGCGCAGTTGAACGTCGCCTTTTTCGTAGTAGCCAGCGGCGTAGGGGTTGGCCAGCACTTCGGTGGCGCCCCATTCGCCGATCACCATTTCGCTGAAGTCGCCGACGATCATGCGGCCCTTGGCAGGACTGCCTGCCTTGGCATCCAGCTGGTTGGTGACGTGCGCGGCCAGGCCGTTGACGGTGCCGCCTTGCAGGATGTATTCGGCGCCTGCGGTGGTGCTCTTGAGCGTGGCGCCCAGCTTGGTGGCCACCTTGGCGTGCGTCAGGATGGCATTGGGCGTGACGTTGACCAGCGCCAGCTTTTCGAACACGGCCAGCACGGCGGCCCAGTCGAGCGTCGCCAGGGATGCGGTCTGCACGCCCGACACGTTCAGGATGCCCACCGGCTGCTTGGCGGCGGCGGTGCCGTGAATCAGCGCCTTGTCCACGGCCAGGCCGATCACGGCGGCGATATCGTCGCGCAGCAGTTGCTCGATGGCCGGATTGCTTTGCAGCGCCAGTTGGCGGCTGAACGCGGTCAGCGCACCTACGTGCTTCGGTTCCATGCGGATGCTGGCGTAGCCCGGATTGCTTTCCGTCAGCGGGTCGCCCTCGTTCAGCCAGTACGCGGTGCTGGCGCTGGCCGCCTTGGGGATCACCACGTCGCCACGCAGGCCGGACAGCACACGGGCGCCCAGGCTGCGCACGATGGTCGAATTGCGCAGCAGGCCGATGAATTGGTCGGCGCGGTTGTCGTCGGGCACGATGGCGGCATTTGCCGTGGTGGTCATCGTGGCGCGCTTTTCAAACACGCTCGACGGGATCAGCACGCCACCGTGGCGCGCCTCGATGCCCTGGCGCTTGGCCTCTTGCTGGAACTCGGCCAGTGCGCCCGTGACGGCGCGTTGCTCGATCTGCGCGCGGATGGCGTCGGTGACGTTGACGGCGCCTTCCATGTCGGCGCGCGGCTTGTCGGCAGGCTGGCCCAGGCTGCGGCGCTCGGCATCTTCCAGGAACTGCGCGCGTTGCTCTTGCGCCTCCAAGCCCTGAATCTCGCCCTTCAGCTTGTCGAAGGCGGCGGTTTCGTCGGCAGACAGCGGGCGGTTCTCGCCCTGGGCCTTGGCCAGCACGGCGCGCATCTCGGTCACTTTCAGGGCGCGGGCTTCGCGCAGGTCGTTCAGTTTCATCGTGGTCTTTCTTTGCAAAGAATGAAGATGAACTGAGATGTAGCGCACTTCAGAAACAGTAGCAAGCTACAAAAAATCTAGCGGACGTGCCAGGACTGAGCAGGACTATTGCTGTTGGGCGGGCGCAAAAAAGCCCGCACTGGGCGGGCTGGTGTTCATGTCAGTGCGGCCCTGCCGGTGTCACTTCGATGAACTCAATATCGATCACATCCGCCGGCCTTCGTCGCGTTCTAGGTCTCCGCGTGGCTTCCAAAGATTCCAAAGATTCCAAAGATTCCGTTTCCCGTGAGAGGGAATCTTTGGAATCTTTGGGCGGTCTAGTGGAATCTTTGGGCGGCTCGGTCGGCAGCTCGGGGTCGGTGCCGCCGGGCAGGCGCAGATACCAAGCGCCTTGGTAGCCGCCCTTCTTGCGGATCACTCCCAGTTTGTTGCCGGCGCGCCAAATCTGCTTCTTGTTGAAACCGTGGCGCGCAACCGCCTTGGTTGCCACGTCTGATGGCGTCCAGCAATCGGCAGTCAATTCCGCGCGAAGCAGCGTACTGGCGTCGGTCTCGGCTTCCGCTGCCATGTCGTCCGGGTCGGTCAGCAGCTCGCGCGCTGTGCCGTCCACTGCATTTCCCCAGGCGACATGCGAAGCGAATACATCGGTTTGAATCTCGGTCTGTTCCAGGTGGTATTCAAAGCCGCCATCGTCCGGCCCGATGTTTGACTTTGCCCGCGCCAGCACGCGCAACGGCTTGTCATCTTCACTCTGCACCTTCGCGGCCACCATCACCACCCGCGCCAGCGCAGTGAAGGCGATGGAGCCGATCACGCGCATGGAAGGATCGGTGCCTTGCCCACCCTTCTGAAAGTGCGTGATGCCGATCAATGCGCACCGGCATTCAGCGGCCAGATCAACCAGCGGTTGCAGCCCGCGCCGGGTTTCCGTGTTCTTGTGGCTGTCGCCCGTCACGGCTCCCACGATGGGATCAACGATCAGTAGATCGATGCCGCCGGGCATGCTGGCGATGCACTTGCGCAGTTTCTCCATGTCGCGTGCCGGATCGAACGCCTGCTCCTCGCCGTCAACGCGCGTGCCCTTCACAAAGTAACAGCGGGCCATGTCGGCGCCGGATGCGAGCAGGCGCGGCGCCAGCGTGTCGCTGGGATCATCCTCGCCGCTGTAGATCAGGACGTTGCCCGGTTTACAGCCAGCGCCGTCAGGCCAGTGTCCGCCACTGGTGACGGTGGCAGCGAAGGCCAGTGCAATGGTGGTCTTGCCCTGTCCCGGTGCGCCGGCCAGCAAGTGCAACTTGCCCCGCGCCAGCCAATTCCGCCACAGCCAACTTACCGGGACGATGCGCAGGTCGGAACCACGCTCGATCACTACTCCGTCAGGTTGCGGCGGGCGCACTCGCTCGGCGTTCTGTAGCACATGCTCGATTGCTTCACGCTCTTTGCTCATGCCACCCCCTGCACCACGTCGTTCAGGTCGTTCAGTTCCTGGCGGGTAACCCAAACATCTACGCCCAGCTCGGCCCAACGGGTGGAACAGGCGTGTGCAGCGGCGATGCCGGCCGGGTCGTTGTCGCAGGCAATGACAAGCGTCTCGATGCCAGCGAGCGGGGGAAACTTGGCCAAGTGACCGGCGTCGATCAGTGCCCATACAGGTGCATGGCCCCATGCCAGCGACAGCGCGGTTTCGATGCCCTCTGCGATGCCAAGGCCGTAGGTCACGGCTTCGTCGGGCCACAAGCGAATCACGCCATTGCGCAGTTCGTGGCCGGCCAGCGGCAGACGCGCCGGATTGGCGGCCTTGGTGCCGTCAGCATTGATCCAGGTGCGATGCAGCGACTTCGCTTTGCGGGTGTGTACATCCGTCACCAGCGCCACCAGCGCGGGGCCGGTGTGGCCGCTGGGATGCTTCACGGCAGGGTGCCAGCGTAGATCACCGTCCGAAGGGGGGGATCACGCAACGTCGAGCGTTCAAGTAATCCACCGCAACCCCGGAAAGGGTCTTGCACTGGTGCCAGAAACCGATGCCCCAGTCGGCCAGTACCGTGGCTTTCGCGGGCTTAGGTTTTTTTACACAACGTCGAAGCGAATCCGGTGTCCTATGGGTGCCTACGAACCCACACCGAAAGCAATGAGCCACCATGCCGCCTTCAGGCTTCACAGTGACGCTCAGGGCGGTGTCGCGCGGCCCACGGTCGCAGACGGGGCAGGGCAGGCGATGGTCGCCCACGGCCAAGCCCGGCGCGATGGCCTCTTTCCAAGCGATCATGCTGACCCCCTTACTTGGCGGCCAGTTCGGCGATCAGGCGGTTAACGTCGCTCTCGCGCCATGCGCTGGTTTTCGGCCCCAGCTTGATCGGCGGTGGGAATTTGCCGTCCTTGACGCCCTGATACCAGGCGCTTCGGCTGATGGGCACGCGCGACAGAACTACGTTCAGGCGCAGGAGTTTCTCCGGCGATGCCGGGAAGGTGGTCGTTGCAGTTGCCATATGGCCCTCATGAAAGACTGACAAGGGCTTACGGCTACCGATTGCCGCGTTACGCGCGTAGTCGGTATGATGCATCTCTCTGCCCAGAGGCTGCATTGCCGTAAGGTGATGTGGCGGATTGCCCCGGTCGCCTGCCAGCTTCCGGGGCTTTCCTTTTGGATGTGTTTATGTCCAGCCACGCAATCTATTGTGCATTGTGTTTAAAGCGCCGTCATGGAATAAACCTGTGGATAACGGGTACGAACTCAGCCAGTTCGTTCCCGCCTAAGTTGAGCTAGCGCGTGCTTGAAGTGCTTTTCGACGGTGTCCCAAGTTCTGCCGTATCGCGTGGCAAGGTCACCTATGGCGGCTTTTCGCTCTCGGATCAGATCGGCCCTGCTATCGCCCCGTTGCTGTCGTTTGTGGTGTGAAATGGCCGCAATACGGATGGCTTGATGCTCCCAAAAGTCTAGCGTGCTTCGCTTGCGTCGAGCAGGCGGGGCCTTAACAGTGCCTGCTAGGACGCCAGCTATAAAGTCTCGAATCTTGGCCGGCAGCGGAAAATCGTATTCGCGCAGCCGCTCACAGAATTCGTAGGGGTGGCCACGATACAGATTGACCAGCGCGGTCGTCCATATTGTTTCCAATTCAAACCGTTCTTCGTCAGGATCAATCGAGCTCATTGCCATGCATCCAGTATTGGGACGGGTTGCGGTACATGTCGGCGACCTTGATCTTGTAGTAGTCGTGCACGGTGCGCCAGCATCTGCATGTGGTCGGCGCGGATGTCGTTGTCCTTGTGGTCGAAGCTGGCGAACAGGATGTGGTGCCGGCGACGTTGATTGGCGTGGTCTGCATGTGGGTGCCAGCCCCGGCGTGCAGGGCTGGCGGATGGGTTAATACAAACCTAGACGGTGTTCGTCGTGCCAGCGACCAAGCATCCTGTTCACCTTGTCGATACAGTCTCGGTAATGATCGCCCTCCTTGGTGCCCGACTTAATCCAGGTACGTGCTGCCGACAGGCCGAACTTCACCTCGCCGCGCAGTGAGTCCATCTGGCAGAGGAACGCGCGCACTATCTCGAACGCCTGCCACAGCTCCGGCTTCTCGGCCACGATGGCATTCAGCATGTCGTTGATTTGGTCGCGCGACATGTAGATGATCTTCACATCGTAGTTTTTGCCGTTGCACGGTTGGACGCCACGCCAGATAGGCGGCAGCTTGTAGCCCGATATCGTCAGGTTTTCTTCGGTGACGGTTGACGGGATCAGGTACGGGTCAGACGGCGGCGCCTTCCGCCCTCGGTTGCCGATCACCGGCACCATGACGATATCGTCGTCACTCTCCTCCACGGTCTTTTTCTTGGCCATGGTTCAGCCCTCCTTCGCCAGCCGCATGCAGTCCCGATCCAGGCGCATGCCAATGTTCAACAGATTGCCTTCCAAGCGCACCAGGGCGGCGCGCAGCGGGCTATCGGT
The DNA here is from genome assembly GCF_033110285.1 of Ottowia sp. SB7-C50. Lineage (NCBI taxonomy): Bacteria > Pseudomonadati > Pseudomonadota > Betaproteobacteria > Burkholderiales > Comamonadaceae > Ottowia > Ottowia sp. SB7-C50. The sequence goes on from NZ_CP136995.1 coordinate 493,138, forward strand.
GACGCCCCCGATCAAACGCCCCAGCGCCATGATCTCGTCTTGCAGTCGGCCTATTCCGGCCTCTACGTCCCGCAACGGGATAGCATTCACATCAGCCATTCTCAAACTCCTGTTTTGATAGTGGTCAGGGGCCGAAGTGACCTTCCTTCACTTCGGCCCCGCCTGTTGCCCCGCATGATCCGGCGCAGGGCTTGCCGGTTTCTCTCTCAGTCGGTCAAGGTAGTCCGCCCACGCTTGCAGCATGGTGCGACGTTGATCCAGGAATTCCGTGCGGTTGTAGGCGCGGCCTAGGCTGTCGCTGACGGTGTGCGCCAGTTGCGCTTCGATCACCGCGCGGTCAAAGCCCAGGCGCTCGTCAAGGATCGTCCTCGCGGTGGCCCGGAACCCGTGGCCGGTCATATCTTTCTGTGTGTCGAAGCCCATGCGGCGTAGCGCAGCGTTGACGGTGTTTTCAGACATGGCACGTTCGTGGTCGCGCTCGCCTCGGAACACGTACCCGCCTGGCCCGGTCAGCGGGTGCAGATCGCGCAGCAGTGCAACGGCCTGGCGCGGCAACGGCACGATGTGCGGATCGCCGTGCATCTTCCCGGCTTTCTGTCGCTTCATGCGCTCGGGTGGAATAGCCCAGGTGGCGGCATCAAGATCGAACTCAGGCCACTGAGCAAACCGCAGCTCGCCCGGCCGCAGCATCAGCATGGGCGCCAGTTGAAGGGCGGTACGCACGATGTGCGTGCCGGCATAGCCATCAATGGCGCGCAACAGGCCCGCCAGTTCGTCGGGGTTGACGATGGCAGCCATGTGCTTCACCACGGGCTTGCGCAGGGCGCCGCGCAGGTCGCGGGATGGGTCGCTCAACACACGGCCAGTTGCCACGCCGTAGCGGAACACCTGCCCGCAGTTTTCCATTGCACGGTGCGCTGTCTCGATGGCTCCCCGGCGCTCGATCCGGCGCAGCACGCTAAGGAGCGTGGGCGGGTCAATCTCTGCGATGGGCATGTCGCCCATGTGCGGGAACACATCCACTTCAAAGCGCCGCATGATCTTTGCGCCGTAGCTGTCGGCCCATTCGCCGCGCTTCACGTCGTACCACTCGCGGGCTACCGCTTCAAAGGTAGTGGCGGCAGCATGGTCGCGCTTCAGCTTGGCCTGGCGCTTGGCGTCGTTCGGGTTGACGCCCTCGCGTACCTGCTTGCGTGTGGCCATGTGCTTCTCTCGCGCCTCGGCCAGTGTGACTTCGGGATACTTGCCGTAGCTGACGGTGGTTTCGCCGCGTGGCGTGCGGATGCGCCATTGCCAGTACATGCCGCCAGCAGCAGTGACGCGGATGAAAAGGCCGTCCCGGTCGCCGTACTTTCCCGGCAACGGTTTGGAGCGAAGATGACGTAACTTGGTGTCTGTGAGTGACATAAAACCCCCTGCACAGTGTAGGGGGTAAAGCTGGGGTAACGCTGCTTTCCGAACTCAAGAAACCTAGGTTTCATGCGGGTCACAGCCTATCTTTCGATAGAGCCCCAGCCACCAGTCAATAAAAGAAAGCCCGCTACGTTAGTCGTAGCGGGCTTTCTTTTATTGGCTCCAATGTCATGGCTGGTGTAAGCACAATTTCACGCAGCGCCGGGTTTCCCTGTCGTCCAAGACGCCGCAGACAACCAACTTAAAGCGGCCGCCGACCGGTAGTGATCGGGCGTTCTCGGGGCCCGCCCTCCCGGCGGTGCGCATCAAGGCACGTTCCCGCTCGCGCCCTTGTGCGGGTCGTACAGCACGGTGCCTGTGCCCACGCCCGCACCGACGCGCGCGCCGCCCACCGGCACGCTGGCGCCCACGCCGGCGCCTGCCGAAACCTGGCCGTGCTGGTTGACGCCGACGCCCACGCCGACCGGGCCTATGCCCGTCCCCAGGCCGACGTTGACATTGCCGCCGGAGCCGACGCCCACGCCCAGCGATAGGCCCGGCAGGATGGGCACCCCAATGCCGACGCCCGCCGCGCAGGCGTTCAGCAGCCACGCGGTGCTCAGGACCAGCACCAAGTGGGCGCCGCGCCTGAAAGGGTTGGCTTGTGGCTTCAACGAATCATTCATGTTTCGCACCTAGTGGGTGAGGGCGGCCGTGCGCTCATGCGAGGCTGGGCCGCCCGCGGCGCTCAGGCCAGCAAGGCGTTGACCCGTCGCACATACGCGGCCGGGTCCGCCGGCAGACCGCCTTCGGCCAACAGCGCCTGATCGAACAGGATGTGGGCCAGGTCGTCAAAGTGCGCGCTGGTGTCGAGCTTTTTCACCAGCGGATGCTCGGGGTTGATTTCAAGCACGGGCTTGTTGTCGGGCACAGGCTGGCCAGCCTGCTTGAGCATGCGGGCCAGCTGCATGCTCATGCCGGCGTCCTTGACCACCAGGCAAGCCGGTGAATCGACCAGGCGCGTGGTGACGCGCACGTCCTCGGCCTCGTCCTTCAGCGCCGCTTTCAGGCGCTCGAGCAACGGCTTGACGGCTTCGGCAGCGGCTTCGGCGGCTTTCTTTTCAGCTTCGTCCTGCAAGTCCCCTAGGTCAACGGCGCCCTTGGCCACCGACTGCAGCGGCGTGCCGTCGAAGTCGCGCAGGTACGACAGCGACCATTCGTCGACGCGGTCGGTCATCAGCAGCACCTCGATGCCCTTCTTGCGGAACACTTCGAGCTGCGGGCTGTGCTTGGCGGCGGCCAGTGTGTCGGCGGTGATGTAGTAGATAGACTTCTGGCCTTCCTTCATGCGCGCCTTGTAGTCGGCCAGGCTCACCGTGGGCGTGTCGCTGGTGGTCGACGCGTAGCGCAGCAGCTTGGCGATGCGCTCGCGGTTGGCGTGGTCTTCGCCCAGGCCTTCCTTCAGCACGGCGCCGAATTCGCGCCAGAAGGTGGCGTACTTGTCGGTGGCTGGCGTATCGGCGGTCGCCGTATCGTTCTTGTCCTGCACGTCGGTCACGCCGTCGGCGTCCGTGCTGGCGGCGCCAGCGGCTTCGGCCTTGGCCATGTCTTCCAGCATGCTCAGCACGCGGCGCGTGTTGCCGTCGCGAATGGCGCGCACGTCGCGGCTTTCCTGCAGCAGCTCGCGGCTCACGTTGAGTGGCAGGTCGGCCGAATCGACCACGCCCTTGATGAAGCGCAGATAGCGCGGAATCAGCTGCTCGGCGTCGTCCATGATGAACACGCGCCGCACGTACAGCTTGATGCCGGCCTTCTTGTCGCGGTCCCAAAGGTCAAACGGCGCGTGGCTGGGGATGTACAGCAGCTGCGTGTATTCGGTGCTGCCCTCGACGCGGTTGTGGCTCCACGCCAGCGGCGGCTGCCAGTCGTGCGCCAGCTGTTCGTAGAAGCCGACGTACTGCTCTTCGGTCACGTCCTTCTTGGGTCGCGTCCACAGCGCCGTGGCCTGGTTGATGGTGTCCCATTCGCCGGTCTTCACCATCTGGCCGGGTTGGCCTTCTTCCTTGCCTTCTTCCCACTTCTCGCCCTCCATCTTGATGGGCAGGGCGATGTGGTCGGAGTATTTGCCGATCAGCTCCTTCAGCTTCCAGCCGTCGGCGAATTCGAGCGCATCGTCGCGCAGGTGCAGTGTCACGCTGGTGCCGCGCTCGGCGCGCGTGATCGGCTCGACTTCAAATTCGCCCGCGCCTTTGCTGACCCAACGCACGCCCTGGTCGGCGGCCAGGCCGGCGCGGCGCGATTCGACGGTGATCTTGTCGGCCACGATGAAGCCGGAATAGAAGCCCACGCCGAACTGGCCGATGAGCTGCGCGTCGGCCTTCTGGTCGCCCGACAGCTTGGAGAAGAAGTCCTTGGTGCCGCTCTTGGCGATGGTGCCCAGGTGCTCGATGGCTTCGGCCTCGCTCATGCCGATGCCGGTGTCGGTCACCGTCAGCGTCTTGCCGGCCTTGTCGAAGGTGATGCGCACTTCCAGCTCGGGCTGGTCGCCGTACAGCGACGGGTCGGCCAGCGCCTCGAAGCGCAGCTTGTCGCAGGCGTCGGACGCGTTGGAGATCAGCTCTCGCAGGAAGATTTCGGGGTTGGAATACAGCGAATGGGTGACCAGGTGCAGCAGCTGTGCCACCTCGGCCTGGAAGGCGTGTTTCTGGGTGCTCATGGGTGTGGAAAGAAAAAAGAAGAATCTCCGGCGGCCACGCGCCGCCGGCCATCCGCTCAGATGCGGCCAGCCGCCGCCGATTCAAGGCGGGGCCGATGCGCTTGGGCGCAGGCGGGAGCCGGGCTGCTTACTTGGGCTGTGCCTCGACTTCCTTCGTCCATCGTTCCACCAGGCGCCGGCGCTCGGCCGCCTTGCCGTATTTCTCAAAGTCGTATTTCACCAGCCGCACGCCGTCCAGGGGAGGGATGCGCGGGTCGGGCTTGAAGGTCTTGTTGGCTGGCACCTGCAGGCTGCCCACGGTGGCGCCGATCTTCTGGCCGTCGGCGCTCATCAGCCAGTCGTAGTACTTCTTCGCGTTGTCGGCGTTGCGCGCGCCCTTGACCAGCGCGATGCCGCCAATTTCGTAGCCCGTGCCCTCGCACGGCGCAGCCGACGACACCGGGAACTTGTTGGTCAGCCGCTCGTTGTCAAAGCCGAAGATGAAGCTCACGCCAATGGCCACCTCGCCCTTGGCCACGTTGCGCGCCTGTGCCTGGCCGCTGCGCGTGTAGGTGGTGACGTTTTTGTGCAGCTTTTTCAGGTAGTCGAAGGCGGCGTCCTCGCCCATCAGCTGCACCAGCCCAGCCAGGATGGTGTAGCCGGTGCCGCTGGAGCCCGGGTGCGAGGTTTCGATCTCGCCCTTGTAACGCGGGTCGAGCAAGTCCTTCCAGCACTTGGGCGGCGGCAGCTTTTTCTTCTTCATCACCTCGTCGTTCCAGCCGAAGCCGATGGCGCTGCTGTAGAAGCCGCCCACGCGGTTCTGGCTCATCGCGTACTGCCGCACCGCCCAGCCGTGCAGGTTGTCCAGGTAGGCAGGGCGGTACGCTTCCAGCAAGCCGACTTCGGCCGCCTGGTAATACGGGTCGCCCGTGCCGCCCCACCACAGGTCGGTCTTGGGGTTGGCCGCTTCGGCGCGCAACTGCGCCTGCGCTTCGCCGGTGGGCTTGTGTGTCTGGTTGACCTTGATGCCCGTGGCCTTGCTGAATTCGCGCGCCGCGGCCTCGCACCACGGCCCGTCGGTGGAGCAGATCGCGTTGACCACGCCCTGGGCCTGCGCGGCGGACGCGCTTGCTATCAAAATCAGTGCTAATGCGGCGCTTTTCATCAGGGCTTCCCTTCTTCTGGATTCAGAACGATTCATTGTGGCCCAGGTAGCGCCACTGCCCCACCGGCAATTGGCCCAGCACCACCCGCCCGATGCGGATGCGCTTGAGGCCCGTCACTTTCAGGCCCACCTGCTCGCACATGCGGCGAATCTGCCGCTTCTTGCCTTCGGTCAGCACGAAGCGCAGCTGCTCGGGGTTCTGCCAGTCGACCAGGGCGGGCTTCAGCGGCTGGCCGTCGAGCGACAGGCCGTGCCGCAGCCGCGCCAGCCGTTCGAGCGGAAAGGCGGCCTGCACGTTTTCGGTGACGTGGTCGTAGGCGACGCGGACCAGGTATTCCTTGTCGACGGTGGAGTCTTCACCGATCAGCGTGCGTGCCACGCGGCCGTCCTGCGTCAGCACCAGCAGGCCCACCGAATCGATGTCCAGCCGGCCCGCGGGCGCCAGCCCTTTCAATTGCGCAGGCGAAAAGCGGGTGCGGCTGGCGTCGCCCTGCCAGTGGCTGCGGGCGTTGATCAGCGTCACCGCGGGCTGGTGGCCGTCCTCGGCCTGGCCGCTGACGTAGCCGACCGGCTTGTGCAGCAGGATGGTGACGCGCTGCGCCTGCGCGGCTTCGGCTTCGCGCTGCACCGTCACGCGGTCCTGCGGCGTCACCTTGGTGCCCATGGCCGCCACCTGGCCGTTGACGCGCACCCAGCCGCGCTCGATCCATTCGTCGGCTTCGCGGCGCGAACACAGGCCCATGTCGGCCAGGCGCTTGTTCAGGCGCACGCTGCCAGACGCAGCGGCGTCGGACGCGGCGGCATGCTCGGGCCGGGGCGCGCGGCGAAAGGGGGAGGGCGTGGTCATGCGGTCAATTATGTAAAGCTACTAAAAATATAGCTGACTGCGCAATGCAGTCAAGCGCTGGCGCCTGATTGAATGATCAACATGCGCGCCGCGCGCGTGTGTCCAACTGCCCTAGAAATACCGAGTGCGCAACGCCCCCAGGTCCAGAATGCGCAGGCCGCCGTATTCGATGCTCAGCACGCCCTGCGCGGCCAGCGCCTGCAGCGCCTCGTTCACGCGTTGGCGCGACAGGCCCACCAGATAGGCCAGCTCCTGCTGCGTGATGCGCAGCACCTCGCCCACGCCGGGAAACAGCACCGGGTTGACCAGCGCCGCCAGGTTGCGCGCTACACGCTGCTCGGGCACGGGTGTGCGGTCGGCTTCGATGGCCAGGATGAACTGCGCCAGCCGCTCGTTCAGCTGGTTCATCACGAAGCGGTTGAAGCCGATGGAATGGTCCAGCAGCCAGTGAAAGGTGTCCAGCGGCAGCCCGGCCACGCTGCTTTTGCGCAGCGCCTGGATGTTGTAGCGGTAGGTCTCGCGCTTGAGCACCGTGCCTTCGCCGAACCAGCCACCGGGCGTGAGGCCTGAAAAGGTGATGGTCTGGCCCTGCGCGGTGTCGGTGCTCATCTTCAGCAGCCCGTCGAGCACGCCGAACCAGTAGGTCGCCGGCGCGCCGATGCGGCAGATCAGATCGCCCGGCTCCGCGTCGCCGATGCGCATGGCCGCCGCGGCGCGCGCGCGTTCGGCCGGCGTCAGGTGCGGCAGCCAGGGCACGTGCGCCAGCTCGTCGTCGCTCAGCGGACGCCGCCGCTCGTACAGGGAGAGGGCAACGGGCATCTACGGGTTATACCTAGGGAAATGGCTTGTCAATTGTCGTCCAAACGACAACATGACGTCAAAGTCAGGCCGTACTATTCGCCCCATTATTCAGCGGCCTGGCCAAGCACCCGGCAGCTTTCCCGAAGGAGACCACGCCCCTATGGCGACCACATTTCCCCGCTTGCTGCAAAAGCACGCCAGCGAGCGTCCGCAGGACCCGGCGCTGCGCGAGAAGGAATACGGCATCTGGCAAACCTGGAGCTGGCAGCGCGCGCTGGCAGACGTGCGTGCCATGGCCGGCGGACTGGCTGCGTTGGGCTTCACGCCCGGGCAGAACCTGGCCATCGTGGGCGACAACCGCCCGCGCCTGTACCTGATGTTCGTGGCCGTGCAGGCGCTGCGCGGCGTGCCGGTGCCGATGTACCAGGACGCCGTCGCTGCCGAGATGGCCTTCGTGCTGCAGGACGCCGAAGTGCACTTCGCCTTCGCCGAGAACCAGGAGCAGGTCGACAAGATGCTGGAGCTGCGCGAGTCGGTGCCCGGCCTCACGCACATCATCTACGACGACCCGCGCGGCATGCGCAACTACACGCAGCCGGGCCTCATCAGCATCGACGAACTGATGGCGCTGGGCAAGAAGCACGACGAGGCGCACCCGCAGCTCTTCGACGAATCGGTGGCGTTGGGCCAGTCCGACGACGTGTCGGTCATCCTCTACACGTCAGGCACCACCGGCCGCCCCAAGGGCGTGTGCCAGACGCACGCCAGCTTCATCGGCTCGGCCACGGGTGGCGTGCAGACCGACGGCCTGAATGGCAAGGACAACGTGTTGTCTTACCTGCCGCCCGCGTGGGTGGGCGACCACCTGTTCTCGCTGGCGCAATGGCTGGTGGCGGGTTTCACCATCAACTGCCCCGAGTCGAGCGAGACAGTGAACATCGACATGCGCGAGATCGGCCCGACGTATTACTTCGCTCCGCCGCGCGTGTTCGAGGGCATGCTGACCTCGGTGTCGATCCGCATGGAAGACGCCGCCAAGTTCAAGCAGTGGATGCACCACAAGTTCATGGATGTGGCCAAGCGTGTGGGCTCCGACATCCTGGACGGCAAGCCGGTGGGCGCGGGCGATCGCCTGATGTACGGGCTGGGTAACCTGCTGGTCTATGGGCCGCTGAAAAATGCCATGGGCCTGTCGCGCATCCGCGTGGCCTACACGGCGGGTGCGGCCATCGGGCCTGACCTGTTCCGCTTCTTCCGCTCGATCGGCGTGAACCTGAAGCAGCTGTACGGCCAGACGGAAACCTGCGCCTACGTCTGCATCCAGAAGAATGGCCACGTCAAGCTCAACAGCGTGGGCCAGGCCGCACCGGGCATCGAGCTGAAGATTGCCGACAACGGCGAAGTGCTGGTCAAGGGCGTGTCGGTGCTGAAGGAGTACTACAAGCGCCCCGACGCCACCGCCGAAGTCATCGACGAAAACGGCTACTTCAAGACCGGCGACGCCGGCGTGCTGGACCACGACGGGCACCTGCGCATCATCGACCGCGCCAAGGACGTGGGGAAGATGGCCGGCGGCGCCATGTTCGCGCCCAACTACATCGAAAACAAGCTCAAGTTCTTCCCGCAGATCAAGGAAGCGGTGTGCTTCGGCCACGGCAAGGACAAGGTCACGGCCTTCATCAACATCGACTTCGAGGCCGTGGGCAACTGGGCCGAGCGCCAGGGCCTGCCGTACGCCGGCTATGTCGATCTGGCCGGCAAGCCCGAGGTGCTGAAGATGATGGCCGAGTGCGTCGAAAAGGTGAACGCCGACCTGGCCAGCGAAGAGGGCATGGAAGACACGCAGATCGCGCGCTTCCTGGTGTTGCACAAGGAACTCGACCCCGACGACGACGAGCTGACGCGCACGCGCAAGGTGCGTCGCGGCTTCGTGGCCGACAAGTACGCCGTGCTGATCGACGCGCTGGACGCGGGCCGGCCCGAGCAATACATTGAAACGGCGGTCAAGTTCGAGGACGGGCGCACCGGCAAGGTCAGCGCCAACCTGAAGACGCTCGACGCCAAGATCTTCCCGCCTGTCAGGAGCGCCGCATGAACGCGCCTCAAGCCATGATGCCGCTGCCGCCCGACGCGCCAACGCTGACGCAGGTGCACGGAAAGAAAATCGGCGATGTCATCCTCGACATCAAGAACATCAGCCTGCGCTTTGGCGGCGTGAAGGCGCTGACCGACATCTCCTTCAACGTGAAGGAGCACGAAATCCGCTCGATCATCGGCCCCAACGGCGCAGGCAAGTCGTCGATGCTCAACTGCATCAACGGCGTGTACACGCCCAGCGAAGGCAGCATCACCTTTCGCGGCCAGACCTTCGCGCACATGAACAGCCGCCAGGTCGCCGAGATGGGCGTGGCGCGCACCTTCCAGAACCTGGCGCTGTTCAAGGGCATGAGCGTGCTCGACAACATCATGTCGGGCCGCAACCTCAAGATCAAGAGCAACCTGTTCATGCAGGCGCTGCGCATCGGCCCGGCCGAGCGCGAAGAAATCCGCCACCGCGAATTCGTCGAGCGCATCGTCGACTTCCTGGAAATCCAGGCCTATCGCAAGACGCCCGTCGGCCAGTTGCCCTACGGCCTGCAAAAGCGTGTCGACCTGGGCCGCGCGCTGGCCATGGAGCCGCAGGTGCTGCTGCTCGACGAGCCCATGGCGGGCATGAACGTCGAGGAAAAGCAGGACATGAGCCGCTTCATCCTCGACGTGAACGACGAGTTCGGTACCACCATCGTGCTGATCGAGCACGACATGGGCGTGGTGATGGACATCTCCGACCGCGTGGTGGTGCTCGACTACGGCAAGAAGATCGGCGACGGCACGCCCGATGAAGTGCGTAACAACGAAGACGTGATCCGTGCCTATCTCGGCACCAGCCACTGACCGCGCCAGGAGCAAGACATCATGGGATTTTTTCTGGAAACCCTGTTCGGCGGCCTGATGACCGGCATGCTGTATTCGCTGGTCGCGCTGGGCTTCGTGCTGATCTTCAAGGCCTCGGGCGTGTTCAACTTTGCCCAGGGCGCGATGGTGCTGTTTGCCGCGCTGGCGATGGCGCGCTTCTCGGAATGGATTCCGGCCAAGCTCGGCATCGACAACATGATCGTCGCCAACGTGCTGGCCTTCATCGGCGCCGGCATCATGATGTTCATCGTGGCCTGGCTGATCGAGAAGCTGGTGCTGCGCCACCTGGTCAACCAGGAAGGCGCCACGCTGCTGATGGCCACGCTGGGCATCACCTATTTCCTGGAAGGCGTGGGCCAGTCGCTGTTTGGCAGCGACATCTACAAGATCGACATCGGCATGCCGAAAGACCCGGTGATGGCGTTCGAGAGCCTATTCGAAGGCGGCGTGCTGATCAACAAGGAAGACCTGATCGCCGCGTTGATCGCTGCCGCGCTGGTGGCCCTGCTGACGGTGTTCTTCCAGAAGACCAAGACGGGGCGCGCGCTGCGTGCCGTGGCCGACGACCACCAGGCGGCGCAATCCATCGGCATTCCGCTCAGCACCATCTGGGTCATCGTCTGGTGCGTGGCGGGTGTGGTGGCGCTGGTGGCCGGCATGATCTGGGGGAGCAAGCTGGGCGTGCAGTTCTCGCTGGTCACCGTGGCCTTGCGTGCACTGCCGGTGGTGATTCTGGGCGGCCTGACCTCGGTGCCGGGCGCCATCATCGGCGGGCTGATCATCGGCGTCGGCGAGAAGCTGTCGGAGGTGTATCTGGGCCCCTACGTCGGCGGCGGCATCGAGATCTGGTTTGCCTACGTGCTCGCGCTCGTTTTCCTGCTGTTCCGCCCGCAGGGTCTGTTTGGCGAAAAGATCATCGATCGCGTATGAAATGCGCGATCACACCGCAGGTGCTTTGTGGCTTGCCGCAAAGAGAGGATTTTTCAGTGCAGGCTCACTTGCGAAGCAAGTTATGCCGGAGCTACAAGATCATCGATCGCGTGTGAGTTTGCTATTTATTTGCAAGCGCACTGCCCAGACAGCACGCCGACCTCAAGCATAAAAAGCGAGACAAATCATGTTTTACCGTGAAAACGGCCAGTTCAAGACCACGTACCGCGCCGACCAGCAGATCTTCCCCATCCTGCAGGATCGGGTTGGCGTGCTGCTGTTGCTGGCAGTGGCCTTTCTGGTAGTGCCGATGCTGGCCAGCGACTACTTTTTTCGCGCCATCCTGATTCCGTTCGTGATCATGGGTCTGGCCGCGCTGGGGGTGAACATTCTGGTCGGCTATTGCGGACAGATCTCGTTGGGCTCCGGCGCGTTCATGGCCGTGGGCGCGTACGGTGCGTACAACTTTTTTGCCCGCATCCCCGGCATGCCGCTGATTCCGGCGTTGATCCTGGGCGGCCTGTGCGCCACCGTGTTCGGCATTCTGTTCGGCCTTCCCAGCCTGCGCGTGAAGGGTCTTTACCTGGCGGTGGCGACGCTGGCGGCGCAGTTCTTTTCTGACTGGTTGTTCCTGCGCGTCAAGTGGTTCACGCTGGACTCTCCGTCGGGGTCTGTGTCGGTGAGCCAACTGCAGGTGTTCGGCATCCCCATCGACAGCGCGGTCAGCAAGTACCTGTTCTGCCTGACCATCCTGGTGGTGGTGGCCCTGCTGGCCAAGAATCTGGTGCGCAGCGCGATTGGCCGCGAGTGGATGGCGATTCGGGACATGGACGTGGCGGCTTCCGTCATCGGCATCCGGCCGATGTACGCCAAGCTCAGCGCGTTCGCCGTCAGCTCCTTCATCGTGGGCATGGCCGGCGCGCTGTGGGCCTTCGTCTACCTGAGCGCGTGGGAACCCAGCGCGTTCAACGTCGACCTGTCGTTCAAGCTGCTGTTCATGGTGATCATCGGCGGCCTGGGCTCCATCATGGGCAGTTTCTTCGGTGCAGCGTTCATCGTCGTGCTGCCGATTTTCCTCAACCAGTTTCTGCCCTGGGCGGGCAGCCTGTTCGGCGTGGCGGTATCCACGGCGACGGCTTCGCACATCGAGTTGATGATCTTCGGCGCGCTCATCGTGTGGTTCCTGATCGTGGAGCCGCATGGCCTGGCCAAGCTGTGGTCGGTGGGCAAGCAGAAGCTGCGCTTGTGGCCGTTCCCGCATTGACCATGAGACACCCCCCCTGAGTCGCTGACGCGCCTTCCCCCCCCCTCCGGTTCCCGAGGGTGGACAACGCCGATGCCCGGCGCAGGTCCGGGCATGGCGTTCGCTGGCATGGCCTGCGCCGCGGCCTTTCGACTCATGTATTGGCGTTGACCCTGACGTCCGCTTTCTCACCGAACCGTTTTTTCGTTGTTTCAACTGTTTTTCCAAGGAGACATTCATGAAGCTTTCCAAGACCCTGATTGCCGCCGCCGTGGTGGCGGTGTCGTCGGTCGCCACCAGCGCCTTCGCGCAGGCCGAGCAGTTCTTCCCGCTGCTGTCGTACCGCACCGGGCCTTATGCGCCCAACGGCACGCCCTGGGCCAACGCCAAGCAGGACTACCTGAAACTCATCAATGCGCGCGACGGCGGCATCAACGGCGTCAAGATGACCTGGGAAGAGTGCGAAACCGGCTACGCCACCGACCGCGGCGTGGAGTGCTATGAGCGCCTCAAGAGCAAGCCCGGCATCACCTTCATTGACCCGCAGTCCACCGGCATCACGTTCGCGCTGACCGAGAAGGCCCCCGCCGACAAGATCCCGCTGATGACGCTGGGCTACGGCCTGTCCGTGTCGGCCGACGGCAACGCGTTCAAGTGGAACTTCCCCATGATGGGCAGCTACTGGACCGGCGCCGACATCCTGATCCAGCACATCGCCAAGGAAAACGGCGGCCTCGACAAGCTCAAGGGCAAGAAGATCGCGCTGGTCTATCACGACAGCCCGTTCGGCAAGGAGCCGATCCCGCTGCTGCAGGAGCGCGCCAAAATGCACGGCTTCGACCTGTCGCTGCTGCCGGTGACGGCGCCGGGCGTCGAGCAGAAGGCCACCTGGCTGCAAGTGCGCCAGAGCCGCCCGGACTACGTGCTGCTGTGGGGCTGGGGCGTGATGAACTCCACCGCGCTGAAGGAAGCGCAAGCCACCGGCTACCCGCGCGACAAGATGTACGGCGTGTGGTGGGCCGGTGCCGAGCCTGACGTGCGCGACGTGGGCCAGGGCGCCAAGGGCTACCACGCCCTGGCGCTCAACGGCTCGGGCACGCAGCCCAAGGTCATCCAGGACATCCTGGCCCAGGTGCACGGCAAGGGCCAGGGCACCGGTCCCAAGGACGAAGTGGGCAGCGTGCTGTACACGCGCGGCCTGATCATCCAGATGCTGGGCGTCGAGGCGGTGCGCAAGGCGCAGGAACGCTTTGGCAAGGGCAAGGTCATGACCAGCGAGCAAGTGCGCTGGGGCCTGGAGAACCTGAACCTCGACCAGAAGCGTCTGGACGCGCTGGGCTTCGGTGGCGTGATGCGTCCGCTGCAGACCACCTGCGCCGATCACATGGGCTCGACCTGGGCACGTGTGCAGACCTGGGACGGCGCCAAGTGGGTGGTGGGCAACGACTGGTATCAGTCCGACGAAGCCATCATCAAGCCCATGATCAAGGCGGGTTCCGAAAAGTACCTGGGCGACAAGAAGCTGGCGCGCCGCCCGGCCGGCGACTGCAACAGCTGATCGTCAAGTACCGGCCGCGCACTTCGTTGCGCGGGCCGGCTCCCGACCCGCCTGAGCGGCGGGCAGCGCCTCCACCGAGGCGCCAAACGACAGGGACCTTCCGCCCTGTCGTTTGGTAGGAGACAGTCCGAATGAACACCCCGCAATCCCAGGTCGACACGGCTGCGCAAGCGGACGAGGCACCGCGCAACGTGATCCTCACCGTCAACGGCATCGAGGTCATCTACAACCACGTGATCCTGGTGCTCAAGGGCGTCTCGCTCAGCGTGCCCGAAGGCGGCATCGTGGCCATCCTGGGCGGCAATGGCGCGGGCAAGACGACCACGCTGCGCGCCGTGTCCAACCTGCTCAAGGGCGAGCGCGGCGAGGTGACCAAGGGCACCATCGAATACCGCGGCGAGCGCATCGAGAACCTGAGCCCGGCCGACCTGGTCAAGCGCGGCGTGGTGCAGGTGATGGAAGGCCGTCACTGCTTCGCGCACCTGACGATCGAGGAAAACCTGCTCACCGGCAGCTACACGCGCAAGGACAAGGCCGAGATCGCCCGCAACCTGGAAAAAGTCTACACCTACTTCCCGCGCCTCAAGACGCGCCGCACTTCGCAGGCGGCGTACACCTCCGGCGGCGAGCAGCAGATGTGCGCCATTGGCCGCGCGCTGATGACCAACCCCAACATGGTGCTGCTCGACGAGCCTTCGATGGGGCTGGCGCCGCAGATCGTGGAAGAGGTGTTCAACATCGTCAAGGACCTGAACAGCAAGGAAAAGGTGACGTTCCTGCTGGCCGAGCAGAACACCAACATGGCACTGAAGTACGCCGACTACGGCTACATCATGGAAAGCGGCCGCGTGGTGATGGACGGCAAGGCGAGCGACCTGGCCAGCAACGAGGACGTGAAGGAGTTCTACCTGGGCGTGGGCGGCGGCGAGCGCAAGAGCTTCAAGGACGTCAAGAGCTACAAGCGGCGCAAGCGCTGGCTGGCTTGACGCCCACCCCCGAGGCGCTTCCGCGCCTCCCCCTCAAGGGGACGCATCCAGCGGGCGGGCCAAGCCCTTCCGCGGGTGCGCTCGAAAAGGGCGGTAGCTGCAACGGTGGTTTGAGTGGGTGGTCAGTGGCCAATGAGCCGGCAAGGCGGCCCGCGTTTTGATTTTCTTGAGTCTTTTGGCTCCTGGCGCTGATGGATAAAGCGCAGTTAGCTACGTAATCAATAGCATCATCATGACCGAATTCTTCGACGCCCTCGAATCCCGCGACCCTGCCGTGCGCGAAGCCGCGCTGATGGCGGCGCTGCCGGCGCACATTGCCCATGCGCAGGCGCACAGCGCGGCGATGCGCGAAATCCTGGCGGGCGTCGATGCCGCCAGCGTCACCTCGCGCGCCGCGCTGGCGCGCTTGCCGGTCACGCGCAAGAGCGAGTTGCTGGCGCGCCAGCAGGCGTCGCGCGCAGCGGGGCGTGACGCTTTCGGCGGCTTCGCGGCCATCCGGTATGGCGCCGCCATGCCGCGCCTGTATGCCAGCCCCGGCCCCATCTACGAACCCGAAGGCACGGCGCGCGACTACTGGCGCGCCGCACGCGCCATGTTCGCGGCGGGCTTTCGCGCCGGCGAGCTGGCGCACAACGCCTTCAGCTACCACATGACGCCCGGTGCCTTCATCATGGAAAGCGGGGCGCACGCGGTGGGCTGCACCGTGTTCCCGGCCGGCACCGGCCAGACCGAGCAGCAGCTGCAAGCCATTGCCGAACTGAAGCCCCACGCCTACATCGGCACGCCCAGCTTCCTGCGCATCCTGGTGGAAAAGGCGGCCGAAACCGGTACCGACATGTCCAGCATTACCAAGGGGCTGGTGGGCGGCGAGGCTTTCCCGCCCAGCCTGCGCGACTGGTTTACCGAGCGTGGCATGGCGATCTACCAGAGCTACGCCACCGCCGACTGCGGCCTGATCGCCTACGAGACCGCCGCGCGCGAAGGCCTGCTGCTGGACGAAGGTGTCATCGTCGAGATCGTGCGCCCCGGCACCGGCGACCCCGTGGCCGAAGGCGAAGTGGGTGAAGTGGTGGTCACCGTGCTCAACCCCGACTACCCGTTGGTGCGCTTCGGCACGGGTGACCTGTCTGCCGTGCTGGCGGGGCCGTGTCCCACGGGGCGTACCGCCACGCGCATCAAGGGCTGGCTCGGCCGGGCCGACCAGACCACCAAGATCCGCGGCATGTTCGTGCACCCGGGCCAGGTGGCTGAGATCGTCAAGCGCTTCCCCGAAGTCGGGCGCGCCCGCCTGGTGGTGAGTGGCGAGATGGCCAACGACCGGATGAAGCTGCTGGTGGAATGCGCCAGCGCCGAAGGGCTGGGCGAGCGCGTGGCCGAGGCGGTGCGCGACGTCACCAAGCTGCGCGGCGAAGTGGAGGTGGTGGCGCCCGGCAGCCTGCCCAACGACGGCAAGGTCATCGAAGACGCGCGCAGCTACCAATGAAACCCGGCGCCCTTGGGTCTGAAAGGGCGCTTTGCAAGGGTGGGGCTATCCCTGATGGGCATCAGTACACCCCCCGGATATACCGGCGCGTTATCCGTGGGTACTATTCCTGTTTTTTCGCCATTGTTACAAGGAGCTTCCGCCAAATGACCAAGCTGTTCAAGTTGACCGTTGCCGCCGGTGCCGCACTGCTGGCCGTGGGCGTGCAGGCCCAGACTTTCCCCGCCGCCGGCAAGACGATCACGCTGATCGTGCCCTTCGCCGCTGGCGGCCCCACCGACAAGGTGGCGCGCGACCTGGCCGAAGCGCTGCGCAAGCCGCTGGGCGGCGCCACCATCGTGGTGGACAACGCGGCTGGCGCGGGCAGCACCATTGGCACCGCCAAGGCCGGCCGCGCAGCGCCAGACGGCTACACACTGCTGGTCACGCACGTGGGCATGGCCACCACGCCCACGCTGTACCGCAACCCGGGCTACAAGTACGACGAATTCGAATACCTCGGCCTGATCAATGAGGTGCCGATGGTGGTCGTGGCCAAGCCCGCCATGGCGGCCAACAACTGGAACGAGCTGAACACCTGGATCGGCCAGAACAAGGGCAAGCTGAACCTGGCCAACGCGGGCCTGGGCAGCGCATCCCACCTGTGCGGGCTGATGCTGCAGAACGCGCTCAAGACCGACATGACCACCGTTCCCTACAAGGGTACGGCACCCGCCATGACCGACCTGATCGGCGGCCAGGTCGACATCATGTGCGACCAGACCACCAACACCACCAGCCAGGTCGAAGGCAAGAAGATCAAGGCCTACGCCGTGACCACGGCCAAGCGCATCACCACCCCGGCGGTCTACAAGGACCTGCCGACGCTGGACGAGGCGGGCATGAAGGGCTTCAACGTGTCGATCTGGCACGGCCTGTACGCACCCAAGGGCACGCCGGCCGCCGTCGTCAAGACGCTGAACGACGCGCTGAAGGTGGCCTTGAAAGACCCCGACTTCATCAAGAAGGAAGAAGGCCTGGGCGCCGTGGTGGTGCACGACGCGCGCAACAACCCGGCCGAGCACAAGAAGTTCGTGGCGGCCGAAGTCGCCAAATGGGGCGCCGTTATCAAGGCCGCCGGCCAGTACGCCGACTGAGCCACGTTGCTGGCATGAACGCTGCGCCGGTGGGCGCGGTGGTCTGCGGCCGGATCGCTGACCGATGACCGCCGCACTGCGCGTGGTCGACTCGATCACCGAACTGCGGCCGCATGACGCTGGCTGCATCGCGGTCAGCGGATCGCACGGCGGCATCAGTTCGGCGCAGTACGCGCTGGCCGCGCGCCCGTTGCTGGCGGTGTTCAACGACGCCGGCGTGGGCAAGGACGAAGCGGGCCTGGCCGCGCTGTCGTTTCTGCAGGGCCATGGCATCGCGGCCTGCACGGTGGCCCACAGCTCGGCCAGAATAGGTGAGGCGCGCAGCACGCTGCACGATGGCGTCGTCAGCCACTGCAACGCCTTGGCGCAGCAACTGGGCTGCGTGGCCGGACAGAGTTGCCGCGCGCTGATCGAAT
Organism: Ottowia sp. SB7-C50; assembly: GCF_033110285.1. NCBI lineage: Bacteria > Pseudomonadati > Pseudomonadota > Betaproteobacteria > Burkholderiales > Comamonadaceae > Ottowia > Ottowia sp. SB7-C50. Next base: position 510,745 of record NZ_CP136995.1, read on the forward strand.
CCCTTCATTCGCTAGGAGACCGCCATGCGTCTTGAATCCCTTCTTTCCCGCCGCTCCATCCTCGCGGCCAGCGCGGTGGCCATGGCTTGCGTCAGCACGGGGGCCTGGGCCCAGTCGGGCTGGCCGAACAAGCCGGTGAAGATCGTTGTGCCCTTTGCCGCCGGCGGCACCACCGATATCCTGGCGCGCGCAATGGCGCCCGAGCTGAGCAAGGCGTTCGGGCAGCAGTTCATCGTCGACAACCGCGCCGGTGCGGGCGGCAACGTCGGTGCCGAGATCGTCGCGCGAGCGCCGGCCGACGGCTACACCCTGCTCATGGGCACCGTGGGCACGCATGGCATCAACCGCGCGCTCTACCCCAAGCTGCCGTACGACCCGATCAAGGACTTCGCGCCGGTGACGCTGGTGGCGGGCGTGCCCAACGTGATGGAGATGAACGCCGACAAGGCCAGGCAACTCGGCATCAACAACGTCCAGGACTTCATCAAGTACGCCAAGGCCAACCCTGGCAAGCTGAACATGGCGTCCAGCGGCAACGGCACCTCGATCCATCTGGCGGGCGAGATGTTCAAGCACATGACGGGCATCTTCATGACCCACGTGCCCTACCGCGGCTCCGGCCCGGCGCTGATGGACCTGGTGGGCGGCAACATGGACGTGATGTTCGACAACCTGCCGTCGTCCATGCAGCAGATCAAGGGCGGCAAACTCAAGCCGCTGGCGGTGACCAGCGCCAGGCGCTCCAGCGCACTGCCTGACGTGCCGACCGTGGAAGAAGCCGGCGGCCCTGCGCTGAAAGGCTTTGAGGCCAGCAGCTGGTTTGGCCTGCTGGCACCGGCTGGCACGCCGGCGGACGTCGTGTCGCGCATTCAGCAGGAAAGCGCCAAGGCGCTGGCGTCACCTGCCGTGCGCGAAAAACTCGAGGCCCAGGGAGCGATTCCCGGCGGCAACACACCGGCCGAGTTTGCCAAGATGATCGCCGACGAACACGCCAAGTGGGCCAAGGTCGTCAAGGCCTCGGGCGCCAAGGTCGACTGAGCCGGTCGGCTGCCGCGCCTGAGCGCGGCCTGGCGGGCAGCCTTGCCAGGCCGATGCGATTGTTCGATTCAGAGGGGCGTCACACGCCCCAGACGACGTCCTTGCCCGCGGCCACGGTTTGCTTCAGCAGGTCAAGAAACGGCCCGGCACGGCGGCGCAGCGACACGCCATCGCCCTTGGCCACGGCATCTTCGTCCAGCTTTTCGTCGTCGAACGCGCCTTGTCCTTGCGCCTGAGCCTCGCGGGCGGCGATTTCCTTGTTGATCGCCTCGATGGCGCCCGGAATCTGGTCCTTGGTGATGATGCCGGTGGCGCCCGGCGCCTTGCCGATGATCTTCAGCAACTCTTCCGCGTTGGGCTGCAACATGATGACTTCGGCACACACGGACGACTTGAACTTGTAGAGCATTGCTAAACCTCCAATAACGCTGGTTGAGAGCCGCAGCCTCCAGACGGCCGGCCACAGCCATGATTGTGCCTTTGGTTTGAAGCGGCGCTGAGCGCTGGGTGCGCCGAATCCGTGCGCGGATGGAGGCGCTGCTTGTCAGGAATCGGCTGCAGGCATGCCATCGGGCGGATGCAGCGCGATGATCCGTTGCAGGGCCAGTTTCAATGCGGCGGACTGCTCTGATCCGAATGGCTGTAGCACTTTGGCCTCGTGCTCTCGCGCCAGGGCGATCAACTGGGCGACCAGCCTCGAGCCTTGGTCGGTGATGCGTACCAGCGTGACGCGGCGGTCGTTCGCGTCGTCGATGCGCACGACTTCGCCGCGCTCCACCAGGCGATGAATGATGCGCGTGACAGTGGGCTGCTTGGTGACGGAGACGCGGGCCAGTTCGCCTGTCGACAGCGCGCGGCCGCCTGCCAGCGATGCCAGGACGCGCCACTCCGTGACGGTGAAGCCATGCGCCAGCACGATGCGATGGAATTCACCCGAAATCAGCTGGCTCGCCTGCGCCAGAAGGGCGGGAAGGTAATCGTCCACGAAGGCGGGAGTCCGTTCGCAGGGGGCTGGCGTGACAGGGGGCATCAACTGAAACGAGAGGGTCGCGTGCCTTCGGGAAAGTCCCTACCCGCCGCGTATATGCATTTAGATGCATCAAGAATACAGTGCGATTTATATTCATTTGGATGAATTAAGTCGATTGTCTACGCACTGCAACCACCATGGCTGAGCGGTCTTTCGTTGAAGAGGTCAAGAAGCTGCGCCTGGGCGAAGGCGAAGTCTTCCGGGGCGAAGGCATCCTGGCCGTGACCAAGGCCTTGCTGGAATCCGGCGTGGCCTACGTCTGCGGCTACCAGGGCGCGCCCATTTCGCACCTGATGGACGTGCTGGCCGACGCGCAGGACATCCTGACCGAACATGGCATCCGCTTCGAGAACAGCGCCAGCGAAGCCACCGCCGCCGCCACGCTGGCCGCCTCGGTCAACTACCCGCTGCGCGGCGCGGCCACCTTCAAGAGCACCGTGGGTACTAACGTGGCGTCCGACGCGCTGGCCAACCTGGCGTCGGGCGGGGTGACAGGCGGCGCGCTCATCATCGTGGGTGAGGACTATGGTGAAGGCTCGTCCATCATGCAGGAGCGCAGCCACGCCTTTGCCATGAAGTCGCAGATCTGGCTGCTCGACCCCCGGCCCAACCTGCCGTCGATCGTGAAGGCGGTGAAGGACGGCTTTGCCCTGTCGGAAGCCAGCCACACGCCGGTGATGCTGCAGTTACGCATCCGCGCCTGCCACGTGCACGGGCAGTTCGTGGCCAGCGACAACCAGCGCTCCCCGTTCACGCTGCAAGAAGCGCTGGACCAGCCGCGCCGCGACGTCAGCCGCATCGTGCTGCCGCCCGCCAGCTTTCAACACGAGCAGGAAAAGATCGCCGACCGTTGGCCCGCGGCGGTGCGCTTCATCGCCGAGCATCAGCTGAATGAATTTTTCTCTGAGCACGCCGACGACATCGGCATCATCGTGCAGGGCGGCAGCTACAACACGCTGCTGCGCGTGCTGGAGCGCCTGGGCCTGGCCGACATCTATGGCGAGAGCCAGGTACCGCTCTACGTCATGAACGTGGCCTATCCCGTGGTCGACGAGGAAGTGGTGCGCTTTTGTGAAGGCAAGCGCGCCGTGCTGATGGTCGAAGAAGGGCAGCCCAACTTCATCGAGCAGAACGTGGCCGCGATCCTGCGCCAGCAGGGTTCGACCACCGCGCTGCATGGCAAAGACGTATTGCCGAAGGCGGGCGAATACACGGCGGCGCAGGTCATGCGCGGCGTGCGGGCCTTTCTGGCACGCGTCGGCCGCAGCGCGCCTGTGGACTACCGGCTGCCCGAGCGGCAGATTCCGGTGCAGGCCGCATCCGCATTGCCCGCGGCCCCGGTGCATGCAAGGCCGCCTGGCTTTTGCACCGGCTGCCCCGAGCGCCCCATCTTCACCGCCATGAAGCTGGTCGAGCGCGAACTGGGTGAACATCACGTCAGTGCCGACATCGGCTGTCACCTGTTCTCCATCCTGCCGCCGTTCAACCTGGGCAACACCACCATGGGCTACGGCCTGGGCGCGGCCGGCGCGGCGGCACTCACCGTGCCGGCCGGCAAGCGCGCCATCAGCGTCATGGGCGACGGCGGCTTCTGGCACAACGGGCTGACCAGCGGCATTGCCAATGCGGTGTTCAACCGCAGCGACAACCTGACCATCGTGGTCGACAACAGCTACACCTCGGCCACAGGCGGGCAGGACATCCTGTCGTCCGCCGCCGCGAACCCCACGCGCAGCACGGGCCACGCCATTGAGGCGGCAGTGCGCGGTGTCGGCGTGACCTGGGTGCGCACACTGCGCCGCACCTACGATCTGGGCGGCATGGTCAAGGCGCTGCGCGAGGCGCTGACCACGCCGCAGACCGGCCCCAAGGTGCTGATCGCGCAGAGCGAGTGCATGCTCAACAAGCAGCGCCGCGAAAAGCCGTTGAAGGCCAAGGCCGCCGCCGCGGGCGAGCGCGTGGTGCGCGAGCGCTTCGGTGTCGACGCTGATGTGTGCACCGGCGATCATTCCTGCATCCGCCTGTCGGGTTGCCCCTCGCTGTCGATCAAGCCCAACCCCGATCCGCTGCGCACCGACCCGGTCGCCACCGTGCTCGATTCCTGCGTCGGCTGCGGCCTGTGCGGCGAGGTGGCGCACGCTGCGGTGCTGTGCCCGTCGTTCTACCAGACGCGCATCATCAGCAACCCCAGCCGCTGGGAGCGCTGGCGCGCCCGCCTCAGCGCGGCGGTGATTGCGCGCTTGCAGCGCCGCGCCGAACGACGGCGCGCGCGGCTGGCCTGGCCCGAGGTGGCGCCATGAGCGCGCAGCCGATCAAGATCGCCATCCTGGCCATGGGCGGCGAAGGTGGTGGCGTGCTGGCCGACTGGATTGTCGACCTGGCTGAGCAGAATGGCCATATTGCGCAGACGACCTCGGTGCCCGGCGTGGCGCAGCGCACGGGCGCGACCATCTACTACCTGGAGCTGTACCCGCGCGCCGCCGCCGACGCGGACGGGCGCGCGCCGGTGCTGGCCATGATGCCCTTGCCGGGCGACGTGGATGTGGTGCTGGCGTCCGAGGCCATGGAGGCTGCGCGCGCGGTCGAGCGCGGCCTGGTGACGCCCGAGCGCACCACACTGATTGCTTCCACCCACCGTGTCTACGCCATTGGCGAGAAGATGGCCATGGGAGACGCGCGCGTGGACAGCGCGGCGCTAATCGAGCAGAGCCGCCGCGCGGCCCGACGGCTGGTGGTGTTCGACATGGCGCGCACTGCAGAACAGGCGGGCAGCGTGATCAGCGCCGTGCTGTTCGGCGCGCTGGCCGGTGCGCAGGCGTTGCCGTTCGAGCCGCAGGCGTTCGAAGCGACTATCGAACGCGGCGATGTCGCGGTTGCTGCAAGTTTGAGAGCGTTCCGCGCAGGTCTGGCAAGCGCCAACGGCCAGAATGATTCGATAACAGAGCCTGCGCGCGCCAGCGGCCCGCGCACGGAGTCATCGCCCGGGCAAACCGATCCGGGCGTGGCGGCGCTGGTCGCACGCGTGCAGCAATTTCCCGCCGATGCCCGCTCACTCGTCACCGAGGGCGTGCGCAGGCTGGTCGATTACCAGGACGTGGCATATGCCGCGCTCTATCTGGATCGCCTGCAGTCACTGGCATTCGTCCCGTCGGTTCAGGTCGAGGCCGCGCGTCATCTGGCGTTGTGGATGTCCTACGAAGATACCATTCGCGTCGCCGATCTCAAGACCCGCTCCGCGCGGCTGGCGCGCGTGCATGATGAGTCGCGGCGCACGGCCGGGCAACTGGTGCAGGTGCAGGAATTCCTCAAGCCCGGCATGCAGGAAATCTGCGACACCTTGCCGCCGTCGCTGGCGCGCTGGGTCGAGGGGAGCGGGGCGCTGCGTCGCTTGATCGAGCGCGTCACCCAGGATGGCAGTGTCGTGCGGACCAGCTCGCTGACGGGTTTTCTGCTGCTCTACGGGCTGGCCGGCTTGAGGCGCTGGCGGCGCGGCACGCGTCGCTTTCAGCTGGAAAACCAGCGCATCGAGCAGTGGTTGGCACAGGCTGTGAACGCGGCGCGCATCGATGCGCCGCTGGCCATCGAAATCCTGCGCTGCCAGCGGCTGCTGAAAGGTTATGGCGGCACGCATGAACGCGGCTGGCACAATTTCAACGCCGTATTGAGCGCTGCGCTCGAACAGCCCACCGCGGCGGCGCACACGCTGCGAAACTTGCGCGACGCTGCCCTGGCCGACGAAGGGGGCGTAGCGCTTGGCGCGGCGCTTTCGGGCCTGAAACCCGCTTTATGAGAAATGCCATGGATCAGCTTGCCCTGGTGGTGACCCGCATTCGCAGCCTGAACCCCTGGGTGCGTGAACTGGTCTTGCGTGCCGCCGATGGCGCCACGCTGCCCGGCTTTACCGCCGGTGCGCACATTCGCGTGCAGGTCGAGGCTGCGGGTGCCTCCGACTGGCGCGACTATTCGCTCATCGACACCAAGGACGGGGAAGACGGCTCACCGAGCAGCTACCGCATCGCTGTGCGGCGAGACGACACCGGGCGCGGCGGCTCTCGCTACATGCACGAGCAGGTGCAAGAGGGTGATGTGGTTCAGGTGCAGACACCCAAGAACGACTTTCCCCTGCACGACCATGCGGGCGCTGCCGTCCTGCTGGCGGGCGGCATTGGCGTGACACCGCTGGTCAGCATGGCGGCGCGGCTGCGCGCCCAAGCGCGGCCGCTGCGCATGCATTACGCCGTGCGCGACACGGAGTCGCTGGCGTACCAGGACGAGTTGTCGGCGCTGCTGGGCGACGATCTGCAGATGCATGTCGATCAGCACGCGGGCGGGCCACTGGATGTGGCGGCGATCTTGTCGCGTTGCGCGGCGCACGAGCAGGTTTACGTGTGCGGTCCCAAGCCGATGCTCGACGCCGTATTGGCGCGCGCTGCACAACTCGGCTGGCCACCCGAGCGCGTGCATTTCGAGCTGTTCGCACCGCCCGTGGTCCAACAAGGCGACCAGGTGTTCGAGGTCGAGCTGGCGCAAAGCGGCCAGCGGTTCGAGGTGCCGACCGACCGGTCGATTCTGGACGTGTTGATCGATGCCGGGTGCGACCCGATGTTCGACTGCAAGCGCGGCGAGTGTGGCGTGTGCGCGTTGCCGGTGATCGAGGGCGAGGTCGATCATCGCGACTACGTGCTGACGGCCAGCGAGCGCGCCGCCGGCAACGTGATGCAGATCTGCGTATCGCGGGCCAAGGGCCGGCGACTGGTGCTCGACCTTTGAGGGAGCGACCCATGAACAAGTACCGAGACAACCCCGAAGCCATCCAGGCGCTGGTGCGCCCTGGCGAGGTGCACAAGGACCTGTACATCGACCCTGAGTTGTTCGATCTGGAGATGGAGCAGCTGTTCGCCAACACATGGGTCTATGTGGGCCACGCCAGCCAGGTGCCGCAGCCGGGCGACTATTTCACCACCACCGTGGGCACCGAGCCGGTGGTGATGGTGCGCCATACCGACCGCAGCGTGCGCGTGCTGGTCAACCGCTGTCCGCACAAGGGTGTGCAGGTGGCGGGCGGCACCTGCGGCAACACCGGCAAGTTCTTTCGTTGCCCGTATCACGCATGGACGTTCAAGACCGATGGGTCCTTGCTTTCACTGCCGCTGCGCAAGGGCTACGAGAACACGGGCTTCGAGGACTGTGAGGCCAGCAAAGGCATGGCAGCTGCAGGCGCTGTGCATGTATATCGCGACTTCGTGTTCTGCCGACTGGCCCCGCAGGGTATTTCGTTCGAGGACTTCTTTGGCGCGTCGCTGTCCACCATCGACAACATGGTCGACCGCTCACCCGAAGGCCGGCTGGAAGTGGCGGGCGGGGTGCTGCGCTACATGCACCCCTGCAACTGGAAGATGCTGGTCGACAACCAGACCGACACCTGCCATCCCATGGTGGCGCACGAGTCGTCGGCCGGCACGGCGGTAGCGGTATGGAGCCGCGCGCCCGAAGGCACGCCCAAGCCCATGGCGGTGGAGCAGTTCGCGCCGTTTATGAGCCCGTACGAATTCTTCGAGAAGATGGGCATCCGCGTGTGGGACAACGGGCACGGCCACACCGGCGTGGCCGACTCGATCCACGCCGCTTATTCGCCGGTGCCAGGCTATTGGGAGCAAATGGTGGCTGCCTATGGCGAAGAGCGCGCCCAGGCCATCCTGGGCGACGTGCGGCACAACACGGTGTACTTTCCCAACATCATGGTCAAGGGGCCGATCCAGACGCTGCGGGTGTTTAAGCCGGTCGCGGTGGACCGCACGCTGGTCGAATCGTGGACGTTCCGGCTGGTGGGCGCGCCCGACCTGCTGCTGGAGCGCACCTGCATGTACAACCGGCTCATCAACGCGCCCACGTCGGTGGTGGGCCACGACGACCTGGAGATGTACGAACGTGCCCAGCAGGCTCTCAAGGCCCGCGGACGAGATTGGATCAACGTGGCGCGGCTGCTGGAGCCGGGTGAGCCCGACACGCCCGAGGCGGTGGTCAACGGCACCAGCGAGCGCCAGATGCGCAATCAGTTTCAGGCCTGGGCGCGTTTCATGACGGCGGGGGTACACACATGAGCACGCTGATGTTGGATTCGACCCTGGTCATCGAGCGCGAACTGGTGCAGTTTGTTTACCGCGAAGCGAGCCTGCTCGATCAGGCGCGCTACACCGAATGGCTTGACCTGTTTGCCGACGACGGCAGGTACTGGATGCCACTGTCTCACGGCCAGACGGACGTCAAGCTGCACACCTCGCTCATGTTGGAAGACAAGCTGCTGCTGGGCATCCGCATTGAACGTCTGGCGGGCGCACGCACCTATTCGCAGCAGCCGCCCAGCCGCTGCCACCATTTGCTGCAGCAACCCGAAGTGTTGAGCCGCGACGATGCCGCGGGCCGCTACCAGTTGCGCACGTCGTTCCACTACGTCGAGACGCGCAAGGACGACCAGTTTCTGCTCGCCGGCTGGGCCACGCACGATCTGGTGCGCGTGGAAGGGGCTCTGCGCATCGCGCTCAAGCGCGTTGACCTGATCAACTGCGACGCGGCATTTGGCAACATCTGCCTGTTTCCATGAGGCGGTGCCGATGAGCCTGCTGCCACCGCTGTCGTCCCTGTTCGCGCCGCCCGATCGCAGCGTGCCGGTCATGCTTGCACGGCAGGCCGCGCAATACGGCGATCGGCCCTTGCTGGTGTTTGGCGATGTGCGCTGGAGCTATGCCGAGGTGCGGCAGATCGCTGCGGCCTACGGTGGTGCACTGCGCCGCGCCGGCATTTTGGCGGGCGACCGGGTGGCGCTGCTGTGCTCCAACCGGCCCGAGTTCATGCAGGCCCTGCTGGGCTGTGCCTGGGTGGGCGCGGTGGCGGTGCCCATCAACGTCGCGGCGCGCGGCGCCCAGTTGCGCCACATTCTGGGCAACTCGGGCGCACGCTTGCTGGTGACCGAAGTTGAAGGGCTGGCCGCTGTGCGGCAGCTGGAGGGCGATGCCCTTGCGCTGGAGCGCGTCTGGCTGGTGGATGCCAACACGGCCGAGCCCAGTGTCGGCGCGGGCCTGGTGGTCGACCCGTTTCCCGAGCAGCCCGGTGCGGCGGTCGATCCTGCGACCGTGCAGCCGGGTGACACGCTGGCGATTCTCTATACCTCCGGCACCACCGGCCTGTCCAAAGGCGTGTGCTGCCCGCACGCGCAGTATTTCTGGTGGGGCGTGCACAGCGCGCACTTGCTGGGTATTGGTGAGGGCCAGATCCTGCACACCACGCTGCCGCTGTTTCACACCAACGCGCTTAACGCGTTCTTCCAGGCGCTGCTGACCGGCTCGACCCTGGTGGTGGAAAAGCGCTTTTCCGCGTCGGCGTTCTGGGATGCGCTGGCGCGCCACCAGGCCACCGTCACCTATGTGCTGGGCGCGATGGTGCCGATTCTGCTGGCGCGCGATCCGGGACCGAGCGACAACGCCCATCGCGTGCGTGTGGCCCTGGCACCGGGTGTGCCGCCGCAGTTCCTGGGCGAGTTCACGCAGCGCTTCGGCATGCAACTGCTGGAAGGCTACGGCTCGACCGAGACCAACTTCGTCATCGGCGCCACGCTGGGCGAACAACGCGCGGGCACCATGGGCCGCGTGCGCGCCGGCTTCGAAGCCCGTGTGGTGGACGAGCAGGACAACGAACTGCCGCACGGCGAGGCGGGTGAATTGGTGCTGCGCGCCGACGAGCCCTTTTCGTTTGCCACCGGCTACTTCGGCATGGCCGACAAGACCGTCGAGGCCTGGCGCAACCTGTGGTTTCACACGGGCGACCGCGTGATACGCGACGAAGCGGGTTATTTCCGCTTCGTTGATCGCCTGAAGGACGCCATCCGGCGCCGCGGCGAGAACATCTCGTCCTACGAGGTCGAACAGGTGCTGATGAGCCACCCGTGCATCGAAGTGGCTGCGGTGTATCCGGTGCGCAGCGAACTGGCCGAAGACGAGGTCATGGCGGCCATCGTGGTGCGCGAGGGCGACCGGCTGGACGAAATCGAGCTGATGAAGTTCTGCGAGCCGCGCATGGCCTATTTCGCCGTGCCGCGCTATGTTGAATTTGTGCGCCAGTTGCCAGCCACCGAGAACGGCAAGGTGCAGAAATTCAAGCTGCGTGAGCGCGGCGTCACCGCCGCTACCTGGGACCGCGAAGCGGCAGGCTACAAGCTGGTGCGCTGAGGAATCATGGCCCATCCCATCCTGCGTCGCGGCTATGAAGGCGTGGCCGTGGCCGTGCCGATCACGGTGCCGTACCGGCGCTACGCGACCGAGGGTGCACACTGGTTTCTGGGCCAGGCGGTGAAGGCCTTGGTGTCGACCAGCGGCATCGACAAGGCGGACATCGATGGCCTGGCGGTCAGCAGCTTTTCGCTGGCGCCCGACACCGCGGTTGGCGTCACGCAGCACTTGGGCATGAGCCCGCGCTGGCTGGACCACCTGCCGACTGGCGGCGCGTCGGGCGTGATGGCGTTGCGCCGTGCGGCGCGTGCCGTGCAGGCGGGCGATGCCAACGTGGTGGCTTGCGTCGCTGCGGACACTAACCACGTGGATTCGTTCAGACAGACGCTGGGGGGCTTCAGCCAGTTCGCGCGCGACGCCACGTACCCGTACGGATCGGGCGGCCCCAACTCGGTGTTCGCCATGATCACCGCACATTACATGCGCACCTTTGGCGCTACGCGCGAGGACTTCGGCCGCATCGCGGTCAGCCAGCGCGCCAACGCATTGCGCAACCCCAACGCGCTGTTCAAGAAGCCGCTGACGCTGGACGAATACATGGCGGCCAAGGCCATCTCGGAGCCCCTGCACCTGTTCGACTGCGTGATGCCATGTGCCGGGGCAGATGCCTTCCTGGTGATGAGCGAAGCGCGCGCGCGTGACCTCGGCCTGCCTTACGCGCAGGTGCGCGGCGCCATCGAGCGGCACAACGCCTATGCCGACGATCCCATCATGCTGCGCGGTGGCTGGCGCGTGGATCGGGACGAGCTTTACGCCATGGCCGGGATTGGGCCGGACGCCATCGACTTCATCCAGACCTATGACGACTATCCGGTGGTGGTCATGATGCACTTCGAGGATCTTGGCTTCTGCGAAAAGGGCGAGGGGCCAGCCTTCGTGCGGCAGAAGACGCTCACCTGGGACGGCGCCTTCCCCAACAACACCAGCGGCGGCCAGCTGTCGGTGGGGCAGGCGGGTGCCGCAGGGGGCTTTCTCGGCATGGTCGAGGCGCTGCGCCAACTGACGGGCACAGCCGGCGAGCGCAGCGTGCCGGATGCGATGACCGGATTGGTGTGCGGCTTCGGCATGGTGACCTATGACCGTTGCCTGTGCACCGGCGCCGTCATTCTGGGAGCCGCCGGATGACCATGCCGCTGATGCGCCCCCCGCGCAAGAACCCCGTTCTGCGCACGCCCCAGATCAACCTGCCGCCAGGCTCGCGTGGGCGCGTGGCACTGGGCCTCACCTCTGCGGCCGCATACGGACGCTTCGAGCTGCAAACCTGCGTCGACTGCGGCGCCGTGCAATACCCGCCGCGCGAAGCCTGCCATCGCTGCCTGTCGGTCCAACTGCGCTGGCGCGAACAAGGCGGCGCCGGCCGACTGCTGGCCACCACGACCTTGCACCACAGCAACGACCTGTATTTCCGGGAGCGGCTGCCGTGGCGGCTGGGCATGGTGCAGCTGGATGCCGGCCCCAGCATCATGGCGCATCTGCATGGTGCCGTGAAGCCAGACGCTGAACGCGTTCGCCTGGGGGCGCGGCTGGACCGCGCCGGCCAGGCCGTGCTGATCGCTTTCCCTTTTGAAGACGAGGCTCACATGGCCGACGACCCGATGCTGCGCGAGATGACTTCTGACCCGAAATTCCGCAAGGTGCTGGTGACCGATGGCAAGACCGCGGTGGGCCAGGCGCTGGTCAAGTCACTGGTCAAGGCCGGTGCCGACATCGTCTGGACCGGCCACGCAGAGCCATGGAAAAAGCTGCCAGGCATGGACGATCTCGCGCGCCTGCCGCAGGTAAGCATGGTGCCGCTGGACGTGACCAACGGCCGCTCGGTAACCGAGCTGGCGGGCGAGATTGGCGGCAAGGTGGACATCGTGATCAACAACGCCGAAGTGCACCGAGGCTTTGGCATTGCCGCACGGCGCGGCACCGATGTCGCGCGCGCCGAAATGGACACCAATTACCTGGGCCTGCTGCGCCTGGCGCAGGAGTTTGGTCCGGCACTCAAGGGCCGCGCGGCGGATGGCGTCACCCATGCCAGCGCCTGGGTCAACCTGCTGTCGGTATACGCGCTGTCCAACTTTCCGCCGCACGGCACTTTCTCGGCGTCGAAGGCCGCTGCGTATTCGCTGGCGCAGTGCCTGCGTGCCGAGATGCGGCCGGCGGGCATTCGCGTCATCAACGTCTTTCCCGGCCCCATCGACGAAGAGTGGAACCAGCAGTTGCCGCCCCCCAAGCTGGCGCCAGAGACCCTGGCCAATGCCGTCGTGAAGGCGCTGCGCGATGGCGTGGAGGACGTTTACCCCGGCGATGTGGCGCAGGAATGGCTGGCGCGCTGGCGCGACGACCCGAAGGTGCTGGAGCGCGAACTGGCCATGAACGGAGGCTGACCCATGTCCCACCAGTCACCCCCACTGCTGGCGCAGCTGGCCGCTGCGCTGGCCACGGGCGACATTCGCGTCATCGACCTGACCCAGACGCTGACGCCCGAATTTCCCCAGATCGCCTTGCCACCGGAGATGGGCCAGTGCTGGCCGTTCCGCATCGAAGAGGTGTCGCGCTACGACGAGCGTGGCCCTGGCTGGTACTGGAACAACTTCTCGTGCGGCGAACATACCGGAACCCATTTCGACGCACCCATCCACTGGATATCGGGTCGGCACCTGCCCCACAACGCCGTGGACACCATCGCGCCACAGCACTTCGTGGCACCGGCCTGCGTGATCGACTGCAGCCAGAAGGTGCAGGACGATCCGGATTACCTGCTGACAGTGCAGGATATCCAGGAGTTCGAGGCCGCGCATGGCCGCATCCCGGCGGGCGCCTGGCTACTGATGCGCACCGACTGGTCGCAGCGCCGCGATCCCGAGGCGTATCAGAATTTCGACGAGACTGGCCAGCACACGCCCGGCCCCAGCAGCGAGGCTGTGCAGTTCCTGGTGAACGAGCGTGACGTGCTGGGGTTCGGCTCCGAGGCCATCGGCACCGACGCGGGACAGGGCTATCACCTGCGCCCGCCGTATCCGTGCCACTATTTCATGCACGGTGCCGGCAAGTACGGGCTGCAATGCCTGACCAACCTGCACCTGCTCCCGCCGACGGGCGCCATGCTGATTTGCCCGCCGCTGAAAATCCAGAACGGCAGCGGCAGCCCGCTTCGGGTGCTGGCGTTGGTGCAGGGTGGAGGTTTGTCTTGAGAACACGTCCCATGTTGCGATTGATCGGCCGATGGACACTGATGGCCGCCGCGCTGGCGCTGGCAGCCGGCGGCGCGATGGCACAACCGGCGTCCTGGCCCAACAAGCCGGTGCGCTTCATCGTCGCTTTTCCGCCAGGCGGGCTGGCCGACGTGCTGGCGCGCATGCTGCAGGTGCCGCTGGGCGAGGCACTGGGGCAACCTGTCATCATCGAAAACAAGGGCGGGGCTGGCGGCAATGTGGCCGCCGTCGAACTGGCGCGCACCGGCGGCGACGGCCACAGTTTCATGGTGAACGTGAGCACGCTCGAATCGGTCAACCCCGTCATGTTCGAGCGCATGCCGGTCAACCCGGCCAAGGACTTTCAGCACGTGGCCTTGCTGGCCAACACCCAGCTGTTCCTGGTGACGCGGCCGACGCTGCCGGTCACGGACGTGAAATCGCTGGTGGCTTATGCCAAGGCGCACCCCGGCAAGCTGAGCTACGCATCGGCCGGCGCGGGCACCACGCCGAACGTCGGTGGCGAACTGTTCAAGCAGGGTGCCGGCATCTTCGCCACGCACATTCCGTATCGCGGCGCGGCGCCCGCCATCCAGGACCTGATGGCGGGACAGGTCGACTTCGGCTTCATGCCGGGCACCATGTTCCAGCACGTGAAGGCGGGCAAGCTCAAGCTGCTGGGCGTGGCGAGTCGGCAGCGCACGCCCAACTATCCCAGTGCGCCGACCATCACCGAAGAAGGCATTCCCAATGTGCTGGTCGACACGCCCTTCGTCATCTACGCGCCCGCCGCGATGCCGGCAGCGCACGTGGAGCGGATGAACCGCGAAATCAATCGCCTGCTGGCGCAGCCCGCCATCAAGACGAAATTTGCCGAGTTCGCCGCCGATGCCATGCCGCTGGGTCCGGCGGAAGTCAAGGCGATGGTGCAGTCCGAGATCGCGTTGTTCGGACCGATCGTCAAGTCGCGCGGCATCAAGAGCGATTGAACAGGAGTCGTTGATGACGCAACATCCTCCTCGTGTGGCAGTGGTGACCGGCGGAAGCGCCGGCATCGGCCGCGCCATCTGCGAGCAATTGTTGAACGAGGGGTGTCGCGTGATCTCCCTGTCGCGGCGGCCATGCGATATTGCCCATCCGCAGCTAGGCAACGTGCTGGTCGACCTGATGGATCGCGAAGCCACCACCCAGGCCGTGCGCGAACTGGCGGCGCGCGAAGCTGTCAACACCGTCGTCCACAACGCCGGCGTGATTCGCGCCGCGCTGCTGCCGGATGTCCAGCTGGCCGACGTCGATGCCCTGCTCAATCTGCACCTGGCTTCGGCCATCCAGCTGGTACAGGCGTCGCTGCCGACCATGCGGGCACAACGCTACGGTCGGGTGGTGCTGCTGTCATCGCGTGCCGCGTTGGGACTGGCGACGCGCACGGCCTATTCGGCCACCAAGGCGGGCATGCTGGGCATGGCGCGGACCTGGGCGCTCGAGCTGGCCGCCGAAGGCATCACCGTCAACGTGGTGGCACCGGGGCCGATCCGCACCGACATGTTCTACGACGTGGTCGAAAAAGACAGTGACCGCGAGCGCGCGCTGGCGGCTTCGGTGCCTGTACGGCGCCTGGGCGAATCGGCCGATGTCGCACGCGCAGTGTCGTTCTTTGCAGACCCGGCCGCCGGCTTCGTGACGGGCCAGGTGCTTTATGTATGCGGCGGCACGAGTGTGGGCTCGCTGGCCCTCTGAATCGACGTTTTTCCAACCCCTGCATCAGGAGACACATCATGAAACTCACGCATGTCGTTCGCTCGGTCGCCTGCCTCGCGCTGGCGCTCGGCGCCGGATCGGCGGCGCTGGCCCAGGTCAAGGTGGGGGTGATCACCTCCGCCACGGGGCCGACAGCGCTGGTCGGTATTCCGCAGAAGAACACCGTGCCGCTGCTGCCCAAGCAAATCGGTAATCTGAGCGTTGAGTACATCGCGCTCGACGACGCCAGCGATCCGACGAACTCAGTGACCGCCGTGCGCAAGCTGATCGCGGAAAACAACGTCGACGCCATCATCGGCCCGTCGGGTTCGCCCAACGCCATGGGTGTCATCCAGTTCGTGGCCGACGCGGGCGTGCCGCTGCTGGCGCCTGTGGGCACGGCAGCCGTTGTGGTGCCGATGGACGAGAAGAAGAAGTGGGTGTTCAAGACCACGCAGAACGACGACATCATTGCCGATGCCTTGCTGGAGCACATGGCCAGGACGGGCATCAAGACGTTGGGCTTCATCGGCACGTCAGACCCCTACGGCGAGAACTGGTTCAAGGTCGTGAGCGGCATGGCCGACAAGCTGGGAATCAAGGTCGTCGCCAACGAGCGCTTCCAGCGGTCGGACACGTCCGTGGTCGGGCAGGGTCTGAAGATCGTCGGCGCACGTCCTGACGCCGTGCTGGTGGCCGTGCCTGGCGGCCCGTCGGTGCTGCCGCAGGTCACGCTGTTCGACCAGGGCTACAAGGGCAAGATCTACCAGACACACGGCGCCGCGCTGCCTGAGTTCCTCAAGCTGGGGGGCAAGAAGGTGGACGGAACGATCCTTGCCGCCAGCCTGATGCTGGTGCTGCCCGAAATCGCCGACAGCAATCCCTCCAAGAAGGTCGCCGCCGACTACATCGCCGCGTATGAGAAGCTGAATGGATCCAAGCCCGCGACCTTCGGTGCCAACGTGTTCGACGCCGGGTTGTTGCTGCAGCAGGCCATCCCGCTGGCCGAGAAGCGCGGCAAGCCGGGCACCAAGGAGTTTCGCGCCGCGCTGCGCGACGCACTGGAGCAGACCCGTGAAATGGTGGGCACGCAGGGCGTCTACAACATGACGCCGCAGGACCACAGCGGCTTTGACAAGCGCGGCCGCGAGCTCATCACGGTGCGCGGCGGCAACTTTGTCTTGCTGAAGTAAGGGCTACGCCCCGCGCGCCGTGCGCACCCCCGCACGGCGCGCGGGGTGCCGGCGCTGCGACAGCCCCCGGCGTAAAGCCGACGTCCGAGCAGCACAAAGAAGCAGTTGACGGCTAATAATTCATATATAAACTGTTGAACCATGAACATCGTCTGCATCGGCGGCGGCCCCGCTGGCCTGTACTTCGCACTCCTGATGAAGCAGCACAACCCGGCCCACGACATCACCGTGGTCGAGCGCAACAAGCCCTACGACACCTTCGGCTGGGGCGTGGTGTTTTCCGACGCCACCATGGACAACATGCGCCAGTGGGACAAGGCCACGGCCGATGAGATCGAGCAGGCTTTAAACCACTGGGACGACATCGAGCTCGATTTCAAGGGCGAGGTGATCCGCTCCGGCGGCCACGGCTTTGTCGGCATCGGGCGCAAGAAGCTGCTCAACATCCTGCAGGCGCGCTGCGAGCAACTGGGCGTCAAGCTGGTGTTCGAGGCCGACGTCAACTCCGACGCCGAATTCCCCGACGCTGACCTGATAATCGCCAGCGACGGCATCAACTCGAAAGTTCGCACGCTGCACCAGGACGTGTTCCAGCCCGAGTTGGTGGTGCGCCCCAACCGCTACATCTGGCTGGGCACGAACCGCCTGTACGACGCCTTCACCTTCGTGTTTGAAAAGACCGAGCACGGCTGGTTTCAGGCCCACATCTACAAGTTTGACGAGCACACCACCACCTTCATCGTTGAATGCCCTGAGCACGTGTGGCTGGCGCATGGGCTCGACAAGGCGACGCAGGACGAATCGATTGCCTTCTGCGAAAAGCTGTTCGCCGGCACGCTGCAAGGCCACAAGCTGATGACCAACGCGCGCCACCTGCGCGGCTCGGCCTGGCTCAATTTCCAGCGCGTGAAGTGCGAACAATGGTGGCTGAAGAACGCGCACGGCGCCCACGTGGTGCTGATGGGCGACGCGGTGCACACGGCGCACTTTGCCATCGGATCGGGCACCAAGCTGGCGATCGAGGATGCGATTGAGCTCACGCGGCTGTTCATCGAGATGGGCGACGCGCCCGAGCGCATCGGCGAGGTGCTCACGCGCTATCAAGCCACGCGCAGCGTCGAGGCGCTGAAGTTGCAAAACGCCGCCTGGAACGCCATGGAATGGTTCGAGGTCTGCGGCGACCGCTACTGCGACACGCTGGAGCCGCCGCAGTTCATGTACAGCATGCTCACGCGCAGCCAGCGCATCAGTCACGAGAACCTGCGCCTGCGCGACGCGGCCTGGCTCGAAGGCTACGAGGCGTGGTTCGCGCGCACACGCACGGCACCGCCTGGTTTTGAGTCAAATCAGGCTCCGGTGCTTGCCAGTCAAGCGCAAATAGCTCCTGTTTCAGGATCAACCGTCCCGCCCATGCTGACGCCTTTCACGGTGCGCGGCCTGACGCTGAAGAACCGCATCGTCGTCTCGCCCATGGCGCAATACAGCGCGCAAGACGGTGTGGTCGGCGACTGGCACCTGATGCACCTGGGCGCGCGCGCTGTCGGCGGCGCGGCGCTGGTGATGGTCGAGATGACCTCGCCCACGCACCGCCACGGCTTTGATGGCCGCATCACCCCCGGCTGTCCGGCGCTGGAGAGCGACGCGCAGCAGGCCGCCTTCCAACGCATCGTCGACTTCGTGCATGCGAACAGCGACGCCGCCATCGGCCTCCAGCTGGGCCACAGCGGGCCGAAGGGTTCGACGCAACTCGGCTGGGAGGCGATGGACGAGCCGCTGCCGCAAGGCAACTGGCCGCTGGTGGCCGCCAGCGACGTGCGCTATGGCGAGCAGAACCAGACGCCCCGATCGCTGACCCGCGCCGACATGGATGCGCTGCGCGATGCCTTCGTCGCCGCCACGCGCCGCGCCCACGCAGCGGGCTTCGACTGGCTGGAGCTGCACTGCGCCCACGGCTACCTGCTGTCGTCCTTCATCAGCCCGTTGACCAACCTGCGCACGGACGAGTACGGCGGTTCTTTGGAAAACCGCTGCCGCTACCCGCTGGAAGTGTTCGCCGCCATGCGCGCCGCCTGGCCGCAAGACAAGCCGATGAGCGTGCGCATCTCGGCACACGACTGGGCGCCCGGCGGCACCACGCCCGCCGACGCGCTGGAAGTCGCCAAGCTGTTCAAGGCCGCGGGCTGCGACGTGATCGACGTGTCGTCCGGCCAGACCACACGCGCCGCCAAGCCGACCTACGGCCGCATGTACCAGACGCCGTTTGCCGACCGCATCCGCAACGAGGCAGGCATTGCCACCATGGCCGTGGGTGCGATCTCGGAGGCCGACCACGCCAACAGCATCATCGCCGCCGGCCGCGCCGACCTGTGCGCCGTGGGCCGCCCGCACCTGGCCGACCCGGCCTGGACGCTGCACGAAGCCGCCAAGCTGCAAAACCACGCCATCGGCTGGCCGCGCCAATACCTGAGCGGACGCGACCAGCTGTACCGCGAGCTGGCAAGGCAAAAAGCGGCGCTGGCGCCCGCCAGTACAGCGCAAACAGCTCCTCAATCCATAGCAAACGTGGCCGCGACGACGGTGTGAGGCCATGGACCTGGAAGCCCGCGCCCACGCCGAACATCCTGACGAACTGCGCCTGTGGCTGCGTCTGCTGACCTGCACGCAGCTGATTGAAAAGCAGGTACGCACCGACTTGCGCGAGCAGTTCGACACCACCTTGCCGCGCTTTGATTTGATGGCGCAGCTGGAGCGCGTGCCCGAGGGCATGCGCATGAACGAGCTGTCGCGCCGCATGATGGTGACCGGCGGCAACATCACCGGCATCACCGACCAGCTGGAGGCCGAAGGCCTGGTCGAGCGTGCCGAAGTGGCAGGCGACCGACGCGCCTACCGCGTGCGGCTGACGTCCAAGGGCCGCCAGCAATTCAACGCCATGGCCCACGCGCACGATGCGTGGATCATGGGCGCCTTTGCGGCCTTGAACCCGCGCGACATTCAAACCCTGCACACCTTGCTGGGCAAGGTGAAAGCCCATTTTCTGGAGACAGCATGAAGCATTACATCGGCGCGGGCAACCCCATGCGCCCACAATTCGACGCCCGCTCGCCTTACCAGGCCAAACACTTCGCCTGGAGTTGCGACGCCAATGGCGTCGGCACGGTGAGCCTGAACCGCCCCGAGCGCAAGAACCCGCTGACCTTCGACAGCTATGGCGAGCTGCGCGATCTGTTCAACGGCCTGCGCTACGCCACCGACGTGAAGGTGGTGGTGGTGACCGGCGAGGGCGGCAACTTCTGCTCCGGCGGCGATGTGCACGACATCATCGGCCCGCTGACCCGGATGACGATGCCCGAGCTGCTGGAGTTCACCCGCATGACGGGCGATCTGGTGAAGGCCATGCGCGGCTGCCCGCAGCCCGTCATCGGCGCCATCGACGGCGTGTGCGCCGGCGCGGGCGCGATGATGGCGCTGGCCTGTGATTTGCGCTATGGCTCGCCCGCGACCAAGACGGCGTTCTTGTTCACCCGCGTCGGCCTGGCCGGCGCCGATATGGGCGCCTGCGCGCTGCTGCCGCGCGTGATCGGGCAGGGCCGCGCGAGCGAGCTGCTGTTCACCGGCCGCGCGATGACCGCGCAAGAAGGCCTGGCCTGGGGCTTTTTCAACGCGCTGCACGACAGCGGCGATCTGTTGGCCAAAGCGCAGGCCATGGCCGCAGACCTGGCGGCGGGCCCCACGTTTGCGCACGGCATGACCAAGACCATGCTGTCGCAAGAGTGGGCCATGACGATTGAGCAAGCCATCGAGGCCGAGGCACAGGCACAGGCCATCTGCATGCAGACGCAGGACTTCCGGCGTGCGTATGAGGCTTTCGCGGCGAAGCAGAAGCCGGTGTTTGGGGGGGGATTGAAACCCAAATGCAAGTACGCGAAGGACGCAAAGATCACGCGAAGGACGCGAAGAGAAAACCTGAATTGAATTTTTTTCGCGTCCTTCGCGTGATCTTTGCGTCCTTCGCGTCCGGTATTTCTGTCAATAACGCACACCTATGACGCCTTCCATCGCCCACCTCTCGCTGCCCTTCTTCGACGCCGCGCACCGCGACATTGGCCAGCGCCTGCCCGCGTGGGCCGCCGCGCAAGACGTGGACGAGCGCGATGACCGCGCCGCCTGCCGCGACTGGGTGCGGCGACTGGGTAGCGACGGCTGGCTGAAATACTGCGTCGCGGCCGAACACGGCGGCGCATTGCCGCAGCTCGATTCGCGCGCGCTGGTGGTGCTGCGCGAGACGCTGGCCTTTTATTCGCCGTTGGCCGACTTTGCCTTTGCCATGCAGGGCCTGGGCAGCGGCGCGATTTCGCTCGGCGGCACGCCGGCGCAGCAGGCGGCGTATCTGCCGGCGGTGGCGCGCGGCGACAAGATCGCGGCGTTTGCGCTCAGTGAGCCGCAGGCCGGGTCGGACGTAGCAGCTATGCAAACCATAGCTGCTTGCGCAGAGGGGGCGGGCGCTGGAGGCCAACGCGACTCTAAAGCTGCGCATTGGCGCCTGAACGGCACCAAGACCTGGATCAGCAACGGCGGCCTGGCCGACTTCTACTGCGTGTTCGCCAAGACCGAGCCGCAAGCCGGCAGCCGCGGCGTCACCGCCTTCATCGTCGACAAAGGCGCGCCTGGGCTGGACGACAGCGCCCACATCCACGTGATGGCGCCGCACCCGCTGGCGACGTTGAAGCTGACCGACTGCGCGGTCGCGGGCGACGCGCCGCTGGGTGACGTCAACGGTGGCTTCAAGCTGGCGATGCAGACGCTCGACATCTTCCGCGCAAGCGTGGCCGGCGCCGCGCTGGGCATGGCGCGCCGCGCGCTGGCTGAAGCGATCGATTACGCGCGCCAGCGCCAGATGTTCGGCCAGACGCTCGCCGACTTTCAGCTGACGCAGGCCAAGTTGGGCGAGATGGCCGCGCTGATCGACGCCGGCGCGCTGCTGACCTACCGCGCGGCGTGGATGCGCGACACACAGCACGGCTCGATGAAAGAGCGCAGCGTGGCCGCGGCGATGGCCAAGATGACCGCCACCGAAAACGCCCAGCGCGTGATCGACATGGCGCTGCAAATGCACGGCGGGCGCGGCGTCGAAGTGGGCGCCAAGGTCGAATCGCTGTACCGCGACATCCGCAGCCTGCGCATCTACGAAGGCGCGACCGAGGTGCAGCAGTTGATCATCGGCAAGGCGGTGTTGCAGTGACTTCAGTAGGGCGTGCTGACTTTCTCTCTCTCCCGCGTGCGGGAGCGGGTTGGGGTGAGGGTGCCTTTCTCCTTTCCCTCCTGGGGGACGGCAGGGTTGGGGGCCAACCGCGCCCGCTGATGACGCTACGTCCCCTTACCCTCGCCCCCGGATCGAGTCCGGGGCAGGCTCTCTCCCCAGCGGGGCGAGAGCGCAAATCCCCGGTCACGTTCGCATGGAGCTGCCCATGACCACACCCAGCGCCCAGACCGACCGCTTTGTGCACGACCGCCTGCCGCCGCGCGACCAGTGGCCGGCGTTTCGCTACGACCTGCCCGAGCTGCAGTTCCCCGATCAGGTCAATCTGGTGCAGCGCCTGCTGGACGACGCAGTGGACCTGAAGGGCTGGGGCGAGCGGCCGCTGCTGCGCTCACCGCAAGTGACGTTCACGTACGCCGAAACGCGCGAGCGCGTGAATCGCATCGCCAACTATCTTGTCCACGATCTGAAGCTGCAGCCCGGCAACCGCGTGCTGCTGCGCGGCGGCAACTCCATCGGCATGGCGCTGTCGTGGCTGGCGGTGGTCAAGGCCGGGTTGGTGGCGGTGGCCACGATGCCGTTGCTGCGCGCGCTGGAACTGGGCAAGGTGATCGGCAAGGCACAACCTGTGGCTGCCATCTGCGACGCGCGCTTGCTGCCCGAGCTGGAGCAGGCGCAGGCCGCGCAGCCGGGCGTGCTGCGCCACATCGTGCGCTTTGGCGCCGCGGATGACCCGCAGGATCTGGGCGCGCTTGCGGCGCGCCAGCCGGCCAGCTTCACCGCCTGCGCCACCGCGGCCGACGACATCGCGCTGCTTGCCTTTACCAGCGGCACCACCGGCGCGCCCAAGGCCGTGGTGCACACGCATCGCGACGTGCTGGCCGCGTGCGAATGCTGGCCGCGTCACGTGCTGCGCGCCACACCGGATGACGTGGTCACCGGATCGCCGCCGCTGGCCTTCACCTTCGGGCTGGGCGGGTTGCTGCTGTTTCCGATGTGGGCGGGCGCCAGCATCTATTACCCCGACGTGCCCTACAACCCCGAAACCATGGTGCGCCAGATGCGCGAGCACGGCGTCACCACCTGCTACACCGCGCCCACGTTCTATCGCCAGATGGCGCCACACGCCCGGGCCATCGGCATCCCCACATTGCGCACCTGCGTCAGCGCGGGCGAGGCCTTGCCGGACGCCACGCGCCAGCTGTGGAAAGACGCCACCGGCATAGAGATGCTGGACGGCATCGGCGCCACCGAGATGTTCCACATCTTCATCTCGTCGGACGGCGCCGATGTGCGGCGGGGCGCTATCGGAAAAGTCGTGCCCGGCTACCAGGCCAAGGTGGTGGACGACGAGGGCCGCGAAGTGCCGCGCGGCACGGTCGGCAAGCTGGCGGTGATCGGCCCCACGGGTTGCCGCTACATGGACGACGCGCGCCAGACGCGCTATGTGCCGGATGGTTGGAACCGCCCCGGCGACGCCTTTGTGCAGGACGCCGACGGCTACTTTCACTACCAGGCGCGCGACGACGACATGATCATCACCGCCGGCTACAACGTCGGCGGCCCCGAGGTCGAGGACTGCCTGCTGACGCACCCGGCCGTGGCCGAATGCGGCGTGATCGGCAAGCCCGACGACGAGCGCGGCATGGTGATCAAGGCCGTGGTCGTGCTGAAAGCCGGCCACGCGGGCGACGCCGCCATGGTCAAGGCGCTGCAGGACCACGTGAAGAGCAGCATCGCGCCCTACAAGTACCCGCGCGAGATTGAATTTGTCACCGCGCTGCCGCGCACCGAAACCGGCAAGCTGCAGCGCTTCAAGTTGAGGGAGAAGTCTCCCCCCCTGAGGCGCTTCGCGCCTTCCCCCCGGCAGGGGGGACAGCGCTGGTGGCCGGCACAGGTCCGGCCACGGCGTTCCGGCATGGCCTGCTCCGCGGCCCTTTGTGCAGTGGATGGGTACGGTGTTTGTTTCACGTGGTGCGTATGCGCGCAGAAATTCTGGAGTATGGATATGAGGAAGGTTCTTCACCCCGCCGACTGGGCGCCCGCCAAGGGCTACGCCAATGGCATCGCCGCGCGCGGCACCCAAATCTATGTGGGCGGCCAGATCGGCTGGAACGCGCAGCAGCAGTTTGAAAGCGACGACTTCATCGCGCAGACGCGGCAGGCGCTCATCAACATCGTCGACGTGCTGAAAGTGGCCGGGGCCGGCCCCGAGCACATGGTGCGCATGACCTGGTACGTGGTCAGCCGCGACGAATACAACAGCCGCCTGAAGGAACTGGGCGGCGTGTACCGCGAAGTGATCGGCAAGAACTTTCCCGCCATGAGCTGCGTGCAGGTCGCGGGGCTGATGGAGGCGCGCGCCAAGGTGGAGATCGAGGTGACGGCGGTGCTGCCCGATGCGCCTTGAGGAACGACGGCGAGGTCAGGCCCGTGGGTCCGACGCGACTGGCTGAAATGAGGTAAGTTGCGGGGTCCGCCAAGCCCCGAGCCGCCATGTCCCTGAAGCCTCCTGCGGCCGATCTCATCGATCGGCTGGTCCTTGCCAACCGCATCCTCTACGACCAGGGCATCGTCGATGGCCTTGGCCATGCCAGCGTGCGGCACGACAGCGAACCCGGCGTGTTTCTGCTGTCGTGCAACCGGGCGCCCGGACTGGTGCGGCGGCGTGACATCACTTGCTACGATTTTGATGGCAACGCCGTTTCGGCCGACTCCGAGCGGCCGTACCTGGAAAGATTCATCCACGCCGAGATCTACCGCGCGCGGCCCGACGTGATGGCCGTGGTGCACAGCCATTCGCCCAGCGTCATTCCATTCGCCATCACGCGCCACGCGCTGAAGCCGGTCTATCACATGGCGGGTTTTCTGGGCAGTGGGTCGGCGCACTTCGACATTCGTGACGCGGGCGGCGACACCGACATGCTGATCCGCAGCAGCTATCTGGGCCAGGCACTGGCGCGCTCGCTCGGCCAGCACAACTGCGTGTTGATGCGCGGCCATGGCTCGACGGTGGTCGGCACGTCGCTGGAGCAGGTGGTGTACCGCGCCATCTATACCGAAATGAACGCGCGCCTGCAGTTGGCTGCGCAGCCGCTGGGCGACATCACCTTCCTGAACGCGCAGGAAGCGCAGCTGTCGTCGGAGATGAACGACGGGCAGATTCCCCGCTCGTGGAACCTGTGGGTGCAGCGGCTGGGCGCGGTCGACCTGGATCAATGAAAGGACCCAACATGCGACGCAACTTCATCACCGCCGTGGTCGGCGCCCTGCTGGTCTGCGGCGCCGCGCAGGCGCAGACCGAAGCCTACCCGACGCGCGGCGTGCGCATCGTCGTGCCGTATGCCACGGGCGGCGGCTCCGACATCCTGGCGCGCCAGATCGGCGCTGGCCTGCAGCAGGCCTGGGGGCAGGGCGTGGCGGTGGACAACAAGGCCGGCGCCTCGGGCAACATCGGCTCGCAGGAAGTGGTGCGCGCCAAGCCGGACGGCTACACCCTGCTGCTGCAGAACTCGACCATGGTGACCAACCTGGGGCTCACGGGAAAGCTGCCGTACGACGCCGAAAAGGACCTCACACCCATCCTGCTGCTGGGCATCACCCCCATTGCGCTGGCCGCGCACCCCGGCGCGCAGATCGGCAGCGTGAACGATCTGGTCGCTGCCGCCAAGGCGCGGCCCAACACGCTCAGCTACGGCTCCTGCGGCATCGGCACGCCGCAGCACTTCGTGATGGAACTGCTCAAGCAGAAGACGGGCGTGCCGGCCGCGCACGCCGGCTACAAGGGGTGTTCGCCCGCGCTGACGGATGTGGTGGGCGGCCAGATTCCGCTGGCCATCGTCAGTGCCAACCTGGTGGCGCCCTATGCCAAGGACAACCGCCTGCGCGTGGTGGGGGTGTCGTCGGCCAGGCGGTATGCCTTGCTGCCGGATGCGGCCACCTTTGAGGAGCAGGGCTTCAAGCCGTTCGACTTCTCGATCTGGTACGCGCTGATGGGGCCGGCCCACATGCCGCCCGCGGTGGTCGCCAAGGTGGCCGCCGACGTCAGCAAGATCATGGCCGACCCGGCCGTGCGGGCCACCTTGTCGAACGCGGGCGTGGAGCCGAGCGTGGGCAGCGCGCAGGAACTGGCGCGCGTCATCAAGGCCGACGCGCAGCGCTACACGCAGCTGGCCAAATCGGCCGGCATCAAGCCCGAATAGGCGCGGCCAGTTCGTCGCGCGAGCGTGCAAACGCGCGCCAGAACGCCACGTCCTGCGTGCAGGCAAAGTTGATGCGCATCAGCGTGCTGGGCTGGCGCGTGGCGTGGAAGAGCGCGCCGGGCGCCAGCAGGTAGCCGTCGTCCAGCAGGCGCAGCGCCAGCTGGTCGGTGTCGACGCCGGTGTCGACCCAGCCGAACAGCCCCGCCGGCTCGGCGGCAAAGGTGCAGCCATGTTGCAGCGCCAGCTTCACGCTGCGGCTGCGCGCGGTGTCCAGCCGGGTGCGCACGCGCTCGGCATGGCGGCGCAGCTGGCCCTGGTCGATGACCTGGGCGAGGGCGCGCTCCAGCAGCGTGGGCGTGGTCAGGGTGGCCAGCAGTTTGGTGTCCAGCAGCGGCTCGACCAGCGCGGGCGGCGCAGCCAGAAAGCCGACGCGCCAGGCCGGCGCCAGGATCTTGGCGAAGCCGCTGACGTAGACGGTGCGCGCCAGCCCGTCCAGCTGCGCCAGCCGCGTGGCGTGCTCGGCCGCCAGGTGGTGGTAGGTGTCGTCCTCGACGATGTGGAAGTCGTGCTGCTGCGCCAGTTGCAGCAGCCGGTGCGCGCTGGCCGGGCCCAGGCAGTAGCCGGTGGGGTTGTGCAGCACGCTGACGCTGACGAACAGGCGCGGTGCGTCGCGCGTGCCGGCGCGGGCTTCGCAGTGGCGCGCCATCACGTCCAGGTCGGGCCCCTGCGGGCCGCGCGGCACCGGCAGCATGCGCATGCCCAGCGCCGCCAGCCGCGCAAATTCGACCGACCAGCCGGGTTCTTCCACCATCACCGTGTCGCCCGGCTTGAGCAGCGTGCGGCTGACGATGTCGAGCGCCTGGGTGGCGCCCACGGTGGTGACGATCTGCGACGGCGCGGCCTCGATGCCCTGCCGCGCCAGGCGGGCCGACAGCACGCGGCGCAGTTCGGCGTCGCCCTGCGGGTCGCCGTAGCGCACGGTGGCGTCGCGCAGGCCGGCGCCGGCGCTGGCGCGGCGCAGCGCGCTGGCCATGAAGTCGTTGTCCAGCCAGTCGGGCGGCAGCACGCCCATGCCGGGCTGGGGCTTGCCGTCGCGGTCGCCGCTGAACATGCCGCGCATCAGCGTTGCCGCGCTGATGGGCGCGCTTTGGCGGCGGGCCTCGGCGATATCGCCGGTTGCTATTGAATCAGTAGCTGTTCGCGCTGATGCAGCAAGCGCTGGGGCGGCATTTTGGGCCAGATCGCGCACGAAGAAGCCGCGGTTGCGACGCGCTTCGACCAGCCCGTGCGCCAGCAGCTGGTCGTACGCGGCGACCACGGTGGACGGGCTTACGCCCTGCTGGGCCGCGCACTGGCGCACGCTGGGCAGGCGGGTCCCCGGTGCCAGCAGGCGGTCGCGGATGCGCTCGGCAAAGCGGTCGGCCAGCTGGTGGGTCAGGGTCTTGGCGGGGGCGGGATGCAGCATGTCAGGAAGCCGGCGTGGGCGCCGTGTGTCGTGACGCTGAACCATACAGTTCGTGATCTGCGCTTGTCAACTGTATTGACGGTGTGTGGGTGTGCGGCGTTACAGTGGCGCCATGTCCTGGTCCGAATTCACCGCGCTGCTGGCGCTGGCCACCGCGGTCAGCTTCACGCCCGGCCCCAACACCACGCTGTCCACCGCCATAGCAGCCAACCGCGGCCTGCGCAGCGCCATGCACTTTGTCTTGGCGGTGCCGGTGGGTTGGGCCGCGCTGCTGGTGCTGAGCGCGCTGGGCGTGGGCGCGCTGGTGCTGGCGGTGCCTGTGCTGCGCTGGGGCGTGCTGGGCCTGGGCGTGGCTTACATGCTGTGGCTGGCCGCGCGTCTGGCGCAAAGCGGCGCGCTGGCGCAGGCTGACCAGGGGCGGCTGGACGTCACCTTCTGGCAGGGCGTGCTGCTGCAGTTCGTCAACATCAAGGCCTGGATGCTGGCGCTGTCCATCGTGGCCGGCTGGATCGGCGGGCAGCCCGACTGGACGGGCCGCCTGCTGGTCGTGCTGCCGGTGATGCTGGGCTACGCCTTTGCCAGCAACTTCCTGTATGCGCTGGTGGGGTCGATGCTGCGGCAATGGCTGGCGCAGGGCCGGCGCCTGTTGTGGTTCAACCGCGCGATGGCGCTGGCGCTGGTGGTCACCGCGCTGTGGATGGCCTGGAACGCGCTGGGCAGCGCCGCCGGGGTGCGGCTGCCGTGGCATGTGGGACAGGCGGTTTTCGGGGTGGCCGGGGCATGAGCGCTGGCACATCGCGCTGGGCGCTGCGCGCGCCGCAAGGTGATGCGCGCCTGGTGGCGGGCTTCTGGCTGGGCGTGCTGGGCGTGGCGTGCTTTGCCATCACGCTGCCGGCGACCCGGCTGGCCACGGGCACTGCCGAACATCCGCAGCTGTCGCCCTGGTTCGTCACCTTTGGCCGCGCGGCGCTGGCGGGGCTGCTGTCGGCGGCGTTTCTGCTGGTGGCGCGCTCGCCCTGGCCCACGGCCGCGCAGTGGCGGGCGCTGTCGCTGTCGATGGCCGGCAACGCCATCGGGTTTCCGCTGCTGCTGGCGTGGGCGCTGCGCAGCGTGACGGCCACGCACGCGGCCGTCATCATTGCGCTGCTGCCGCTGGTGACGGCGGCGGTGGCCGCCTTTGCCCTGGGCCAGCGCGCGCGGCCGGCGTTCTGGGCCTGCGCCGTCGCGGGCAGCGCCCTGGTGGTGGTGTTTGCGTGGCTGCGCGCGGGCGAATCGGGCGGCTTCGGCTTCGCCGCGGCCGACGCCCTGCTGGCCGGTGCGGTGCTGGCGGCCGCGGTTGGCTACATCTATGGCGCCAAGGTCACGCCCGCGCTGGGCGCCGAGCGCGTGATCTGCTGGGTGTGCCTGGGCGCGCTGCCCCTCACGCTGCCGGTGGCGCTGTGGCTGTGGCCGGCCAACGCGGGCGACATCCGTGCCAGCAGCTGGGCGGGCTTTGTCTATGTGGGCACCGTGTCGATGTGGGCCGGCTTCTTCGCCTGGTACCGCGGGCTGGACTGGGGCGGCGCCCTGCGCGTGAGCCAGACGCAACTGCTGCAGCCGTTTCTGGCGATGCTGTTTGCGTGGCCGCTGCTGGGCGAGCGGCTGGACGCGGTGTCCGTCGGCTTTGCGCTGGCGGTGGTGGCCATCGTGTTTGCCAGCCGGAGGCTGAGATGAGAGCGTCGCTGCACGACCTGCTGGCGCAGCTGCCCGCGGCGCCGACCCGTGCGTACCCTGAGGGCTTGCCGTTTGCGATGGCATTCGCACATGGCAGCATGTCCGTCGAGCTGTACGCCCCCGGCAGCAACGCCGATGGGCGCGATCGCCAGCAGCCGCACGCGCAGGACGAGCTGTACGTAGTGCAGCGCGGCCACGCCACACTGCGCATCGGCGCTCAGAATCTGCCCGCCGCGCCCGGCGACGTGCTGTTCGTGCCCGCCGATGCCGACCATCGCTTCGAAGCCTTCACCCCCGACTTTGCAACCTGGGTCATCTTCTACGGACCCGCTGGAGGAGAAAAACCATGAACCCCACCGACCTCAAGCAAGCCAGCCCCTGGCAACTGGCCGAGCGCGCCCACGCCATGAACCCCTCGGCGATCCGCGAAATCCTGAAGGTGACGGAGCGCCCCGGCATCCTCAACTTTGCCGGTGGCCTGCCCGCGCCCGAGACTTTTCCGGTCGACGCCATGCGTGCAGCCTGCGCCACGGTGCTGGCCGAAGGCAGCGCCATCGCGCGCCCGTCGCTGCAATACGCGTCGAGCGAAGGGCTGCCCGAATTGCGCCAGTGGGTCGCCACCGAGCTGGGCAAGCAGGGCGCGCAGGTGTCGCCCGACCAGGTGCTCATCACCACCGGCAGCCAGCAGGGGCTGGACCTGATCGCCAAGGTGCTGCTCGACAAGGGCAGCCGCATGCTGGTCGAGTCGCCCACCTACCTGGGCGCGCTGCAGGCCTTCACGCCCATGCAGCCGGCGGTGGAGAGCGTTGAAAGCGACATGGGCGGCGTGTCGGCGTCCGCGCTGCGCAGCGCGCTTCAAAAAGGTGAGCGGCCGCGCTTCATGTACCTGCTGCCCAACTTCCAGAACCCCACCGGCCGCACCATGGACGAAGCGCGCCGCCAGGCCGTGATCGACGTCTGCCGCGAGCACGGCCTGCCGATTGTCGAAGACAACCCGTATGGCGAATTGTGGTTCGACGCACCGCCGCCCGCGCCCCTGCTGGCGCGCTGGCCCGAGGGCGTGGTGTACCTGGGCTCGTTCAGCAAAATCCTGGCGCCCGGCCTGCGCCTAGGCTACATCGTCGCGCCGCCCGCGCTGTACCCCAAGCTGCTGCAGGCCAAGCAGGCGGCCGATTTGCACACGCCCGGCTTCAACCAGCGCGTGGTGGCCGAGGTCATCAAGGACGGCTTCCTCGACCGCCACGTGCCCACCATCCGCGCGCGCTACCACGCGCAGCGCGACGCCATCCTGGCCGCGCTGGCGCGCGAGCTGGGCCCGACCGGTGCCGAGTGGACACAGCCCGTCGGCGGCATGTTCGTGTGGGTGCGCCTGCCCGAAGGCCTGAACGCCCAGGCCTTGTTGCCCAAGGCCGTCGATGCCGGCATGGCCTTCGTGCCCGGCGCGCCCTTCTTCGCCGATGAACCCGATGCGCGCGCGCTGCGGCTGTCCTTCGTCACTTCCACGCCCGAGCAGATCGACCAGGGCATGGCCGCGCTGGGGAAGGTGGTGCGCGCGGCGATGCAAGGCTGACCATGATCCAACTGTGGGGCCGCACCACGTCCATCAACGTACGCAAGGTGTTGTGGACCTTGCAGGAGGCGGGCGCGCCCTTTGAGCGCATCGACGCGGGCCTCGCCTTCGGTGTCGTCAACGACGCCGACTATGTGGCGAAGAACCCCAACCGCCTGGTGCCGCTGCTGGAAGACGGCGACTTCGTGCTGTGGGAATCCAACGCCATCGTGCGCTACCTGTGCGCGCGCTACGCGCCGGCGCTGTACCCGCAGGATTTGCGCGCCCGCTTTGACGCCGAGCGCTGGATGGACTGGCAGCAGACCACGCTGAACCGCGCCGGCAGCCCGGCGTTTCTGCAACTGGTGCGCACGCCGCCCGAGCAGCGCAAGCCCGAGGTGATCGACGCCTCGCGCGCCGCCATGGCACCGTGCATCGCCATGCTCAACGCGCACCTGTCCCACCGCGCGTGGATGGGCGGCGATGCCTTCAGCATGGCCGACATTCCCGTCGCCTGCGACATCCACCGCTGGTGGAACCTGCCGCAGCCCACGCCCCAAGCGCCGCACGTGCAACGCTGGTTCAACGCCGTGCTGGCGCGCCCGGCCACGCGCGGCGTGCTCGATCTTCCTCTGGCCTGACTGGCTCCCCCATGAAAAACCGCCCCTTCGCCCAGATCGACGTCTTCACCGCCACCGCAGGCTTCGGCAACCCGGTGGCCGTGGTGCTGGACGGCACCGACCTGGATGACGCCGCCCTGCAGCGCTTCGCGCGCTGGACCAATCTGTCGGAAACCACCTTCGTGCTGCCGCCCACCGACCCGAAGGCCGACTATCGCCTGCGCATCTTCACGCCCGGGGGCGAGCTGCCGTTTGCGGGCCACCCCACGCTGGGTTCGTGCTTCGCGTGGCTGGCGGCGGGCGGCGTCCCCAGGCGCGGCGACATGATCGTGCAGGAGTGTGCCAAGGGCCTGGTGCCGATCCGGCGCGACGGCGCGCGCCTGGCCTTTGCCGCGCCGCCCGCCCACCTGAGCGGCCCCAGTCCCACGCACCTGGCCAAGGTGGCCGCCGCGCTGGGGCTGAAACCCGCGCAGATACTGAAAGCGCAATCGCTCGACAACGGCCCGCAGTGGCTGGCCCTGCTGGTGGACAGCGTCGACACCTTGCTGGCGCTGGAGCCGAACCACGGCCAGCTTGAAAGCTTGAAGCAGAAAGTGGGCGTGGCGGCCAAGGTGTCGGCGTCGACAGCTTCTGATTTGATAGCGCGGTCGAGCCGCGAAGCGCGCGCGTTCGACACCCGCGCCGACGCCCCAGCGATCGAGGTGCGCGCCTTTGCGGCTGCCGTCGGCGTCAACGAAGACCCGGTCACCGGCAGCCTCAACGCCAGCCTGGCGCAGTGGCTGATCGAGACCGGTGACCTGCCCGCGCGCTACGTGGCCGCCCAAGGCACGGTGCTCGGCCGCGCCGGGCGCGTGCATGTGGAGCGCGACGGAGAAGGCCAGACCGCTTCGACAGGCTCAGGACAGATCTGGGTGGGCGGCGACTGCGTGGGCGTGATTCGCGGCGAGGTGACGTTGTGACGGCCGCAGCCGGCTGGAGCGCACCGGCGCTTGACCACCTGGTGGTGCTGGCCGACACGCTGGAGCAAGGCGCCGCGTGGTGCGAGCAGATGCTGGGCGTAACCCCGGGGCCGGGCGGCCAGCACCCGCTGTTCGGCACGCACAACCGGCTGCTTGCTAGCGCGTCGGATGAATTCCCGCTCAGCTACCTGGAGATCATTGCTATCGATCCAGGAGCTGTTCGCGCCCATCCAGACAGCGGTGGGGGCCAAAATGCCGTGCAAAAGCGCTGGTTCGACATGGACGACCCCGCGCTGCGCGAGCGCGTGCGCGCGCAAGGCCCGCAGCTCATCCACTGGGTGGCGCGCGTGCCCGACATCGACAGCGCCGTGGGTCGCCTGGCCACGCTGGACATCGACCGCGGCGACGTGCGCGCCGCCAGCCGCATGACGCCGCGCGGGCTGCTCGAATGGAAGATCGCCGTGCGGCCGGACGGCCAGCGGCTGTTCGACGGCGCGCTGCCCACGCTGATCGAATGGGGCGCGGTGCATCCGGCCGCGTCGATGCCCCAGGTTGGCGTGTCGCTGCAGGGGCTGCGGCTTTCGCACCCGCGCGCGGCCACGCTGCGGCAGGCCTGCGCAGCCGTCGGGTTCGGTGCGGTGCCGGTCGACGAAGGCCCCGCCGCGCTGCACGCCACGCTGCGCACGCCGCGTGGCGTGGTCAGCTTGTCGTCTGACGAAGGAGTGCGCTGAATGAACCTGCTGCCGACGCTGGCCGATATCGAAGCCGCCGCCCAAGTTGTCTACCGCGAATTTCCGCCCACGCCGCAGTACCGCTGGGCGATGCTGTCGCAGCGGCTGGGCGCCGACTGCTGGGTCAAGCATGAGAACCACACGCCGGTCGGCGCGTTCAAGATTCGCGGCGGACTCACCTTCTTCGACGCATTGGCGCGACGTGGCGAACTGCCGCGCGCCGTCGTCAGCGCCACGCGCGGCAACCACGGCCAGAGCATCGGCTGGGCGGCGCGCACCCATGGCGTGGCCTGCACCATCGTCGTGCCGCGCGGCAATTCGGTCGAAAAGAACGCCGCCATGCGCGCGCTGGGCGTTGAACTGATCGAGCATGGCGACGACTTCACCGAAAGCAGCGACCATGCCGCGCGCCTGGCCCCCGAACGCGGTGCGTTGCGCGTGCCCAGCTTTCACCCCGACCTGGTCAGCGGCGTGGCGACTTACTGGTGGGAGCTGCTGCGTGCGGTGCCGCAGCTTCAGGTCGCCTACGTGCCCATCGGCCTGGGCTCCAGCGCATGCGCCGCCATCGCCGCCAAGCGCGCGCTGAACCACCCCGCGCGCATCGTCGGCGTTGTCAGCGCGCACGCCACCACTTACGCCGATTCCATCGCCGCCGGCCGCGTGGTCGAAGCGCCCGCCAACACCCGCATCGCCGACGGCATGGCGGTGCGCCGTGCCGACCCGGCCGCCCTGTCGGTGCTGATGCACGGCCTTGACCACGTGGTGCACGTCAGCGACGACGAAGTGGAAGCCGCCATGCGCGCGCTGTACGTCGACACGCACAACGTCGCCGAGGGCGCCGGCGCAGCCGCGCTGGCCGCGGCCCTGCAGGAGCGGGCGCAACTGCGCGGCCAGGCGGTCGGCATCGCACTGACCGGCGCCAATGTGGATGCGGCGGCGTTTGCCCGCGTGCTACAAAACAAGTAGCTTCAGACGGTTTGTGTGCAGCGGCGGAGTGGCGAAAGGGCGCTGAATTCGTCACGCAGGTGACGGCTGTCGCGCCGCCCGCGGCGCAATGCCCACACAATGCGCCGCATGGGAACCCTCTACCTCGTGCGCCACGGCCAGGCCAGTTTTGGCGCCGACGACTATGACCGCCTCAGCGACCTGGGCTGGCGCCAGAGCCGGCGTCTGGGCGAATGGATGGCGACCAGCGGGCTGACGCAGTTCGACGCCGTGTTGACCGGCACGCTGCGCCGCCATGCCGAAACCTGGCAGGGCGTGGCCGAAGGGGCGGGCCTGACGGGGCTGACGCCGCAGGCGCTGCCGGGGCTGAACGAATACGACAGCGAAGCGGTCGTGCGCGCCATCCACCCCGAACCTTTGCCCAAGCCCGACACGCCCGAGAAGTACCGCCACCATTTCCGGCTGCTGCGCGAAGGGCTGGCGGCCTGGATGGCGGGCCGCACGCAGCCCGTGGGCATGCCGACTTACCCCGACTTCGTGGCCGGTGTGGTCGGCGCGCTCGACCAGGTGCGCCGCCAGCACCAGGGGCAGGTGCTGCTGGTGTCCAGCGGCGGCCCGATCTCGACCGCCGTGGGGCACATCCTCGGCACATCGCCCGAGACCACGATCGAGCTGAACCTGCGCATCCGCAACTGCTCGGTGACCGAGTTCGCCTTCACGCCCAAGCGCCACATGCTGGTCACCTACAACACGCTGCCGCACCTGGAAGGCGCGCGCTGGCACGACTGGGTGACCTACGCCTGAGCTGATCGAACCACGTTTTCCCCGATGCGGCGGGCGAGCACTCGCGGCGACACTCGGCGCATGACGAGCGCCGAGTCCGCCGCCGTCGCGACGGCCGCCGGAGTTCGCGTGTCGGCCGCGCCGCACCAGACCCTCCAAGACCTGCAGCACGCGCTGCGGGACTGGCTGGACGCCCACGGCTTGAAAGACCGCGTCGCCCTGTGCACCGCGCAGCCGCGCAGCGTTGCGGTGGGGCTGAACGCGGACGCGCTTGCGCAATGGGCGCCGGGTTTCGACACGCTGCAGCTGGCGCAGCGGCTGGGCTTGGAATCAGCGGACGACGACCGCGCGCTGCAGCGCGAGACCGTGGTGGCCATGCTGGCGGCGCCGATTCAGATGGCGTTCAGCAGCCTGGATGAGCTGCAGTCCGCCGTCAATGTGCGCGTGCACATCGCGCAGGCGGCGCGCCGCACGGCGCTGGCGTTCTGCACCGAAGCCGCCGAGCGGCCGCCCGACTACTGGCATTACGACGACGAGCACGGCTTTCTGCTCAAGCCGTCGCAGTGCCTCATCGCGGCGCTGCAGGCCGCCACGCAGCCCGACGTGACCGGGCGGCGCTACGACTTTTCGTGCTACCGCGCGACCGAATACGTCATCCTGCTGGGCCTGGCGCGCGAGCTGGCCGAGCGCAACCCGCCGCTGCTGACCGCGTTGGCCGAGGTCAGCCGGCGCCGCGCCATCCGGTCGGCGCTGTTTCACGACGTGTTCCTGATCGAGTACGGCAGCATGGAGCAGCCCCTGCCGCCGCGCTATTACGTGCCGGGTGACCGGGTGTGGTTCCGCAACCCGGACGAGCGCTCGGCCGACATTCCGGGCTATGAGGGCTCGTGGGTGATCTACCTGGGCGGCGGCCTGTTTTCGAACTTCTGGAAGCGCGACCAGCCTTACAGCTTCGACGCCAAGTGCGTCGAAATCCACCATTGGCGCGATGGCGCGCAGCTCAACGAGCAGGGCGAACTGGTGATGGACGAGTCGGTGGTCGACCGGCTGACTGCCGCCACGCTGCAGGACGCCGCGCGCACCGCCGAGGTGCTGGCGCGCATGCAGCGCCTGCGCGATCCGAAGGGCGTCTACGCCGACGGCGGATGCATCGACCGCACGCGCGAATACCCGCGGCAGCTGCACGCCGGCACGTCGGATATCCGGCTGCCGGCGCCGGACTGATCGGCGTGTCTTATTGCGGCTGAAAACCGCTGTCGCGGATGATGCGCGACCACACCCTGGTGTAGGCCTGCTCGCGCTTGGCCAACTGCGCGGGGCTCATGGAGTCCACCGTCAGGCCCAGGTCGGTGAGCTGCTTGCGCACGTCGGGCAGGGCCACCACGCTGTCCAGCGCGCGGCTGAAGCGCGTGACAAGGGCCGCCGGCGTGCCCTTGGGCGCCCAGATGCCGTAGAAGGGCGTTTCTTCCAGGCCCTTGAATCCCAGTTCGCTGAACGTGGGTACGTCGGGCACGGCGGCCTGGCGCGCGCCGCCCAGCACGCCGATCATGCGCAGCTTGCCGGCGCGCTGGTACTCGATGAAGTCCTGCACCGAGCCGACGCCGGCCGCAATCTGGTTGCCCAGCATGTCGGCCATCATCGGTGCGCTGCCCTTGTAGGGCACGGCCACCAGGTCCAGCCCGTAGCGCTTGGCGATCAGCTGCACCAGAAACTCGGGTGTCGAGGCCGGCGCGGGGATGCCGACCGCGCTCTTGCCGCCCTGTGACTTCACCCATTCGACGTATTCGGGCACCGTCCTGGCCGGCGTGCCGGGCGATACGGCCAGGCCGTTGACGAAGGTGGCAAAGCCGCCCAGCGGCACAAAGTCTTCCTGCGGTGCGTAGCCAGGCTTTTTGACCACCTGCGGCAGGATCGAGATGGTGTGGTCGTGGGACAGGAACACCGTGGTGCCGTCGGGTCGCGCGGCCTTCAGCTGCTGCGCGGCGATCTGGCCGCCGGCGCCGGGGCGGTTTTCAACCACCACGCTGCGGTCCAGCGCCTTTTCCAGCTTTTCGGCCAGCAGCCGCGCGATCACGTCCGAGCCGCCTCCGGCCGGAAAGCCCACCAGCACGTGGATCGGTGGCTCGTTCGCCGCCCAGGCGGGCGGGACGGCGGCCAAGGTGGCGGCGCCCAGCAGGGCGGTGGTGAAGCGGCGGCGGGTGGTGGCGGGGTCGCCCGCAGCCAGGGGGCCAGCGGCGGTGATGCGATTCATCTTTACGTTCATGGGCAATGGGGTCAGCGCCAGCGCAGCGTGTCCTGCGGCAGGCGGTCGATTTCCTTCAGCAATTCGGCCAGCGCTCGGCCGGTGGCGTCGATCAGCGTAAAGCCGTCTTCCACCCGGGCGGCTGCGGCGTCGCCGGCCGCGCCGTCGGGGTTCAGGTCTTGCGCCGCCCAGGCCAGCTTGGCGCTGCGGCCGTTGCCCAGCACGCGGTGCGCGGCGGCGCGCTGCTGCGAGGTGGAGGCGAACGCGCGCGCCTTCGACTTGCGCACCAGCCCAGGCTTGAGCGCCATCATCATCGACGTTTCCGCCTGCCCACCGTGCACGCCAAAGCGCTGCTCCTCGGGCGAGAAGCGCGCCATCACGTCCTTGCCGTCGGCGTCGGTGAGCGGCAGGGTGAACCAGCTGACGCTGTACACCAGCATGCCCAGGCGCGCGCGCAGGTCGCGCGCCACCACGTCCATCAGGCCCACGTTGCCACCGTGCGTGTTGAACAGCACCAGCTTGGTCACGCCGCTGGCCGCCACGCTCTCGGCGATGTCGGTCCACAGGCGGATCACGGTCTCGGACTTCAGCGTCAGCGTGCCGGGAAAGGCCGCGTGCTCGGGGCTGTAGCCGATGCGCTGCACCGGTAAAAACAGCACAGGCAGGTCGGCCGGCAGGTGATCGGTGGTGGCGTCCGCCATGCTGTGCGCCAGATTGGCGTCGACCGACAGCGGCAGGTGCGGGCCGTGCTGCTCGGTGGCACCCAGCGGCAGCACGGCGATGGTGCGCGCCAGATCCATGACGGCGAAGTCGGTGGTGACAAGGTCCGACCACTGGCGCGTGCGCGGTGGTGAGGAAATTCGGGCGGTCATGGTTCGCATCTTAGAACTTGTGCCCACCGCTGGCCTGGGGGCGCGGACAAACGGTCAATTACCGTGCACCGCCGGCCGCCGGCCGCCGGTGGCATCATGAACGCATGGCCGAGGAGCTGTTCCGCCACGACGCGACGCTGACCGATTGCACGGCCACGGTGGTCGCCGTGGGCCCGCAGGGCATCGTGCTTGACCGCACCGTGTTCTATCCGCTGGGCGGCGGCCAGGCCGGCGACACGGGCTGGCTGACGCTGGCGGACGGCCGCGACATCGCCATCGCCGATACCCGCAAGGAAAAGGACGAGGTGGGCGTCGCGACGGGACGAATCTGCTACCTGCCCGCACCAGAACAGCCTGAGCAGCTATCGCTATTGAAGCAGGGCGACCCGCTCACCGCGCGCATCGACGCGCCGCGCCGCCAGCGGCTGATGCGCTTTCACACCGCGTCGCACCTGCTGTGCCATCTGGTGGGCAAGCCGGTCAACGGCTGCTCCATCACGCCCGAGCACGCGCGCATCGACTTCCACATGACCGAGCCGCTGGACAAGGACGAGCTGACCGCTGCGCTGGCGCACCTGGTGCGGGCGGCCCTGCCGGTTGTCGTGGGCAGCGTGACCGACGCCGAGCTGGACGCCAACCCGCAGCTGGTGAAAAGCATGAGCGTGCAGCCCCCGCGCGGCAGCGGCACGGTGCGCACCATCCGCATCGACGGCCCGGACGGCGCGGTCATCGACCTGCAGCCCTGCGGCGGCACGCACGTGGCCAACACCGCCGACATCGGCCGCGCCGTCGTCACCCGCATCGAAAAGAAAAGCGCCAGCA
Source organism: Ottowia sp. SB7-C50 (assembly GCF_033110285.1). Lineage (NCBI taxonomy): Bacteria > Pseudomonadati > Pseudomonadota > Betaproteobacteria > Burkholderiales > Comamonadaceae > Ottowia > Ottowia sp. SB7-C50. The sequence goes on from NZ_CP136995.1 coordinate 549,370, forward strand.
GCCGGCGCGTGGTGCTGGGCTGGGCGGCCGGCGAATCCTGATCAAATCGGCCGCTGGCGCTTTATGGGCCAGCGCGATCAGCTATCAAATCAATAGTGTTCGGCGCGCATCAGGGCGCGCCGGGTCGCCCAGCGCGCCAGCAGGGCAAACGCCAGCGTGGTCAGCAGCACATAGCCCATCAGCGCCCAGCGAAAGCTGCGCATGAAGCCTTCGTGCGGCTGGATGTCGAGCGACATGGCCACCGTGAGCGGCGCTGCGCCGGGCATGGGCATGCGCATCACCACGGCGCTGCCGCGCCAGGCGCGGCCGTCCTGCCGCCAGGTCATCAGCGGGGCCGGCTGCGCGGCGCTGGGGTGCGCCAGCAGCCGCGCGGGCAGGGCGGCGGGCTCGCCCTGTTCGTACAGCGTCTGGTCCAGCGCGCCCTGCACGCGCACAGCCAGTTCGGGCTCGTCGCCAAAGCTGGCCTGCAGGCGGGCCGGCAGTGCGGCCAGTTCGCCAGCGTTGTCCACGCTGGCCAGCAGGGCGCGGGCGGCGCGCAGGTGGTCGTGCAGCTGCTCGCGGTCGCGCGACTCGAAATGCAGCTGCAGCGCCAGCACGCCCACGGCGGCCAGCAGCGACAGCAGCAGGGCGCACGCCACCGTCAGCAGCGCCGCCAGCCGGTCGGCGGCAGCGGACAGGGCGGCGGCGGGTGGCACAGCGGCGGGTGCGGGATTGTCTTGGCTCAAGGCAGGATAAAGGGGCAGGGCGGACAATCCGACCTTCTGGGCCGCCAGTGTGCCCCGTGCGGCGCGCCGTGTGTGTGCTGGCGCGCGCGCCGCCCCAACGATCAGGAGTTTCACCATGCAAATGTCACACCCGCGTCGCCGCCACGCACTGCGACTGCTGGCACTGGCCGCCGCCGGCGCCACGGTGCCGGCCTGGGCGCAGCGGCGGCCCGAGCCGGTGGCGGTCGAGGTCTGGAAGGACGTCAGCTGCGGCTGCTGCCAGGACTGGATCGCGCACATGGAACAGAACGGCTTCAAGGTGACGGCGCACGACACCGGCAACAACGTGGTGCGCGCGCGCCTGGGGCTGGCGACGAAGTACGGGTCGTGCCACACCGCGCTGGTGGGCGGCTACGTGGTCGAAGGCCATGTGCATGCCGACGATGTGCGCCGCCTGCTGCGCGAAAAGCCGGTGGCGCTGGGCCTGGCCGTGCCGGGCATGCCGGTCGGCTCGCCCGGCATGGACGGCCCCGAATACCGTGGCCGGCGCGACCGCTACGACACGCTGATGGTGCTGCGCCACGGCAGCAGCCGGGTGTTCCGCAGCCACGCTTGAGTCGCTGAAAACCCAATACCGGACGCGAAGGACGCGAAAGAAGCAGCCAAAATCTTTTTGATTTTTTTGCGTCCTTCGCGGAATTTTTGCGTCCTTCGCGTCCGGCTGTTTTTTGGGCGCTCAAATGGCTGCAGCGCTTGCTGAATCAGCACAGACAGCTATCAAATCAGGTGCAAGGCGCAGCGCATCACGCCGCCGCGTACATCCAGCGGCGCGACCACGGCAGGCTGTCGGCGGGTTGCGCGGCGCGGCGGCACAGGATCTGGAACAGCGAGATGTCGTCGTGCTGGAAGGCCCACTGGCAGCCCACCAGGTACACGCGCCAGATGCGCCAGGTCTTTTCGTCCACCAGCTGCTTCAGGCGCTCGGTCTTCGCCTCGAAGGCGTCGCTCCAGCACTGCAGCGTGCGGGCGTAGTGGCGGCGCAGGCTTTCGATGTCGACCGCTTCCAGCCCGCCTTCCTGCAGCGCGGTCAGCACGGTGCCGATGTGGGCCAGCTCGCCGTGCGGGAACACGTAGCGGTCGATGAAGTCGCCGCCGCCCCAGCGTGTGGCGCCGTTCTGCGGGTCGGTCGAGGTGATGCCGTGGTTCAGCGCCCAGCCGTCCGGCGCCAGCAGGTCGTGCACGATGCGGAAGTAGCCGGCCAGGTTCTTCAGCCCCACATGCTCGAACATGCCCACGCTGCTGATGCGGTCGAACGGGCCTTGCACGTCGCGGTAGTCCTGCAGGCGGATCTCGATGCGGTCCTGCAGCCCGGCGGCGCGCACGCGCTCGGTGGCCAGGTCAAACTGCCTTTGCGACAGCGTGATGCCCACGCAGCGCGCGCCAAACCGCTGCGCCGCGCGCAGCACCAGCGCGCCCCAGCCGCAGCCGATGTCCAGCAGCGTCTGCCCCGGCCGCAGGCGCAGCTTGGTCAGGATGTGGTCGATCTTTTTTTGCTGCGCCTCGGCCAGCGTCTCGTCGCCGCGCTCGAAGTAGGCGCACGAATAGACCATCGCCGGGTCCAGCCATTCGGCATAGAAATCGTTCGACACGTCGTAGTGGTGCTGGATCGCCGCGCGGTCCTGTGCGCGGGTGTGGCTCACGGCGTCGGCCACGCGGTGCGCGATGCGGCCCAGCCAGCCGCTGCCGTGCCGCGACTCGGCGTCGGCCTGCGCCAGCCGGTAGGCGACGTCGATGATGTCCTGCGCGCGGCCGGTCAGGTCGATGTGGCCTTCGACATACGCGCGCCCCAGGTGGTCGAGCGAGGGCGACAGCAGCGCGGCGATGCCCGCGGCGTCGCACACGTCCAGCGTCACGCGCGGGGTGTCGAACCGGCCCAGCCGGAATGAGCGGCCGCCGTGCCAGCGCACCAGCAGCGGCAGGTCGATGCGCTGGCGCAGCCGCTCGGCCCAGGAATGCAGGCCCGCATCGGGGGTGGTAGACAATCGCATCGCTGGCAACTCCTGGCGCTGTGAATGGACACCGTGTCAGCGCGTCCGTGCGGCGGGCTGACCCTCTCCACTGCATTTACCATGTTTCCGTGAAAAATGGCAGAGGGCCCCTGTAGGCGCGCGGCGCGTTTTGCCGTGCGATGCGCGGAACCCCGCGCGCGGCCGGGGCTCTCACCTTGCTGGCCAGTGCCTGAAGAATTCGAATGCGTACGTTGTCCACCCGCCTTGTTGCTTTTATTTTCATAGCTATCAGCGCTTGGTGGACGGGCGCTGGCGCGCAAATTCTTCCTCAACCCACGGTGCGCACCGAGCAGGTGCAGGCCACGCTGCTGGCCCACGCGCCGCAAGGCGTGCCGGTGGGTCTGGCCGCCGACGCCGCGGCCGCGCAGCCGGTGTGGGTCGGCCTGCAGATCACGCACGCGCCGGACTGGCACACCTACTGGAAGAACGCCGGCGATTCCGGCATGCCCACCGAGCTGCAGTGGACGCTGCCGCCGGGCGTGACGGCGGGCGACATCGCCTGGCCGCTGCCGCGCAAGATCCCCATCGGCCACCTGGCCAACTACGGCTACGAAGGCACGGTGCTGCTGCCCGTGCCGCTGACGATCACGCCCGACTACCAGCCCGGCCCGCTGGCCAAGTCGCTCGACGTGCGGCTGAAGGCCACATGGCTGGTGTGCCGCAAGGAATGCATCCCGCAAGAGGGCGACTTCGCCATCCAGCTGCCGCTGCACAGCTCCACGGCGCTCAACGGCGCCGCATTTGACGCCGCGCTGAAGGCGCAGCCGGCCGAGGTGCGGGGCGATCACCGCATCGAGCTGACCGAGGGCGGCAAGCGGCTGGCCGTGCGCGTCGCCGGGCTGCCCGACAGCGTCCGCGGCCAGGCGCTGGAACTGTTTCCCGAAACGCCCAACGTCGTCGTCACCGCCGCCACGTCGGCCGCGCCCGGCCAGCCGCTGGACGACCGCACCTGGCGCCAGCGCTGGGACGGCGCGGTGTGGACGGCCGATGTGCCGGTGGCGGCCGACCGCGCCGATTCGCCGGCGCGCATGCCGCTGGTGCTGGTCACCGCCGATGGCCAACAGGGCTGGCGCGCCGATGCGCCGGTCGCGGGCACCTGGCCGGCGCTGGCGCAGGCGGCGGTGGTGTCACCCGCGCTGGAGGCGGCGCTGAAAGCCAACGCCGCGCAGGCCGGCGCCTCGGCCGCGCCGTCGTCGGCAGCCAGCATGGTCAATGCGGTGCCGCTGCCGACTTTCCTGCTGGCGCTGCTGGGGGCGCTGCTGGGTGGCGTGGTGCTCAATCTGATGCCCTGCGTGTTTCCGGTGCTGGCGATCAAGGTGCTGGGCTTCACGCAGCACGCCGACGACCGGCGCGCGCACCGCACCAGCGGGCTGGCCTACACCGCCGGCGTGGTGCTGTCGTTTCTGGCACTGGGCGCGCTGATGCTGGCGCTGCGCGCGGCGGGGCAGCAACTGGGCTGGGGCTTCCAGCTGCAGTCGCCCGCCGTGGTGGCGGCGCTGACGGTGCTGTTCACGGTGATTGGGCTGAATCTGGCGGGCGTGTTCGAGTTCGGCAGCTTTCTGCCCAGCCGCGTGGCGACGCTGGAGGCGCGCAACCCGGTCGCCAATTCGTTCTTGACCGGCATGCTGGCCGTGGCCGTGGCCTCACCCTGCACGGCGCCGTTCATGGGCGCGTCGCTGGGGCTGGCGGTGGGGCTGCCGGCGGTGCAGGCGCTGCTGATCTTTGCCGCCATCGGCCTGGGCATGGCGCTGCCTTATCTGGCGGCGAGCTGGTGGCCGGCGGTGGCGCGCCTGCTGCCCCGCCCGGGCGCGTGGATGGACACGTTCAAGAAGTTCATGGCCTTCCCCATGTTCGGCACCGCCGTCTGGCTGCTGTGGGTGTTGGGCCAGCAGACGGGCATCGACGGCGCCGGCGCGCTGCTGGCGCTTCTGGTGGCGCTGGCGCTGGTGCTGTGGGCGCTGGGCCTGCGTGGGCGCACACGGCTCGTGATTGCTTCACTTTCGATAGCTGTCGGCGCTTTGTTGGCCAGCGCCATCGGCCCAAACATCGTCAAGACGGCCGAATCCGCGCCGCTGGCCGACGCCGCTGGCACGCGCTGGCAGCCCTGGTCGGCCGAGCGCGTGCAGACCGCGCTGGGCGCGGGCCAGCCGGTGTTCGTCGACTTCACCGCCGCCTGGTGCGTGACGTGCCAGTACAACAAGAAGACCACGCTGGCCGATGCCGACGTGCTGGCCGCCCTGGACGCGGCCAAGGTGCAGACTTTCCGCGCCGACTGGACGCGGCGCGACGCCGCCATCACCGCCGAGCTGACCCGCCTGGGCCGCAGCGGCGTGCCGGTGTACCTGCTGCAGTCGCCCGGCCAGCCGCCCCGCGTGCTGAGCGAAATCCTCAGCGTGGCCGACGTGCTGGGCGCGCTGAAAACGATGACGCCCGCGCGCTGATGCAGCGCCGCGGCGCGTCAAAGTTTGATGTGACGCGGTGCGGTGGCGTGGCGCGCCGTAGCAAAATCGTCACATGAGCTCCCGACGCCAGCGCCTGCGCGACCGGCAACGCCACATCGTGCGGCGTGGCCTGGTGTATTCGCTGGTGCTGGCCTGCGTGATCCTGGGCTTTGGCGGCGTCGGCTTCTGGATGCTGGACCCGCGCATCGAAACATTGAGCGACGGCCTGTGGCTGTCGTTCACCACCGCCGCCACCGTGGGCTACGGCGACGTGGTGCCGTCGACGCACGGCTCGCGCATCTTCGCCTTCATCGTGGTGTTGCTGGGGCTGGCGGTGCTGTCGCTGGTGACGGCGTCGCTGGCGGCGATCTTCGTCGAGCGCGAGGTGGACGAGGAAGAGCGCCAGATCGAGCGCGACTTGCTGCGTGAGATGGCCGCCGTGAAGCGCGACATTGCCAGCCTGCGCGCCGAAGTGCTGGCCATGCAGACGCACACCAGCACCGAAGAACTGTTGCGCGCCGACGCCGGCGCAGCCGCCATCCGCGCTCGCGGCGCCACCGCGCCGGTACCGCGGGCCGACTGAGGCCGCGCGGGGCGGGCGTTCAGCCCAGCTTCAGGTCCACCGGAATGTTGCCGCGCGTGGCGTTGGAGTAGGGGCACACCTGGTGCGCCGCGTCGACCAGCGCCTGCGCCTGATCCCGCGGCATGCCGGGCAGGTGCACCGTCATGCGCACGGCGATGCCATAGCCGTGCGAGGTCGGGCCGATGTCCACCTCGGCGTCGATGCTGCGGTCGTCGGGCAGCTTGACCTTCTGCTTGTCGGCCACCGCCTTCAGCGCGCCCAGAAAGCAGGCCGAATAGCCGGCGGCGAACAGCTGCTCGGGGTTGGTGCCCTGGCCCTTGCCGCCCATCGAGGGCGGTGGGTCCAGCTTGACGTCGAGCAGGCCGTCGTCGGTGCGCGCGCTGCCGTCGCGCCCGCCCTTGCTGTGGGCCTTGGCGGTGTAGAGGACTTTGTCGAGGGGCGTGACCATGGGACTTTCCTGAGAAGTTGAAAAACCCAGTATGCCCCGCCCGCGACAGCCTTACTTGGCGTAGCTGTACACGCCCATGCCGGTCTTGCGGCCCAGGCGGCCGGCGGCCACGTATTCGCGCAGCAGCGGGCAGGGCCGGTACTTGCTGTCGTTGAATTGATCGACGTACACCTCCATCACCGCCAGGCACACGTCCAAACCGATCATGTCGGCCAGCGCCAGCGGGCCGATGGGGTGGTTGCAGCCGAGGCGCATGCCGGTGTCGATGTCTTCGGGCGTGGCCAGTCCTTCAGCCAGCACGAAGAAGGCCTCGTTGATCATCGGCACCAGGATGCGGTTGACGACAAAGCCGGGCGCGTTCTTGACGGTGATGGGCGACTTGCCCAGGCGCACCGCCAGGTCCTTCACGGCGTCGTGCGTGGCGTCCGACGTCTGCAGGCCGCGGATGATCTCCACCAGCGCCATCATCGGCACCGGGTTGAAGAAGTGCATGCCGACGAAGCGGTCGGGGCGGCTGGTGACGGCGGCCAGTTGCGTGATCGAGATCGACGAGGTGTTGGTGGCAATGATCACTTCGGGCGCCAGCAGGCCGTCCAGCTGCTTGAGGATCTTGTTCTTCAGCTCGTGGTTCTCGGTGGCGGCCTCGATGACCAGTTGCGCGCCCTTCAGGTCGTCGTAATTGGTGCTGCCCTTGATGCGGCCCAGCGCGGCGGCCTTGTCGGCTTCGGTGATCTTCTCTTTCTGCAGCAGGCGGTCCAGGCTCTTGCCGACGGTGGCGACGCCCTTGTCGACCGCCGCCTGGGCGATGTCGACCATGACGACGTTAATGCCCGACACGGCGCAAGCCTGTGCAATGCCATTGCCCATGGTGCCGGCGCCGACGATGCCGACGGTGCTGATGTTCATTTTCTGTGCTCCGAAGATGTGAGGATGAGGGGTGGCGAACCGCCGTGGGGCGTCGACCGGCCGATGGTAACGGGCGCCGCGCACCCACCCGCCATTTTGGAATGAATTGCCTAACTTGCTGGCCGGCGCGCGCCCACAATGGCGGTAAAGGAGACCCCGGACATGGACTATGTGATCGTGGGCGGCGGCTCGGCCGGCTGCGTGCTGGCCGCGCGGCTGAGCGAAGACCCCGCCGTGCAGGTGACGCTGCTCGAAGCCGGGCCGCCCGACCGCAGCGTGCTGATCCATTGCCCGGCCGGGCTGGGCGTGATGGCGAGTGCGCCCTCGTCGCGCCTGGCCCACAACTGGGCGCTGGCCACGGTGCCGCAGCCGGGGCTGAACGGCCGCCGTGGCTACCAGCCGCGCGGCAAGGTGCTGGGCGGCTCCAGTTCGATCAACGCCATGATCTACACGCGCGGCGTGCCGCAGGACTACGACGCCTGGGCCGCCGAAGGCAACGCCGGCTGGGGCTGGCACGACGTGCTGCCGTTCTTCAAGCGCGCCGAGCACAACGAGCGCGGGGCCGACGCCTTCCACGGCGCCGACGGCCCGCTGAACGTGATGGACTTGTGCGACCCCAATCCGTTCTCGCGCGCCTTTGTCGAGGCCGGCATGCAGGCCGGCTACCGCCACAACACCGACTTCAACGGCGCCAGCCAGGAAGGCGTGGGCCTGTACCAGGTCACGCACCGGCGTGGCGAGCGCTTTTCGGCCGCCAAGGCCTACCTGACGCCGAACCTGGGCCGGCCCAACCTGCGCGTGGTCACCGGCGCGCACGCCACGCGCGTGCTGCTGGAGCGCGGCCGCGCCGTGGGCGTGGCCTACGTGCAGCACGGCCGCGAACACACGGTGCGCGCCGGGCGCGAGGTGATCCTGAGCGCCGGCGCGCTGCTGTCGCCGCAGTTGCTGATGTTGTCGGGCATCGGCCCGGCCAGCCACCTGCGCCAGCACGGCATCGCCGTGGCGCACGACCTGCCCGGCGTGGGCGCGCACCTGCACGACCACCCGGACGTGGTGCAGGTCTGGGACGCCAACCACGCGTACGACCTGTTCGGCCTGTCGCTGCGCGGCGGCTGGCGCGTGGCCGGGGCGATCCGCCAGTGGCGGCGCGAGCGGCGCGGCCTGCTGACCACCAATTTCGCCGAAGCGGGCGGCTTCATCAAGAGCGACGCGGCCGAGCCGGTGCCCGACCTGCAGCTGCACTTCGTGGTCGGCAAGCTGGTCAACCATGGGCGCGACACCGTGTTCGGCCACGGCTTTTCGTGCCACGTGTGCGTGCTGCGGCCACGCAGCCGCGGCAGCCTGCGCCTGGCGAGCAGCGATCCGCTGGCGCCGCCGCTGATCGACCCGGCCTTTCTTCAGGACGACGACGACACGCGGCGCCTGGTGGCCGGCTTCAGGCTGATGCGCGAACTGCTCAACCGGCCTGCGCTGGCGCGGCGCGGGGGCGTCGAACGTTCGGCCGCGCTGCGCAGCGATACCGAGATTGAAGGCTTCGTGCGCCAGCATGCCGACACCATCTACCACCCGGTGGGCACCTGCCGCATGGGCCATGGCGTGCTGGACGTGGTGGACGACCACCTGCGCGTGCACGGCCTCGAAGGGCTGCGCGTGGTCGACGCGTCGGCCATGCCCGCCATCGTCGGCGGCAACACCAACGCGCCGGTCATCATGATGGCCGAGAAGGCGGCGGCGCTGATGCGCGCGGGCGGCTGAGGTGCAGTCTCCGCGCAGGCCGCCGTGCCTGCTGCGCCGTCAGCGCTTTGCCGGCCGCGCCTCGCGGTGGGCGCGGCGCTGCGCCATTTCGGCGCTGGCGCGGGCCAGCGTGGTCGGGTCGATGCGGGCGCGCGCCTCGGGGTAGGCCAGCGATTCTTCCAGCGTCAGGTGGTCGATGTACAGCTGCTCGAACACTTCCACGCCCTGCGCCAGCGTGTCGCGGTCGAACCACGAATAGCCGCCTGCGGCGGCTTCGAGCGAAGGCTCCAGCTCCAGCCAGTTTTCCTCGATCCAGCCGTGGTCCTGGCGCAGCCGCAGCGTGGTCTGCACCACGTTCGCGTCGGTGCTTTGCAGCAGCGGGGGAAAGACGTGGTGTTCCTCGTCCAGGTGGTGCTGGCGTGCCTCGCGGTTGAACCAGGCGATGGTGCGCTTCAATTCGTCGCGCCCCGCCGCGTCCAGCGAGTCGTCGGCCACCGCGCCGACCAGGCGGCGCAGCGCCACCAGCTGGCGCTGCAGCTCCTGGTGGCTGCGGTCCAGAAAGTCGAACAGGGCGGGGGTGGATGTCATGGGGTTCTCCAGTCAGGGATCAAATCGGGCTTGCGCGCTTGTTGATATTGCGCATGAAGCTATCAATAACGTAGCAATGGGGCCGGCGCCTACTTGTAGCCATGCCGGTCCATCATTCGGTAGGCGGTGCGTTCTGACACGCCCATCACCTCGGCCACCTTGCGGCGATTGCCGCCGTATTTCTTCAACAGGGTGGCCAGGTATTCGCGCTCGATGCTTTCCAGCGTGGGCTCGCCGGTCGGCATCCACGCGGTGGGGGGTGGCCGGCGGTGCGGCGGCCGGCGCGGCGCCGCCCGGTGCCAGCGCGCCCAGGTGGCGCACCTCGATCTGCTCGGCCTGGCTGGCGGTGATCAGCGCGCGCTCGATCACATTGCGCAGCTCGCGCACGTTGCCGGGCCAGGCGTAGGCCTGCAGCACTTCGCGCGCCTGTGCCGACAGCGTCAGCGGCGGCAGGCCCTGCTGCTGGCGCCGACGGCGGATGAAGTGCGCGGCCAGCAGCGGGATGTCCTCGCTGCGTTCGCGCAGCGGCGGCACGCGCAGCACGAAGGTGGACAGCCGGTAGTACAGGTCTTCGCGGAACTGGCCGGCGCGCGCGCGCGCCAGCAGGTCGCGGTTGGTGGCGGCGACGATGCGCGCGTCGCTGCGCAGGTCGGCCGTGGCGCCGACGTGGCGGAAGCGCCCGGTTTCCAGCACGCGCAGCAGCTTGGCCTGGATGGCGGGGCCGGCTTCGCCGATCTCGTCCAGAAACAGCGTGCCGTGCGTGGCGGCTTCGATCAGCCCCGCCTTGCGGCGGTCGGCGCCGGTGAAGGCGCCGCGCTCGTGGCCGAACAGCTCGGATTCGAACAGCGACTCCTGCAGCGTGCAGCAGTCCACCGCGACGAAGCCTTCGCCGCGGCGCGGGCTGGCGGCGTGCAGGGCCTGGGCCACCAGCTCCTTGCCGCTGCCGCTTTCGCCTTCGATCAGCACGGTGACGTCGCTGGCCGCGACTTCGCGGATGGTCTGGCGGAGCTGCTCCATGGCGGCGCTCTGGCCGACCATGGCCAGCGTGGCGTCGTCGCCGCCGCCGCTGGCCGACAGCGCGCGCTGCGCCCGCAGCCGGCTGGCTTCGAGCGAGCGGCGGATCACCAATTCCAGCTCGTCCAGGTTGACCGGCTTGGTCAGGTAGTCGGCCGCGCCCAGGCGCATGGCCTCGACCGCCTGGTTGACGCTGCCGTACGCGGTCAGCATGACCACCGGACGGGTGCCGGCCAGCTGGCTGAGCGGGCCGAAGCCGCTGGCGTCGGGCAGGTTCACGTCCAGCAGCACCAGGTCGGGCGCAAAGGCCACCACGCGTTCGCGCGCTTGCTGCCAAGATGTGGCGCTATCCAATTCGTAGCCTGCCTTGCGCAGCTCCTTGACCAGCAGCTGGTTCAGGACCGGGTCGTCCTCGACCACCAGGATGGAGGATTTCATGCGTGCTCCCTGAACGGCGCGGGGCGCAGGTGCAGCGTGAAGCGCGCGCCCTCACCCGGCGCGCTGCGCACCGCAATGCGGCCCCCAAAGCGCTCCAGCGCCGCCTTGCAGATGGCCAAGCCCAGCCCGGTGCCGCGTCCGCCGTCGGCGCGGCGGCTGAAGAAGGGCATGAAGATCAGCGCCTGCTCGTCGGCGGCGATGCCGCAGCCGGTGTCGGTGATCGACAGTTCATAGCCCGCTGCGTCGGCATCGGCATCGGCCTCGCCGCTGTGGCGGCCTTCGATGTCGATGCGGCCGCCCTGCGGCATGGCGTGCAGCGCGTTGTGGATCAGGTTGACCAGCACCTGGCGCAGCTCGGCCTCGTCGGCCAGCACGCGCATGTCGGCCGGCTCGATGCGCACCGCCACCTGCACGCCGCGCGCGCGGCATTCTTCGCCCAGCAGCGCCAGCACGTCGTCCAGCGCCGGCATCACGGCCACGGGCTGCAGCGTGGGCGCGGGCGCCTGGCTCATCTGCAGCAGGCGCTGGGTGGTGGCCACGCAGCGGTCGATTTCGCGGTCGACCAGCTGCAGGTAGTCGATCAGCTCTTCGCGCGGCATCTGGTCGGCGCGCAGGCCGCGCAGGCTGGCCTGAAGCGCCAGGCGGATTGAGGCGAGCGGGTTGTGGATTTCGTGCGCCACGCCGTTGGCCAGCAGGCCGATGGTGGACAGGCGCTGCTCTTGCGAAAAGCGCACCGAGCGGTCCAGCGGCCGCAGCACCTCGACGGTGAGCGTCTCGCCGCTGGCGGTGACCATGGGGGCGGCCTCGATGTCGACCTCGACCGCGCTGCCGTCGGCGCGCCGCAGCGCCATCATGCTGCGCACGGGCTGCGGCTGGGCCCGCATCTCGGCCACCGGGCAGTTCACCAGCGTGCTGGGACAGGGCTCGTCCAGGCCGCGGCCGACGCGGTAGCAGCATTGGCCGGTGACGCTGGCCGGCTCGCGCCCCAGCAGCGTGGCATAGGCCTGGTTGGCCAGCCGCACGCGGTAGTCGGGGCCGATCACCAGCACCGGGTCGGGCACGGCGTCGATCAGCGTCTGCAGGAAGTGGCGCTGCCCGGCCAGTTCGGCCACCGTGGCCTGCATGCGCCCGGCCATGTGGTCGAAGCCGCGCGCCACGCGGCCCAGTTCGTCCGGGCCGTGCGCGGCGCTGCCCACGCGCGTGGCCAGGTCGCCGGCGGCCAGCCGGTCGGTGGCGCCGGCCAGCGCGGCCAGCGGCTCGGTCACCTGGCGGCGCAGCGTCAGCCCCATGATGGTGGCAAACAGCGCCAGCGTGCCCAGGCCCGCGGCGGTCAGCAGCAGGGCCGGGCGGCTGGTGGGGCCGGCCTGGGCCAGCGGCTCGAAGTCGACCAGCAACACGCCGTTGACGGGCTTGGCATCGGCCGGGCCGTGGCACTGCGCGCAGCGCGGCTGGTTGAGGATGGGGTAGGCGATCTGCAAGCGCTCGCCCTGCGGCGTGGCCTGCCAGCCCAGGCGCGGGGCCGGTGGCAGGCAGCCCGCCTGCAGGCACAGGCCCTGCAGGGCTTCGGGCGCCGCGCTGCCCACGGCCCGCGGCTGCGACGCAAAGCGCACCGCGCCGCCCGGCGCCAGCAGCCGCGCCTGCGCCACGCCGGGCGACTGGCCCAGGCTGGTCAGGATGTCGGCCATGCCCACCAGGTCGCGCTTGAGCATGGCGTTCTGCAGGCTGGCTTCAAACAGCCGCGCCTCGCGCGTGGCGGCGGCTTCGTGCTGGCGGCGCAGGCTGTCGCGACCGATGGCCAGCGCCAGCGTGATGAGCAGCAGCGCCGACACCATCAGCGCCACCGCCAGCCCCAGCATCAGGCGCCGCGCCAGCGACGCGTCGAGCCAGCGCGGAACGACGCCCGGCCGGGGCGCGGCGGGCGCGGGCAGCGGTGAAGTGGCCAGGCCAGTCATGGAATGGGTCAGGTCTGCACGACCCGGTTGGGCCGCTGTCGCGAACCCGGGGCGCAAGTGGGGCAGACCGGTAACGAGTGTGGATCGCTGCCAGGCCCCGAGAATTGATGAAAGTCAATGTTGCAGCGCGCGCAGCGCAGGCGCCGCGCGGCCCAGCGCAGCGGCTCGGCGGCGGCGTCGGCCGGGCTGGGCACGCGCGGCGCCGACACCGCTTGTGTGTCGCAGGCGGCGGTGCACAGGCCGCAGCCGGTGCATTTTGAGGCATTGAATCCGAACGTTGCGCTGGCGCAGTCAGCGTCTGCAGCTACAAAAATAAGAGCATTCGTCGGGCACAGGCGCACGCAGGCCAGGCACAGGGTGCAGCGCTCGCGGGCGATGTCCACGGTCCACACCGGCTGGGGCGCTGCGCCCGATGAACCGGCGCGGCGCGGCGCAGGTGCGCGGGCCAGCTCGTCTTCGCGGGCGCTGGTCAGCGTGCCGGCTGCCGGACGGGGCGGGGCGCTGGGGCGCGCCAGAAAGCGGCGTCGGCCGGCGTCGACGGGCGCCTCGGGGCGCGGGCAGTCGGTAGCTGGCGCGATGCGCAGCGCCACCGGCTGCCGCGTGGCCAAGCCGCGCCACTGGCGTTGCCATTCGGCCAGGCCGGCGCCGCGGTCGCAGGTGCTGCAGGCGCCGGGCACGAAGACGTGTTCGTCCACCCCATGCTGCCGGCTGAAGGCCTGCAGCCACGCGGGCGACAGCGCCAGCAGGCAGCGCGCGCTGGGCAATCCGGACACGCCGGCGCGCTCGCAGCTCCACCACGCCGCGCGCCGGCCGTCGGCGGTGGTGCGCCAGTGCGGCGCCGGGGCGGGCAGGGAAAGGGCTTGCGTGGGGCACGCGGCGGTGCACAGCCCGCAGGCGTCACAGCGGTCGGGATCGAAGCCCAGCCCGTCTTCGCCCATGCGCCAGGCCTGGGGCGGACAGGCGTCCACGCAGGCCTGGCACGCCGCGCCGCGCACGCGCTGGTGCACGCAGCGGTCGGCGTCAATGGACAGCGTGGGCATCGGCATGGCTGCCGATGATGGCCCTAGCCGCTGCAACCACCCGGCCGGGGCGGCTCGGCGGCCACCGCGGGCGGAATGACCGCGACGGCGGGCAGGCGGCGCTGGCATTCCTCGCAGGCGGCGAGGGTGAGCGCGCCGAGCGCGGCGTAGAACGGGGTGGCGGCACGCTGGCCGACGCGGCGCGCGAAGTCGGGCAGCCAGGCCAGCAGGTGCGTCTTGAGAAAACGCGCGGCTTCGCGCTGCTCGCCGCGCTCCAGCAGCAGGGCGGTAAATTCGAGCTCGTGCGTGATGTGGTCGTCGGCGCGGGCGCGCCAGTCGGGCACCTGCATGCCATGGCGACGGTAGAAGTCGCGCACGGCGAAAGTGGGGCCTTGCAGCATCAGGTGGTCGTCGTCGCGCCACACCGATTCGTGCGGCGACGCGCGCAGCGCATGCGTGAGGTAGATGGCCGCATAGTCGGCCGCCAGGTCGTCGGCGCTGGACGCGGGCAGCGCGCCCTCGGCCGGCGTGCCGTCGCAGTCGTCGCCGGCCAGTGCGCGCAGTGCGGCGTACATGGCCTGCGCCGCCGGCGTGTCGAGCGTGGCGAGGGTCAGCGTTTCGGGGAAGCCGTTGCCGAACAGCGCGGCCAGCACGTCGGGGCTGCGCTCTTCGGCGTGCAGCCAGGCCAGCGCCCGCAGGTCCTCGGCGGCCAGCGCCAGCCATTCGGCGGGCGGGGCCGTGCGTTCAGCCAGGGGCGCGGCGGCGGTCATGACGATGCCTTGCCAGCCGGGGCCGCAGGGGTGGCGGGCGCGGCGGCGGGCGCCTCGACCTTGCCCTTGGGGTGGGCGATGAACACGATCGACGGGTTGGTCAGCTCGGGGTTGGCCATGTGCTGCACCTGGCGCACCGGCTGATCGACGCCCTTGACCATGGCCTTGGTGTCCCAGGTGCCGGCGCGCAGCTGGTCGATGGGGCCGATGTCGAGCACGCGCATCATGCAGGCCGACACGCAATACGGCTTGCGCCCAGCTTCCAGCTCGTCGATGCACAGGTTGCACTTCTTGACCGTGTTGTCGGTCGGGTCGTACTGCGGCGCGCCAAACGGGCAGGTGGCTTCGCAGCGGCGGCAGCCGATGCACAGCGTGCTGTCGATGTCGACCACGCCGTTGTCGGCGCGCTTCCAGATGGCGCCGGTGGGGCAGGCCGGCAAACAGGCCGGCTCGGCGCAGTGGTTGCACGACATGTTGACCTTGTAGGCGAACACGTCCGGGAAGCTGCCGCCTTCGATGTACATGACGCGTCGAAAGCGCGGGCCGGGCGGCAGGCCGTTCTTGTCCTTGCAGGCGATCTCGCAGGCCCGGCAGCCGATGCAATCCATGTTGTTGTGGATGAAGCCCCACTGCTGCTCGGGCTTGACCGGGTTGTAGGTGGTGGCGTCGCGCGTTTCCTGCGCGTACTTCACGCGCGCCTTGGCGTCCACGCCCAGCTTGTTGATGACTTGTTTTTCAGCCATGTTCTTCTCCCGTCACATATCGCGGCGGAACACCGATGAACGCGCCACGGCCAGGTCGTCCCAGCCGGGGCGGTGCACCAGGTCGGTCTTCTTGATCTGCACCATGGCGTTGTTGTAGGCAAAGGCGCCGGCGGGGCTGGGGTTGTCCAGCGTCAGGAAGTCGGGGTTACCGGCGCGGTCGACGCCGTTTTTGTCCGGGTCCATCCACGCGCCCTCGAACAGCACCAGCACGCCGGGCAGCAGGCGCTCGGTCACGTAGGCCGGCACCACGCACTTGCCGCGCTCGTTCCACACCTCCACCGTGTCGCCGGTCTTGATGTCGAGCTTCTTCGCGTCGCTGGCGTTGATGGTGACTTCCTGCTCATACGTCTCGCGCAGCCACGGGATGTTGTTGAAGATCGAGTGCGTGCGCCAGCGCGGGTGCGGGCTGATCAGGTGGAACGGGTACTGCTTGGCGATGGGGTGGTTGAGCGACTCAAACGGCTCGATCCACTTGGGTATGTAGGGGATCTCGTAGCCGTACTGCGTCTTCGTCCAGTCGGTGATGTCGGCCAGTTGCGTGGCCAGAATTTCGATCTTGCCCGACGGTGTCTCGAACGGCTTGCCCTTGGTGATCTGCTCGCGGAAGGCGACGTGCGGCTCCGACAGCTTGAACTTGTAGGTGCCGTGCTTCTTGAACTCGTCCCACGACATGGTCACGTGCTGGTGGTGCTGCACGCTGCCTTCCCACCAGGCCTTGAGGTAGGCCTCGTCGGTGGCGTCGGGGTTCTGGAAGTAGCTGCGGTCGGCGCGCGGGTTGTAGCGCTTGCCCAGGTTTTTGAGCGATGGGTCCAGCGCTTCGAGCCGGTAGCTGAGTTCGGTGAAGACCTGGAAGTCGGTCTTGCTCTCGCCCAGCGGCTCGATGACTTTCGGGCGATGGATGTAGTAGTGGCCCTTGTACCAAGGCAGCGCCACGTCGTGGCGCTCAAAGTGGGTGGCAATCGGCAGCAGGTAGTCGGCCCAGATGCCCGAGGGCGTGATGGTCGAATCCATGCACACCACCAGCTCCAGCTTCTCGATGGCCTGGATTTCCTTGTTGATGTTGGTCAGCTGGTTGAACCAGTCGCTGCCCTGCCAGAAGATGCCCTTGATGTTGGGCGGCTGGCCGTCCAGCTTGTCTTCGCGCGGCCACAGGCCCAGTTCTTCGCGCTTGACGTTGGGGTAGTTCAGCACGCAGTGCGCCCAGCGGTCGGACTTGATGGAGGCCCACCACAGGTTGGCGTTTTCGTCGTAGGGGTAGGCCACGCTCTCGCTGTGCCACGCCTTGCCTACGCCCTCGGCGCAGCCGCCCAGAATGCCGATGTTGCCCGTCATGGCCTGCAGCGCAGCGGCCATGCGGTTGTACTGCTCGCCATAGCTGGCGCGGCCCGGCGCCCACGACGCCTTCAGCGCCGCAGGCTTGGTCTTGGCGTACATCTCGGCCAGCTTGATGATGTCTTCGGCCTTCACGCCGCAGATGGCGGCGGCCCACTCGGGCGTCTTGGGCGTCTTGTCGTAGGTGCCCAGGATGTAGTCCTTGAAGTTTTCCTTGCCCTTGTAGTCGCCCGTGGTGGTGCCCGCATCCATCCCTAAGCAGAACTTGTTGATGAACTTCTGGTCCTGCAGGTTGTTGGTGAAGATGTGGTGCGCCATGCCGGCCATCATGGCGGCGTCGGTATTGGGCTTGATGGGAATCCACCACGCGTCGTACACGGCGGCCGAATCGGTGTACTGCGGATCGACCAGCACGAACTTGCAGCCGCGCTGCTTGGCCATGCGCATGTAGTAGAAGGTGTTGCCGCCGTGGAAGGTGTAGGCCGGGTTCCAGCCCCACATGATGATCAGCTTGCTGTGGGCAAAGGTGTCGTCCTCGTTGCCATCCTGGATGGTGCCGAAGGTCATGCGGCTGGAGAACGTGGTGCCCTGGTAGCTCGGCACGCTCCATGAGTTGGTGCGGCAGCCGAACATGCCCAGAAAGCGGCCCAGCAGCCCCTCGATCTGGTCCGACTTGTGCAACACGCCGTAGCTGGCGCCGGCGTAGCTTTGGTCGAGCAGCGCCGTGGGGCCGAAGTCCTTCTTCAGCTGTGTCATCTTCTGGGCGATCTCGTCCAACGCCTGGTCCCAGCTGATGCGCTTGAACTTGTGCTCGCTGCGCGCACCCACGCGCTTCATGGGGTAGAGCAGCCGCTCGGGCGAATACAGGCGCGCACGATATGACCGGCCGCGCAAGCAGGCGCGCAGCTGGGGCTCTTCGAACGTGTCCTTGCCGTAGGCGCCATTGGCCTGGTATTCGCCGTTGTCGGTCGACAGGCGCACGATCACGTCGCCCTTCTTGTGCGCCACCAGCACGTGGCGCGAGCCGCAGTTGTGCGCGCAGGACGTCACCACGGTGGTGAGCTGGTCGTCGGTGAAATAGGGCTCGTAGGCAAAGGCCTGGGCCTTCTCGGGGGCGATGCCCACGCCCACGCTGACCAGGCCCGCCGCGCCGGCGGTGGCGCCGACGATCTTCAGGAAGTCGCGCCGCTTGTAGCCGGCCGAATGCTGGTCGATGGAGTCGTTGACGCTGGGGTAGCGCACGGTTTCGCGGGGCAAGTCATTGCTCTTCATTTCTTCTCTCCCGACGTCACGGCGGCGGCGATGAAACGCACTTCACTTTCGGTGGGGCGGCTCTTGGCCCAGTCGGGCACTTCAGGCGGCATGCCCGGCCAGGCATGGCGCGGATACGGGTAGTGCGTGCGGTACCAGGCACGGCCGCCGTGGCAGCCATAGCAGACGTCGCCGTTGGTCTTGCCGGCCTCTTCGATGGCCTTGGCGTTCAGGTAGTTGACCTGGTGGCGCGTGGTGCGAATCGCGGCATGGCACAGCAGGCAGTTGTTCTGGAAGGCTTCCTTCGACTGTGACCACGGGCCGGGCAGGCCCATCACCTCGAAGTTCATCTTGCCGTGGCACTTGAGGCACGTGGTCTCGGGGTTGACCATCTTGCGCAGCGTCTGGTGACCGAAGTCGGTGGCGGAACTGCCGGTGGCTTCCTCACGCGGGTCGTTGCCTTCGTGGCAGGTCGTGCAGCGCATGTTCATCAGCTGCTTGGCCATGGCCGTTTCGAGGTGGCGGCGGTGGAAGGTGTCCTGCTCGCCCTGGTAGGTGGAGGTGACCTGATACCAGGCCTTGGCTTCGCTGGAGGGCACGCCCGCAGGAGACGCCTTGCGCACCGACGGCTTCAGCACTTCGGCGTGGCACGCCAGGCATTGCTGGTCGGTTGCCTTCTCGATGGCGGGCTTGAAATGGATGGGGTCGTACTTGGCCGCGTGGTAGCTGACGGGCTTGGCGGTGGCGGGCGCGGCGGCTGCGGGGGCGCTGGGAGAGGGGGCGGCTGCGGTGGTCGCAGGCGCGCTCGAATCCTGGCAGGCACCCAAGGCCAGTGCCATGGCCGCTGCAGCGCTCAACCGGGAGAGAAATCTGAGCCAGGACGCGTTCATCGCGTGCTCCTGATACAAAAAAACAGCAACTTCAGAAAAGGCCGGGGCGATTCGTCGAATGCCCCGGCAAGGCCGGCCCCGCCTTCGCGAGACCGGCACGGGACCGTACTAAAGGATCACTTGTTGCCGGACATGCCGCCCATGCCGGACATGCCACTCATGCCTTGCTGGCCAGACATGCCGCTCATGCCCGACATGCCGGACATACCGCTCATGCCAGACATGCCGCTCATACCCGACATGCCGGACATGCCGCTCATGCCGCTCATGCCCGACATGCCGCTCATGCCTTGCTGGCGAGCGCGCTTCTTCTTGTTGGCCTTTTTCTTCTTGGCAGCGGCCTTGGCCTTGTTGCCCGACATGCCGGACATACCCGACATGCCCTTCTGGCCCGACATGCCGCTCATGCCCGACATGCCTTTCTGGCCGGACATACCGCTCATGCCGCTCATGCCGGACATGCCACCCATGCCGCTCATGCCCGACATGCCTTGCTGGCCGGACATACCGCTCATGCCAGACATGCCGCTCATGCCCGACATGCCCGACATGCCGCCCATGCCAGGGTTCTGCTCGCCGGCGGCGGGCTTGTTGCCGCTCATGCCGCTCATGCCCGACATACCGGACATGCCGGACATTCCGCTCATGCCAGACATGCCGGACATACCCGACATGCCCTTTTGACCCGACATGCCGGACATGCCAGACATGCCGCTCATGCCGGATTGCTGCGCCATGGCGGGCAGGGCGAAGCCGAGAGCGGCAGCCATGACCGACAGACCGAGTGCTTTACGAACCAATTTCATGGAGATCTCCTTCAAACAAGTCAACTAACCACACGGGGCCTAAGCCCCCTATCTGCCTGCCGGCAGTACCGAAGGCGTCGCGTTGCGCGGCGTCCACGATGGGGGTGAGCCGTTGCGCTGCGCGACGGCTCGAGAAAACGAAAGGCGAAGACCGGCATCCGCGTTACTTGGCGGGGGCTGCGGGCGACGCGGCACTGGCCGCAGGCGCTGCGGCGCCGGGCGCCGAGTGCCAGCCGCGCGGGTCGTACGGCGGGGTCATGCCCGGGCCGCGCATGGGCACCCACCAAGCGCCGGTGGCGACGATGGATTCGACGTTGCCGGGCGGCGTGCCCTCGATGCCGCGCAGGTCGCGCGCCAGCGTCTCGGGGCTCATCGTCTGCTGCGTGATCTGCGGCGCGTTGTCGGGCCGGCGGTCGGAATGCAGGCCCGCCACAAAGCCAGGTGCCTGTGCCCAACTGGCGCCTGCGGCGGCGGCCAGTGCCAGGGCGATGAGCGAGATCCGTGTCATGACTGTTCAGCCATATGCTTATTGATGCGAGTCATGAAGCAACTTGCTTGCCAACCCCGGTGCGCCATCGCAAGTGCTTGACGGAAAAGGTAATTCCGTTTTTGGGGTAGTGAGCGGCACTGTCAGATTGGCAGGTTGCACGCCCCACCGTCCTGCCAAGTTGACATGTCGAAATGGCAGGTTGTTGCGACACGGCGCCGCGCGGCGACCTCCTCGCGGTGCGGCGGGGCGGGTCAGCCGCGCGCCGCACGCGCCGCCCGGTGACGTGGCAGGCCGGCGCGCGGCCCGACGAAAGGCGCTTGACGAACGCCCCTGGCTTGCCAAATAATAAGCATACATATTAATCACGCCTTGGCGGCAACCGTGCACGCCGCCGCGCGTACTTCAAGGAGACAAGCCATGAACCCCATGGACGCCGTCAATTCGCTCGGCCACGCCGAAAGCCTGGGCCGGCTGGAAGACCTGCCGCCGGATTACCTGAAGGCCATCAACGACCTGTCCGTCGCGCCGCTGTGGCCGCAGTTGCGCGGCCTGCTGCCGCGCGGCAAGCCGGCACGCGCCACGCAGCCCTTCGTGTGGCGCTACCAGGACGTGCGCCCGCACCTGCTGCGCGCCGGCGAGCTGACGCCCATCGAAAAGGCCGAACGTCGCGTGCTGGTGCTGTGCAACCCCGGCCACGGGCTGGACAGGCTGGTCGCCACGCCCACCATCTACGTCGGCCTGCAGCTCATCCTGCCCGGCGAGGTGGCGCCCAACCACCGCCACACGCCGACGGCGGTGCGCTTCGTGATCGAGGGCAACGGCGGCTTCACCACCGTGGACGGCGAAAAGTGCCCGATGGAAAAGGGCGACCTGATCCTGACGCCCGCCGGCCTGTGGCACGAGCACGGCCATGAAGGCACCGGCCCCGTGGTGTGGCTGGACGCGCTGGACCTGCCCATGATCTACGCCATGGAAGCCAGCTACGCCATCGAAGGCCCGTCGCAGACCGTGCGGCCGGACCTGGATGCGTCGCAGAACAAATACCGCCGCGCCGGCCTGGTGCCTTACGCGTCGCTGGGGCGCGCCTCGCGGCCGCGCTATCCGCAGATCCGCTTTCCGTGGAAGGACGTGCGCGAGGCGCTGGGCGCGCTGGCCACCGTGACGCCGCGCGACGACGCGGTGCAGCTGGCCTACGTCAACCCCGAGACCGGCGCGCCCTGCCTGCCCACGCTGGGCTTTTCGGCGCAGCAACTGCGCGCGGGGCAGGACGTGGCGCCGCGCAAGCGCTCGGCCAGCAGCGTGATCCACGTGATCGAAGGGCAGGGCGAATCCGTCATCGACGGCGTATCGCTGAAATGGCAGGAAGGTGACACACTGGCGATTCCGACGCACGCCGACGTCACGCACCGTGCCACGGGCCGGGACGCCTACCTGTTCCACGTGGACGACGCGCCGATGCAGCGCGCGCTCGGGTTCTACGAAGACTTTTAACCGCCAACGCTCGCCAACAAAGCGCAAGCAGCTATCAAGAAAAGAGCAAAGAGATGACCCAGTACGTTTTTCCGCCCGCCCCGCAAGCCGCCGTGCCCGTGCGCGGCAGCCAGCAGCAATACGCCGTCACGCGCATCTTCTGCGTCGGCCGCAACTACGCCGCGCACGCGCGTGAAATGGGCTTCGATCCCGACCGCGAGCCGCCGTTCTACTTCAACAAGACGCCCATCGACCTGGTGCTGACCGGCGCCACCATTCCGTTTCCGCTCGGCACGCAGAACTACCACTACGAGATGGAACTGGTCATCGCGCTGGGCAAGCCGGCCTTCCGCGTGCCGGTGGAGCAGGCGCTGGACTGCGTGTGGGGCTACGCCTGCGGGCTGGACATGACGCGGCGCGACCTGCAGATCAAGTCGCGCGAAATGGGCCGGCCGTGGGACTTCGGCAAGGACTTCGAGAACAGCGCCGTCATCAGCCCGCTGGTGCCGGCCAGCGAAATCGGCCATGTAAAGGCCGGCAACATCCAGCTCAGCGTCAATGGCACGGTCAAGCAGAACGCCGACCTGAAAGACCTGATCTGGAGCGTGCCCGAGATCGTCTCCAACCTGTCGGAGTACTACCACCTGCAGCCGGGTGACCTGATCTACACCGGCACGCCCGAAGGCGTGGGCGCGGTGCAGCCGGGCGACAAGATCACCGGCAAGATCGACGGCGTGGGCGAGATCGCGCTGACGCTGGGGCAGCCGGAGTAAGGCCGTCGAACAGCCAAGCAACCGGACGCGAAGGACGCCAAGGTTCCGCGAAGGACGCGAAAAAGACATTCAAGATGAATTCATTTCGCGACCTTCGCGGGTTTTCGCGTCCTTCGCGTCCGGTATTCGTTGTGGTGGGTCAAATTCGCCTCTGACGCTTGTCCAGTATGCGCAAGCAGCTATCTAAACAAGAGCAACTACAGGAGACATCATGAGCAAACCACAGCACATGCTGGTGGTCGGCGGCGGCATCGGCGGCCTGGCCGCGGCGCTGGCCCTGGCCAAGCAGGGCGTGCGCGTCACGCTGCTGGAGCAGGCGGCCGAGATCGGCGAGATCGGCGCCGGCATCCAGCTGGGCCCCAATGCCTTTGCCGCGCTCGACGCGCTGGGCGTGGGCGAGAACGCCCGCAAGCGCGCCGTGTTCACCGACGAACTGATCATGATGGACGCGGTCGATGCGTCGGTGGTTGGACGCTTTGCGGTCGGCGAGGCGTTTCGCCAGCGCTTTGGCGGCCCGTATGCGGTGATCCACCGCGCCGACATCCACACCTCCATCCTCGAAGGCGTGCAGCAGTCGAACCTCATCAGCTTCCAGACCTCAACCAAGGTGGTGAAGATCGAGCAGGACGCGCACGGCGTCACCGCCACCGACCAGAACGGCGCCACCTACACGGCCGACGCCATGGTCGCCGCCGACGGCGTGCGCTCAGTCGCCCGCGAAACCTTTTTTGGCGATGCACCGCGCGTGTCGGGCCACGTGGTCTACCGCGCCGTGGTGCCGGTGGCCGACATGCCGGCCGATCTGCGCGTCAACGCGCCCGTGGTCTGGGCCGGCCCCAACTGCCACCTGGTGCACTACCCGCTGCGCGGCGCCACCGAATACAACCTGGTCGTCACCTTTCACAGCCGGCACGAAGAAGAATGGAGCGTGACCGACGGCAGCAAGGAAGAAGTGCTGAGCTACTTCCAGGGCATCCACCCGCGCCCCCGCCAGTTGCTGGAATGCCCCAAGAGCTGGCGCCGCTGGGCCACGGCCGACCGCAATCCCATTCCGCGCTGGACAGTGGGCCGCGTCACCCTGCTGGGCGACGCCGCGCACGGCATGCTGCAGTACCTGGCGCAAGGCGCGTGCATGGCCATCGAAGACGCCGTGACGCTGGGCGAGGCGCTGAAGGCGTGCGACATGGATGTCGAGCGCGCCTTCCAGCTGTACGAAGAAAGCCGCATCCCGCGCACCGCGCGCGTGGTGCTGTCGGCGCGCGAAATGGGGCGCCTGTACCACGCCCAGGGCGTGGAGCGCCTGGTGCGCAACCAGCTGTGGGAAGGCCGCACGCCCGAGCGCTTTTACGATGCGCTGGAATGGCTGTACGGCTGGCGCGCCGAGAAGGCGCTGGCGCAGCCGCGGCAAACCGATGCGCTCATCGTTTGATAGCTGCCGGCGCTTGATTGGCAAGCGCTTCAGGCCATTTTCATTCGTATTCAACGCAGCGCACCTGGGTGTGCTGCGTCACCACTTTCTGGGAAACCACCGCATGACCCGCTTCACCCCACCGCGCCGCACCGCCCTGGCCCTGCTGGCCGCCACCGCCCTGTGCGCCGCCGCGCCCGCGCTGGCGCAAAGCGACTTCCCGACCAAGCCCGTCAACATCTTCACCCCCTTCCCGCCCGGCAGCGGGCCCGATGCGCTGCTGCGCGCCATCACCGACAAGCTCAGCACGCTGTGGAAGCAGCCGGTGCTGGTGCAAAACCGCCCCGGCGCCGGCGGCTTCGTCGTGTTCGAGGCCACGCGCCGCCAGCCGGCCGACGGCTACACGCTGGTACAGCTCGACAGCGAGCAACTGGTCGCGCTGCCGCTGCTCTACAAATCGCGCAACTTCCAGACGCTGCAGGTGTACGACCCGGTGGCCTCGCTCTACAACACGCCGTTCATCGTCACCGTGCCGGTCAACTCGCCGTGGAAGAGCGTGGGCGACCTGGTCAGCGCCGCCAAGGCGCAGCCTGGCAAGGTCAACTATGGCTCGTGGGGCATCGGCAGCCCGGGCCACCTGGGCGGCGAGCAGCTGGAGCTGGGCAGCGGCATCGAGATGCAGCACATTCCGTTCAAGGATTCGGGCCAGATGTTCACCGCGCTGGCCGGCAACGAAATCGCCTGGGCGCTGGGCACCATCCCGTCCAGCCAGGGCGTGTACAAGGCGAACAAGGTGCGCTACCTGGGCGTGGCCACCCCCAAGCGCATCCCGCAAATGCCCGACCTGCCCACCGTGGCCGAGGCCGGCGGCCCCAAGGACTTCGCGCAAAGCTCCTTCGTCGTGCTGGCCGCGCCCAAGGGCATCGCCCCCGCCGTGCGCAGCAAGATCGCGCAGGACGTGGCCAAGGTCATGCAAGATGCCGACATCAAGGCGCGCATGGACACCTTCGCGTTTGAGTACATCAACTGGTCGCCGGATGAGATCGTGAAGCAGGCACGCGGCAAGGGCCAGATGTACCAGAAGCTGATCGAGCGCAAGAACATCACGCTGGACTGACGCCGGTGGGCGGCTCTCTAGAATCGCCCCATGTCCGACCGCCTTGCCGTCCTGCCGCAGTACCTGCTGCCCAAAACGCTTCTGACCCAGTGGGCCGGCCGCTTTGCCAGCGCCAAGCTGGGCGACGCCACCCACGCCGTCATCCGCCGCTTTGTGGCGCGCTACGGCGTCGACATGAGCGAAGCGGCCGACCCGCGCATCGAAAGCTACGCCAGCTTCAACGACTTCTTCACCCGCGCGCTGCGCGAAGGCGCGCGGCCGCTGGCCGATGCGGACTACGTGTGCCCGGTCGACGGCGCGATCAGCCAGTTCGGCGCCATCGAGCGCGACCAGATCTTCCAGGCCAAGGGTCATGCGTACAGCACGCGCGCGCTGCTGGCGGGCGATGCGGCACTGGCGGCCGAATTCGAGAACGGCCAGTTCGCCACCATCTACCTTTCTCCTAAGGACTACCACCGCATCCACATGCCCTGCGCCGGCCGCCTGCAGCGAATGGTCTACGTGCCGGGCGATCTGTTCAGCGTCAACCCGACCACCGCGCGCGGCGTGCCTGGCCTGTTCGCGCGCAACGAGCGCGTGGTCTGCGTGTTCGACACCGCGCGCGGCCCCTTCGTGCTCGTGCTGGTGGGCGCCACCATCGTCGGCAGCATGGCGACCGTGTGGCACGGCGTCGTCAACCCGCCGCGCCCGGGCGAGATCAAGCGCTGGGACTACGCGGACAAGCCGGTTGAGTTGGCCAAGGGCGCCGAAATGGGCCGCTTTCTGCTCGGCTCTACCGTGGTGCTGCTGTGGCCCAAGGGCACGCTCAAGTTCAACCCCGATTGGGCGCCCGGCGGCGCCGTGCGCATGGGGCAGGCGATGGGGAAGGCGTTGGGTTAGTTAAAGAAAATCGAGTGGTTCCACACGTCTGGTGTGCGCAGCCAGCTATCAAAATTGTAGTTATCGCCGTAACCGACGTGAGCGCATGAGTTGCCGGTGGTGCTGCCTGCGACTGCCCGGGGCGGGGGCAGTGCGTCCATCGCAACTCGGCCTCTGTGGCATCCATCGCCGCCCAAACTCGCAGCTGCGCCGCTTGCACCCCGCGCCACAAGCGGCTGCTTGTCTGCGTTGCAGTGATCTCCACGCGCTCGCCCAGCATTGGCGTCGAGACCACTGCATCATCGAAGACCAAGTTCTTTCATGGCCGCATCGTTGTAACGATTGCGTGAGTAAACTAGAGTATTGCTCTAGAGTGTGGCTCCATTTCCTTCTTCGAGATCATGCCCTCCGATTCACGCCAGGCCATCCTGGACGCCGCCATTGACGCGTTTGACGCGCGTGGATTCGACCGCGTGTCCATTGCGCAGATACGCGAGGCTGCGGATGTGTCGAACGGGAGCTTTTTCCACTTCTTCGCGTCGAAGGAAGCCCTCGCCGCCGCACTATTCATCCAAGCGCTGCACGACTATCACGCGGCGATGACCGATGGGCTTGGTCCAGCGCTGTCTGCCGCCGATGGCATTGCGCTTTTGGTTGAGCACCATGTTGACTGGGTGGTTGCATATCGGCGCGAGGCGAGATTTCTCTTCGAGCAGGTGCGCGCCGACTGGCTGCTCACGATTCGCGACGCGCAGGAAGAGAGCAACGAGTCATTCCGTGTCGCCATAGAGAGCTGGCGTCGGCCCCTGGTTGACAGCGGTCGGCTCCTGCCAGTGCCAGCGCCTATCTTCGTGGCGCAACTCATCGGCCCGGCTCAGATTTTCTGTCGAGCGTGGTTGTCTGGCCGCCATTCACAAAGTCCCGCAGAACACGCCGCCTTGCTTGTCGAGTGCGCCTGCCGTGCTTTGCTTCCTACTCCACCCGGTTCAAGAAAGGACTCACGATGATCATCGACGCATGGGCGCAGCACCCAACCCTACGTCACTCGCAAGACGAAATCTTCGCCTCGCTGCGCCGCTGGACGCGCAGAGAGGTGCCGACGGAACCGATCCCGCTATCGGCGACGCTGGCGTCAATGGACGCAGGTGGGGTGGCTCGAAGCTTGATCAGCGCCTGGTATGCACCTCGCAACGTGATGATCTCCAATGACGAAGTTGCGGACTTTGTCGCTCAAGCGCCAGAGCGGCTTGTCGGCGTCGGCTCGGTTGATATCAGCAAGCCCATGCAAGCTGTGTACGAGATACGGCGCTGTGTTCAGGAACTGGGGTTCAAGGCGATCCGTGTATTGCCCTGGCTTTGGGAGGCGCCGCCCACTGACCGCCGTTTCTACCCCGTCTACGTGGCGTGCTGCGAGCTCGGCGTGCCGTTTTGTACGCAGATCGGGCACACCGGGCCGTTGATGCCGTCCGAAGTCGGGCGCCCGGTCTACCTGGATCGCGTGGCGCTCGATTTTCCCGAATTGAAGATCGTGGCCGGCCATATCGGATACCCCTGGACCGATGAAGCGATTGCGCTGGTGACCAAGCATGAAAATGTGACCATCGACACCTCGGCATATACGGCAAAACGCTATCCGTCAGCGCTGGTGGAATTCATGCGCGGTCATGGCCGAAGCAAAGTGATGTTTGGCACCAACTACCCGATGATCCAGCCTGCTCAGGCGCTTGAAGGGCTGGATGCGCTTGCGCTGGACGACGAGTCCAGGGCTCTGTTTCTGGCTGGAAACGCTAAGCGAGTGTTCAATCTTTAGGAGAGCGTTTCAAGGCTTCTGGGAATGTGCTCGGCCGAATTCGTTGCTCATAACGTGTCAGTTCGCAATTGAGCAAGGCAAGGTACGCGACCACGCGTTTGCATCAATATTTTTGCCAAGCATCCGCTTGGCAAAAATAAAATCCCTTGCTATGCTGCGCCTCCATGCCCCCCGTCGCATCCATTCCCGACACGCCGCCGGCCGCGCGGCGCGGCCGTCCGCGCAAGACGGAAGAGGAGCGTGACGAGGGCAACCGCAGGCAGGCGCTGATCGCTGAGGCGGCGCGGCTGTTCCGCACCAAGGGCTTTGACGGCACCAGTACGCGCGACATTGCGGCGGCGGCGGGGATGCAGAGCGGGTCGCCGTTCTACTTTTTTCAGAGCAAGCATGCCTTGCTGCATGCGGTGATGCAGGAAGGCATGGCGCGGGCTGAAGCCAGTCAGGCGGCGGCACTGGATGCGCTGGGCGCACGCGCCTCGGCGCAGGAGCGCCTGCGCACGCTGGTGCGCCACCACTTCGAAGTGCTGTTGGGCGCGGGCAGTGATTTCATTCCGGTGATGCTTTACGAGTGGCGCTCGCTCGACGCCGCGCAACAGCAGGAAGTGCGCGCGCTGAAGGACGCGTACGAAGCGACATGGATGCCGGTGCTGCGCGCGCTACACCGCGCCGGGCGGCTGAAGGCGCGGCCGGAGGTGGCGCGCCTCTTCATCTTTGGCGCGCTCAACTGGGCGGTGCAGTGGTTTTCGGATGGGGGCAAGCTGACGCTGGACGAACTCACGCGCCAGGCGCTGCTGCTGTTCACGGGGGACGATGCATGAGCTACCGCTCGGTGTTTGCGCCGGGCCTGTTCGCGGGGCAGGTGGTGGTGGTGACGGGCGGCGGCTCCGGCATTGGGCGCTGCACGGCGCACGAGCTGGCGGCGCTGGGCGCGCGCGTGGTGCTGGTGGGTCGCAACGCCGACAAGCTGCGCGCGGTGCAGAACGAAATCGCCGCCGACGGTGGTCTGGTCGGCCACGCGGTGTGCGACATCCGGCAGGAGGATGCGGTGCGGCAGGCCGTGGCCGACGTGCTGGCGCAGCACGGCGCGATCGACGCGCTGGTGAACAACGCGGGCGGCCAGTACATCACGCCGGCCGAAAAGATCAGCGCCAAGGGCTGGCAGGCGGTGATCGACACCAACCTGACCGGCGGCTTCTTGATGGCGCGCGAGTGCTTCACGCAGTGCATGGCCGCGCGCGGCGGCGCCATCGTCAACATGGTGGCCGACATCTGGGGCAGCATGCCGGGCATGGCGCACAGCGGTGCGGCGCGCGCGGGCATGGTCAGCCTGACCGAGACCACTGCGCTGGAATGGGCGCGCCACGGCGTGCGCGTGAACGCGGTGGCGCCGGGCTACATCGCCTCCAGCGGCATGGACCATTACTCGCCCGAGGCCGGTCCCATGCTGCGCGAGATGGCGCACACGGTGCCGGCCGGCCGCTTTGGCAACGAGGCCGAGGTGTCGGCCGCCATCGTCTATCTGCTCAGCCCGGCGGCCAGCTTCGTCAGCGGCACGGTGCTGCGCGTGGACGGCGCGCGCCCGCAGGTGCGCATGGGTTGGGGCCATGCGGCGGCGCCGGCCGATGTGCGTCAGCGCCCGGCGGTGCGGCCGTTTGATGGCTTTCCGCTGTACCAGAGGCCGAAGGTGTTTCAGCCATGACGCCGTTACCTTGGTCATTCCCGCGCGGGCGGGCTTATTCACGGCGAGCGGGGTGTACGCATGACGCGGTTTGAATCCAGCTTCAACGCCGAGTCCGACGCCGCGCGCGCCCGGCGCGAAGCCATGTTGGCGCGCATCGATGCGTGGCGCGCGTTGGAGCAACGCGCCGCCGACGCGTCGGCCAAAGCCAAGCCGCAGTTCGATAAGCGCGGCCAGCTGCTGCCGCGCGAGCGCGTGGCGCTGTTGCTGGATGCCGGCGCGCCGTGGCTGCCGCTGTGCTCCCTCGCCGGCTTCATGCAGGACACGAAAGACCCGACCAAGTCGGTGCCCGGTGGCGGCATGATTGCCGGCATCGGCTTCATCAGCGGTGTGCGCTGCATGGTGGTGGCGAGCGACGCGGGCATCGAAGCCGGTGCCATCCAGGCCATGGGGTTGGAAAAGATGCTGCGCGTGCAAGAGATTGCGCTGCAGAACAAGCTGCCCTTTATCCACCTGGTCGAAAGCGCGGGCGCCAACCTGATGCGCTACCGCGTCGAAGGCTTTGTGCACGGCGGCAGCCTGTTCCGCAACCTGGCGCGCTTGTCGGCGGCGGGGCTGCCTGTGATCACGGTGCAGCACGGATCGGGCACGGCGGGCGGGGCGTACATGCCGGGCCTGTCGGACATCGTGATCATGGTACGCGGCCGCTCGCGTGCCTTTCTGGCCGGGCCGCCGCTGCTGTTGGCGGCCACGGGTGAGGTGGCGACGGAAGAAGAGCTGGGCGGCGCCGAGATGCACACCAGCGTGTCGGGGCTGGGGGAATATCTGGCGGAGGATGACCGGCAGGCGCTGGGGATTGCGCGCCGTGTGATTGAAAATCTCTCTGAATCAAACGACCGGTTCCCGCAGGACAGGCGGGCAGAAGGCGCTTCTAAAAATATAGCGCATACCTCGACGTTCGATGCCGATCACCTGCTCTCCCTGTTGCCCGCGCACCACCGCGAACCGGTGGACATGCGCGAGGTGATGGCGCGCTTGGTCGATGGCGCTGAGTTGCTCGAATTCAAGGCCGCTTACGGCGGCGCCACCGTGTGCGCACAGGTCCGCATCGGCGGCCACGCGGTGGGCCTGATCAGCAATAACGGCCCCATCGACGTGCCCGGCGCCAACAAGGCCACGCACTTCATCCAGTGGATGTGCCAGTTGGGCCACCCGATCATTTATTTGCAGAACACCACCGGATACATGGTCGGCAAGGACGCCGAGAAGGGGGGGCATGATCAAGCACGGCAGCAAGATGATCCAGGCGGTGACCAACGCCACCGTGCCGCAGATCACCATCCAGTGCGGCGCCAGCTTTGGCGCGGGCAACTACGGCATGTGCGGGCGCGGTTTTGCGCCGCGCTTTCTGTTCAGCTGGCCGGGCGCCAGGACGGCCGTGATGGGCGGCGAGCAGGCCGCGCGCACCATGCAGATCGTGACCGAGGCCGCGCTGGCGCGCAAAGGCATTGCGCCAGATGCTGAGCAGTCGCAAAAGCAATTCGACCAGATCGTCGCCATGTTCGAGGCGCAAGCCGATGCGTTCTATACGAGCGGCCTGCTGCTGGACGACGGCGTGATCGACCCGCGCGACACGCGGGCGGTGCTGGCCTTTTGTCTGGACACGATTGCCGAAGGCGCGGCACGCGAGCTGAGGCCGATGCAGTTTGGTGTGGCGCGGATGTGAGCGTTTCAACAGCCGGACGCGAAGGGCGCAAAGATGACGCGAAGGACGCGAAAAATTCAAAAAGCTTTTGAGCGCGAAACGGCGCGGCTCGCCTACTAACAGGCCACACAAAGGGATTTGTGACTTCTTTCGCGTCCTTCGCGAATCCTTCGTGCCCTTCGCGTCCGGATGTTCAGTTTTTCTGAGGAGATAACAAACCATGCAATTCACCCACGAACACGAACAAATCCGCGACACGCTCAAGCGCTACATCGACGAGCACATCAACCCCTACGTCGATGAGTGGGAAGCGGCCGAAATCTTTCCGGCGCACGAAGTGTTCAAAGGGCTGGGCAAGCTCGGCCTGCTGGGCCTGACCAAGCCGGAAGAATTCGGCGGCATGGGGCTGGACTATTCGTACAGCGTGCTGATGGCCGAGACGCTGGGCCATATTCACTGCGGCGGCGTGCCGATGGCGATTGGCGTGCAGACGGACATGTGCACGCCGGCGCTGGCGCGCTATGGCAGCGATGAATTGCGCCGGCAGTTTCTGGCGCCCGCGATTGCCGGCGACATGGTGGGCTGCATCGGCGTGAGCGAGCCCGGCGCGGGCAGTGACGTGGCTGGAATCAAGTCGGTGGCCCGCAAGGACGGCGACGACTACGTCATCAGCGGCCAGAAGATGTGGATCACCAACAGCCTGCAGGCCGACTGGATGTGCATGCTGGTCAACACAGGCGAAGGCCCGGTGCACAAGAACAAGAGCCTGATCATGGTGCCGATGCGCGACGGGCCGAACGGCCAGCTGACCAAGGGCATCGAGATAGCCGGCAAGATCAAGAAGATCGGCATGAATTCGTCCGACACGGGCCTCATCTACTTCGACGAAGTGCGCGTGCCGCAGCGCTACCTTATCGGGCAGGAAGGCGCGGGCTTCGTCTACCAGATGCAGCAGTTTCAGGAAGAGCGACTGTGGGGCGCGGCCAGTTCCATCGTGGCATTTGACAACGCCATTGAGTGGACAGTCGAGTGGGCGCAGCAGCGCAAGATGTTCGGCGCCACGCTGGCCGATCAGCAGTGGGTGCAGTTCAAGCTGGCCGAGGTCAAGACCGAGGTGGAATGCCTGCGCTCGCTGATCTACCAGGCCTGCGAGAAATACGTGGCCGGGCAAGACGTGCTGGAAATGGCCAGCATGGCCAAGCTGAAAGCCGGCCGCTTGGGCCGCCTGGTGCCCGACACCTGCATGCAGTTCTGGGGCGGCATGGGCTACACGTGGGAAAACAAGGTGGCGCGCATGTACCGCGACACGCGCCTGGCGGGCATTGCGGGCGGGGCGGACGAGGTGATGCTGGGCATCATCGCCAAGACGATGGGTGTTGCGAAGCGGCCGGAAAAATGAAAAAGCACCCCCCTGAGTCGCTTCGCGCCTTCCCCCTCTGCTTCGCGAGGGGGACAACGCCAGTGCCCGGCGCAGGTCCGGGCACGGCGTTCGCTTGCATGGCCTGCTCCGCGGCCTTTGGACATGTTTCTCCCTCTCCCGTTGGCGGGAGAGAGCCTGCCCCGGACGCGATCCGGGGGTTGGGGTGAGGGCAAGTCATGGCTCAAGCGCTGCTGATCGACCGCCAGCCACTGGGCACTGGCTGGGCCGAGTTCTGGACCCTGAACGCACCAGCCACGCGCAACGCGCTGACTGACGAGATGGTGTCGGCCCTGCGCGCGGCCTGCGAGCGCGTGCGCACCGACGCGGCGCTGCGCGTGATCGTGCTGCGTGGCGCCGGCGGGCATTTTTGTGCCGGCGGCAGCTTGGGCGGCTTCGTCAGCGCCATCGGGCGGCCGCATGGCGAGGGGATTGATCCGCTGATTGCCGTCAACCGCGAATTCGGGCGCCTGCTGCAAGCGCTGTGCGACTTGCCCCAGGTGTTGATCGCCGCCGTGCAGGGTTCGGCCATGGGGGGGCGGCGTGGGGCTGGTGTGCTGCGCAGACTACGTGCTGGCCGCACCCGATGCGCAGTTCGCCACGCCCGAGGTCACGCTGGGCATCGTGCCGGCGCAGATCGCGCCGTTTGTGGTGCGGCGACTCGGGGACGCGCGGGCACGTGATTGGTTGTTGAGTGGTGCGCGTTGGAGCGCGGCCGAGGCGTTGTCGGCGGGGTTGGTGAACGCGGTTGCGGGCGGTGGTCTTACTCCCTCGCCCCTCTGGGGAGAGGGCAGGGGTGAGGGGTCAGCGGCGTCGGCTGAATCACCGCCGTCACACCCTCACCCCAACCCTCTCCCGCAAGCGGGAGAGGAGGCAAAAGCCACACACGCGGCGGACGCGGTCGATGCCGCGCTGCATGCTGCTGTGCTTCAAAAACTGAAGCAACTCGCGCA
The DNA here is from genome assembly GCF_033110285.1 of Ottowia sp. SB7-C50. Taxonomy (NCBI): domain Bacteria; kingdom Pseudomonadati; phylum Pseudomonadota; class Betaproteobacteria; order Burkholderiales; family Comamonadaceae; genus Ottowia; species Ottowia sp. SB7-C50. The sequence continues at coordinate 582,758 of NZ_CP136995.1, forward strand.
GGCTGCACCCGGGGCGGTGGCTCAAACCAAGCAACTTCTAGCCGCCATCGCCGCCAATCAACCCTTGGGCGCCGTGCTGGATGACGCTGCCCTGCACTTTGCCCAAGCACTGCGTGGACCAGAAGCGGCACAGGGCCTGAAAGCCTTTGCCGCGCGCCAGCCGGCGCCGTGGGCGCAATCGCCGCAAGACAGCACGCCATGAAAAGAATCCTGATCGCCAACCGCGGCGAGATTGCCCGCCGCATCATCGCCACCGCGCGTCGCATGGGCATCGAGACCGTGGCGGTGTATTCCGAGCCCGACGCGCAGGCGCTGCACGTGCGCGAGGCCACGGTGGCCTTTGCGCTGGGCGGCCGCACCTCGGCCGAAAGCTATCTGCGCGTGGATCGCTTGCTTGAGGCCGCGCGCGCCACCGGCGCCGACGCGGTGCACCCTGGCTATGGTTTTTTAAGCGAAGACCCCGCCTTCGCCCAGGCCGTGCAAGACGCCGGCCTCGCCTGGATCGGCCCGCCGCCCGCCGCCATCCGCGCGCTGGGCAGCAAGTCGGCTGCCAAGGCGCTGGCGGCGCAGCACGGCGTGCCTTGCCTGCCGGGTTACGCGGGCGATGACCAGAGCGAGGCGCGTTTTGCGGATGAAGCGGCGCGCATCGGCTACCCCGTGATGGTCAAAGCCGTGGCGGGCGGCGGTGGGCGCGGCATGCGGCTGGTTGCCGATGCCGCGCAGTTGCCGGCGGCGCTCGCCAGTGCGCGGTCCGAAGCGCTGGCGGGCTTTGGCAATGGCGACTTGCTGATCGAACGCGCGCTGCTGCACCCGCGCCACGTCGAGGTGCAGGTGTTTGCCGACGCGCACGGCCACGTCATCCACATGGGCGAGCGCGATTGCTCGGTCCAGCGGCGGCACCAGAAGATCATCGAAGAAGCGCCCAGCCCGGCTGTGGATGCCGCGCTGCGCGAGTGCATGGGCGCGTGCGCGGTGGCGCTGGCGCGCGCGGCGGGTTATGTGGGCGCGGGGACGGTGGAGTTTCTTCTGGACGGTCGTGATTTCTTTTTGATGGAAATGAACACGCGCCTGCAAGTCGAGCACCCTGTGACCGAGGCGCTGACGGGGCTCGATCTGGTCGAGTGGCAGATCCGCACGGCGCGGGGCGAGCCGTTGCCGCTGACGCAAGATCAGGTGCAGTTCAACGGCCACGCCATCGAAGTGCGCCTGTGCGCCGAAGACGAGCAGTTTCATCCGCACACCGGCCGCGTGCGCCACTTCACACAGCCGCCCGCTGCCGCCTTCACGGCGGCGCCGCTGCGTTTTGATCACGCACTGACCGTGGGTGCGGAAGTCTCGCCCTACTACGACGCCATGCTCGGCAAACTGATCGCACACGCCGACACGCGCGAGGCGGCCATCGACCAATTGACCGCCGCGCTGCGGCAGTTGGAAGTGCTGGGCCTGCCCACCAACCGCGCCTTTCTGATCGAATGCCTGCAACACCCGCGCTTTCGCGCAGGCCAGGCGCTGATCTCTTTCTTGACCACCGATGCCGATGGCCTGCGCGCCGAGTTGCACGCGCGCGAACGGCTTCTGCACGAGCGTTTTGGCGCACTGTGCGTGCTGGGCGACACCGCTTCGGCGCTGCCGTGCCCCTTCCCCGCGCCGCGCCGCTTGCGCCATCGTGGCGATGACCGCGGCGTGTCGATCCACGCCCTGGGCGACGGCCAATGGCAGGTGCGCGGCGACGATGGCGAATGCAGCACCTTGCAACGGCAGGCGCTGGCCGATGGCGCCGCCTGGGTCACCACCGGCCACAGCGCGCGCCGCGTGGCGGCCGTGTCAGCTCCCACCGCCAATGCGCCGCAACGCTGGCACATGCAGGCCGAGGGCGTTGATTGGTGGGTCGATGATGTGTCTTTTGAGCCGCTTGTCCAGGCAAACAAAGCGCAGGCAGCTACTGAATTAAGAGCGCCATTCAACGGCAAAGTGTTGAAGATCGCCGTGCAACCCGGTCAGTCGGTGGCGGCGGGCGATGCGGCGCTGGTCATCGAGTCGATGAAGCTGGAGCACAGCCTGGCACCGCGCGCCGATGGCGTGGTGGCCGAGGTGCTGGTCAGCGAGGGCCAGCAGGTCGCGCCTGGCCAGTTGCTGCTGCGCTTTGCGGCGCCGGTCAAGGAAGCGGCGGCATGATGACCGCCGACGAGTTGCGCGAGGCACGCGACGCGCTGAGCGCCACGGTCGAGCGCTTTGCCCGCAGCGAAATCGCGCCGCACGTCACCGCCTGGGACGCGGCGGGTGAATTCCCGCGCGTGCTGTACCGCCGCGCGGCCGAACTGGGTTTGCTGGGCCTGGGCTACCCGGAGGAATACGGCGGCACACCCGCGCCGCATGCGCTGCGGCTGCCGATGTGGGTCAACCTGTGCCGCTACGGCGGCAGCGGCGGCGTGCTGGCCAGCCTGCTGTCGCACAACATCGGCCTGCCGCCGGTGGCGGCGTTGGGCAGTGAGGCCATCAAGCGCGAAGTGATCCCGCCTGTGCTGGCGGGTGAGCGAATCGCGGCGCTGGCGATCACGGAGCCGGGTGGCGGTTCGGACGTGGCTGCGCTTGCTACCCGCGCAAGGCGTGACGGCAATGACTACGTGGTCGACGGAGAGAAGATTTTCATCACCTCGGGCATGCGCGCCGACTGGATCACGGTGGCGGTGCGCACGGGTGATGGCAAGGGCGCGAAGGACATCTCGCTGCTGCTTGTGCCTGGCGACAGCCCCGGCCTGAGCCGCACCCGACTCGACAAGATGGGCTGGCAATGCTCCGACACCGCACAGCTGCGCTTCGATGGCGTGCGCGTGCCGGCGCGCTATCTGCTGGGCGAAGAAGGCACAGGCTTCAAGGCCATCATGAGCAATTTCAATGGCGAGCGCTTTGGCATCGCTGCCGCCGCGCTGGGTTTTTCCATGGCCTGCTACGACGAGGCGCTGGCCTGGGCGCAGCAGCGCAAGACTTTCGGCAGCCCGCTGGTCGGCCACCAGGTCGTGCGCCACAAGCTCATCGACATGCAGCAGCGTATCCGCTCCACGGCCGCATGGCTGGAACAAGTCGCCGCACGTGCCGACGCGGGCGATACCGGCGCCGATTGGGTGGGTGAGGTCTGCGTGCTGAAGAACCACGCCACGCAGACGATGCAGTTCTGCGCCGACGCTGGCGTGCAGATTCTGGGCGGCATGGGCTACATGCGCGGCACGGTGTGCGAGCGCATCTACCGCGAAGTCAAGGTGCTGACGATTGGCGGCGGCACCGAGGAAATCATGAAAGACCTCGCGGCACGGCAGTGGGGGGGTTGTGTGAAGCCTGCGCAGACCCACCTCCGAACAGCCGGGCGCGAAGGGTGCGCGAAGGACGCAAAAGGAAAAACCAGATGTGGTGGGCTGATCTTTAGGTATGCACCGCGCCTCGCATCCGTCGTTCCCGCGCAGGCGGGAATCCATGTCGCCAACCGGCGCTGCGCGGATGATGTGACCGTGGATTCCCGCCTGCGCGGGAATGACGAAGAATTGTTTTCGCGTCCTTCGCGTCCGGTTGTTTTGGTCTTTTGCGACCGACCATAGACCGTTGAACCAGGAACCCACCCATGTCCGACAAAGCCATCATTACCTGTTCCATCACTGGCGTGCTGACCGACCCGGCGCAGCACCATGTGCCCGTGACGCCTGAGCAACTGGCGGCCGAGGCGCGGCGCGCTTACGACGCGGGCGCGTCGGTGGTCCACGTGCACTTTCGTCAGCAGACCCCCGGCAAGGGCCATCTGCCCTCGTGGGACCCGGCGGTGGCAAAGGCCTGTGTGGACGCCATGCGCGCCGCCTGTCCGGGCCTCATCATCAACCAGACCACCGGCGTGGTGGGGCCGGACTACCAAGGCCCACTGGATTGCCTGCGCGCCACCCGGCCCGAGATGGCGGCCTGCAATGCCGGCTCACTGAACTACCTGAAGACGCGCAGCGACGGCACCTGGGCCTGGCCGCCGATGCTGTTCGACAACCAGCCGGCGAAGGTGAAGGACTTTCTCGACGTGATGGCGGAGACTGACACGCTGCCCGAGTTCGAGTGCTTTGACGTCGGCATCGTGCGCTGCGTGGAGATGTACGTGCAGACGGGTATGTACGCTGGCTTGCCGGAGTACAACTTCGTCATGGGCGTCGAATCCGGCATGCCCGCCGATGCCGACTTGCTGCCGATCCTCCTCAGGCTGAAGATCAAGGACGCGCCCTGGCAAACCACGCTGATCGGCCGCAGCGAGATCTGGCCGGTGCACCGCCGAACGGCTGAGTTGGGCGGGCATTTGCGCAGCGGGTTGGAGGACACTTTCTACCTGCCGGATGGCACCAAGGTCACGTCGAACGCCCCATTGATCGAGCAGTTGGCGAGCTATGCGCGCGAGACGGGGCGCGACGTCGCGTCGCCCGCCGAGGCGCGCGAAATGCTCGGCCTGCAGGCCCAGGATGCTATTAAATAGATAGCTTCTGACGCTGATCTGGAAAGCGCCAGCACCGGTTTTTTATTGTGATGCTTCAGGAGGTGACGGCATGAACGCACAGTTCGATTTTCGTGATCGCCACGTCGTCGTGTTTGGCGGCACCACGGGCATCAACCTGGGCATTGCACAGGCCTTTGCCGCCACGGGTGCGCGCGTCAGTGTGGCCAGCCGCAAACCGGTCAACGTGGATGCGGCGGTGCCGACGCTGGGCGCGCACGGCTTCGGCGTGGTGGCCGACGTGCGCGATGACGCCAGCGTGTCTGCTGCGCTGGCGGCTTGCGTGGCGCGGCATGGGCCCATCGACGTGCTGGTGTCAGGTGCGGCGGGCAACTTTCTGGCGGACGTGAACAGCATGTCGTCCAACGCCTTCAAGGTGGTGGTCGACATTGACCTGGTGGGCAGCTTTCATGTGGCGCGGCGTGCGTTCGAGCATTTGCGCAAGCCGGGCGCCAGCGTCATCTTCATCACCGCGCCGCAATCGACGGTGCCCATGCCGTATCAGGCCCATGTGTGCGCGGCCAAGGCGGGGGTCGACCAGTTTGCCCGCGTGCTGGCCATCGAGTGGGGCGCGGCGGGCGTGCGCGTCAACGCCATCTCGCCCGGCCCCATCGAAGGCACCGAAGGCATGAAGCGCCTGGCGCCGCAAGGCGAGGCCGGCGACCAGATGGTGCGCGACATGGTGCCGCTGGCCCGCATGGGCACGCCCAACGACATCGCGCAGCTGGCGATGTTCCTGGGCTCGGATGCGGCCAGCTACATCTCGGGCACTGTCATTGCCTGCGACGGCGGCGCGCAAAGCCAATTGACGCCGATGATCGTCGCCGCGGCGCGCGGGCATGTCGCGCTGAAGGCAGAAAAAAGCCGCCCGGAGGCGGCTTGGCAGGTCGGGGCCGCGTCAGCGGCCCGAGCCGGTTACTTGAGGTACTCGGACACAACCTTCCACTTGCCGTCCTGAATCTGCGACATGCGTGACGTATCGCTGCCCAGGCGCTTGGTGGCGGTGAACGTCTGCGGCGCGCCGCCGAAGATGTCGCTCGGGATCGTGATGCTGTCCATCGACTTGATGAAGCTGTCGGTGGTCAGGTTGGGGCCGGCCTTCTGGGCAGCCTGGATGAAGGCATCGATGACGCTGTAACCATAGACCGAGAACACCGTCGGGTCGTCGTTGAACTTGGTCTTGTACTTGTTGGCCCAGAAACGGATCGGCTGCGAGGCCTCGTCCAGGTACGGGTTCTGCACCGTCATCATGGCGTACAGGCCGTCCATGGGCTTGCCGCCCAGCTTGTGGATGAGGTCGGTGTAGGCGGCGCTTGACCCGAGGAAGGTGGGGTTGAAGCCGGTCTTGCGCGATTCGCCGATGGTGCCGATGGTCTCGCGGATGATGGTGCCCAGCACGACGAAGTCGCAGCCTGCCGACTTCATGCGCGCCACCTGCGACGAAAAGTCGGTCGCGGCGCGCTTGAAGCTGGTCTTTTCGGCCAGATCAACGCCGATGCTCTTCAGGCCGGCTTCGGCGCCGCGCAGCACTTCCAGACCGAACTCGTCGTCCTGGTAGATGGCACAGGCCTTCTTGGCGCCCTTTTCCTTGTAGAGCTTGGGCGCGCCCAGGCGCACCTGGTCGTAGTAGGTGGCGGCAAACGAATACTTGAGGCGGTTGTGCGGCTCGTACATCTCGCGCGCAGCCGTCACTGGGAAGAAGCTGATGACGTTCTTGTCGAACAGCACCGGGAACGTCGCCACGTTCTGCGCCGTGCCGATGTGGCCGACCATGGCGAAGATCTTGTCCTGGTTGACCAGCTTTTGCGCGGCCAGCACGGCGCGCTTGGGGTCGTAGCCCGAGTCCTCGAACTTCAGGTTGATCTTGCGGCCGTTGATGCCGCCCTGCTCGTTGATCTCGTCCACGCGCAGTTGCATGCCCATACGCAGCTGCTTGCCGAAGCCGGCCAGCGGGCCGGACAAGTCCTGAATCGAGCCGAGCGTGATCTGGTCCTTGCTGATGCCCTGCGACTGGGCCCAGGCCAGCCCTGGGACCAACAGGGCAGCAGCGACGAGCTTGGTGATCATTGGCAACTTCATTGAAACGGTCTCCTTTGAACTGAAGGGGGATCGAAAAAAGCGGAATCAGGGTTTGATGTATTCGGACACGACTTTCCAGCGGCCGTCCTGGATTTGCGACAGACGCGACGTGCCGTTGCCCAGTCGCTTGGTCGGGCTGTAGCTCAGGGCCGGGCCACCGAACATGTCGGGCTGCGTCGACATCGAGTCCATGGTCTTGATGAAGCTGTCGGTGGTCAGTTGGGGCCCAGTTTTTTGTGCCGCCTGCACGAACAGATCCAACAGCGTGTAGCCATAGGCCGAGAAAACGGTGGGGTCTTCGTTGAACTTCGTCTTGTACTTGTTGGCCCAGAAGCGCAGGGGTTGCGACGCTTCGTCGGTGTAGGGGTTCTGCTGCGTCATGGTGGCGTACAGCCCATCCATGGCCTTGCCGCCGAGCTTGTGGATCAGGTCGGTGTAGGCCGCGGCCGAACCAAGGAACACCGGGTTGAAGCCCGTCTTGCGCGATTCGCCAATGGTGCCGATGGTTTCGCGGATCACGGTGCCCAGCACCACCAGGTCGCAGCCACTGGCCTTCATCTTGGCGACTTGCGACGAGAAGTCGGTCGCCGCGCGTTTGAAGCTGGTCTTTTCGGCCAGCGTACCGCCCAATTCCTTCATGCCGGCTTCGGCCCCGCGAAGCACTTCCAGGCCGAATTCGTCGTCCTGATAAATCGCGCAGACCTTCTTGGCATTCTTCTCCTTCACCAGGCGCGGTAGCACCGTGTGCATCTGGTCATAGTAGGAGCTGAGCATGGCGTACTTCAGGCGATGCACCGGCTCGTACATCTCGCGCGCGGCCGTCAGCGGCATGAAGTTGATGACGTTCTTGTCGAACTGCACCGGAAACGACGCCACGTTGCCCGCCGTGCCCAGGTGTCCCGCCATCAGGAAGATCTTGTCCTGGTTGACCAGCTTCTGCGCCGCCAGCACGGCGCGCTTGGGGTCGTAGCCAGAGTCCTCGATCTTGAGCACTACCTTGCGGCCATGGATGCCGCCTTGCTCGTTCACCTCGTCGATGCGCAGCTGCATGCCGGCGCGCGCCTGCTTGCCGTAGCCGGCCAGCGGCCCCGACAAGTCCTGGATGCTGCCCAGCACGATTTCATTTTTGCTGACACCCTGCTGCGCCATCGCGCTGGCGGCGGCCAGCACAAGGCTCAAGGTGAGGGCGGTGCGTGCGCCTGCGATCATGGAAAGTCTCCCGGGTGAAACGCCACTGTGGGCTTCGAGCCAGATTGTGGGGCGCGGGTTCAAACCGTCGCCTCTGTGATTACCCTGATGCCGCCCGCACGTGCCGGTGCGTTCACCGGTACATCGCCTCGATCTGCGGCGCGTACTTGGTCTGCACCAGCTTGCGCTTGAGCTTCATGGTGGGCGTCAGCTCCTCGTCTTCGGCCGTCAGCTGGGTGTCGAGCAGGAAGAACTTCTTGATCTGCTCGACGCGCGCGAACTTCTTGTTCACCTCGTCGATCACGCCCTGGATCAGCGCCTGCACCTCGGGCGCGCGCGTCAGGCTGGCGTAGTTCGAGAAAGGCACGTCGTGGTCCTGAGCGTACTTTTCGACGTTTTCCTGGTCGATCATGATGATGACCGTCAGGTACGGCAGCTTGTCGCCGATGACCACCGCATCGGTGATGTACGGGCTGAACTTGAGCTCGTTTTCCAGCTCGCTCGGCGTCACGTTCTTGCCGCCGGCCGTGATGATGATGTCCTTCATGCGGTCGGTGATGCGGAAGAAGCCATCGCCATCCACCGTGCCCACGTCGCCCGTGCGCAGCCAACCATCGGGGGTGAAGGTCTCGGCGGTTTTTTCGGGCAGGTTCAGGTAGCCGGCGAACACGTTCGGGCCCTTCACCTGGATTTCGCCCGTCTCGGGGTCAAGCCGCACCTGGTTGAAATCGGCCGCCGGGCCAATGCTGCCGGGCTTGATGCGATCCGCCGGCACACCAGTGGAGGCGCCGCAGGTTTCCGTCATGCCCCACACCTCGAGCATGGGCAGGCCCAGTGCCAGGTACCACTTGACCAGCTCGGGCGAAATGGGCGCCGCGCCGGTCACGAGAAAGCGTGCGCGGTGGATGCCGATGAGCTTGCGCACGTTGTTCAGCGCCAGCCAGCGCGCCACGGTGAACCTGGCCTTCAGGCTGGCCGGCACGGGCTGACCCGCCAGCACGCGCTCGGCAATCTGCTGGCCCACGCCAATGCCCCAGGCGTACACGGCCTGCTGCAGGCGCGTGCCTTCCTTCAGCGCGATGGCGACGCCGGAGTAGAACTTCTCCCACACGCGCGGCACGGCCGTGAACACGGTGGGCGCGATCTCGCGCACGTTCTCGGGCACGGTGTCGGGGTTCTCTACAAAGTTGAGCTTGGCCCCCGTGTAGAGCGAGAAATACTCGCCGCCCATGCGTTCGGCAATGTGGCACAGCGGCAGAAAGCACATGCATTCATCCGCGTCGGTGCGCGAAATCAGCGTGTTGTAGCCGCGCACGCTGTAGGTCAGGCCCGCGTGCGTGTGCATGGCCCCCTTCGGCTTGCCCGTGGTGCCGGACGTGTAGACCAGGATCGCCAGGTCTTCAGGTTTGATGGCCGCCGAGCGGCGCTGCAGTTCATCCGGGTGCGCGGCGTTGTACTGCCGGCCCAGCTCGCGCAGCGCATCCAGGCTGATGACGTCGGCCTCCTTCAGGTCGCGCAGGCCTTCCATGTCGAAGACGACGATCTTGCGCAGCAGCGGCAACTGGTCGCGCACTTCCAGCGCCTTGTCGAGCTGCTCGTCGTCCTCGACGAACAGCACGCTGGTGCGCGAGTCCTCGCACAGGTAGTGCACCTGCGCTGGCGCGTCGGTGGGGTAGATGCCGTTCGACACACCGCCGCACGCCAGCACGGCCAGGTCGGCCAGCACCCATTCCAGGACGGTGTTGGACAGGATGGACGACGTGTCGCCCGGCGCAAAGCCCAGGCTCATCAGGCCGCCGGCGATTTCGCGCACCGCGTCGGCCACCTGGTTCCAGGTCCAACTGCGCCAGATGCCGAAGTGCTTCTCGCGCAGCCACACGTTGGGCCCGCGCTGTGCCACGGCGTTCCAAAACATGGCCGGAATGGTGTCGCCGTCGAGCACGCTGGCCGGCTGCGGCTGGATGTGTGAAAGATCCCAAAGATTGCTCATGCCTTATCTCCAGGTTTTCTTCTTCTTCCAGCGCCGTTCGCCGCGCACCCCGGTTTCGGCCATGCCCAGGTAGAACTCCTTGATGTCTTCCTTTTCGCGCAGCCGCTCGCAGGTGTCTTCCATCACGATGCGGCCGTTTTCCAGCACATAGCCGTAGTCGGCGGCGTTGAGCGCCATGTTGGCGTTCTGCTCCACCAGCAAAATCGTGGTGCCGCGCTCGCGGTTGATGCGCACCACGATCTCGAAGATTTCCTTGGTGAGCTTTGGGGACAGGCCCAGGCTGGGCTCGTCCAGCAAAATCAAATCCGGGTTGGCCATCAGCGCCCGGCTGATGGCCAGCATCTGCTGCTGACCGCCGGAGAGCAGGCCGGCGTCCTGCGCCGCACGTTCTTTCAGGATGGGGAAGTAGCCAAACACCTGTTCCATGTCGCGCGCCACGCCGTCGCGGTCTTGGCGCGTGTAGGCGCCCATCACCAGGTTGTCGCGCACGGACAGCAGCGGAAACACCTCGCGCCCCTCGGGCACGTGGCTCAGCCCCTGCTGCACGATGAAGGCCGGGTCGCGCGCCGTGATGTCGGCGCCCTTGAACTCGACCGAGCCCTTGCGTGGGTCGATGATGCCGGAGATGGTCTTGAGGATGGTGCTCTTGCCCGCGCCGTTGCTGCCCAGCACGGTGGCGATCTGCCCGCGCTCCACCTGCAGGCTGACGCCGCGGATCGCCTTGATGGGGCCGTAGGCGCTTTCCACGTTGAGCAGCTTCAACATGGGTTGTACCGTTGCTGTATCGGCGCCGGCAGCTACAGAAATCATAGTTGCCGTCATGCCGGCGTCCTCCGCAGCGAGGCCACGTCGTCGATGGAGCCCAGGTAGGCCTCGATCACCGCCGCATCGCTTTGCACTTCGCGCGGCGTGCCGGTGGCCAGCACCTGGCCCTGGTTCATGGCCACCACGCGATCCGACACGCGCGAGACCAGCGTCATGTCGTGCTCCACCATCAGCACCGTCACGCCCAGCTCGTGCACGATGTCCTGGATCCAGAACGCCATGTCGCCCGTTTCTTCCACGTTCAGGCCCGACGAGGGCTCATCCAGCAGCAGCAACTGCGGCTCGGCGCACAGGGCGCGCGCCAGTTCCACCACCTTGCGCACGCCATAGGGCAACCCGGCCACCATGGAATCGCGGTAGTGCTGCAAGTCGAGCAGGTCGATCACGCGCTCGACGCGCTCGCGCGCCTGCACCTCGGCCGCGCGCGTGGCGGGGGTGAAGAACAGCTCGCTCCAGAAGCCGGTCTGGCGGTGCGTGTGGCGCCCAATCAGCAGGTTGTGCAGCACGGTGGCGTGCTCGAACAGCTCGATGTTCTGGAACGTGCGCGCAATCCCCAAGCCCGCCACGCGGTGCGGCGGCTGGTCGGTGAGCTTGACTGTGCCGTGGGGGCCGGCGTAGTCGATCTGCCCGCTGGTGGGCGTGTAGATGCGGCTGATCAGGTTGAACACCGTCGTCTTGCCAGCGCCGTTGGGGCCGATCAGCGTGAACACCTCGCCGCGCCGCACGTCGAAGCTGACGTCGTTGACTGCCAGCACGCCGCCAAAGCGCACGCTGAGGTTGCGCGCGGACAGAAGCACATCGCCCGTCATGCGGCCACTCCACCAAACAGCCCGCAGGGCGAGGCGGCCGCGGAGCAGGCCATGCCAGTGACCGCCGTGGCCGGACCTGTGCCGGCCACCAGCGGTGTCCCCCCTTGGGGGGAAGGCGCGAAGCGACTCAGGGGGGGTCATTTCAGTCTGTCCGATTTTTGAAAGGACTTCTGCCGCTTGAACATGCCCTTGCGGTAGAACGGGAACAGCTGCAGCCAAGTGCGGATCTTCAACCAGCGGCCGTACAGGCCCATCGGCTCGAACAGCACGAAGAGGATCAGCACTGCGCCGTAGACCACCGCCTGCAGGCCGGGCGCCTGGCCGATGGCGGCGGGCAGGTAGTCCTTGACGATGGCGATGATCTGCGGCATGGCGATGAGGAAAGCCGCACCCAGGAAGGCGCCATGCACCGACCCCAGGCCGCCGATGACCACCAGCAACAACAGGTCGATCGACTGGATGATGCTGAACTGGTCGGGCGAGAGGAACTGCAGCTTGTGCGCATACAGCGCGCCGCCCAGCCCCGCCAGCGCGGCCGACAGCGCAAACGACAGCGTCTTGTAGCGCGCCAGGTGAATGCCCATGCTTTGCGCCGAAATTTCGGAATCGCGGATCGCCACGAAGGCCCGGCCGGTGGACGAGCGCAGCAGGTTGAGCACGCCCAGCGTCACCAGCACCGCGGTGACCAGGCAGACGAAATAGAAGCCTTCGCTGGAATCGACCTTCCAGCCAAAAATTTCGGGCGCCTTGACGTGCATGCCCGCGTTGCCGCCGGTGAGCTTTTCCCAGCGGGCGAAGACTTCTTCGACGATGAAGCCGAACGACAGCGTGGCGATGCCCAGGTAGATGCCCTTCAGGCGCAGCGCCGGCAGCCCCACCACGATGCCGACCGACGCCGCCAGCCCGGCCGCGCACAGCATGGCGATGGGAAACGGCAAGCCCAGGTTGGTCAATACGCCTTGCGTGTAGGCGCCCACGCCCAGAAAGGCCGCGTGGCCCATCGAGAACTGCCCCGTGAAACCCGCCAGTAGCATCAGCCCCAGGCCGACGATGCCGTAGATCAGCACGAAGGTAAGCTGCGCCAGCCAGTATTCCGGGAAGATCCAGGGCGCGGCCAGCAACAGCGCGAGCAGCGCGGTGTACCAGAAGACCTGGCCGCCGTGCTTGGCCAGGCGGATGTCCTGATCGTAATCGGTCTTGAAGATGAAGCGCATCGTTCAGACCTTCTTGCGCAGTTTTTCGCCAAACAGGCCGTTCGGCTTGACCATCAGCATGATGAGCACCACCACGTAGGCGGCAATGTCCTTGAAGCCCTCTGGCAGGTAAAAGCCCGACAAGGATTCAACAATGCCGATGATCAGCCCGCCCACGATGGCGCCCGGCAGGCTGCCGAAGCCGCCCACCACCGCGGCGGGAAAGGCCTTCAACCCGATGAAGCCCATGTTGGCGTGCACGAAGGTAATGGGCGCCAGCAGCAGACCGGCAATGGCCGCCACCGCCGCCGCCAGCCCCCACACCAGGCCGTTCAGCCGCTTGACCGGAATGCCCATGTAATACGCCGCCAGCTGGTTTTGCGACGACGCCTGCATGGCGATGCCCAGCTTGCTGTACTTGAACATGGCGTACAGGCCCAGGCACAGCAGCGCGGTGACGGCGATGATCACCACCTGCTCGGCGCTCAGCACCAGGCCGGCCAGGTTCCAGGTCACGTCCTTGTAGGGCACCGGCAGCGTGTGCGTTTCGGTACCGATGCCGGGAATCATGGTGATCAGGCCGCGCCCCACATAGCCCAGGCCAATGGTCAGCATGACGATGGAAAACGCCGGCTGGCCCAGGATGGGGCGGATCACCACGCGCTCGGTCACCACGCCCACCAGCGCCATGGCGGCGATGCTGGCGATCACCGTCAGCCAGAACGGAAAGCCCAGCATCGTCAGGCCCGCCAGGCCGCAGAACGCGCCCAGCATCATCAGCTCGCCCTGGGCAAAGCTGACGGTTTCGGTGGCCTTGTAGATCAGCACGAAGCCCAGCGCGATCAGGCCGTAAATACAGCCCTGCGCAATGCCGCTGATCACCAACTGCAGAAACTGCATTTGACTCCTGTGGTTTCAGTCCTGTCGGAATTCGGCGCAACTGTAGTGGCCGCAAGCCCGCAGTGAGCTAGTGCAAACCCTGTGACAAGTCGCCAACGCGTCTATTGTGCTGAATTTTCACCAAGCAATCACTTGGTAAAAATCCTATACTGGCCGCGACGAGTGGCAGGCTCGACCTGGAGGGGACCGGTCATGGACGAAAAGACAGTGCGGGTGGACAAGGACGGCCCCGTCACCGTGATCACGCTGGACCGGCCCGACGTGCGCAACGCCGTCGATGCTGCCACGGCGCGCGCGCTGCATGCCGCCTTCGTGGCCTTCGAGCACGACGCCGACGCGCGGGTGGCGGTGTTCCACGGGGCGCACGGTCACTTCTGCGCCGGGTGGGACCTGAAATCCGGCGCCCGCATGGCCGGCGAAGCGGATCGCCATGTGCGCCAGCTGCTGGCCGACCTGGACTACCCACCGCAAGCGCCCGAGCCGCGCGGCCCCATGGGCCCGTCGCGCCTGCTGCTCACCAAGCCGGTGATTGCCGCCGTCAGCGGCGCGGCCGTGGCCGGCGGCATGGAACTGGCGCTGTGGTGCGACCTGAGGGTGATGGAGGCAGACGCCTACTTCGGCGTCTATTGCCGCCGCTTCGGCGTGCCGCTGATCGACGGCGGCACCGTGCGCCTGCCGCGCCTCATCGGCCAGAGCCGCGCGCTGGACCTGATCCTGACCGGGCGCCGCGTCGATGCCGACGAGTCGCTGGCCATGGGCCTGGCCAACCGCGTCGTGCCCACCGGCGACGCACGCCCTGCCGCCGTCGCCCTGGCACACCAGATCGCCGCCTTTCCGCAGGCGACGATGCGCGCCGACCGCATGAGCGCCCTCACCCAGTGGGACTGGCCGCTGGCCGAAGCCATGCAGCGCGAATGGGCGCAGGGCCGTGAATGCCTGGCCGACGCGCTGGCCGGGGCGGCGCGGTTTGCGGGTGGGGAAGGGCGGCACGGCACAGGGCTCGGCCGCGATCCATCAGACGCTGCGCCATGCGCGTGAGTGCGCGCCCCGAGCGGGGCGATGCCGGACGAGGGCGCTTCGGCGCCTGCGTTGGCTGTGGGCCCAGGATTGTTGGACACCATTCGGCGTGGGGCACAATCCGTCAATCCACGCTGACAAACTGCAGTCGCTCCTGCATCACAGATTTTCCGCTTGCCTTCATGAGTCCGCGCCCGCCCCAACTCCGCCAACTGCTGATGGCCCGTTTCGACTGGATGGAAGCGCGGGTCATGGAAAACGCCGTGCGCGAGGGTTACGGCGGCGTGACCACGGCGATGAACCGCATGTTCGCGCACCTGCATGGCAAGCCGATGGGTTTGTCTGAACTGGCGCGAGTTCTGTCCGTGTCGCGCCAGGCGGTGCACCAGCTAGCCAATGACGCGGCGGCCATGGGGCTGGTGGAGTTTGTTCCGTCCGAGCGCGACGGTCGTGTCAAGCTCCTGCGCTTCACCGAGAAGGGGTGGGTCATGGTGGAGCAGGCTCTGCGCGCGTTTGAGCGCATCGAGCAGGAGCTGGTCGAGACGCTGGGCCCCGAAGACGTAGCGGCGCTGCGGCGCATCCTGGCCAAGCCCTGGTCGGCCGACGAGCGGGCCTGATCTCAAGGGAAAACCCCAGCGAAAAATTCGTCAATCTCAATTGACGAATTAGGCGAAGCTTCGAACAATCCTTCCTGTCATCCCGGCCTGCCGCAATCGCGCGCATGGCCGCAAGGGCGTTGGAGGTCTGTCCATGTCATCGTCATTCGAGGTGCTGCGGCGCGAGCGCGCGGGGCGGCCGGTGCCGCGCACCATGATGGATGCGCCGCTGCGTGTGACCGACGTGATGCGCCGGGCGGAGCTGCTGTTCCCCGGTGTCGAGGTGGTGAGCCGCCATGGCCCCGGGGACGTGCGGCGCTCCAACTACCGCGCTGTCGCGCGCGAAGCGCTCGCCCTGGCGGGCGCGTTGAAGGGCTTTGGCATCACGCCCGGCCAGCGCGTGGCCACGCTCATGTGGAACCACGCCGCCCATCTGGCGGCGTACTACGCCGTTCCCGCGATCGGCGCGGTCTTGCACCCGCTCAATCCCCGTCTGATGCCCGAGGAGCTGGCGTACATCGTGGCAGACGCTGGCGATGTCGCGCTGCTGGTAGACGACGACCTGCTGCCGCTGTGGCGGCAGGTCGCCGAGCATGTCAGTCTGGATCACGTCATCGTTCATCCGCTTGGTGCGCCGGCGCCAGCCGCCGAATCTGCGCCGGGAGCCGGCCATCGCCTGTGGGCCGAGACTCTGGCGGATGCCACGCCGTTGCCCGGCTGGCCGGAGGATGCATTCGACGAACGCGATCCCGTGTCGATCTGCTACACCTCGGGCACCACAGGGCGCCCCAAGGGCGTGGTGTATTCGCACCGGTCGATACTGCTGCACGGACTCGGGGCGGCAACGCCGGACGCGCTCAACCTGTCGGGCCGCGACACCGTGATGGCGCTTGCGCCGATGTTCCATGCCAACGCCTGGTCTATGCCGCACACCTCGGCCATGCTGGGGCAGAAGCAGGTGTTCACTGGCCCGCGAGCCACACCGGCCGAAATCATGGATCTGTTCGTCAATGAGCAGGCCAATGTGTCGCTGGGTGTGCCGACCTTCTGGAGTGATGTGCTGAACGTGATCGACCAGCACCCCGGTCGCTGGAGGTTTCCGGCCGGCACGCGCATCTATTGCGGCGGTTCCGCACCGCCGCCCGAGATGTTTCGCCGCTTTGACCGGCTCGGTGTGCACCTGCAGACCGGCTGGGGCATGACCGAAACCTCGCCGATGGGCAGCCAGACCTGGGTGCGGCCGGAATACCGCGATCTCACGGGCGAGGCGCTGATTCACCTGCGCGTGTCCAACGGGCTGCCGCTGCCCTTTATCGAGATGCGCCACGTCGACGAGAGTGGCGCGGTGCAGCCGCACGACGGCGTGGCCATGGGCGAGTTACAGGTGCGGGGGCCGTGGGTGACCAGCGCCTATATTGGCCACCCGCAGCCCATTTCAGCCACCACGGCCGACGGCTGGATGAAGACGGGCGACATCGTGGTGTTTCAGCCCGACGGCTACATGCGCCTGGTGGACAGGTTGAAAGACCTGGTCAAGTCCGGCGGCGAATGGATCAGTTCCGTGGACATGGAGAAGGCCCTGTGTGACCACCCGGCCGTGGCTGAAGCGGCCGTGATCGCCGTACCTGACGAGCGCTGGAGCGAGCGGCCGCTGGCGCTGCTCGTGCTCAAGCCCGGAAACAGCCATGTGAGCGCCAGTGACATCCAGGACCACCTGCGTCCGCGCTTTGCCAAATGGATGGTGCCCGATCACATCGAATTTGTGACCGAACTGCCCCGCACGTCGGTCGGCAAGCTGAACAAGCTTGCGCTTCGGCGCCAGTACACCGATTCCGCGCGTTGATCGCTGCCAACCGCGTCCCGCTTCACACAACCTGGAGAAGAGACCATGCACAGCCACATTCCTCGTCGACGCTTCTGTGGCCTGCTGGCCGTCGCGGCGCTGGGCGCTACCAGCGCCGTCATCGCCGCACCGCTGGAGCAAGCGCGCATCCTGTGCGGCTTTCCAGCCGGTAGCACCATCGACGTGGTGGCGCGCCGCGTGGCCGACAAGCTGGCCGCGGCGGGCTACGCCAAGTCGGTGGTCGTGGACAACCGCACCGGCGCCGGCGGCCAGTTGGCCGTCAGTGCGACCAAGGGCCAGGCGGCCGATGGCAGCGTGATCCTCATCACGCCCATGTCGATTCTCGGCATCTACCCCCACACCTACAAGAAGCTGCCCTACGACGCCGCGACCGACCTGACGCCCGTGGCCAATGGCGTCAGCTTCGACTATGGCTTTGCAGTCGGACCGGCCGTGCCGGACAGCGTCAAGACCATCCCCGAATTCATGGCCTGGGCCAAGGCCAATCCCAGCAAGGCCAGCGTAGGTTCGCCTGCACCGGGGTCGACGCTGCACTTCTCGGCACTGACGCTGGGGCGGGCCTCGGGCGTTGACCTTACGCACATTGGCTTTCGCGGATCGCAGGCCGGCATTCAGGACTTGCTGGGCGCGCAACTGCCGGCCATGTCCAGCCCGCTCGGCGAGTTCTTGCGCCACGCGCCGGCCGGCAAGCTGCGCATCCTCGGCACGTCGGGGGCCAAGCGCAGTCGCTTCACGCCCCAGGTGCCCACGTACGCCGAGCAGGGCTACAAGGACATGACCTACAGCGAATGGTATGGCTTCTTCGTGCCCGCCAAAGCCAGCGCCGAGACAGTCAATCGCCTGAATGCGGCATTGCGCGAGGCGCTGAAAGCGCCCGATGTGATCGAGGCGCTTCATGGCTTCGGCCTGGAGCCCACGCCCAGTTCACCCGCCGAACTGGGGGCGCTGTTGAAGGCCGATACCGACCGCTGGGCGCCCATCGTCAAGTCGATCGGCTTCACCGCAGACTGACGCACCGCAGTCCCCCCTCCTGTCCCCTGGCGGACATTCATACTGCATTTTCACCAAGCACCCACTTGGTGAAATATCTATACTGGGCGTCGCGGAGCGCGTGCGCTGTCGCGCCACGACCAAGGAGTGATTTTCATGACCGAAGCCTATGTTTTCGACGCCGTGCGCACGCCGCGCGGCAAGGGCAAGAAGGACGGCAGCCTACATGAGGTCAAGCCCGTCGATCTGCTGGCCGGCACGCTCACCGCACTCCAGAGTCGTCACGATTTCGACACCGCCAGCGTCGATGACGTGGTGATGGGCGTGGTCTCGCCCATCGGTGAGCAGGGTTCCGTCATCGCCAAGGTGGCGGCACTGAAAGCAGGCTGGGACTGGCAGTGCGCGGGCGTGCAGCTGAACCGCTTCTGCGCCTCAGGCCTGGAAGCGGTCAACATGGCGGCGCAGAAGGTGCGCAGCGGCTGGGAAGACCTGGTCGTGGCCGGCGGCGTGGAGAGCATGAGCCGCGTGCCGATTGGCTCCGACGGTGGCGCGTGGGCGCAAGATCCGGCGACCAACAGCGCGACCGACTTCGTGCCGCAAGGCGTGGGGGCCGATTTGATCGCCACGCTGGAAGGCTTCTCGCGCGAGGACGTGGACCAATTTGCCGTCACATCGCAGCAGCGCGCGGCTGCAGCGCGTGAGGCGGGGTATTTCAAAGGCTCGGTGGTGCCAGTGACCGACTTCCTGGGCCAGACGATTCTGGAAGAAGACGAGTTCATCAAGCCGCGCACCACGGTCGAGGCGCTGGCGGGGCTGCGGCCGTCGTTCGAGCAACTGGGGGCGATGGGCTTTGATGCGGTGGCCATTAGCCGCTACCCGCAGGTCGAGCGCATCCACCACGTGCACCACGCCGGCAATTCGTCGGGCATCGTGGATGGCGCGGCGGCGGTGCTGATCGGCAACGAAACGGCCATCAAGACCCACGGCTTCAAGCCGCGTGCGCGCATCGTGGCCACGGCGCTGTCGGGCGCCGACCCGACCATCATGCTCACCGGCCCCATGCCGGCCACGCGCAAGGCACTGGCGAAGGCGGGGCTGAAGATCGAGGACATTGACCTGTTTGAAGTGAACGAAGCCTTCGCCGCCGTGCCGATGAAGTTCATGAAGGAGTTCGGCGTGCCGCACGAGAAGGTCAACGTGAATGGCGGCGCCATTGCCCTGGGCCACCCGCTGG